>NZ_JAWJZZ010000001.1:0-763693 GCF_036452135.1 Sorlinia euscelidii | reverse complement strand
ATCAGCCCGATCATCAACAGCCTCGCCCAGCTGACACGCTGGAAAAGCGTAATCGCCGCACATCAGGATGCCCCACCCTGCGTGCTGCAATTCGATACCGGCATGTCGCGCTACGGCATGTCGCTTGCGGAGGCGCAGCGTCTCGCGCGGGAGCCTGATCTTTTAAGCGGTGTTTCCGTCGCCTTCACGATGAGCCATCTCGCCAATGCCGATGCCGCATCCGATCCACACAATGCGCCCAACTGGCAGCGTTCAAGGCCATTCTGGCCTGCCTCCCGCCCGGTCCCTCCTCCATTGCCGCCTCGAGCGGCATTTTTCTTGGGGAGCACTTTCATCGTGACGTGGTGCGCCCCGGTTACGCCCTTTATGGCGGCAACCCGACACCGGGCCGCCCGAACCCATGAAGCCGGTGATCGCCCTCTATGCCCGGATGATTCAGGCACGGATCGTGCCGAAAGGTGCGGAAGTAGGATATGGCAGTACTTTCCGTGCCGCGCGTGAAAGCCGAATTGCGACGCTCGCCATCGGCTATGCGGACGGGCTTTTGCGCAGTGCTGGCGGAAAGATCTCCGTCGTGCATCCCGCCTTCCCCCAAATTGCCCTCCCCTGTGTTGGCCGCATATCGATGGACAGCATGGCCATTGACATCACGGATCTGCCGACGGCGGGCCTTGCGGAAAACACGCTGTTCGAAATCATTGGCCCGCACCGCCCTCTGGATGACGTCGCGGCCTCCCTCTCAACGATTGGCTATGAAGTGCTGACATCACTGGGCGCGCGGCATTTCCGCCTTTATCATGAGGACCGTTCATGAAAATTCTCATTCTCGGCGCTGGTGTGGTCGGCGTGACAACAGCTTGGTATCTGGCTGAGGAAGGCCATGACGTCACCATTATTGACCGTCAACCCGGCGTCGCGCTGGAAACATCCTATGGCAATGCAGGGCAGATCTCTCCAGGTTACGCGACACCCTGGGCCATGCCGGGCCTGCCTTTGAAAGCCGCGCGCTGGCTTCTGCAGAAGGAAAGCCCGCTCGTCATCCGCCCGGGCGCTCTGACGCCGATGGGTCTGCGTTTCATGATGCAGGTTCTGAGCAATTGCACACATCACGCTTACGACATCAATAAAGGCCGAATGCTGCGCATCGCGGAATATAGCCGCGACTGTCTCATAAAACTGCGTGAGAAGACGGGCATTCAATATGAAGGCCGCCAGAAGGGCCTGATCCAGCTCTTCCGCACGCAGGCGCAGATGGATCACGCGCAGGAGGATATGCGGCTTCTTGACGAAAACGGCGTGCCCCATGAGTTTTTGTCAATGCAGGAAATTCTGGCTCATGAGCCCGGGCTTGAGGGCGCGCGCGCGCGCCTGATGGGCGGGTTACGCCTGCCGGGTGATGAAAGCGGCGACTCTTTTCTATTCACGAAGCACCTTGCGGAAAAAGCGGCGGCGCGCGGCGTCAAATTTCGCTTCCGTGTGCAGATTGACGCACTCGACGCGGCCTCTGACGCGATTTATGGCGTGCGCACTTCTGAGGGGCGTCTGACGGCCGATGCGTATGTTCTTGCCATGGGAAGTTACGCGCCGCGCTTCCTCAAGCCGCTCAACATCAAAATGCCAGTCTACCCGGTAAAAGGTTATTCCCTGACAGCGCCGATCACCGACCCGACGCGTGTCCCGACGGCGACGGTCAATGATGAGAGTTTTAAAGTCGCGATCACCCGGTTTGATCAACGCGTGCGGATTGGCGGCACGGCAGAACTGACAGGCTACAGAACTCAGCTTTCACCCGATCGCCGGGCGACACTTGAGCGATCCTTCTCAGAACTTTTTGGCGGGGCTGATTTACGCCAGGCAACCTACTGGACGGGCCTGCGCCCCTGCACGCCGGACGGAACCCCCATCATCGGACCCGCAGGGCGCTACCGCAATTTATGGCTCAATGCCGGCCATGGCACATTGGGGTGGACGATGGCATGTGGCGCGGGCCAGCTACTGGCGCATCGTATCAGCGGGAAAAAAACGGAGATTCCTGCCTTGGATCTTTCGATTGATCGTTACACCGCCTGATCAACCAACCTCCTTCCTGAAATGACCCTTACTGTAAGGCGCGTGGCGGCGCGATTGCGCGCTGGTGAGTCATGCGTCGACGCCGCCTAAAAAAAGGCCGCCGCGCGCCATTTTAATCGGGATCAGCCAAGCTTAAAAAAACGCATCCTGAAGCGTGAACGCCACTTTATATCGTTCGCTCAAGTAATAGTGAGCTGTTATCGCATATAAATTAATAATGTGACGCATTCGGGGATATTGATATCATCAATGTGATTATTGTTTAAGATAATAGTTGTCAAAAAAGACATCCACCCGCATTTTACCGAATCGGCCCATTTTTATATTGATTTAAACGGTCATGATGGGATTAAGATAATTTAACAATCAATTTAACGAAGCAGGATGCCCATGGATAATTTGCTGCCGCCCCCATCCCATTCCGCGCATCCCCTTTTTGATGAGCCATCGACGGCTTCGCCCCTCCCGCAGGGAGTGACGGATTTCCGCGTGACGTCCGCCCCCGTGAGTCCGCCTGACGCTGGAATGCGGCAAGATGCCCTTCCTGCCGCAAATGGCGGCACGCCGGTGCTGGACGTCATCGCGGCACGTCAGCAAACGGCGGATTATTTACGACACGTGTCAGGACGGGAGACGCTGCTGGCCGCGACCCAACTGGCGTCGACGCATCCGCCGACGGCCGCTCAAACGATCTTGTCATCTTTGACCAATGCGGGTCGGGGCGCTGCGGACCTTCTAGCGAACAGCGCATTGACTGTCGGCCGTGCTGACGCGCCTATCATACCGGTTGCATCAACGCTTACCTTCCTGACAAGCGACACGGCTTTGATGCAGCCCGCAGCAAAGCCCGTCACCGCGCCGGAACACGCACCCGCCACCGATAACCCGACATTGATCACATCTGATGACGCGTCTGACCTGCAATCCCGACCTTTGAAGCTGTCCACTTACGGTATGGACCTCGGGCCGATCTGGGTACCGGCGCCGGGCGGAGGATGGAGCACCGGTGGCGGGGATGGCGGATGGAATATCAGCATCGGGCCGATCAATCCCGTCATGCCGGGCTATTATCCCCCGCCTGTCAGGCTGCCCTCCCCCGTAGAGGTTCGCTGGAGCGACGCGCACTCACCCAATGCGATGGCCACTTACGGTAATATTTTCTTCGACGTCTTTGGTCGCTACGCGTCAGATGTTGATCTGAACTGGGCCGCCCAGCAGGTCGGCAATGGATGGACGATCGAACAATATCGTTGGGATCAGTCGCACACTGTGACGGCCCTCAATATTTATCGCGGCGTTTTCCGCGATGTTCATGGACGTGACGCGGCCCAGGTGGACGTCGATTTCGCATCACAGAAAATCGGCTATGGCGCGTCCCTCCAGCAATATCGTTGGGACGAGGCCCATAATGATGAGGCTCTTGGACGGGAATATAAGGCTGTCTTCAGAAGCGTGCATGGACGCGATGCGCAGCAGGTCGATATTGACTTCGCGGCCCAGAAAATTGGCTATGGCGCGTCTCTCCAGCAATATCGCTGGGATGAGGCCCATAATGACGAGGCTCTCGGACGGGAATATAAAGCTGTCTTCAAAAGCGTTCACGGACGCGAAGCGCAACAGGTCGATATCGACTTCGCGGCCCAGAAAATCGGCTATGGCGCTTCCCTGGAGCAGTATCGCTGGGACGAAGCCCATAATAATGAGGCCCTCGGACGGGAATATAAGGCCGTCTTCAAAAGCGTCCATGGACGGGACCCGGCGCAATCTGACCTGGACTTCGCCGCGAAGCGGATCGGCACCGATACGTCCCTGGAGCAATATCGCTGGGATGAAGCGCATGGCGATTATGCGCGCGATAATTACGCGAAGCTCTTCAAGGAGATTCACGGGCGTGATCCGGCGCCTTCCGATCTGGACTTTGCCGCAAAGCGAATGGGCACGGATACGTCCCTGCAACAATATCGTTGGGATGAAGCGCATGGCGACTATGCGCGCGATAATTACGCGAAACTTTTTAAAGATATTCACGGGCGCGACGCGACGGCCGCCGACATTGATAATGTCGCGAAACGCATCGGTACGGATACATCCTGGCAGCAATATCGATTGGAGGAGGCGCGCAGTCCTGACACGCTTGCAAACATCCAACGATCTTACCAGCAAATATACATGTACGGCGCCTCATCTGCCGAAATTGACGCCATCGCACAGAAAATTGCCGATGGCGCATCCTGGCAGCAATATTGGAAGGACGAGGCAAACAGCCCTGCCGCACGTGCGGGTTATGCGAACGCCTATAAAAACATTCACGCGCATGACCCATCTCAAGCCGATATTGATTGGGCCGCCGAGCAGATCAGCAATGGTTATTCCCTCAAGGATTATCGCACGATAGAGGCCCGCAACGCCGAATCAACGCGCGCCATCACCTCTATCAGTCAGGAGGTAAGTGGCGCAGCGCCAACAGAAGCGCAGCTTGAACAAGCGCGGTATGACCTGGGAGGCGGGTGGGGCCTCGATAACGTCAGGATCAAACTCGCTTATTCCCCCGAGACAGCGAGTCGTCTGTCCAAACTCTATGATGACGCTGTCGCAAGCCTTGGTGACACGTATCGCGATACGATCACGGTCGGACGCGAGGTATTTGTCAAAACGCTACAATATGCTGCAGCAAACAAAGAAGTTATTTTCGAAAACATCACTGCGGCTGCCTTAGCAAGATGGATTCCAGCCCGACGCAAATATTGCGCAATATTTGCGTCGGGCGTGGAATCCATCTTGCTAAGGCAGCCGCAGTGATGTTTTCGAAAATAACTTCTTTGTTTGCTGCAGCATATTGTAGCGTTTTGACAAATACCTCGCGTCCGACCGTGATCGTATCGCGATACGTGTCACCAAGGCTTGCGACAGCGTCATCATAGAGTTTGGACAGACGACTCGCTGTCTCGGGGGAATAAGCGAGTTTGATCCTGACGTTATCGAGGCCCCACCCGCCTCCCAGGTCATACCGCGCTTGTTCAAGCTGCGCTTCTGTTGGCGCTGCGCCACTTACCTCCTGACTGATAGAGGTGATGGCGCGCGTTGATTCGGCGTTGCGGGCCTCTATCGTGCGATAATCCTTGAGGGAATAACCATTGCTGATCTGCTCGGCGGCCCAATCAATATCGGCTTGAGATGGGTCATGCGCGTGAATGTTTTTATAGGCGTTCGCATAACCCGCACGTGCGGCAGGGCTGTTTGCCTCGTCCTTCCAATATTGCTGCCAGGATGCGCCATCGGCAATTTTCTGTGCGATGGCGTCAATTTCGGCAGATGAGGCGCCGTACA
Source organism: Sorlinia euscelidii (assembly GCF_036452135.1). Classification (NCBI taxonomy): domain Bacteria; kingdom Pseudomonadati; phylum Pseudomonadota; class Alphaproteobacteria; order Acetobacterales; family Acetobacteraceae; genus Sorlinia; species Sorlinia euscelidii. Next base: position 758,296 of record NZ_JAWJZZ010000001.1, on the reverse strand, counting down.
TGTATATTTGCTGGTAAGATCGTTGGATGTTTGCAAGCGTGTCAGGACTGCGCGCCTCCTCCAATCGATATTGCTGCCAGGATGTATCCGTACCGATGCGTTTCGCGACATTATCAATGTCGGCGGCCGTCGCGTCGCGCCCGTGAATATCTTTAAAAAGTTTCGCGTAATTATCGCGCGCATAGTCGCCATGCGCTTCATCCCAACGATATTGTTGCAGGGACGTATCCGTGCCCATTCGCTTTGCGGCAAAGTCCAGATCGGAAGGCGCCGGATCACGCCCGTGAATCTCCTTGAAGAGCTTCGCGTAATTATCGCGCGCATAATCGCCATGCGCTTCATCCCAGCGATATTGCTCCAGGGACGTATCGGTGCCGATCCGCTTCGCGGCGAAGTCCAGGTCAGATTGCGCCGGGTCCCGTCCATGGACGCTTTTGAAGACGGCCTTATATTCCCGTCCGAGGGCCTCATTATTATGGGCTTCGTCCCAGCGATACTGCTCCAGGGAAGCGCCATAGCCGATTTTCTGGGCCGCGAAGTCGATATCGACCTGTTGCGCTTCGCGTCCGTGAACGCTTTTGAAGACAGCTTTATATTCCCGTCCGAGAGCCTCGTCATTATGGGCCTCATCCCAGCGATATTGCTGGAGAGACGCGCCATAGCCAATTTTCTGGGCCGCGAAGTCAATATCGACCTGCTGCGCATCGCGTCCATGCACGCTTCTGAAGACAGCCTTATATTCCCGTCCAAGAGCCTCATCATTATGGGCCTCGTCCCAACGATATTGCTGGAGGGACGCGCCATAGCCGATTTTCTGTGATGCGAAATCGACGTCCACCTGGGCCGCGTCACGTCCATGAACATCGCGGAAAACGCCGCGATAAATATTGAGGGCCGTCACAGTGTGCGACTGATCCCAACGATATTGTTCGATCGTCCATCCATTGCCGACCTGCTGGGCGGCCCAGTTCAGATCAACATCTGACGCGTAGCGACCAAAGACGTCGAAGAAAATATTACCGTAAGTGGCCATCGCATTGGGTGAGTGCGCGTCGCTCCAGCGAACCTCTACGGGGGAGGGCAGCCTGACAGGCGGGGGATAATAGCCCGGCATGACGGGATTGATCGGCCCGATGCTGATATTCCATCCGCCATCCCCGCCACCGGTGCTCCATCCTCCGCCCGGCGCCGGTACCCAGATCGGCCCGAGGTCCATACCGTAAGTGGACAGCTTCAAAGGTCGGGATTGCAGGTCAGACGCGTCATCAGATGTGATCAATGTCGGGTTATCGGTGGCGGGTGCGTGTTCCGGCGCGGTGACGGGCTTTGCTGCGGGCTGCATCAAAGCCGTGTCGCTTGTCAGGAAGGTAAGCGTTGATGCAACCGGTATGATAGGCGCGTCAGCACGGCCGACAGTCAATGCGCTGTTCGCTAGAAGGTCCGCAGCGCCCCGACCCGCATTGGTCAAAGATGACAAGATCGTTTGAGCGGCCGTCGGCGGATGCGTCGACGCCAGTTGGGTCGCGGCCAGCAGCGTCTCCCGTCCTGACACGTGTCGTAAATAATCCGCCGTTTGCTGACGTGCCGCGATGACGTCCAGCACCGGCGTGCCGCCATTTGCGGCAGGAAGGGCATCTTGCCGCATTCCAGCGTCAGGCGGACTCACGGGGGCGGACGTCACGCGGAAATCCGTCACTCCCTGCGGGAGGGGCGAAGCCGTCGATGGCTCATCAAAAAGGGGATGCGCGGAATGGGATGGGGGCGGCAGCAAATTATCCATGGGCATCCTGCTTCGTTAAATTGATTGTTAAATTATCTTAATCCCATCATGACCGTTTAAATCAATATAAAAATGGGCCGATTCGGTAAAATGCGGGTGGATGTCTTTTTTTGACAACTATTATCTTAAACAATAATCACATTGATGATATCAATATCCCCGAATGCGTCACATTATTAATTTATATGCGATAACAGCTCACTATTACTTGAGCGAACGATATAAAGTGGCGTTCACGCTTCAGGATGCGTTTTTTTAAGCTTGGCTGATCCCGATTAAAATGGCGCGCGGCGGCCTTTTTTTAGGCGGCGTCGACGCATGACTCACCAGCGCGCAATCGCGCCGCCACGCGCCTTACAGTAAGGGTCATTTCAGGAAGGAGGTTGGTTGATCAGGCGGTGTAACGATCAATCGAAAGATCCAAGGCAGGAATCTCCGTTTTTTTCCCGCTGATACGATGCGCCAGTAGCTGGCCCGCGCCACATGCCATCGTCCACCCCAATGTGCCATGGCCGGCATTGAGCCATAAATTGCGGTAGCGCCCTGCGGGTCCGATGATGGGGGTTCCGTCCGGCGTGCAGGGGCGCAGGCCCGTCCAGTAGGTTGCCTGGCGTAAATCAGCCCCGCCAAAAAGTTCTGAGAAGGATCGCTCAAGTGTCGCCCGGCGATCGGGTGAAAGCTGAGTTCTGTAGCCTGTCAGTTCTGCCGTGCCGCCAATCCGCACGCGTTGATCAAACCGGGTGATCGCGACTTTAAAACTCTCATCATTGACCGTCGCCGTCGGGACACGCGTCGGGTCGGTGATCGGCGCTGTCAGGGAATAACCTTTTACCGGGTAGACTGGCATTTTGATGTTGAGCGGCTTGAGGAAGCGCGGCGCGTAACTTCCCATGGCAAGAACATACGCATCGGCCGTCAGACGCCCCTCAGAAGTGCGCACGCCATAAATCGCGTCAGAGGCCGCGTCGAGTGCGTCAATCTGCACACGGAAGCGAAATTTGACGCCGCGCGCCGCCGCTTTTTCCGCAAGGTGCTTCGTGAATAGAAAAGAGTCGCCGCTTTCATCACCCGGCAGGCGTAACCCGCCCATCAGGCGCGCGCGCGCGCCCTCAAGCCCGGGCTCATGAGCCAGAATTTCCTGCATTGACAAAAACTCATGGGGCACGCCGTTTTCGTCAAGAAGCCGCATATCCTCCTGCGCGTGATCCATCTGCGCCTGCGTGCGGAAGAGCTGGATCAGGCCCTTCTGGCGGCCTTCATATTGAATGCCCGTCTTCTCACGCAGTTTTATGAGACAGTCGCGGCTATATTCCGCGATGCGCAGCATTCGGCCTTTATTGATGTCGTAAGCGTGATGTGTGCAATTGCTCAGAACCTGCATCATGAAACGCAGACCCATCGGCGTCAGAGCGCCCGGGCGGATGACGAGCGGGCTTTCCTTCTGCAGAAGCCAGCGCGCGGCTTTCAAAGGCAGGCCCGGCATGGCCCAGGGTGTCGCGTAACCTGGAGAGATCTGCCCTGCATTGCCATAGGATGTTTCCAGCGCGACGCCGGGTTGACGGTCAATAATGGTGACGTCATGGCCTTCCTCAGCCAGATACCAAGCTGTTGTCACGCCGACCACACCAGCGCCGAGAATGAGAATTTTCATGAACGGTCCTCATGATAAAGGCGGAAATGCCGCGCGCCCAGTGATGTCAGCACTTCATAGCCAATCGTTGAGAGGGAGGCCGCGACGTCATCCAGAGGGCGGTGCGGGCCAATGATTTCGAACAGCGTGTTTTCCGCAAGGCCCGCCGTCGGCAGATCCGTGATGTCAATGGCCATGCTGTCCATCGATATGCGGCCAACACAGGGGAGGGCAATTTGGGGGAAGGCGGGATGCACGACGGAGATCTTTCCGCCAGCACTGCGCAAAAGCCCGTCCGCATAGCCGATGGCGAGCGTCGCAATTCGGCTTTCACGCGCGGCACGGAAAGTACTGCCATATCCTACTTCCGCACCTTTCGGCACGATCCGTGCCTGAATCATCCGGGCATAGAGGGCGATCACCGGCTTCATGGGGTTCGGGCGGCCCGGTGTCGGGTTGCCGCCATAAAGGGCGTAACCGGGGCGCACCACGTCACGATGAAAGTGCTCCCCAAGAAAAATGCCGCTCGAGGCGGCAATGGAGGAGGGACCGGGCGGGAGGCAGGCCAGAATGGCCTTGAACGCTGCCAGTTGGGCGGCATTGTGTGGATCGGATGCGGCATCGGCATTGGCGAGATGGCTCATCGTGAAGGCGACGGAAACACCGCTTAAAAGATCAGGCTCCCGCGCGAGACGCTGCGCCTCCGCAAGCGACATGCCGTAGCGCGACATGCCGGTATCGAATTGCAGCACGCAGGGTGGGGCATCCTGATGTGCGGCGATTACGCTTTTCCAGCGTGTCAGCTGGGCGAGGCTGTTGATGATCGGGCTGATGCGAGCCGCCGCCAGGGCGGCATCATCTTCCGTAAAAGGCCCGTTGAGGAGGTGAATAAAGCTATCGGAACCGCTTTGGCCGCCGGCGCAGTGATCCAGGATCGGACGAAGCTCAAGCGCTTCATCACGTGTCGCGACGAAAAAACGTCGGCATCCAGCCGCGTATAGGGCGGGCACGACCTGTGCAACGCCGAGTCCATATGCGTTGGCCTTGACGGCAGCAGCGACTTCAACCGAGGGGCCGACTTCCCTTGCCAGACGCTGGTAATTCTCACCAATGGCGGAGAGGTTGATTTCCAACAAGCCACCATTATCGGGCGCGGAGAGGGCCGTTATCGGGGCATTTTCTTTTGGCGGGTCCGCGTGCTTCATATCGATACCGTAGCAAAACCAGATTTTTCTGTTAAGTCTTAAAGGTGTCAGCGCCCGCCTGATGTCGCATCATCACCCCGGTTGAGGCACGCCTTTACTGGTCGAATACTCAAAATGCAACGCTGTCTCAGGATAAATAATAGGATAAATGGCGTGTGCGGCCATTGCACCTTCACTGAAACCTTGCAGAATCAGTTTGAGCTTGCCCGGATAACTGGCGACGTCACCGATCGCGAAAATCCCCGGTTGGCTTGTCTCCATGGTGACGGGCATGACGGGCAATGTGTTCCGCGTCACAGCGAGGTTCCATCCCAAAATCGGGCCGAGATCTGTCGAGAGGCCGTAAAAAGGTAAAAGATGCGTTGCGTTGAGGCGGCGGGTCTTCCCCTCAAGGTCAATCACCTCCACCTCTGCCAGTTTCCCTTCCTCGCCATAGAGCGCATGGAGCTGATAGGGAACGATTTTTTCAACCTTTCCGGAGGCAATGCAGGACTCAACCCGCGCCAGCGTTTCCGGCGCGCCCCGAAACCGGTCGCGACGATGCACGAGATATATCTTCCGGCAGATTTCGGAAAGCTCAATCACCCAGTCCAACGCCGAATCGCCACCGCCTGCGATCACAATATCTTTATCGGTAAAATCAGCTTTGCGGCGCACATAGTAACGCACGGCGCCGCTTTTCTCATAATCGCCAAGCGCGTCCAGAGGTGGGCGGTTTGGGCCGAAAGCACCCGCGCCGGCGGCGATGATGATCGCCTTGGCGTGGATCTGCGCGCCCTTATCCGTGCCAAGGCGGAATGCGCCGCGATAGCCGCTGAGCGTCGTCACCTGATGTCCGAGAAGGCGCGGCACGTCAAAAGGTGCGATCTGCGCCTCAAGGGATTCAATCAACGCACCGCCAGTGATGGCGGGGTGCGCGGGGATGTCGTAAATCGGTTTTTCCGGATAGAGCGCCGCACATTGTCCGCCTACCTCATCCAACGCATCAATAAGCAATGTTTTCAGGCGCAACATGCTGCATTCAAACGCCGCGAAGAGGGCTGTCGGCCCGGCTCCGATAATGGCTACGTCAGTCTCCAAGGGTGTTTGCGGCATGTCTGTCACCTATTATCTATCGTGCCCCGCCGTTGCTTATCAGAAACCGAACGCATCGTCTCGGCTTAAAGCGTCAGGCATTGAGAGTCCGTCCTCTCACCATCATGCGGGGTGCGGGTGCGGCTTCGGGCCATTTCGCGGCACAACGCACGCGCATCATCATCTTATTCATGTTAAGCAGGCAGAATGACAGAACAACCCTTGCGCTACCATGTGGCCAGCTTGAAAGAAACAGAAGCCCTCGCACGGAAAGTTGCGCAGGTGACGATGCCAGGTGACGTCATCGCGCTTCATGGCGAAATGGGCGTGGGGAAGTCGGTTTTCGCGCGGGCTTTCATCCGCGCCCGGGCGGGTGACGCGAAACTGGATGTGCCGAGCCCCACTTTCGCGCTGGTCCAGCTATACAGCCTGCCATCGGGCGATATCGTTCATTACGATCTATGGCGTCTCGACGCTGTGGATGCGATGCAGGAACTCGGGCTGGACGCCGATGAGGGGGCCATCATGCTGGTGGAATGGCCGGAAAAAGCCGGTCGCTACCTGCCTGCCCACGCCCTGCACATTCATTTATCCGAGCCGGAAAAGGCGCATGGCGTGAAGGACACGGCAAAAACCATTGAGAATGGCCCGCGTGACATCATCATCTCCGGATGGCATGAGCGCCTGGCATGAGGGTGGTCGCGGTCGCGGCTTCTGACAGTTTTTTTGACGTCGTCGCGTTTCACTGGCAACGCATCATGGAAGGGGCGGCGCATCGGGAGGCTGATGGCGTCATCATCGTCCCTAATCGTCGCGCCGCCATGCAGATCTCCGAGGCTTTTCTGCGGCTCTGCGATGGCGAGGCCATGTTACTGCCGCGGATCGTTCCGTTCTCTGAACTTGAAAAAATCATGGAGTTCACGCTCCGCCCGCAATATCTGCCTGCAACCGGGTCCGGCACGGAATTAAGGTCCGCCCTTGACGCGCTTCTGACTCTGCCGCCTGCATGTGATAAAATGCAGCGTCTGGCCGCGTTATCTTCACTGGTTTTAAGGTCAGGCGATGCATTTGCGGTGCGTCCGGGGCTGGACCAGGCCTGGAGCCTCGCTCAGGCGCTCGCCGATCTCATGGATGATGCGGAGCGCGCGGAAATTGACCTCGCCGCGCGATTGCCAGAAGCGGATGATGGTGAATTCGCCGCGCATTGGCAGCGCTGCCTTGATTTCCTCAAAATCGTCACGGCGTTCTGGCCGGATTATCTGAGGGAGGGGGGTATCACCAATCCGGTGGCGCGTCAGAATCATGTCATCGGGGTCATGACGGCTGCGTGGGAAGCGGCGCAACCCACCCTGCCGATCTGGGCTGTCGGGTTTACGGATATTGCAAGTTCCGTCGGCATGTTTCTCTCGACGGTCGCCCGTCTGCCAAATGGTTGCGTGGTGCTTCCGGGTCTGGATCAGGCATTGGAGGACGCGCTTTGGGCAAATCTCCCCGAAAGCCACCCGCAATTTGGCCTGAAATCGATCCTGAACGCGATCGGGGTGGATAGAGCTGATCTTCCCCTTTGGTCGCAGGGTTTTCCGTGGGTCGACGCGATCCCGGAAGGCCGGATTGCCATGCTGCGCGCCGCCATGACACCCGCAGCCGGTGTGGCGCAATGGATGCGTGACCCGCAACCCTGTGATCTGACCGGTCTATCGCGTCTCAATTGTGAAGACCCGCAGCAGGAAGCCCGCGCGATTGCCATGATCCTGCGAGAGGCGCTTGAGCATCCCGGTCATCGCGTGGCCCTGATCACGCCGGACCGCCAGATCGCCCGCCGTGTTTCTGTCGAGCTGCTGCGCTTCGGCATTGTCGCGGATGATAGTGCGGGTGAGGCGCTTGCTTTGACGCCCTCAGCCGTTTTCATCCGCCTTCTTGCGGAAGCTGTCGCGTCAGAGCTGGCGCCGGTCCCTTTACTGGCGCTGCTGAAACATCCGCTTTCAGCCTGTGGCTTGTCGCAGGGGGCCTGCCGTGCAAGTGCCCGCAAATTGGAACGCATGGTCCTGCGCGGTCCGGCCCCGCCACCAGGTTTTGAAGGGTTGCGCCTGCGCTGCCGCGATGAAGGCGATGGGGAAGCCGAACTGGCGGATCGGCCTGATCAACCCGTTGCGCCGGAGGACTTCATTGATCGCCTGGAGAAAATCCTCAATCCGCTTCTGACCTGCGGGGATGCGCCGCTTCCGACCTTGCTGACGCGGTTGATCAATGTTGCGGAGGCTCTGGCCAGTACGACGGAGACGGACGGGGCGGATCGTTTATGGTTCGGGGAAGCGGGGCATGCTCTGGCTGAGCATCTTTCCGGCCTGATGCAATTCACTGACCTGCTCGGCGCGCAGGGTTTTGCGACCCTCCCGGCCTTTCTTGCGGCATCCATGCAGGGTCAATCTGTGATGGGCCAGCATATTCTGCGCGGACGGGAGGGGGGCGCTTTGCATCCGCGCGTCTATATTCTCGGCCTCATTGAAGCGCGGCTGCAACGTTTTGACCTCGCCGTACTGGCTGGGCTGGAAGAGCAGATATGGCCGCGCATCGCGGAGCCGAGCCCCTGGTTGAGCCGACCCATGCGCCTCAAAATCGGCCTACCCGCGCCGGAACATGATGTTGGCGCGAGCGCGTTCGATTTCGTGTCGGGGATGTGCAGCGCCTCCCGTGTCGTTCTGTCCCATGTTGTGCGGCGTGAAAATGCACCTTCCGTGCCATCACGATGGCTGGTGCGCATCCACGCTTACCTGGAAGGACGCGGTCAGTCCCTGCCTCAGCATCCTGCGCGGCAATGGCAGATGCAGATCGATCAACCGGAAGGGCCGACAACGCCCGCCGCGCAACCTGCGCCGCGCCCACCCGTGCCGCTTCGTCCCCGCCGCCTCAGCGTCACGGAAATCGATACGTGGCTGCGTGACCCTTACGCCATCTATGCGCGACATATCCTCAAACTGCGTCCGCTCGACGCCATCAATGCCCCGCCGGGGCGGGCCGATATCGGCGTTATCGTGCATGAAGCTCTGGCGGAATGGCTCCAGGGCCGGAAGCGGGATGTCGGCCATTTGACACGCTTGCTGCATGAGAAATTGGCGCGATCACCCATGCGGCCTGCCATGCGGGCCTGGTGGCGGGGTCGCTTCACGCTGATTGCGAAGGAGATCGTGGCGTTTGAGGCGGGCAGGGACTTCCGCCCCGAGCAATCCTGGGGGGAAGCCGCCGGCAAATTGCGTCTCGACGCGCCGCAGGGTGGGTTTGATCTGACAGCGCGCGCGGATCGTATTGATCGCGATGGGTTGGGGCAGGTCTGCGTGATTGATTACAAAACAGGCCAGCCGCCGAGGCGCAAGGACGCAGATGCTGGCTGGGCCTCGCAACTCTGGCTGGAGGCGGCGATGATCCTGCGAGGTGCCTTTGACGGCATCACCGCACAAGGTTTCACATCATTGGAGTATTGGCGCGTCTCCGGCAATGCGGCGTCAGATCGCATCGTCGTCATTGCCAACGGGTCGGAGGGCGATATTGCCGAAGAAGCTGAAACTCGCGTGCGGCGGCTCGAAGAATGGGTGGCGCGATATGATGACCCGGATATGCCCTATATCGCACAACCTTATCCGGAATATGCGCCACGTTTTGATGATTACGGCCATCTGGCCCGCGTCAAGGAGTGGCGCATCAGCGCGGAGGGAGATGAATGAACGAGGCGCCGCCTGATGAGATCGATATTCGCCTCGATGATGCTGCGCCAGTAGGTGATGCTGTCGCGCGGGCGGAGCGGCTTCAGCGCGATGCTTCTGACCCGCGCGCTTCCGTTTTCGTTTCCGCCTCGGCAGGGAGTGGCAAAACCAAATTATTGATCGACCGGTTACTGCGCCTGATGTTGCCGCTGGCCGAACCGGACCCGCGGACCGGCGAGATGCGGATTATCCCCGGTATCGACCCTGCGCGGATCCAAAGCCTGACCTATACAAAAGCCGCCGCTGCGGAGATGGCGACGCGCCTTCAATCCGTATTGGGGCGATGGGTCACAATGTCTGATGACAATCTGGATCAAGAATTGCGCAAGCTGGATGTGCCATGTAGTGAGGCGACGCGCGACGCGGCGCGCGCCTTGTTTGCGCAGGTGTTGGATTGCCCGGGCGGGATGCGGATCGGGACGATCCACGCTTTCTGCCAGTCCCTTTTAAGACGTTTTCCGCTTGAGGCGGCCATCGCGCCGCAATTTCAGCTGATGGAAGATCCCGATACCGCCTCCGCCCTTCATCAGGCGCTGGAAACGGAAATTCTTGAGACGGCTTCGAGGGGTTCGGGAGAGGGTTTTGCCGCGCTCAGCCAGAAGCGGGAATATAATTCGGTCAAAGAGTTTGCCGCAAAATTATATGGTGCGCGCGGGTCTTTGAGCGGGTTCCGACGCATGTCGTCCTCAACGTTGGACGATCTGGAAACGACCTGTCAGCGTCTTTTATCGCTCGAACATGTCGATTTATTGATGGCGCTTGAAGCCTGCCTGACGCCGCGTGATGAAGCCGGGCTGCGTGACGCGGCGAAACAGCTCGCCGCGTTCGGGACACCGGCCGCACGCGCGCGACTTGAAGCGATGATGTTGTGGCTGAACACACCGGTGGAAGCGCGCGACGTCGAAGCCTGGCGCAAAGTTTTATTGACTGTGAAGGATACGCCTCTCAAACCCGTCGCTTATGCCAGCAAGAAATACCAGGAATCACATGCGCATCTGATTGCAGTGATTGTAAGCGAAGCTGAGCGTTTTATTGAGGCGTTGCGGCAGTACCAGCTTCATGAGGTTTATCATTTAACCATCACCAGCCTTGCCTTGATTTTCGGCGCGCTGCGGCGTCTCGATGGTGACAAGGCGCGGCGTGGCCTGGTCGATTATGAAGATCTCATCGCCGCGACCCAGAACCTCCTGCGGGACCCCGGCGCGGCCTGGGTGCTCTTCAGGCTTGATGGCGGTATCGATCACCTTCTGCTCGATGAGGTTCAGGATACATCGCCCGCGCAATGGGATATTGCCCGCGCCCTGACGGAGGATTTTTTCTCCGGCGCGCCCCTGCGGGAAAGCCACGCGCTACGACCGCGCACGATTTTCGCGGTGGGTGACTTCAAGCAGTCCATTTTCAGCTTTCAAGGGGCGAAGCCGCAGGCTTTTCTGGATGCGCGCGCCGATTTCAGTGCGCGTGTGCGTCAGGCGAACCAGAAATGGCGTGCGCCCAGTCTTGACGTGTCGTTCCGCTCCAGCGCGCCGGTCCTGCAACTTGTCGATGCGGTTTTCGCCAACCCGCTGGCTGCGGAGGGGATGGCGGCGTTTCATGCGGGTGATGAAACCGGCATACCCCGCCATCGCCCGGCGCGGCGGGGACATTGGGGCCGTGTCGAAATCTGGCCGAAACTCCCGCGTGCGGAGAAGGATGACGCGATTGACCCATGGAAGCCAGCCACACGGGCCAACCCGTCCCGCCTGACCGCGCAACGCATGGCGGATGCCATCGCCGCGTGGCTGAGGGAACATCTCGGCCGGGCGCCCCGCCCCGGCCAGCCGCCACTTGAGCCGGGAGATGTGCTGATCCTCGTGCGGCGTCGATCACCCTTCCTCTGGGCATTGGTGCGGGCTTTGAAATCCGCCAATATCGATGTGGCGACCCTTATCCGTGCCAACTTGACCGACCAGCTTGCCGTGCAGGACATGATCGCCCTTGCGGAGGTGCTTCTTCTACCGCAGGACGATCTGAAACTCGCCACCGTGTTGACGTCGCCGCTGGGTGATCTCTCCGATCAGTCGCTGATGGCTTTGGCGGCCGGACGGGGAGCCCGGCCGCTCATCGTGACTTTGCAGGCGCGCCATCACGAGCGGCCCGAATGGACCCTGGCTTGGGAAATGATTTCCGGCTTACAGGCGCGTCTCGATTTCGCGGCGCCTTATGACATTCTCGCCGATGCGTTAGGGCGTTATGGCGGGCGCGCCCGTTTCCTCAAGCGTTTAGGGGTTGAGGCGCGGGATGCGCTGGATGACCTCATGACAATGGCGCTGCAATATGATGCGGGGCATGCGCCCTCCATGCAGGGTTTCCTCGCCTGGCTGCAGGAAAGTGACGGCGCGGTGACGCGCGATGCGGAGGCTGAGAGCAGCGCAGTGCGCATTATGACGGTCCACGCCTCGAAGGGCCTTCAGTCCCGCCTCGTCATTTTGCCGGACACGGCACCACAGGGCGGGGGGCAGGAGAGTTACATCACCGTAAAAGATGGCGCGTCTGACGTGCCTTTCATGACGGTAAGCGGCGCCAGCCACGCCTCCGCCCTTGCCGCGGCGAAGGCGGAACGCGTCAAAGCCGTGCGGGAGGAGAGCCACCGCCTGCTTTACGTTGCGCTGACCCGCGCAAAGGATTGGCTTGTCATCTGCGGATGGGAGCCAGGTAAAAAAGGCCATGAGGCGGATGACTGGTACGGTCTCTGCGCCGAGGGATTTACGCAATTACTCACGCGTGAGAAAGAGTTCGCACAAGGTTGGGCAGGGCAGACCCTGATCCACGAAATTTTACCGCCGTCGAAACGCGATGAAGACAGGGCCAGCGCGCCCGATGAGGGCCGCGAGGTGGGCGCAGAGCCGGACATTAATACCGATTCGACGCCTTTGCCCGCCATTTTCGGGCAGGCCCCCTTATGGCGTCCACAGCCTCCGGGGATTGAACCGCGCATTGTGCGCCCGCTGGCGCCGAGCCGACCGGACGGAAATGTTTTTGGCCCGACCCCGCCTTCGCGCTCCCCTCTGGAGATGACTTCACCCGGGCCGCGCGCGCAGGCGCTGCGCCGAGGTTTGATTATGCATCGCTTACTACAGTTTTTGCCGGACCTGCCGGCGGCGGAGAGGCGGGCGCACGCGCTCAGATGGCTGGGTCAGACCGGTTTTGGCCTGGATGAGGCGACAAGATCGCGTCTGGCCGATGACGTGTTAGGCGTCATTGACCACCCGATATTGAAACCTCTGTTTGGACCTCACTCGAGGGCGGAGCAGACGATAACGGGGCTTGTCGGGGACAATGTGATTGTCGGGCAGGTGGATCGCTATGCTTTTACGAAAGGGCGACTTTATATCTGTGATTTCAAAACCAATCAAAAGCCTCCCCAACGTCCTGACGCCGTGCCTGAAACCTATCGCAGGCAAATGGCCGCCTATGCGGCGATATTGCAGCAGATCTATGATCCTGCGGAGATCGTGGCCTCCCTCGTTTGGACGGAAGGGGCGCGCGTGACAATTTTACCGCCTGAAATGCTTCATTTCTGAGTGACATTCCGTAGCGCCCTTGCCCGATTGAAAAAGGACCTAGAGGCGGGAGCGGGGGCGTCGGCTGGTCGTTTTGACAGCCCACCAGAGGAGTGCCGGGATGATGAGGAAATTGCCTAGAACGACAATCATCATCACGCCGAGACTATGCGTCAGAATGATCGGGATGAGCGAAAAAATCGGGAAGAAGAGGAGAAGCAGCATGACAGCCCGACCCTTGGTGCTTTCGGGCAGCCACATGATGAATCGTTCAATCGGAAACCAGTCGCGCAAAGCCGTCATCCCGGAGCATAAAACCGCTTGTCACTCATCCCAAACGCCTGTCTGGCTTGAGACAGGCGATTTACAGGCATGAAGCCCGTATTTTAGAGAAGCTAAAAATGTCATAAGAGTTTTACATGTAAATGTCCATGATCTCACCCGCCATGACCCCCAAGGCGGCGTCGAGGTGGATCGGTAATGCGCAAGCCTGAACCTGTACCGAGACCCGTTGAGACGTTGACGGTGATGTGATTTCCATCATCGTGGATGCATAATGCCGCGATTTGAGGCGTTAGGGTATGAGGTGCTCAGGGCCCTGACCCTGCGTGGGCTTGAACTCCTCTGCCGGATTACCCATAGTCGAGGCATTGATTTTCTTTTGGAAGTAACTTTTGGAGACGCCGTTATGAGTGCCCATACCCGATCTGTTGACGATAAAAAATTTGAGGCTGACGTGTTAAAGGCGGAAGGGCCGGTCCTCGTGGATTTTTGGGCCGAATGGTGCGGGCCATGCAAAATGATTGCCCCGGCTCTCGAAGAGATCGCTTCGGAATATGGCGGGAAACTGACCGTCGCCAAGCTTAATATCGATGATAATCCGGAAGCTCCGACACGTTTCGGCGTGCGCAGCATCCCGACTTTAATCCTCTTCAATAAAGGTGAAGTCGTCGGTCAGAAGACCGGTGCGCTCCCGAAGAGCCAGCTTAAAGCCTGGGTTGAATCCCTTCTCTGAACCGGCTTCCAGGATAAAATCAGGGCGGGCGCGGGGCACCCGATGTCGCCGGGCCGTCCAGCCGGGTCACGCGCGCATCGTGGCCTGCTGGATGGCGGCGTGACCGCTCCATGTTGTTAAATTGATCCGTTCGGCCCGGACGGCATCACGAAATGCAGGTGCGAGTAGGGCATCAAGCTCTGCCGCGTGCTGGTAGTCCGGCATGGTTGAAGAAATCAGCGTGTTTTTGCCCGTCGCGGGATGAAAGTAAATCTCGGAAAGTCCCGGCGGGAGATGTGGCATCAAGGCCGCCACGCGCGATGGCGTCATGGCGCCGCTCCAGGCGAGCCCGAAGCACCAGTCATTCGTCGTCATACCTGCGCGGCGGATCTGCCAGCGCAGAACGCGACACCATTGACGCATGGCCTTCGCGCCGAACCCATCCTGATGCGGGGTAACAGCGCCAATGGGGGAAGCGGGTTCAATCGGTAAGCGAATGTGGCGCAGCCCGTATTCCGCCCCGATCCGAATCATCAATCGGCCGATTGTGGGGTGGAGGTGCATATGTTTATGCGCATTAGCATGGTCCAGCCTCAAGCCGGACGCTGTGAAAGCCCGGAACTGGGCGCGGATTTCCCGACGTAGCTCCCGCCTTGCCGCGGGGTGGAAAAAATAGCGCACACCGAGGGCTGCCTGCCGACCGTGAAATCTGGCACGCCCATCCCCCATCTCTTCCGCAATGTGGGAGACGTCCCGATAGGGGCTCATCGCATCACCTTCAACAAGGACGCAATGCAACCCGACCTGCAAGTCAGGCAGGCGGCGTGCCCGCTTGATGGCGTCAGACGCGGCAGGCCCCGCGACCATCAGGCTGGCGGTTGAAAGCAGGCCCTCCCGATGGGCGCGTTCAACCGCTTCATTGACCTCCTCGCTCAGCCCGAAATCATCAGCCGAGACAATGAGCTTCCGCATAAAGCGTTATGCCGCCCGATTACGGTCCCGCAGAAACTGGAAGAATTCCAGACCCTCCCGCAGGCGACGCTTCATCATTTGCGGGCTACGCACCATTTCATTAACGATGGAGGCGATTTTCGGCGCGCGGAAATAGAACTTCCGATAAAATTCCTCAACAGAGTTAAAAATCTCTGTGTGTGAAAGATGCGGATATTCCAGCGGTGCGATCTGCACGCCGTTTTCATCGATAAGCTCAGCCTCGGACTCATTGAACCAGCCATTTTCCGTCGCCTGCTTGTGCAGGAATGTCCCCGGATAGGGCGCGGCGAGGGAGACTTGCAAAGTGTGCGGATTAATGTCCTTGGCGAAGTTGATGGTCTCGCGAATAGTCTCTTTTGTTTCACCCGGCAGGCCGACAATGAAGGTGCCATGCACTTTGATGCCCAGCTTATGGCAATTTTTCGTGAATTCACGGGCGGTTTCGACGCGCATACCCTTCTTGATGTTATGCAGGATCTGCTGATTGCCACTCTCATACCCGACGAGGAGAAGGCGTAAACCGTTTTCCTTCATGACCTTCAACGTCTCGTAAGGGACATTGGCCTTGGCATTGCATGACCATGTGACGCCGAGTTTGCCCATTTCCCGCGCGATGGCTTCCGCCCGCGGCAGGTCGTCCGTAAACGTGTCGTCATCGAACATGAATTCCCGCACTTGCGGAAAATATTGCTTGGCCAGGCGAATCTCCGCCGCCACATGCGCCGGGCTGCGCGTGCGGTAACGATGCCCACCGACTGTTTGCGGCCAGAGGCAGAAGGTGCAGCGCGATTTGCAGCCGCGCCCTGTATAAATCGAGATGTAAGGGTGCATGAGGTAACCGATGAAGTAATCCTCAATGCGCAGGTCACGCTTATAGACTTCCGTCACGAAGGGCAGGCTGTCCATGTCCTCAATCATGGCGCGATCACGATTTGCGGTGATGACACCGTTTTTGTCGCGCCAGGTGATGCCATCCACATCCTTGAAATCACGCCCCTCGGCGATTTCCTTGATCGTGAAATCAAATTCGTTGCGCGCTACGAAGTCAATCGGCGTGCCCTTGGCCATGCTCTCATCCGGCTGGACAGCGACTTTCGCCCCGACCATGCCGATCTTGAGGTTGGGATTGACATCCTTGAGCATCTGCGCAACCCGCACGTCCGATGCGAAAGACGGGGTCGAGGTGTGCATCACGACGAGATCGCGGTTTTTCACATCCTTAAGAATAGGCTCGATACCCATGCGTGCGGGCGGCGCATCGATGAGGCGCGAATTTTCAACCATCGCCGCGGGTTGCGCCAGCCATGTCGGGAACCAGAAGGACCGAATCTCCCTTTTCGCCTGGTAGCGGGAGCCAGCACCTCCGTCAAACCCGTCAAATGATGGTGGTTGAAGAAAAAGCGTGCGCATCATGGGACAGCCAACCTCTCGAAGTCACAAAGTTGCGGTGGAGTTTTAAGCGGACCCGCCAGAAAACCGTCTAGAACCGTTCATCTAAGCATGCAGGGCGTCCGAGACAAGTCTCTTCACCCACGATCAGCCTTTCGGCCGCGCTGATGTTGCACGAACATGACGGCGTATATGCAGGTGCTTCCCGCGCCAGGCCACGCGTCTGCCGCGGAGGCTACATAGCATGATCAGCGCCGAAAACCAGTCCCGTAAGGGTAAGGTGGCGCACAGATATATGTCAGGCCGGCCCAGGGCGCGGTTGATAGCATGGGCAGCCAGCGCCCGGACCAGCCAGGTTGCAAGGAGGAACAAAACGGCACCCCATGCCAGGCCGCTCGTCACGACACACAACATCGCCCAGAAAAGGGAAAGCTGTGTTGAAGAGAGGGCATAACCTAAAGGTTCGAGGTTTTTAATGGTCCGGCCCCAACGCAATTCATGATGGAAAAGCGCGGCCCAATCCGCCTCAGCAACGGTCGTTTCCGTCAGACGGGGGGCAAGGGCGACATGCAGGCCCGCATCCTGCACCTTATGGCCCAGCACGGCGTCATCAGCGACATGCCGGACAAGCGCCTCAAGTCCGCCGACCTGCGCCAACGTCTCCCGATGCAAGGCCATTGTCGCCCCCAGGCAATCCTCCCGCCCCAATTGGCGCGATAGCAGGACGCCGGGCATGAAGAACTGGTTGATCTGCGCCGCACCGAAACGGCGTACGTAAGTTGGTGAAGCGGGCAGACCGGCATAAAGCGTGGTGACGAGGCCGGTGCCTTTGACCTGAAGAAGCTGCACGAGGGCGCGGAGATAATCGCGGCCCGCGTGAATGTCCGAGTCGGCCATGACAATGATATCGTGACGCGCGGCCGGATACATATTGATCAAATTACTGACCTTGTGATTGACCCCATGGGCGGCGGGGTTGATCACGAGGTCGATCTCAATGGCGGGAAACCGCGCCTGAAGCCTGTGCACAATGGAAATGGCGCTGTCATCATGCCCGTGCACGCCAAATACAATCTGGTAACGCGGATAATCCTGCATGCAGAATGACGTCAGAGCCGTTTCCAACATGGGTTCATCACCATGTAACGGCTTGAGAATCGTCACCCCGGGTAGATCCGCCGTTGGGATTTCGGCCCCCGTCAGATCCCGGCTTCCGATGATGAAGCGGCGCGTCAAGGCGGCACCCATCGTGGCTTGAAGCGTGCCAACGCCCGATATGGCCGCACACGCCCAGGCGAGGCTTTGCAATATCATGACCATTGACGTTGCGCCCTGCGCTCACGCAGCCTGGCGTTATGATCGGAAGGGGACATCATTGAAAAATCGTGAAATAACAGCTCAGTTTCCGAGAAAAGTCTCAGTCTTGCGGTCAAGAAGAGTCTTCAACCCTTCTGCGCCGCCACTTGCCAGACCTGCTGAAAAATCTGCCCTTTGTGCCGCAACCTGGCTGATATGTCCGTTGAGAAGCACGTCTGTGATGCGATAACCATGGGGAAGATGCTGCACGACATAATCGATTTCCGTACTGTTATCAGGTCCGGCAATCGTTGAACGGATGATCTCACCATTTCCGTAAGACGTCGCCGTACTTTGTGGCTTGATGACAAAACTTGTTTTTTTACCCTTACCGAAACTGGACACGTAGCGCGCGACGGTGAAACGTCGGAATGAGTCGAGAAGACGTTGCTGGTCCTGCGCATTGAGATTGGCGAAGCGCATCCCGACGGAATTCCGCAGAATTGTAGGCAGATCAAAAGCCGCATCGATAACGGGTGTCATGGTTTTGACACGCTGCGCGGCGCTAGAGTCCGCATTGGCCTCCAGCTTGCGCAGGCCCGCATATAGGGCTTCAACAGGTTGGGCGGCCGCGTTGGGCGCGGCAAGTTCCGCGCGGGTCGGTGTTTGCGCCACGGCGCTATTCAGGCCCGATGATACCGTCATGACGGCAGCGGCGCTCAGGAGGATATGACGGACCCACGCGCGCGCCGACGCGCTGGAACGCACGTCTTCACCGCTTGCCGTGCTCAGCTTTCGCACCGTCCCCTGTCGGATAAGGGAAGACGGGAAAAGCGCATATTTCAGCATGTCGTGTCCTCTACTTAGCACGCCATCGGCCCAAATTCTCACCTGTGGCGCGGACTGGCCAAAAATTGTTACAGGTCGCCCCAGCCAATATGGCGGGCCCTGTCCCTGATCGCGCATGCGTAACGCGTCAGGGTCGAAACTGCAATCAATCATTATCAAACTCAGGCGTAACATGAGAAAGCAGAAACCGCTTTACAATCCCGGCCATCATGTCGAGACTATCGCCATCAGGATCGCGACATGCGACTGTTACCCTAAAACCACAATCGCAACCGACCGAAAAAGGGGACGTTGAGGGACGGGTGGACCACGTTATATAGTGCAGGGTTAAATGCCAGCAGCAATGGCCTGCCATCCCGGCGGGACAGGACCCGGCGTCAAAGTGACGGCACATGTTGCAGGCGAGACATTATTTAAGAGCACCGGGGCGACGCGGCGAACCCTGACAGCGGAGATGCAGAGTCGCGGTGCAGGAGTAGAAAGTTTCATGGCCGTTCCGATAATGCAAGCTGTCCGAGTCGGGCATTACGTTGTGAAGCAGCATTTGCTGGGGCGTAAGCGCTACCCGCTCGTTTTGATGCTGGAACCGCTATTTCGGTGCAATCTGGCCTGTGCGGGGTGCGGCAAGATCGACTACCCGGCGCAAATCCTGAATCAGCGCATGAGCGTGCAGGAATGTCTTGATGCTGATGCAGAGGCCGATGCACCCGTCATCGCGATTGCGGGCGGTGAGCCCCTTCTGCATAAGGAAATGCCGCAGATCGTCAAAGGGCTGATTGGCCGTAAAAAATACGTCTATCTTTGCACCAATGCGCTCCTGCTTGAAAAAAAGCTCGACGATTATACCCCATCGCCTTTCTTTTCCTTCGATGTGCATCTTGATGGCGACGCCAACATGCATGATGCCTCCGTTTGTCAGGACGGCGTCTATGAGCGCGCCGTCGCCGCCATTCTCAACGCGAAGGCACGTGGTTTCCGCGTCTCGATCAATTGCACCTTGTTTGATGGCGCAGACCCGAAGCGCGTGGCCAGCTTCTTTGATGAAGTCATGGCCATGGGCGTGGACGGTATTATGACGGCCCCCGGTTACGCTTATGAGCGTGCGCCTGATCAGGAGCATTTCCTGAACCGGCAGAAAACCAAACAGCTTTTCAGGGATATCTTCCGGCTCGGTAAGGGCAAGAAATGGCGTTTTACGCAGTCGCCTCTCTTCCTGAACTTCCTGGCCGGTAATGAGACGTATCATTGCACGCCCTGGGGCAAGCCCCTGCGGACAGTGTTCGGTTGGCAGCGCCCCTGCTATCTGCTGGGTGAAGGCTATGCCAAAACCTACCAGGAACTGATGGATGACACAGCCTGGGAAAAATATGGCACGGGCGCCTATGAGAAATGCGCTGACTGCATGGTGCATTCCGGTTACGAGTCGACCGCCGTCATGGATGCGGTGCGTCGCCCCTGGCATATTATGAAGGTCGCGCTTTTCGGCCCTGAAACCGAGAAGCCTATGGCGCCTGAGATCTCTCTCGAAAACCAGCGTCCGGCTGAATATCGTTATGAGGAACAGGTCCACGCCCAGATTCAAAATATCGAGGCGCAGAAACCGGCGCGCGCACCGCGCGTGCGCTTCCATCGTGCTGAGACAGCGCCGGCTGAAGAAAAATCAGCGGCAACCGCCTGAAAGCAACGCGGAATCGCGTGATGCAGCCGATGGGATTTGTCATAAGCGGTCAGGGCCTGAATGGATGCGGATCATCCTTATCCATTCGGGGTGGCCCGCATCAGGGTGGCGGGCGGCCTGATCCGACCTCGGTAAAGCTGGTTGATCGCGGTGGCTGGGCGGATGATGGCCGCATGCGTCATTGGGGGCATTGCCTGTCATCATGACGGCGCCGATAATGATCGTCTGCCTTCTTATCCTCATCAATGCGATTTTCGCGATGGGGGAAATGGCGCTCGTCTCCTCCAAACGGCTGCGCCTCGCTGAAATGGCGAAGGCCAAAGTGCGCGGTGCAGCCCGCGCCCTGCAACTGGCGGATGACCCGCAATCTTTTCTGCCGACCGTTCAGGTGGGCATGACGGTGGTCTCTATTCTTGAAGGTGCTTTCGGCGGGAGTGAGATCGAGCACCATCTCGCCCGGGAAATCGCGCGTGTCGAGAGCCTGAAAAATTACGCCAACGATATCTCGATTTTCATTGTCGTGCTCATCATCACGTTGGGGATGCTGATTTTCGGAGAGCTTGTCCCCAAGCAACTCGCACTTTACCACCCTGAGCGCTACGCCGCACGCCTCTCCACCATCCTGTCCGTGACATCGGCCATTATGCGGCCCATCGTCAAGACATTGAGCGCTGCATCATCACTCATCATTCGTCTGCTCGGCGCGCGCGGGGCGGAACGCGCCTCCCTGACAGAGGAGGAATTGCGTGCCGTCCTCGTTGAAGGTGCGCGCGCCGGCGTGCTGGAGGCGGAAGAGCGCGTCATGATTGAACGGCTTCTCCGCCTTGCGGATCGGCCTGTCCGCGCCATCATGACACCGCGAAATGAGTTATTCTGGGTGGATCGCCACTCAAGCCGGGAGGCGTTAATCGTCAAACTGCGTGACTCGAAATTTACGCGTATTGTCGTTTGCGAAGGCGATGTTGACCATCCCGTTGGCATCGTTTTGGCAAAAGATCTGATGGATCGCCTGCTTCAGGGCTTGCCTCTTTCCATCGAAGCGGCGCTGAAAACGCCGGTTGTTGTTCCGGACAGTCTGAGTGCGCAGGATATGATCGAACTCATGCGCCAGAACAGCTCAGGGATTGCTTTTGTCCTTGATGAATATGGCTCGTTTGAAGGTGTCGTGACGCCGTCCGACATTTTTGAGGCCATTGTTGGTGATGAGCATCTGGAACAGAATAAGACGAAAAATGAGAAATCCGCCCTCTCCGGGGAATATGTGCTGGATGGCTTCATGCCGGCAGATGAGGTGCGGTCGCTTCTTGATCTGCCTGAACTCCCCGCTCAGGGAAGCTATCACACGCTGGGGGGGTTAATCCTGACTCTTTTGCGGCGGGTACCGTCGCAGGGTGATAAAATCATTTTCGGGCGATGGATGTTTGAAGTCACAAAAATGGATAAGAGGCGCGTTATCGAAGCCCGCGCGAGCCGTCAGGTACTCGCCGAAAATTGAGTTGATAAGACGTTCCGCCATGGGTGCGGCGAGATCGGGGTGTTGTGACGTTTCGCGCCCCGTTTTACCCCTCTCCCTCGGTACCCGTATCCCTTGTCTTGATGTGATGCGCGACGGAAGGTGTCACGTTTGACCGTGACACCCTCAAACCTTTCTCCAACAATTATCTCTTATGAGTAGGCGGCAAAGGCTGAAAACGGTGCCAGTCCCTTAAAGTGATCGTGTAAAGCGTCACCGTGCTTTCCTTCGCATTCCCGTCCTCAATGATGTAGTCATTACCGTCATACCAATAGGCCAATTCCTGTGAAACATCGGGCGGCATAACGCCACTCAGATCGCCGCCTTCATAGAGGCGATGCGCTTTTATCCCGTCGACACGCCCGGCCAGATCATTGATCACCAGATGCACGCCGCCGGCGCTTTGCGCGTAATCGCGGGTCCGGATGGGATAGGGTGATGAGGATGGCAAAGTCGGTGCCCAGGCCTGCTGGGGCACCTCGTTGTTGTTATGAAGGGTGGTTGGATCCTGGCCGCCGAACCAATGCTCCCGTGACCAATCATCGGTGATCTCCGCGAGGCTTCGACCCGTATCGACGTAATGCTGATTGTAATAAATATTGCCGACCGGGGGCGTATACATTTGCGGCAGCGACTTGTCGATGCGGTAATTTGCGACGAGGATGTTGATTTTGCCGCTGGACGACCCTGCGAGAATGCTGACACCTGTGCGTCCCGCATCTGACGTTGAGAGAAGCTGCGGCGTATCAAACATTTCATTATATAATTTGAAAGTCTGCGCGACATAGGAGCAGAATGCTTTCGCGTTCGGGATCGCAGGGTTGAATGCATCGTTAAACAGCCCGAATGCACCACCGTCACCGCGATAATAATGGGCATGGTCGACCCGGCACTTATTCATGCCGATCAACGTGGAGGCGACGAAAGCGGCGTTCTGCGCGCTCTGCACTTTGCTGTACATCAGGTAGGATGCGTAAGGGCTGACATTCCACTCTGAGCAGATACTTTCCACTTCGCTGTAGCCGTAAGCATCAAGTGCAGCGGCGACACCGTCAGCCGCGTCCAGAATATTTTGCGGATCGGCTGTCTCGCTCGGGTAAAAGTGCCAGGAGAGAAAATCGATCGGGACATTCTTTGCGCGGCAATAAGCGAGGAGCCCGTCAAGGAAGGCGCCCCCTATATTCAGCCCGAACGCGGCCCCCGCGCCCCCGATTTTGACATCGGCGTCAATGGATCTGATCTTCCGTGCGACCGTGGCGTAAAATTCGTAGTAGCGTGACACATCGTCCGTGTTCCAGAAGAAAGGAAGATCCGGCTCATTCCAGATTTCCCAGTATTTGACCTTGCGCGGAAGGCCCGATTTTGAAAGATCGCTGGAATAACGTTTGACAAGTTCACCGACGAGTTCGGCATAGATTTTGAAATTGGATGGTAATTCCCACCCACCATCATTTGAGCGCCCGATGCGGAACATGATTTCGCCGCCTGAGGCGCTGCTCGCCGCGGTATCAATGTTATCGATCGTCTGCTTCAGGTAATAATCGGTGGGTGCGTAATTTGCATCTTTCTTCGCGAGACTGCTGCTGAACTTCTTCATGCCTTTCACAGCATTCGGAAAAATAACGCGCGCATTATTGAAATCGGCAATAAAATTTCTTGCGCGGTCCTGCTGATCCTGCGGTACGTTGGGAAGGAGCTGGTTCGTATTCGCCGCGCGATTGGCGTCGAAATAGGGTTCAATGTCACAGACGCCATAAATATCGTGCATCCGAATGTGAATGAGGCCCAATTGTCTGAATTGATCCTGGAGATCGGGAAAACCCGGCATGAAGGAAATGGGCGAACCATTCACGCCATTGACCTGCCTGACCTCCGCGGACCTATTGCCGCTCGAAAGGGGTGTTTTAGGGTCAATCTGAATTCTGAACATGATGGGAATCCTCTTATTTTTCTTTTTCTGTCACGCTTTTGACAATGTTCGAGATGGTCCGACCCGCGAAGATAATTGGCGGTTGGGCCATTGAGTCTAAATGGGTACTCGAGTAATATTTACCAAATGATCGAGTAATGCGTTACCGTGTACGGAACGGCTAATGGATCGTAAATCGTGATGTTATTGCCATTATATTGTGCATTCACGCCCCCATTATTTACCGGGGGGAGCACCGCGCCGAGATCACCGCCTTGAACGATGCGACGGACCTCAAGCCTGGGCGTAAAGGTCGGCAGGCCACTGACATTCAGGACGATACCATCATTGACGGCCATGACGGCGGGGGCCGGGGCCGGGGCCGTATCCAAAGGGGGCTTTGAGGCTACCGGATCCGCGCCATCCTCATCGGTTTCCGGCGCGTCCTGATGTGCGTCGTGCGATGGCGGATGGTATTGCGTCTGGCGCAGGAGGCTGGGTTTGGACCCGCCGAACCAGTGTTCAATGCTCCAATCATCATCAATGGCGAAGAGGAGGCGGCCTGAATCCACGTAATGTTGCTGATTAAGGCCGCCGCTCGGCGTTTTTGCGCCTGCTGCCAGCCGCAAATCGGGCGTGAAATTCGAGACGAGCACGTTGACGGCATTTGTGCCGCGTCCCGCCAGAACATAGATGTCGTTGCCGGAGAGTTCAGGGGTTGCCAGAAGTTGCGGCGTGCCGAACATTTGCTTGTAAAGCCCGAAAGCCTGCGCTGCATAAGTGCAGAAAGCCTTGCTGGAGGGATCTCTCGGATTGGGGGCGTCATTGAAAAGGCCAAGGAAACCTGCATCGCCCCGGTAATAATAGGCTTTATCAACGGCAGATTTGTTCATCGTGATAAAGCTTGCGGTTATATAGGCCGCATTTTCGGCGGATTGGACCGCTGACGCGGTAACGGCTGAGGAGAGGGGCGTGATGTTCCATTCCGTGCAGATACTCTCCGCGGATGTGAAGCCAGCGCGATCCAGATTTTGTCTTTGAAGGGCGGCGCACGTCGCGAAGCGACGGGGGTCCGACGAGTTCTGGGCGTAATAATGCCAGGACAGGAAATCGAGCGGCACGCCATTATTTCGGCAATAATTGACCAGGCCGCGCGTATAGGGACCGGAACCATCATCGCCATTGGCAACGCCACTCCCACCTACTTTGGCAGAAGGGTCAATCGATTTGATTTTGCGCGCAATTTTTTCATACATGGAGTAAAATTGCGCTGGCGTTCCGGTCCAGAACAGGCCGAGATCGGGCTCATTCCAGATTTCCCAATACAGGACCTTTCGCGGGATGCCGGACATGGAAATATTCGCCGAATAACGTTCCACGGCCTGACCTACCAGATCAGCATAAATATCGAAATTCGCGGGGACCGAGCTGTCGCCTCCGTTTGAGCGTCCGATGCGAAACATCACATTGCGCTCAATATGTCCGGGATTGAGACTCTCGATATTCTCCATTGTCTTGCGAATGTAGTAATCGGTTGGCGCCCAATTGGGCGTCGAACTTGCCAGAGACTGACTGAATACGCGCATTCCCGCATTTGCATGCGGGAATATGGCGCGATCCTTCGTGATGGCAGCAACGAAAGCTGCCGCGCGCACTTTTTGTAGCGTCGGAACGGCAATCATGAGCTGGGAATTTAATTGCAGCGGGAAGACGACGTCTTCAATGTCGCCAGGCCCGAAAATATCATGGAAACGCACATGGCTGATGCCGATCTGATTAAACTGGTCCTGTAAGTCTGGATATCCCGGCATGAACGAGATCGGCGCGCCATTAACGCCGTTAATGTCTTTGACTTGACCGTTTTTACCTTGACCAAACGCAGGTTGATTTGCGTTAATACTGATCTGCTGCATGATGTACTCTTTTTCTTATTATCTCAATTGTAACCGATGTATTCGTCGTCCTCAACAATTGATTTTCGTATTTTCAGAAGGTTAGAGGGCAATCAGAGTCTATTAAGGTTTCTCCCGAAACGCACTGCACAATGCTGAGAGACTTAGGACGGCCCGTCATTGTCGATAAAGGCGTGGGATCAGATCGGTAAAAATGCCGTTATCGACATCATTCTCTGGATGACATTTCTGTTCTTTTCACGAGTTTCACGGTGGTGCGCCGTCCCGTAAGAAGGCGCACCGGGCTAAATCCAGAGAGTTCCGACCGGTCAGACATCCGGCAGGGCTGGCCAACCTTACGATCACCGCAGAAATGACCCGCTTATTTCTGTTGTGGCGGTTTGCCGTTCTTCAAGGTCGTTTCGATGGAGACGCCTTCAAGTCACGCCCCGCCCGGCAATAGAAGTCACCAGATGATTGAATAATGCGAGACTGTATAATCGGTCGCATTTGGATCGGTGATCGTGATCGTCGTTCCGCTGGTTTTCACTGTCACGCCCCGATTATCAACGACGGGAAGGATTACCCCAAGATTACCTTTATCCTTCACCCTTCTGACTTCGAGAAGGGGCGTTCTTGTCGGCAGGTTTTTCACGGTGACAACCACGCCGTTACTCGTCGCCTTGACAAAAGGTGATGCAGATACGGGGGCGGCGGGTTCGGACGCGGGATCGTCAGTCGGGGCCGCGCTGCTTGGCGTATCTCCCGACGAGGGCGGCGTGCTGTCGGCATTGTCCGCGTTCTCATCCGCTTTGACCTCGCCGAGCCAGTGCTCACGGCTCCAATCATCTGTGATCTCTTCATATTTTCGCCCGGAATCAACGTAATATTGCCGGTAATATTTCTTGTTCGGCGGCGGGGAGGCCGCTGCTGCGAGGGAAACGTCTTTACGAAAGTGCGCGACGAGCACATTGACCGCATTCGTGCCGCGACCGGACAGGATGTAAAAATCCTTGTTTGAATAATCCGGGGAGGCGAGGAGGTTTGGCGTGCCAAACATCTCCTTATAAAGTCCGAAGGCCTGGGCCGCATACGTGCTGAAACCATTATATTTGGGATTGAGATAATTGGGCTCTTCATTGAAAAGGCCCAGAAAACCTGCATCACCGCGATAATAATACGCCTTATCGACGCTGCATCTGTTCATTGTGATGAAGCTGGCCGCGATAAAAGCCGCGTTCTGCGACGTCTGGACTTTCGTGGCGTTCTCGATGGATGCAAAGGGGGTGATGTTCCATTCAGAGCAGATGCTCTCCGCCGACTTGAAGCCATATCTGTCGAGCAGGGTGCGTTGGACCTTTGCGCAGGTTGCAAACTTCCCCGGGTCTGTCGTCAAATGCGCGTAGTAATGCCAGGACAGGAAGTCGAGCGGCACGTTATTTTTCTGACAATAGGTTACAAGGCCCTTTGTATAGGCGCCCGTGCCGTTCTCGCCATCAGCGACGCCGGGGCCACCGACCTTCGCAGTCGGGTCGATCGATTTGATCTTCCTTGCGACCTTCTCATACATTTCGTAAAATGTAGCGGCGTTCCCGCCCCAGAAAATCAGAAGATCAGGCTCATTCCAGATTTCCCAATAAGCTATTTTCCGGGGTATGCCGGAAAGCGAAATATCCGCAGAATATCGTTTTACCGCCTCGCCAATCAAATCAGCATATATGTCAATATCTGCCGGAGCATTGGCCCCGCCACCGAAGGAGCGCCCGATGCGGAACATGACATCGCGCCGAATATGTCCCGGATTGAGGCTCTCGATATTTTGCATCGTTTTAGTGATGTAATAATCAGTGGGCTGCCAGTTCGGGTTCGACGCTGCAAGCGTCCCGTCATGTTTACGCATGCCCTCATGAGCATGGGGGAAAATGGCGCGTTTATTCATCATGTCAGCGATGAAGGTCGCAGCCCGTTTCTTTTCTGAGGATGGCACTGCCAGAAGTAACTGGCTGGTAGTGTCAGTTGTGGACGCGTCATTTTCAATATCGCCCGGACCGAAAATGTCATGTAACCTGACGTGGCTGACCCCGAGCTGGTTGAATTGATCCTGAAGATCGGGAAAGCCAGGCATAAAGGAAATTGGCGTGCCGTTGACGCCATTAATGTCTTTAATAAGACCGTTTCTTCCTAAATTTTTATCGGTAACATTTGCATCAATGTTTATTTGTTGCATCTATTTCTCTTTTTATTATTTTTATACTGATATTATAGTTTTATTTATAATTTATTTCAACCGCCTGATTCACTTTTTTTTAACATGTGGCGGTTTTTTTTAATCATCGGTGGGCACAGCGTGCTTCATCCGCAATCACGTCGATGACGTGCCGATCTGCAGGGGGGGGTGCGCTTCAGCGCGCCGCCCGCATCCTCCGCTGCGTGGGGATGGCGGGTTTCAAAGCGGACGGGAAATTGTCAGATCCACGCGGGACCGGGTTGCGACATCAATGAAGGGTCGGCGCAGCGAACGCGAGTTGCTGTTCCTTGGCGAATTCCGGCCAGCGTGCCTGCGCCAGAGCATTCAGGGACGGCATGGGCAGGTTCATCTTATCGGCGTAGATCCACAGATAGGTCAAAGCGTTGCGCACGTAATTCCGCGTTTCCTTGAAAGGAATGGTCTCAAGGAAAAGCAGGGGGTCCCGGGCGATGTCATCATTATGCGTGTTGTTTTCCCACCGCGCGATGGCGCCCGGCCCCGCATTATATGAGGCCAGAGTGTGCAACAGGTCTCCCCCTTCCGGCGCGGATTCGGTGCGGGCAGTCAGGGCGGCGAGATAAGTCAGGTACTTCTGCCCGATATCGAGATTAATGGCGGGGTTGCGCAACTGCCCGACCATATCAGACGGGACTTTGATGATGGCGACACCATTCGCATTGAGCGAGGGCTTTGGCCCGACGACAAAACTCGCTGTCTGGGGCTTGATCTGCATCAAACCATGTGCGCCGCCGCTTGATGCGGCTTTCGGGTTGAAATTCGATTCGATTTTCGTCAGCGCATAAATCAGCGCCGGGTCCATCCGAAAACCGTGTCGCGGCGCAAGATGGGGCATCGGAAAGCCGGGGAGCGCCGCAGGCTGCGCTTCACTCGCGGCGAGGATTGTCGCCACCTGACTCGCGAAACGCTGCAAACCAGCTGCTGAAGCGACAAGTTGCACGGAGTGGCACATCGCGCGGTCATGCTCAATGTCGCGCCACATGCGTCGCAAAACCGCTTCAGCACGGGCCGTCTCGCCAATCTGCAGCAGGGCGAATAATTGGCGTCCCTGCGGTGTGGCTTCCACGGCCTGAATATCCACTTCACCCATGACCGGCACGGGGTTGCTCATCGCCGCCCGGCCTGCATTGGAGACGATCTGATGGGGGCGGGGTGATGGGCGCTGTTTGCTCGTCTGACGCGCCAGGATACCGTAAAACGTGTCAGGCATGGCGGCGGCACGGCGCAGCCAGGCACGGGCATTTACGACGTGGCCCAGGCGTTTCTCGACGCGCGCGGCCCAGTAAGAGGCGCCTGCCTTGACCGTCACCTGAGAGAGCGGCGCATCGGCCGCCAGGTTGAAGAGCACCAGCGCATCCCGATAGCGATTATCCTGCCACGCCGCCAGTCCGGCGACGAAGGCGGCGTAACCTAACTGGTTCTTCGACGCGGCAAACCCCGCGACAGCGGTCGATAACGCGAAATCATTCTGGCCCGCACTCAAGGCGCCCAGCGCAATTTCCGCATAAAGCTGCGCACGGTAGACAGAGCTGATCCATTTTGTGGTGTCGACAATATGTCGCGCGCGCTCAAGGGCTGGTTCCGTTTTCGTGAGGCAGTCGGCAATCATCCGATCCAAAGCGGCATTGCGCCGCAGAGAGGCAGCGACCGGGTCAGGCTCCGGCATGGCGTCAATCGTGGCTTCCGTGTCGGACGGGAGGAGGGGCGAGACAAAATGTTGTAACCTGACCGTGCCTGGCGGGCTGATCTCAATCAGCCGTCCCTGAATGGCCTCCGCATCCGCGTAATTGCCGTAAGTCGCCAGCCAGAGCTTGAGCTGCGGCGCATTGGGATGAAAATCCGGGTTGAGATAGCGTGCGGCCAGCAAGTCACCCAGCAGGACCGGGTCATGCGTTGCTTCGCTATAGCGGATCGCGGAGATGAAATCACCCTGCCGCTGGGCCTGAAACGCCTTGCGCAGCGCGGCGGCATCCGCCGCCGAAAGGGGGCGCGGCAACTCATGCCCTGATCCGTGAGGACCGAAGGATTGCGGGATGGCGAAGGCGGTTTCTTCGACCTGGGATGGAACTTTGATACCGGTTTGCATCGAGGTTCTGGACGTTTGGGCCCGTGAAGGTGCAGCTGAGAAGCCCGCCAGAAATGCGACGCTCAGCACGAAGGCGCGCGCGCTATTACTCGATGCGAAAAGAGAGGTTTCTCGCATAGTGGAGCGGGGAATACGGGCTCACAGAGAAAATTGCAAGTCTAAATTTGTGGCTCAAAAGCCCCAGTCTGAGCATCTAGCCGGATTTTCTCATATATACTAGTGCGCTGATCGGTATTAAATATTTATTTCCCAATCGGGATTGCGCCATTAATAAATGATGCTTAAGGCGCTAAATTTGCGGCTATTTTCTGCTATCGACAAGCGTGAGGAGATCCCGCCAGAAATCCTGGCGCGCGCGGCTGCTTGTCAAAATCTGCAAAGGGTGACGCATGGGGAGCAGGGCATAAGTCCTGCCGAGAATATCAACGTCCATCCACTTTCCCCGCACGCTGGTCAGGGGCGTCGATTCGGCCTGGACAAGCTGCAAGGGGGTGCTGCCCATCGTCACAATCTGGCGCGGACGGATCTGGTCAATCAGGGCTTGCAACTCAGCACGGGCTGGCACGATTTCAGCGGGGTTGAGATGTCGCCCGCCGGGGGGGCGCCAGGGCAAAGCCGGCGCAAGCGAAATCTCGGCGCGTGATAAATTGACGCTGGCCAGCATTTTATCCAGAATTTCCCCTGTCTTCCCGGAGAAGACGATGCCACTTCGGTCCTCATCGGCATTTGGCACCTCGCCGATCACAAGCAGTGACGCGGAAGGCACGATCAGGGGAGTGACGACAGACATCGCCGTGCGCGCCAGACCTGCCAGAACCGGGTGACGCGCCTCATCCGAAGGCGGCCCCGTCTGCCCACTGCGCGGCGTTGGCGCCTTATGTCGGGTCTTCGCGGTCGTCGCTGTCGCAGGCTCCGGGCGCGATGTGCGATCCGGGTCCGATGGAGGGATGAACGTCGCGGACGATTCGTTCGGAGGCGCAGGGCTTTCCTGGATGGTGGCGGCAAACGGTTGTTGCGCGACCGGCTCATCCTGTAACCAGCAGGTTACGCCCCAATTTTTGTAAAAATCAAGAAGCGCCCGTATCGCCGCCGCGGAAGGGGGGGAAGCGCGGCCGCCGGGTGTGGTGACGTGTCGTGATCATCTTGCGACATGCGCGTGCTAACGACTCCCGAATTCAAGCATGGTGACGGCCTCGCGAGACGCCTCGGCAAGGGCGATCGCAGGATTTAAGTTTATCGCGTTTCAGTTTAAGATGTCTGCTTATGCAAACCAAGCTTCTTTTCCTGCGGCGGTCTCTGGCGTCTTTTCTGCTTGTCCTGCCGACCGCGTGTCATGCGGTGGGTCAGTCGGCGCAGGCGGGCCGCGCGGTCAAGCCCGGCCTGTCGCAGTCGGGCGCGCTCCTTGGTGCTTTGATCTCGATCCGCCGCAATGATGTCGCGACGGCCAGCAAAGCACTGATGGCGGCCACCCGCTCCGGCGCGCCAGAGCCATTGCGGGAACTGGCCCTGCTATACGCCCTGATTGACGCCAAGCCGGAAGCCGCGCGCGATGTGCATCGAATCGCCACGATGCAGCGAAACTCGCCGCTCGCGCATTTTACGCTGGGGACGGAAGAAATCGCGCAGGGGCAATGGCCGGGCGCGCGTGCGCAATTCACGCCACTTATGAAGGGGCCGCATTCCGTCTTTAATAATCTTGCGGCGAGCCTCGTCGCGCTGACCTGGTATGGACAGGGTGAACGCGCCAAAGCTGTAGCATCATTGCAGGAATCAGGTCGCAAGCCGGATGACTGGCTCTCGCGATTTTTGCTGATGCGCGTGATGGCGGCGGATAATCCGTCCAACCCCAAGCTTAAACCCATGTTCCAGGCGGCTGCGCGCCAGATAGACGCGGCACCGACCGTCATTCAGATCTGGTTTATCCAGTTTGAGGCCGCGTGGCAGAATGCCAATGAACATAGTGACAAGGCGCTCTCATTATTGTCACGCCTGCGTCAGCGTGATGCTTCTAAAATTTTCGCGGCAGGCTTGACGCCGGAATATCTCACCCTCCGGCCTACCGGGCAGGAAATGGCGGCGGAGATCCTGATGCTTTATGCCAGCGCCCTGAGTGAGGCGACATCTCTCGCCGCGTCCGGCGCGCAAGGCCCGTCAATTGACCCTGAGGCGCTGCAACTCGCTAAACGCTATCAGAGCGCTGTGCTCGGACGGGCGCTTTATCTTTCTCCGCATTTGACGCTCGCGCGGTTACAACTCGCCCAATTGCAACGTGACGATGCCCATCTTGGTGATGCGTCGGTAACCCTCTCCGCCGTCACGCATGATGATCCTTTTTACATCGCGGTGGCGCTGCAGAAGCTTGACCTCGCCTTAAGACGGGAAGATACGGGCGCCGCGCTGAATGAGCTGAAAGAAGTCAGCGCTGCCTTCCCGAAAGATGTGGATTTCCTCACCATGCGGGCGACGCTTGAAATGTCCCTGTCTCAATTCGGGAATGCCTTGCAGCACTGCAACATGGCGCTTCAACGCATCTCACCGACAGATCGCCGTCAGGGGGAGCTGCTTTATTGCCGCGGTGCTGCCCGGGAGAAATTAGGGGACCGTGATGCGGCAGGACGCGATTACAATCTGGCCCTTGAGCATGACCCGGATAATGCCGGCCTTCTGAATAATATTGGTTATGGCGGCATTCTGCGCCAGGAGGCGCCGGAGAAATCCCTCGCCCTCGTCAGGCGCGCGCATGAGCTGAACCCGGAGAGTTCGGAAGCAAATGACTCCTATGGTTGGGGGCTGATGATGGTGCACGGCGATGTCGCCACCGCCCTTCCCCTGCTGACAAAGGCCATTGAGAAACACCCGGATGATCCTGAGATCGGCTATCATCTTGGTGTCGCCTACTGGTATCATGGCATGGAGGATGAAGCGCGCACGGAATGGACCCGCGCGCTTGACGCCAAACCGGATGTTGCGACTCATGATGCCCTCACTGCCGCTTTGAAAGGCGCGCCGCCACCTTTGGGCACGCGCATCATCACGCCGCATCATGCTGGGCGGGATGCTCGTAAATCGGACCCATCCAAACCATGAAGCGGGAAAAAGCGCACGCTAAAATCAATCTCTATCTCCATATCACAGGCCGCCGGGATGATGGCTACCACCTGCTCGACAGCCTCGCGATATTCGCGGCTTCCGGCGATGAACTGACGGCTTCGGCCGCCCCTCTGCATAAATCGCACCCCGACGACGTGACGTTGGAAATCGACGGGCCTTTTGCAGATGGTCTGGCAGATTGTGACGATAATCTCATTTTGCGGGCCGCGCGCAGCGTTAAGCGGGTTCGGACATCCGGGTTGGCGTCAGGTTTGCTCCTGACACTCACAAAAAATCTTCCCGTCGCTTCCGGCATTGGGGGTGGGTCTGCGGATGCCGCCGCGGCGCTTCGGATCATGGCGGCGCATTGGGAGGTCGATGAAGCGCAGATTCCCGCGCTCGCGCGGGAATTGGGGGCGGATGTGCCGGTCTGCCTTAAGCAGCGCCCGGCGCGGATGCGCGGCATTGGGGAAGATCTATCCGCGGTACCCGCCATGCCGCCTTTCCATCTCTTACTGGTCAATCCGGGGATCGCTGTATCCACCCCGGCGATTTTCACATCCTGGAAGGCCGATCACGGGCGCTTCCGTCAGGAGGTGGAACTCCCTCCCGCATGGCCGGACCTCGACGCGCTGATCTCATTTCTGAATCGAACGACGAACGACCTGCAGGACCCGGCGCGGGCGAATTATCCGGTCATTGACCAGGTCCTCACCCTTACGGCGTCATTGCCGGGGTGCCGGATGGCGCGCATGAGTGGTTCCGGCGCGACCTGTTTTGGTATCTTCGCAGCGGCTGAGGAAGCCGCGCAGGCGGCGCGACAATGTCGTGCAAAAGGATGGTGGGCGGAGGCTGGCCCGGCTCTGACCTGAACCGCATCACGCTGCGCCTGAAGCGCGCCAGATCGGCCGCCATGACGGCCATGTCATTTCTTGCGGGGAAAGCGCGGGGGCGCGACATAGCCGAAGGCATAGAACAATGCCAAAGTAACAATAGTCCCCAATATGTAGCGCAGGCGATGGGTCAGCAGCACAGGCTTGCGCCCGCGAGGGCGAAAAGGCCTGGCCTCATGCGGCCCATGCGCCGCAAACGCACCCTCGACGCTTTGTTCAAGATTATCCTGATGAGAAGCTTCCGAAGGATGATTTGCTTTGCCCAGCCCTCTCTGCCGGGCGACGCCGCGACACGCATGAAAAGCGTCGCGGAGCTGCGGTAAAAACGCACTGAGAAATTGCGGAATAATGGAGGATGCCCCCACCGTCACGTCGCGCTGTCGGCTGAAAATCGCCCGCGTGATCGCGTGAGCTGCGACTTCCGGCTCATAAATCGGGCCGATCGGCTTCAATTGGTGGCCTGACCGATTGCGGCCCCATGTCCAGCGCGGCGTGTTGATCCAGGGAAGATTGACCATCGTCAGGGTGATGCGGTCGGAGAGGGCGCGTATTTCAGGCCGAACGCAATCACAGAACGCATTGAGACCGGCATGGGCGCCATTATTCGCGCTCTGAAGGGGGAGACCGCGCAGGCGCGGGGCGAGGCCGATATTGACGATCTGCCCTTCACCACGGCGGCGCATGACGCGCAGGGCGGCGCGCGTGCCATTAACGGCCCCGAGATAATTCACCCGCATGACCTGCGCGTAAGCCGACGCTTCCAGAGACAAAACGGGGCCGGTGGCGGACACGCCGGCTGCATTGATCCAGACCGTGATCGCGCCAAGCTTCTCCTCAATCTGGTCGGCCGCCGCCTCCAGTGCCTCGCCATCCGCGACATCAACCGGCACGACGAGGGTTTTGACATCGGACGGCGCAAGCTCCGCCGCCGCAGCCTTGAGGCGTTTTACATCGCGCCCCATCAGCGCGATGTCAAAACCATATTCTGCCAGCAGGCGGGTCGTGGCGCGCCCGATGCCACTTCCCGCTCCGGTGATAACGGCAACTTGTTGCGGCATGGCGAGCCTCCTGTTTCAGAAATAGAAAACGACCGCGGCACCACCGATAATCAATACGAGCGCAGCGAGAAGGACCAAAGTGAGGCGCTTCTCGATGAAATCACGGATCGGTGCGCCGAACAGACGCAATAAACCGGCGACGAGAAAGAAACGACCCCCCCGCGTCACGATACATGCGAGAAGGAACGGCCATATCGGGTAATGCGCCGCCCCGGCCGCGATCGTGACGATCTTGAACGGTATCGGTGTCAGCCCCTTCAAGAGGATGATCGCCATGCCGTATCGCAGGAATTTCTCCTGCATTGTCAATAACGTATGGGTCGCGTGGTAAAATTCTGCAATGGGCAGGGCAACGTAACTGAACAGGAAGGCCCCGATACACCACCCCATCAAACCGCCAAGGACGCTCCCGACCGTGCACATCGTGGCCAGCCGCCAGGCTTTGCGGGGTTGCGCGAGCACCATCGGGATCAGCAACACATCGACCGGGATCGGGAAAAAAGACGCCTCCGCAAAAGCGACGGCGAAAAGCCACCATTTTGCGTTGGGTGCGGCGGAAAGGGCGAGAATTTTATGGTAAAGACGTTGAAGCATGACCTCAATCACGTCAGTTGCGTTGACCTGTCATGGCAGAACTGTCCATTTCTGTCGAGGGCGCAACCAGGTCGGATCGTGTTACGGCCTCTGGGAAAAGAGCGAGGCGGGTTGCACCGGGTGGTCATCCGCATCGCATGGCAAAATGAGTGTCGCGCGCAGGCCCCCTCCGCGCGGTTGGCAAGGGTGATGGTGCCGCGATGGGTCTGCATGGCGGAGCGCGCAATCGCCAGGCCCAGACCATGCCCGCCCGTCTCCCGGTTGCGACTTTTCTCTCCGCGCGTAAAGGGCTCAAACATGTGATCACGCTGGTCCTCCGGCACGCCGGGGCCATTATCCTCAATAGTGATGACGGCCTGGCGACCTCCCTTCCGGGTCGCCTCCAATCGAAGGGCGATTTGAGCGCGGTCACCATAGATCAGCGCGTTGAGAATAATATTGCTGAGGGCGCGCTTCAGCAGCAGGGTTTGCGCGCGGATCGTGACGGCGACTTCCTGCGACGAGAAATCAATCTTCTCGACATCCTCCGGTCGACTTGCCTTGATGTCTGCCACGACATCCTGAATGAGCCGCGTCAGGTCAATCGGGATCAGCGGGTCATGGTGCGTCGGATCACGGCCGAGCGCCAAGGTCGTTGCGACCATTTTCTCCATTTCCGCGAGGTCAGCCGTGAAGCGCTCACGCAATTCCGGGTCTTCAATGAATTCCGTCCGCAATTTCATGCGCGTTAACGGTGTACGAAGGTCATGGCTGAGAGCGGTGAGGATCAAGGTGCGATCACGCAGGAAACGCCGGATACGTTCAGCCATGAGGTTGAATATGTGCGCGGCGCGCCGGATCTCTGTTGCGCCTTTCTCCGGCAAAGGCGGGGTGAAGACATCCGTGCCGAGTTTCTCCGCTGCGGATGACAGCGTGCCAATCGGCGTGATGAGACGTTGCGTGCCAAGGGCGATCACGACTCCGCCGCCAACGGCCATCGTCAGAAGCGCCGCGAAAAACGTCCAGGAGCCGAATGGATTGGGGGGCGGCACATGAAACCGAACGACAAGCCAACGATCCTCATCGCTGCATCGCATCGACATGGAGAAGAGGTGAGAACGTGTCCGGCGTTCAAACACGATGGCGCGCGGCCGTTTATCGCCCGCCAGCATCATCAGTCCGACGAGATCATGCGCTTCAGCGACGCTGTCAACTCGTTCCCCGTCGCGGTCATAGATCAAAAAGACGCGCGGGGCGGATGGGTGATCCTGCCCCGCATATGTCGGGTTCCGATCGCCTTTCGTGACTTCCGGCACGAGCTGAAGGGACCCGCTGCGTGGCGTGGAGGGCAACATGGAAAGATATTGCGGCGGGAGGGGGCCTGAGAATTTTTCATCAGGTCGGTCGGACAATTTGACTGAGAAGCTTGGCGGCAGGCGCAAATTCGCCACGGCCTGCGTACGCTCCCGGATCGGCAGCGATGTAATCACTTGATAAATCGACAGGGCCCGGTGTTTGCTTTCCTGCATGACGGCGCGATCTGTCAGCCAAAACCGATCCAGTGCATAAATGCCGAAGCTGAGACATTGCACGCAGGCGATACCGAAAAGCAGAAGGAGGTTGGTCCGGGCTTTAAGAGATTTCGGGACCAGCCAGTTGAAGAGAGATGCGGGTCGGAAGGCACGGTTTCGCGGGTCTTCGGGCGCACGGTCAGGCTCGGGCGATGTCATGCGTCGGGCACCGCATGCACTGTTGCGGCCAGAACGTAACCGCCGCTGCGCACCGTCTTGATGATGTGTGATGCCGCGCCATTCCCCGGCGGAAGGCCCTGCTCAAGCTTTCGACGCAAACGCCCGACAGCGACATCAATCGCCCGGTCAAAAGCGCCGCTTTGCCGCCCGCGCAACAGGTCTGAAAGCATGTCGCGCGTCAGGACGCGGTTGGGACGTTGCAGGAAAAGGCGGAGAAGATCATATTCCCCGCCTGTCAGGGAGATTTCTCCCCCCTGCGGGGAGAGGAGATGACGCCGGTCAAGATCCAGTCGGTAATCGGCGAAGGTGATGATGCCCTCATTCAGGGCAAGCGGTTTTTCCGGCGGGTTGCTGCGTCTCAGGACAGCGCGGATGCGCGCGAGAAGCTCCCGCGGGTTGAAGGGTTTGGCAAGGTAATCATCCGCGCCCAGTTCCAGCCCCAATATACGGTTGGTCTCATCTCCCATCGCGGTAAGGAAGATAATGGGCAGAGAGTCATCTTCCCCGCGCAACCATCGCGCGATGTCGAGACCACTCTCACCGGGGAGCATGAGATCAAGCACGGCGAGTTGGTAATGTCCGCGTTCCCAGACCTGACGCGCCTCAACACAGTCACGCGCTGTGGAAACGCGGAAATCGTTTCTCTCAAGATACCGCGCCAGCAAGGCGCGGATCTCGCGATCATCATCAACGACGAGAAGGTGGGGGCGCGTGGACATCGTGGTGAAGATGGACGGGATGGGCGACGAAATACAAGTATCGTTACCTATCGTTACATTTCGTCCTGCAGCCATGACGGCACGGGGAGGTTCTTCTGACGCAGAAATGCCGGATTGAAGAGCTTCGACTGATAGCGTGCACCCCCGTCGCAAAGGATCGTCACGATATTGTGGCCCGGGCCCAATTTCCGTGCTGTGCGGGCCGCGGCGGCGACATTAATGCCCGATGAGCCGCCAAGGCTGAGACCCTCTTGCATCTGCAGCGCGAAAATCAACTCAAGCGCTTCCGCATCCGGGATTTTTTCCGCATCGTCAAATGTGACGCCCTCGAGATTTCCCGTCACGCGGGATTGGCCAATCCCTTCCGTGATCGAACTGCCCGACGGGGTGAGATCACCATTTTTGACCCAGCCCGCCAGGCCGGAACCTTCCGGATCCGCCAGGACGATGCGCGGCCGCGCGCGACCTGCCGCGCGTGACGCGTCTGCCAGACCCAAAGCGACGCCTGCCAATGTGCCGCCCGTGCCGCACGCGCAGGTAAATGCATCAATCCGGCCATCCAGTTGCGACCAGATTTCCGGGGCGGTCGTGCGTCGATGACCCTCACGATTAGCAATATTGTCGAACTGATTGGCCCAGACCGCGCCGGGCGTTTCTTCAGCAATGCGCCGGGAGACATGGACGTAATTACCCGCATCGCGATAGGGTTTTGCGGGGACAAGGCGCAGGTCCGCGCCGATCATCCTCAGAAAATCGATTTTTTCACGGCTCTGCGTTTCGGGCATGACGATGATCGTGCGATAACCGCGTGCAAGGGCGACAAGGGTCAAGCCAATGCCAGTATTGCCCGCTGTCCCCTCCACAATGACACCGCCCGGCTTCAATTGACCGCGTGCTTCTGCGTCAGAGATGATTGCCAGCGCGGCACGATCCTTGACCGAACCACCGGGATTCATGAATTCCGCTTTGCCGTAGATTTTGCATCCTGTCGCTTCGGAGATGCCGCGCAAAAGGATGAGCGGTGTGCCACCGATGGCGTCAGACATGGAGTCAGATGTCCGGGGCCAGCCCTTGATGTTAAATTTTTTGGTCGCTGCGCCCGTTATATCTGACATACTGCCTTCCATCTTGTCGTGACTTCCTCAAATTTATGGGAAGCTGTTGAGATGGGAAGCCAGCGTCACGGTTTCAATGCGCGCCGCGTCAATACTGCGTTACGCCGATGGACAAGTCACATCCCGGCATCCGGCTCCTGCTCCGCATCATATCTGACTTGCAGGACAGTCAGCCAGTTATAACGACTGTCATAACTTTGCCCGGAGCTGTCCGCCAGCCTTCCGGCGGCGTCCGTCGGGACGTGCGTGAGGGCGACAGCGTCCATGACATTGCCCCCGATCATACTGATCTGTCGGCCGAACGGCGCCCCGCTCTGACCGGTGGCGACGATGATGCCACAATGGGACGGGAAATTCCGCGCGGTGGGAAGCATCGCGTAGGTGATATCGCGGCTGCGCCCGCGCCCGACACAGATGAGATCACCCAATTGGGGCGCGTATTCGGAGGGTCGACGCGCGATCAGGCCCGATGTCTGGCCTGAAACGGCAGCATTGATGTAGGTCGCGTGATTGGGAGAATAGGGAAAGCGGCTATTCGCGCCATCGATCCGCATGACATAGGAGATAAAAGCTGCAGACCACGCATAATTACCATCATCCCGCGCCGGAAAGCGCCGCCCCGAGCCATCCTGCTTGCCCGTCCAGCCAACCTGATGGGCGCCCGCATTTTGCCCGATCCACCAATACTCGCCCACGCGCTGCCACAATCCGGGCATACGTTCCGGCTTGAGGCTGGGGTCCGCATTATCGGGCCGGGATTCCGGGTCATCATCCACGACGGGGCTGCCAAACAGGCGCCATTCTCGCAGGGCGATGGCGACCGCATCCTGCCGGTTGAAGGGCTCATAATTTAGTGTCGCAAAGTCCGGCGCGTGATTGTAGCTGGACCAGCTTGCGCGGCCATCCGCGTCATACACCACGCCGCCGGATGCCCCGGCGGGGCGGGGCGGGGCGCTGCATGCGGACATCATCAACAGGGCGCTGACCACGGTCATGACAGGCAGAGCGTGCCTCCGTGACGGGGTTTTGCTGCGCATTGAGGGCAAAAAACTGGCCGACAATGGTGAATCGGTTTTCAAAAGAAGCTCCCGGATCGGCGATGCGTGTGATCAGATCATTCACCTTCACGCGGTCAGAACCCACAGCGTCGCGGTCGAGACCGAATTCCAGAGTCGAAGAATGCTCACGATTCAACGACGCTGTAAAGTCCGAGGAGTTGCCTTTCCGGGGGGTTTCACACCCTGTGACCAATGCTTCCGAAGTCGCCGGATGATCCTGCAAAATACGCGTGTTGAGTGGTTTTTAAGTGATTCAGCCCGGTTTATATTGCAGAAACAGAGAGTGGGAGACATGGGATGACGGAACCGGACTGGTTGACCCTCGGTCGAGAAGTACAGGCTATCGCCCAGAACGGGCTGACCTTCACGACGAATCCTTACGATATTGAACGTTATCACCGACTGCGTGACATCGCTTCGGACCTTCTCGCCATTCAATCGGATGAGGATGCGACGGTCCTGCGTCGCCTGCACGCGCGGGAGAGCGGTTACGCCACGCCCAAAATTGATGTTCGGGTCGCTGTTTTTGATAAAGAGGGACGTATCCTCCTGGTGCGGGAGACATGTGACGCGGGTCGCTGGACGCTTCCGGGCGGGTGGGCCGACGTCAATCTCACAACCGCTGAAAACGCCGTCAAGGAAGCGCGGGAGGAAAGCGGCTATGACGTCGCCCCCGTCAAGCTTGCCGCTTTGTGGGACCGCGCCCGCCAGGGCCATCGACCGGAGGTCTTCAGTTGTGCCAAAATATTCTACATATGTCGCCTTCTGGGTGGGGTCGCGCTGCAGAATACGGATGAAACGTGCGGGACGGGCTGGTTCACACGGGATGAGATTTCGACTGACCTCTCTTTCGATCGTGTCCGGATGCACCAGATAGAACGTATGTTTGACCATCATCAACAGCCGGATTTGATGACGGATTTTGAATAAGGCAGCAACGGGGCGTCACCGCTTGCGAGAGGGGCTGAATCATGCGGAAGGCACAGGTCAACGGGTCAATGGATGCGTCACCCCGGGCGATGATCGTCCTCCCGCGTCGGGAAGGGTATGCATCTGACCAGGCGGGGGCCATCGCGTTGCTGGTCTCCCGACTGGCGCAGGCGGATGATATCGTTGTGGGTATGCCGATCAACGGGCCTGTCCTGCCCGGCGGGCAGTTTGAAGCGGTGCCGGAACTGGGTCTACCCTGGCGATGGGCGCGGGAAGGGGTCCGCTACCGCATGGGCGTGCAGCAACTGATCAAAAAATTCCGCCCCGACCTCATTGAGGTGCATAACCGTCCGGCCATGGCCCACGCTTTGGCGCGGAGTGGCCTGCCCGTCAGTCTCTTCCTGCATAACGACCCTCAGGGCATGAAGGGCGCGCGCACCCCGGCACATCGTGAGGCCCTGATACGAAAAGTACGGGTTGTGACAGTCTCACGCTGGTTGCGGAAACGTTACCTTGAGGATGTTTATACCGGGGATGTCGAGGTCCTCCCCAATTCGCTTGATCTCGGGGCCCTGCCGCCGCGCCCGGCGGAGAAAGCGCCGATCGTGCTTTTTGTGGGGCGTGTCGTGGCGGATAAGGGGGCGGACCGATTTGTGCAGGCCTGGGGCCATGTGCGCAAGCAGGTGCCGAACTGGCGCGCCGTCATGGTCGGCGCTGACCGATTCCGCTTTAATGCCCCGCGCACCAGTTTTGTAGACCGGGTGGAGCGTGAAGCGGAGGATTGCGGCATCACGATTGCGGGTTACCAGATGCATCAACAGGTGCTGGATATTATGGCCATGGCCGCCATTGTGGTTGTTCCCAGTCGATGGCCGGAGCCTTTCGGGCTGACCGCGCTGGAGGCCATGGCGAGCGGTGCGGCCGTGATTTCCTCCGGCAGTGGTGGCTTGCCGGAGGTGGTGGGTGATGCAGCCCTCACCGCCGCGGTGGATGCACCGGAAGAGCTGGAGGCGGCGCTGCTCAGCCTCATGCAGGATTCTCACAAACGCGCGAATTACGCGGCACGTGGGCTTAAGCGCGCCCAGTTATTTGATACACATCCCGCCATTCGCCGCTTGCAGGCGCTGCGACTTAAAATGGTCAACAGGGCAGGGACGCCTGCCACACCCTGACAGATGGGAGTGTCAAAAATTGAAAACCGCCTCCAAAATCCTCAGAACAGGTCTCGCTTCCGCCATGGCGATGGGGATGATCTTCGCTTATCCGCAGCATGGCCGGGCGCAGTCCGATGCTGCGTCAGCTTCATCATCCAGTGATCACGGCCAGGATTTGCTCGACCGTATGGACGCGGCTGAGACGCGCTTCCATGACAAGGCTTCAAGCTGGAAGAAATCCAATCACGATTGGAAATCAAAAGGTGCTGACTGGCAGAAAGCGCAGAAACAGCGCCTTAAGGAGGCGGGCGACCGCCTGAAATCGAAATGGTCCTCAGATAAGGAAAAGCTTGTCGGAGATGCGGACCGTCTGAAGGAGAAGTCCGCCGCCTTGTCTGAAGCGCGGAAGAAAAGAGTCGAGGCAGGGCGTCAGCGCATCAAGGATTGGCAGAAATCCCGTCAGCGCCATGACCGGAAACTCAGCAATTTCGTGTCAAAAACAAAGAAGGATTTCAAAGATCTGTCGCATTAACCTGACGCAGATCCCGGAAATTCAAGGTCGCGTGGTTTCAGTGTCCTGACGGGCGGAGAAGATTTCTCGAAGCCGCGCGGCCTGTGTCCTTAACGTTTCTTCTGTCAGATCCGGCAAATGCGGGATGGCGGCGCAGGGAAGGGCCCCGCCAAAATGCAGGATAAGTTCCGCATCATCGGCGTGGGGCGTGCCATTCATCACGATCCCGGCAATCGGGAGCTTCCGCCTGCGCAGGGCTTCCAGACTCAAAAGCGCGTGATTGATGCTGCCTAGCCCCGTCCCGACCACAAGGATGACGGGCAATTGGCATATCGCGATGAGATCGATCATGAGCTGCCCGGCATTGAGCGGCACCATAAGTCCCCCAGCCCCTTCAATCACGAGAGGGCGTTTCGTGGCTGGCAGGGAGATGCGGGTTAAATCGACATGTGCCCCCGTGCGCCGCGCCGCGCTCCAGGGCGATAAAAGGGCATCAAATTGATAAAGGGGCGCGTGACAGCGTTCAGGCGGTAATCCTGTCAGGGCGGCCACGTCGGCTGTGTCGCCAACATCCTCGGCAAGGCCGGTTTGCAAAGGCTTCCAGTAATCGCCATCAAAGGCCAGCGTCATCAGGGCCGAGACGAGCGTTTTGCCCACACCCGTACCCGTACCAGTGATAAAAAACCCGGTTCTTCCGTTTTCATCAGCTTTCATACCGCGCCTCCTGCGCATGGAAGATGCCGATCGCGACATCATAGGTCATGGATGCACCCGCCTGATCGAATAATGTCAGGATATGCGACAGCGCCTGGGGGGAGAGAGGGCGCTTCGCAATGCCGGAGGGTGCCGCGCCGATACGT
Organism: Sorlinia euscelidii; assembly: GCF_036452135.1. Lineage (NCBI taxonomy): Bacteria > Pseudomonadati > Pseudomonadota > Alphaproteobacteria > Acetobacterales > Acetobacteraceae > Sorlinia > Sorlinia euscelidii. Next base: position 714,733 of record NZ_JAWJZZ010000001.1, on the reverse strand, counting down.
CTGATATCCCGCAAAAACTGCCGCCCGCTCCTGACAGGGTCGGTCAGGCAATAAGCGGTCCACGTCGCCTCGCCATCCTGCGGAAATTCCGCTTGCAAACTCGGCAGTGACGGCCATGGGCCGAAACCCGCGGAGATGCCAGCGGCGGCGCAGGCTTCGTGCCATTCCCGAAAGCTACCTTCGGCAAGCGTCGAGAATGCCATGACTCCCCCATCTCCCAGAAGGCGGCGAAGTTGCCGGAAACTCTCCCGTCGATTTTGAAACCATTGCACGCAGAAATTGGAGCAGATCAGGTCGAAAGACGGGGCCAGGCTGGGGCGTTCACCATCCATTGCGATGCAGGTGACCCGTTTAGAAGGATATTGCGTGCGCAGCTTCTCGCGGCATCGCGCCAGCATATCCCGGGAGAGATCCGTCACAATCAGCTCAGATTGCGGGAAGAGGTCAAGCAGCGCCGTCGTCATCAGCCCCGTACCGCTGCCAATTTCGAGAATGCGCCGCGGAACTGCGCGTGCGGCGTAAATCCCGGCGAGCTGGTCGCGCAATAATATCGCGGTCCGCGCCTGAACGCGCGCGGCTTCATCGTAAAGTGTGGCGCGGCTAAAACCCCGCGCAATGTCAGACGGGTTCATGGATGTAAATCGTCAAGAATATTTCTGATAAAACGGGCGCATAAATGTGGCTGGGTGCGGGGGAGCACATGGTCCCCCTCCGCCCATGCAAGATGATGGAGATTTTCAAAACACGCGCGAGACAGGGGGGGCGGCACGAGCGGATCATCCGATCCGGCGAGCGCATAAAGGGGCGGCGTCATGATGCGCGCCTGATATCTGGCGTCACAGGCGGCGAGGTCGGCGAGGCCCGACATTAATCGATCCGAAACTGGATCATTGAAGGTGCCAGTGTCGCCAATATTTTTCCGAAACAGGGTGATGACATCGTTTGGCGCGGTGGCGAGGCGACGTGACATGCGCGCAAGAATGGCGGGCGCCTGACCAAGCGGGAAGTCTTCGCCGCGTGTGAAGCGGGTGAAGCTGTTGATCAGAATGACGGCCTGGCAAAGGGTCAGGTTCTGTTTCAGAAACCACAGCCCGCCGGCGGAATGCCCGATGGCGATAAAAGGGCGGGTCGGTAGGGCCAGGCAGGGCGCAGCGCCAAAATAACCGGCTTCAAGCTTTCTGACGGTGCGTGGCGTCAGAAGGGAGGCGACATCATCCCATAAGGTGGCGTCATAGCCCCAACCATGCATCAGGACCAATTCAGGCGCTTCACCTGCATTTTCTTTTGTGCGATCAGAATGGTGGCCTGTCATCGGGTGCCGATCACATCATGATGGATGTCGATCAGTTTCTCGGCGCAGATGCGCACATCCTCCCGCGTCATTCCGGCATGAAGGGCCAATCTCAGTCGAGCCGTGTGGCTGGGAACGGTCGGTGGTCGGATGGCGGTGGCGTAGATATTCTCCTTCCTGAGTCGGGCCGCGATTTCGAGGGCCGCCTCATTATCGCCGATCATGAAAGGAACGATTTGCGTTAATGAGTCCCCTGTCGCCATTCCGGCTTCGTGAAGCTTCTGTCGCAGAAATGCCGCCATGGCGGCCACATTTTCCCGTTCCGCCGTCAGGTCTGGCAGGAGATCAAGCGCCGCGTCGATGGCGCCGAGGATCGGGGGGCAATGGCCGTGCTGTAGATAAAAGAGGCGCAATGATTGATGAGCCAGTCACGCAGGGTTTGGGACGAAGCGATGAACGCCCCCATTGATCCCATCGCCTTGCCACATGTACCGAGGATGAGGTCAGGCTTGACCGCACTGGCGAGGCCGCATCCCGCCTCCCCGAGAATGCCGGTCGCGTGGGCGTCGTCAATGTAGAGAAAAGCGTCGTAACGATCCGCCAGCAGACGCAAATCCGCCAATGGCGCGCGGTCGCCATCCATGGAGAAGACGCTTTCCGTCACGATGAAACGCAGCCCCTTTGAGATGGTGTCGCGTTTCAAAAGATCCTGAAGGTGATTGACGTCATTATGACGAAACCGCTTTTGCCTCACCCCCGCCGCATTGCACGCCAGATGGAGGCTGGCGTGATTGAGCCGGTCCATATAGACGGAAGGTGCCTCGCCGGTCGCTTCCATCGACAGGCTGAGTAAGGCCGATAACACGCCGATATTTGCCTGAAATCCGGATGGAAACAGCAAGGCGCTCTCGGTGGATTTGAGCGTGGCAAGTTTCGACTCAACCTGCTCATGCGCGGCGAGTGTGCCGGAAACGAGGCGGGACGCGCCCGCGCCACTGCCATATTCGTGCGCCCACAAAGCCGCGCGGGATGCCAGCGCCTCGTGGTGGGACAGGCTGAGATAATCATTGCTGCGGAAATCACATAGCCGCGCCGCATTTGTGACGGGAGCGGGGTGCGCTGGCAGCGCCTGCCGAAAGAGCCCCGATTTTTTCCGCTGCGCAAGCGATTTCTGGAAGATAGGGTCGAAACGAGACATGTGCCCTCGTGACGCTAACCGCCCCTCTTGTCAATTCCCGCCCCGGAAATGGCGAAGGTGCGGCGTTTTGACCTCATTTCCGTACGGCGGTAAAGGGGTTGTCAGTTCCCCCTGATATGGAAGTGACTCGGCTTATGGCGCGTCCCGGCGGCAATCACCTCTGGTTGCCTTATACGCAGATGCAAACCACCGCACCGCCTCTGACGGCCGCACGCACGGCGGGCACGTCGATTACCCTGGATGATGGGCGCCAGCTGGATGACGGTGTCGCCTCCTGGTGGACGGCGTGCCACGGTTATAACCACCCGGAAATCGCCGCTGCCGTACGCCGCCAACTGGACGAGATGCCGCATATCATGCTGGGCGGGATGGTCCATCGCCCGGCATTGGAATTGTCAGAGGCGCTTGCGACGTGCCTGCCCGGCGATCTGGATCACGTTTTCTTCTCCGAATCCGGTTCCGTCGCGGTGGAAGTCGCCTTGAAAATGGCGATTCAATATTGGCTCAATAAAGGGCAAATGGGTAAAACGCACATTCTCTCTTTCACCGGGGGCTATCATGGCGACACCCAGGCCACGATGGCGATTTGTGACCCTGAGGAGGGCATGCACCATCTCTTCACGGGGGTTCTGCCGCGCCAATATGTACAGCCCCTTCCCGTCACGGCTGAGGATGAGGCGGCTTTAGAGCATTTACTTCAGCAATCATCCAATGACATGGCGGCCATGATTGTGGAGCCGTTGGTACAGGGGGCGGGGGGCATGATTTTCCATCCGCCTTCCATTCTCCGAAAATTGCGTGACCTCGCCGATCGCTATCATGTCCTGCTGATTTTTGATGAGGTCTTCACCGGGTTCGGCCGGACGGGCACGATGTTCGCCTGTGAGCAGGCGGGCGTGATCCCGGACATTATCACTTTATCCAAAGCCTTAACGGGTGGTACCATGGCGCTCGCCGCGACGGTGGCGCGGAAGCATGTCTTCGAGGCCTTCCTCTCGGATGACCCGAAAGCGGCATTGATGCATGGCCCGACTTTTATGGGTAATCCACTCGCCTGCGCCGCTGCCTGTGCGTCGCTCGCACTTTTCCGCCATCAGCCCCGTCTGGTGCAGGTGCGGCGGATCGCAGAAATCATGCAGCGTGAATTGGAAAAATGCCGGGATTTACCCTTCGTACGCGATGTCCGGGTCCTCGGGGCTATCGGCGTCGTTGAAATTGAGACGATTGAGGATATGAACCGGCTTAAAGCAGCATTCATTGCGTCAGGCGTATGGATACGTCCGTTCCGCAATATTATTTATCTGACGCCAGCCTTCACCATGGATGAGGCCACATTATGCCGCCTGACCGACGCGGTTTATGATGTGGTGCGGGCGGGGGCCTTCAGGAAATTGCCGTGACGTGTCGACGGCGCGTAAATCACACGCTATCGACGCGACCAGGGCGCGCATAAAAGGCGGGTCACCCCGCCTTTTATAACGTCAGATACTTATTTTTCCCGGATCTGGAAGGAAAGTCCCTGCGCGCCCGCAGCCAGATGCGCGCCGCGTGTGGCTGAAGTGAATTTGACTTTGACGCCGTTACTATTGCTCATGACCGCGCCGCCAATGCCGCGGTCAAGTGTGGCATCACCATCGAGCGCGGCATAGCCGCCGTCGAAATCATGCAGATTTTTGAGGTTATAAACTGTGCCTGCCGCGGTAATTTTTGAGAACCCGACAGCTGCGATGTTTCCGCCAGAAACTTTGAAGCGATAGGTGCGCCCCTTATAGGTCAGCTTACCTTCGCCCCAGGTGAAGCCAATCCCGATATCCGCGGATTTCGCCTCGAGTGAAAAATGACCCACCGGCTTCCCGAGAGCATCCGGGGCCGCATGGGCGGGTGATGAAAATGCGACAATTGATGTCGCTGCGATGGCGCAAATGGAAGAGCTGAATAAACGGCGTGACATTGAGCGCATGATGAATGTTCCCTTCAGAAACATGACATGATGAATGGCTTAACACGGCGTGATACGATATATTTTACGATACGGCGTGTTGCCGTGATAAAATAAGATAACAGGGTCCGCCGATCAGGGCGTTACATCGTCCCCTCCATTCCCGGTGAGAGACCCATGCTGACACGCCCCCTCGACGCATGACGGAAAATCTATCACGATGTTTGACCGGGCGGAAGTCTCATCCCGTTCGGTCCACAATGGGTAGTCAAGTCACAAATTGAAAAATGGACTGAGGGGCGCGGCTTTGCCCGACATGCCACAATGTCAAAGCCTTGTTGGCCCAGCTACCATCAGTGATCCGATGATCATTCAACAATCACGGAATATTGATCACATTGCGAAGGACTCCTGATGACAGGTCGCCTTCCACCCTTCGCCCGAATCGGGATTTTGATTTTACTTCCCGGCACTTCTCAAACGTTGCCTGCCACCATCGGTCATCCGGGCGCCGAAGGAGGGGGGCGACGCGATTCACCATTTTACGCTCTGTCAATCAACTGGCGCGCGACGCGCCTGAGCTCGACAATCGTCGGGACGGTCATAACCTTTGAAGCACCACGCGCACCATCTGACGACTGTCGCGCTCGGAAATGATGGGAAGTAATATCCTCTGCGCACATTATGTCCACTCGCAATTAAGCAGGGTGGTCATCTGTCGAGAGAACGAGTCCTAACGGCTTCGTTATTTTACGAAAACAAATTTTAAGAAGCGAATCGGATTGGTATCCAAAGCGTATATAAGAAAGACATTGAGGTTCAACAGCTTAGGGAAAAACCGGATTCTAAAAAAACCATCCGTTAGGAAACTGAGTCCTTAATGGGCTGTTGATGACTCCTCCATATGCTGTCGAAGACGCTGGGACGTGTCGACAGACAACCCATTTGCAACCGCTTTAACCGGATGACCGCCATGACTATTTCGACTGACCGCTTTAGGAAGCAGGACGAGCCGACGACATCGCGTCAGAATGACGCGCCCGCCCAGACGGATCATCACGAGCCGGAAAGTCCTTTCCGCGTTTCGGTGGAACTCCATGGCGAAGCCTGGAATGAGTTGGATCAGGTTTTATGATCCGGGCCGTCAGATCTCTTGATCACGGTCGCCTCCACCAGACATGCATCGATTATGTGCGCCGCGCTTATATTACCGCCAATATAGTGGTAAACTGGGCGCGCGTCTTCTCATCGCTCTGAAACCGACTGAACCTCTTCCTCACGCTGTGTCGTGATTTGCCTGAAGGTTGTCGCTACCCTCTTATAACGGGCCAAGCGTCTTCAGCCTGCGTCCCGGGAGACGAGATGCGCGTTGGAGATCGTGTCATCTGCACGCCACCACCAGCATTGTGACCGGGCACGGTCAAGCTGCGGCAGAACGTCCTCAACCGGGCCGGAAATCGTCACGGCATTCGTCTCTGTCTCACGCAAGGTCAGTTGATGGCAGATCAAATCCGGCATGTCGGCTTCGAGGAAGCTATTGAGTTTGGCCATCAGGAGAGCGGCCATCAGCTCCGTCGTCGGGTCACCGGGTGTTACGACGATCCGTTGGTAATTTTCCGGCTCGTGCGTTGCAAACCAATCAAGAAGTTTATCGCCCTGACCCAATTGAAGCGCGTGGTCAAGCCGTGTGTCGATAAAATGGTGCCAGCGGCGCTTCACATCCGCGAACGCCGCCATCATATTGCGCTGACCATCCAACGCGGTGGCGTTGCGTGCGCGGATTGAGACCGTCACAAATTCATTATGGCCGTGCGGGATGGCGCACCGAGGCGCGGCATCACTCAGTAGACGGTGCCCCATGGAGAAACGTCGGGTGAATTGCAGCTCAAGCATCGACGTAATCCTGCCATCCGCGTGCCCGTAATTCACATGCCGGGCAGGTGCCGCATCCGTAACCCCACGGGTGATGATGATCGCGATCCCCTAAATAACAGGAATGGCTTTCCTCTCGGATCAGCGACACGAGCGCATCGCCCCCGAGCTCCCGTGTGAGGGTCCAGCTTTCCGCCTTATTGATCCACATCAAAGGAGTGTGGAGGACGAACCGCGTTTCCATACCGAGATTCAGGGCGACCTGTAACGCCTTGATGGTGTCGTCGCGGCAATCCGGATAGCCGGAATAATCCGTCTCACAAACACCGGTGACGATATGGCGCATGTCACGCCGCACAGCCAGCGCCGCGGCGTAAGTAAGGAAGAGAAGGTTGCGGCCCGGGACAAATGTGCTGGGCAGGCCGGATTGCGTCATCCTGATTTCTGCCTCTCGCGTCAGGGCCGTCTCTGACAGCGCGCCCAATGTTCGGATATCCAGCACATGATCCGGTCCGAGGCGGGCGGCCCATTCCGGCTTCAGGTGCGGCATGCGTTCTCGCAATTTCAGGCGGCATGACATCTCAACAGCATGTCGCTGGCCGTAATCAAATCCCACCGTTTCAACACGGTCATAGTGGTGCAACGCCCAGGCAAGACATGTCGCGGAATCCTGCCCGCCTGAAAATAAAATGAGAGCGGCATTATCAGAAAGCATCAGGGGATACCGATCAGCTTATGCGTCTGAAGGGAGAGGCGCCATTGAGGATGCGTCCGACAATAGGTAATTGTTTCCGCAAGATGCTCTTCATAATGCGGTCCATCCATCGGCTGAAGAAAGAAATGCCGGAACGCCCAGTCGGTAAAACGCGCAGGGTCCATATTTTCCTGGGGGAAGATCAGCTTCAACTCATCCCCACATGTTTGGATTGTCTCAGGACCGGGTTTCGGGCTGATGCAGATCCAGTCAATTCCGTCAGGCGCGAGGATCGTGCCATTACTTTCGATGGCGATCTCAAATTGTGCGCGGTGCATGGCGTCGATCAAATGGCGGTCGAGTTGTAGGAGCGGTTCCCCACCCGTGAAGACGACGTAACGTTGCGCGCGACCGGCCCCCGTTTCATCCCAGATTTGCGAGATGACACGGACCAGATTTTCCGCATCCGCGTAGCGCCCACCATTGACACCATCCGTGCCGACAAAGTCCGTGTCACAGAATGTGCAATCTGCCTGAGGACGTTGCGATTCAAGCCCGGACCATAAATTGCAGCCCGTAAAACGGCAGAAGACGGCCGCGCGTCCCGAATGCGCACCTTCCCCCTGCAACGTCGCAAAAATTTCCTTAACAATGTAGGCCATGCACGCCATGTCGGTGAGGCGCGCGCAATATGCAAGAAAAAAATCAGTTGCGAGGTGCGGAATTCGCGTCGCAAGCGTGCACGAGCTCCTCGTGCATGGAGATTTCGAGCATCGTCAGGACGCCGCCGCGGCGAGAGCGGTTTCCAGGCGATCAAACATGGCCGCATCGCCGGGCGTGCCCAGACGAAGCCATTCGGGCCTGTTGCGGAAACGTCGCGTCGCCACACCCTGCGCGGCGCAGCAGCGCCAGAAATGCCCCGCGCGCGGATGTGAGAAGAGCGAAAAGAGCGGCGTGCCACCGACAAAGCTGAATCCGACCCGTGCCATCATCTCGCGCAATTTCTCGGCATGGATCTTGAGTTTATCCGCCATTTTCAAGCGCCATGCCGCGTCTTCCAGCGCGGTGATACCAATGTGCAGGGCTAGACCATGGATCGGCCACGGCCCCAAAGCTGTGGCGAGACGGGACAATACAGGGTGCCGGCCCAACGCGAAGCCAAGACGCAGCCCCGCCAGCCCATAGGCCTTACCGAATGAGCGGAGCATCACAACCGCCGGATTTTCCAGAAGTGTCGCGAAGGGCGTCGTTTCGAAATCCGCGAAAGAGGCATCAATGATCAGCGTGCCGCGACGCTGTTCAATCCGCGCAGCATATTCCTGCAATTCGTTGAGGGTGCTTCGGCGACCATCAGGGTTGTTGGGACGGCACAGGATAGAGGCGCATCCGGGCTCGATAGAGCTTGTCAATAGGTCCGCACGGGCCGTGCAGGCAATACCCGCGCCGCGCCAGCTTTCCTCATGCCCGGTATAAGTCGGTGTTTCCATATAGACGCACGGCGGGCGCAGGAGGTAGGGGAGGAGGCCGATAATGGCCTGCGTGCCCGGCGCGGCGACAATCAGGCTGGCGTCACATCCATAGGCTTTGGCGGCGGCTTGGCGCAGTCGTGCGAGGCTCTCTGCCTCCGGCAGGGCGCAGAGCGCTTCCTCAGGAAGGTCGTGAAGCGGATAATGAAACGGATTGACCCCCGTCGATAAATCGTACCACGGTAAGGGCGCTTCGGGAAAAGCACGCTGAAAGGCCAGCACGGACCCGCCATGCGCGCCGAAAGCGCTGATATCAGGAATGTCCGCATCATGATGCATGTGACGCCACCGCACGACCTCTATGTTTGACGGCCAGGTCACACTCTGGGCCGCGCTGATCGCCTGTTTCCTGGACGCGATGTGGGGCTATCCGCAAGCTTTATTTTGTCGCATCGGGCACCCCGTCACGTGGGTCGGGGCGCTGATCACCTTCCTGGAGGCGCGGCTCAACACCCAGCCCGTCTCGGAAAAAAAAGGGCGGTGGCGGGGCATGATGTGTCTCGTCGCCATCATCATGCCAGCCGGGTTTCTCGCCAGCCTGTTGGAATGGGGGATTGTGCATCTCTTCCCCGTGATGGCGCAGCCCGTGCTGCTCGGACTCTGCGCGGCGCCTTTTATCGCGCAGAAAAGTCTTTGGCGCCATGTATCGGATGTCGTACAGGCGCTGTCGCACCAGGGGCCCGCGGCGGGGCGTCGCGCTGTGTCGCACATTGTGGGGCGAGACGTGCGCGCGTTGGATGAAAGCGGCGTCGCGCGCGCCGCGATTGAAAGTCTTGCCGAGAATTTTTCCGATGGTGTCATTGCGCCGCTTTTCTGGTTTCTTATGGCCGGGCTGCCGGGCCTGGTCATCTATAAGGCCGTGAATACGGCGGATAGCATGATCGGCCATCTTAATGATCGATATCGGGATTTTGGTCGGGCTGCCGCGCTGACAGATGACGTCCTGAATGCCATCCCCGCGCGTCTGACGGCCATTTTCATGGTTCTCGTCGCAGGGAATTATACGGCGTCATGCCGTGCCTTGCAGGTTGCGCGGCGGGAGGGGCCGCGCCATCGGTCCTTTAATGCCGGATGGCCGGAGGGCGCGATGGCGGGGGCGCTCGACATCCGCCTCGCCGGGCCGCGCTGCTATGACGGCGTGATGACGGATGATCCTTTCCTCAATTCGGCCGGGCGGCATCCCGCGGCGCATGATGTTTCCCGGGCCTTGCGCCTCTACGGGCGCGCCTGTGTCCTCTTCGTCACGATAATTGGATTGCTGTGCGCCGCCGCCACACGTTAAATATGCCCGCCCCGTTGTCTGGATTTCCAAAAGGGGACTGAATTTTTGACGTGAGGGTTATATGTCGTCCGTGGCGTTTTCTGCCGATTTCATAGGGGAGCTTGATCAATTGCTCCGGTGGCGGCGGGATGTGCGGCATTTCAAGCAACAAGCTGTGCCCGAACCCATTCTTCAGGACCTCCTGCATCGCGCCTCGATGGCGCCCTCCGTCGGGCTTTCACAACCATGGCGGTTTATCCGTGTCGAAGATAATGACCGCCGCCTGGCAATCCACCGGGAGTTTGAACGTTGCAATCGCGCCGCCCACGCGGAATTTCCCGCGCGTGATGCAGAGGAATATGCGCGCCTCAAATTAAGCGGTTTACAGGACGCACCCCATCATATTGCCGTTTTTTTTGTCCCGGAACCGGCACAGGGGCGAGGATTGGGGCGCCGCACCATGCCGCAGACGGTTGAATGGTCCACGGTTATGGCGATTTATAATTTCTGGCTGGCGGCGACGGCGCGGGGCATTGGCGTCGGCTGGGTGTCCATCCTTGACCCCGTCATGACAGGGCAGATCCTGGATGTTGACCCTGATTGGGAAATGATGGCGTATCTTTGCGTCGGATATCCAACGTCACCTTCTGAAATGCCGGAGCTGGAAAAGAAAAACTGGGCGGCCCGACATCCGGACCGGTCTCGATGGATTTACCGGTAGGTTGGATGGGCCTGCTGCCTAGCGCGCCCGGCGAAGCAGATCATCAAGGTTGAGATGCGCCTCAAGGTGATCCGCAAATCTGTCCAATATATCATCCATCACAACCGATTTATCCGGCTGCGTCGCCGCCCGCCCGATGCGCGCGAGGAGGGATTGCCGGGCGACGTGCGTGTCAAAGAGCCCGTGCACATATGTTCCGAAGACGCGTCCATCGTCCGTTTGCGCGCTGCTTGCTGAAGAGGCAGGGGCGGCGATCAGTTTCTTATGGCGGCCTGTCGGGGATGTTGTGCCACAATGGATTTCGTACCCCTCAAAAACCCCCGATTTACGGCCCTTTCCATCCAGAATATCGCCCTGCACGGCGATGAGCGATTTTTCCCGCCGGATCACCGTGTCGACATCCAGCAACCCAATGCCGGACGCCTCTGCAACCGGCGACTCCACGTGGTCCGGGTCACAAATGGTGCGACCTAACATTTGATACCCACCGCACAAACCCCATACATGCCCGCCGGCGGCAACATGACGGCGGATGATTTCATCCCATCCGGCCCGTTTTAGCGTGGTCAGATCCTGAATCACGGATTTGGAGCCCGGCAGGATGATAAGGTGGGATCGCGGCACATGCGGCGCGATTTGGGTGCTTCCATCAACCCGGACGAGGCGTATATCGAGATCCGGCTCATCCAGCAGCGGATCAAGGTCATCGAAATTGGCGATATGCGGCAGGATGAGCACAATGATATCCGCGACGCCCGCGCGGTGTGAAATCGATTCGAGGGAAAGACTGTCTTCCGCAGGAAGACGGCGCAAATCGGGGAAATAGGGCACGATCCCCAATCCATCCCACCCCGTATGGTGTGAAATGGTCGCCATCCCCGCAGCGAAAAGCGACGTGTCGCCCCGCATTTTATTGACGATAAAGCCGCATATCTGCGCGGCATCATCCGGGGCCATGACGATTTTGGTGCCGACGAGGTTCGCGATGACGCCGCCGCGATCAATATCCCCGGCAAGGATCACCGGCAGATCCGCCGCGCGGGCAAAACCCATATTGGCGATGTCGTGTGCCCTGAGATTGACTTCTGACGCGGCGCCCGCCCCTTCCACCAGAATGAGGTCACATTTCTCGGCCAGGCGGTTGTAGCTCTCCATAACAGGCCCAAGCAGATCGCGTTTGACATGTTGATAATCCCGGGCGCTCATCTGCCGCCAGATCTTTCCTTGCAGGATGATCTGCGCCCCCGTCTCCGCCGTGGGTTTGAGGAGGACGGGATTCATATCTGTTTCAGGCAGGGCGCGGCAGGCAAAGGCCTGCAGGGCCTGAGCGCGGCCAATCTCCCCGCCATCGAAGGTGACCGCCGCATTATTTGACATATTTTGCGGTTTGAAAGGCAGGACTCGCAGCCCCCGCCGCGTATAGGCGCGCGCCAGTCCCGCAACAAGTGACGACTTGCCGACATTGGACCCTGTGCCCTGTATCATGAGCCCGCGCGCACGGGTGGGGCGGCCCGATCCCGACCTTTTGCCGGTGGGTGCGCTCAATATTCGATTCCCTCCTGCGCTTTGATCCCCGCATGGAAAGGATGTTTGACAAGGGTCATTTCAGTGACGAGATCGGCCGCCTCGATCAGGTCAGCCGGTGCGTTGCGCCCGGTGGCCACGACGTGCTGCATGGCCGGACGTTTGGCCAATCCGCTCAGGACGTCCTGGCAGGTAAGGTATTTATAGCGCAACGCGATATTGATCTCGTCAAGGATGACAAGGCTGATCTCGGGGTTGGACATCGCATCCTGCGCCAGTTTCCAGGCGCGTGCACAGGCGGCGATGTCACGCGCCTTGTCCTGCGTGTCCCATGTGAAGCCTTCCCCCATCGGGTAAAAAGCGATCTGCTCCCCGAATTTCTGGAAGGCGCGGTGCTCCCCCGTATCCCACGCACCTTTGATAAACTGAATGATCGCCACGCGCCGCCCATATCCGGCGCTGCGCAGGGCCATGCCGAAGGCGGCGGTGGATTTGCCTTTCCCATTGCCCGTATGGACGATCAGCAGGCCCTTCTCCCGATCATTTTCCGCGACCATACGGTCCTGCATGGCTTTGCGTTTCTGCATCTTGGCGCGGTAATGCTCTGCCTCATCTGACATGAATTTCTCCTGATGATGGATCTATTTGATTTTTAAGGGGTGGCCCGCGACCAGCATGTAAAGATGATTGGCCATGCGGGCGAGTTTCTGATTCATCTCGCCCGCTTCATCCGCGAAGCGGCGCGCGAGCGCGTTTTCGGGCGTGATGCCGAGTCCAACCTCGGAGGACACAATAAAGGTGGGCGCTACCCGCCTGCTGAGCATCTCACAAAGTTGCGTTGTTTCATTTGTAATATGACGGTCTGCATGGAGGAGGTTGCTGAGCCAGAGAGTCAGGCAATCCAGCAGGACGGGCTCATCCGTTTGAAGGGCGCTTTCCAGCGATAAAGGCGCCTCGATGGTCTCCCATCCCGCGCCCCGCCGCGCCTGATGCCGGGCGATGCGCGCGCGCATGGACGCGTCGAGGGCCTCCGCCGTGGCGATATAGCGCCAGGGTGGGGGGGCGCGCATGATTAAACTTTCAGCAAAGGCACTCTTGCCGGAACGCGTGCCGCCAATTACCAAAGTAAATGTCATGGAAGTTAAAGCTCTGCTTTCTGTGACGTGAAATGACGCCGCGCGTCCGGCGGGGGCTGTATCACAAATATATCTTTCAAAAGCGTCTGAGGTGCGATGTCCATTTTTCCTTCTCTCGCTTCTGTTCAGGACGCGCTGAATAATCTTTCCCGAGCTGATGATGCGGCGATGTCTGCCACTGATCAACGGGAGTCCAGATTGATTAAACCGCCAGGTAGTCTCGGACGTCTTGAGGATCTGACGCAATGGTATAGTGGCTGGCGCGGGACAAAACTCAATCGCCGTCATATCATTGTTTTCGTCGGTAATCACGGTGTCGTCGCGCAGGGCGTGACGCGCTGGCCCTCCGACGTGACAGCGGCAATGGTTGATGCAGCGCGTCAAGGGCGCGCCGCGATTAATCAGCTCGCTACCAGCGTGGATGCCACGTTGGATGTCGCACCGGTGCATGCATTAGAATCCACCGCGGATATGACATCGGCACCCGCCATGACGGAAGAGGCATTCCTCTCCGCCATTGACGAGGGGTTCCAAGCCGTCTCGCCACGATGTGACCTGCTTGTCTTTGGGGAAATGGGTATCGGCAACACGACCGTCGCGGCGGCTTTATCCGCCGCCATGTTCGGGGGGGAAGTCGCATCCTGGGTCGGGCGTGGCGCGGGCGTTGATGATGCGGGTCTCTCGCTTAAAATCGACGCGGTGCGACGTGCGCTTGACCTGCATTTGCCGCGTATCGGAACACCACTTGATTGTGCCCGTCGATTGGGAGGGTATGAAACGGCGGCTGTCCTGGGGGCGACCCTGGCGGCGCGGCAATATCGCATCCCCGTCATTCTCGATGGTTACGTCGTCACGAGTGCTGTTGCGCCCCTTTATCAGATGAATCCCAAGGCGCTGGATCATTGCCGCCTTGGCCATATATCGGCAGAGCCGGGACATCAGCGCCTCGCAAAGGCTTTGAACCTGGACCCGCTCCTTGATCTCGGCCTGAGGCTGGGGGAGGGGACCGGGGCGGCTTTGGCAATACCGCTTTTGCGGGCAGCGCTGGCCTGCCATACAGGGATGGCGACGTTTGATGAAATGGGCATTAAGGATGAGTCAGTGTGAGTAAACGCACGGAGGAATTCAGGTCAGCTTGGATGCTCTTGACGCGCATTCCCCTTGCACGCGACCGGTATGGCCGCGAGGAGGCCGGGGGAAACGCCGCGCAAAAGACCGTAACCGCATCACCTGCCGAGCGCGTGCCTTTGGCGAAGACGGTCTGGGCCTGGCCGGTCATAGGCGGGCTGATTGGGGCGTTCTCCGCCCTGCTGATTTTAGTGCTCGTGCTGGCGGGTGTTGATCTGTCTCTGGCGGTGCTCTGGGTCGTCGCGGCGCAATTCCTTATAACGGGCGCGCTTCATGAAGATGGGTTGATGGACGCGGCGGATGGTCTGTTCGGCGGGCGAAACCCTGAGCGCCGTCTAGCCATCATGCGGGACAGCCGGGTCGGGAGTTTCGGCGTCCTTGCCGGTGTCCTCGCAAGTTTGGGCAAATGGTCCGCTTATCTCGCGATCTGCCGGACAGCGTCCTTCGACATGGTCCAGACCGTGCTTGCCCTGGCCGCTGCGGCGGCATTCGGGCGTCTTGGGATGGTGCAGGTTCTGTCCCTGTCGAGACCAGCCCGGTCAAATGGCATGGCCAGCGGGATCATCGTCGCGAAAGATAAATGCGTTCCGCCCATACTGATTTCCCTGGTCATCGGACTTGGCGTCGGGGTGATACCGACCGCGATGGCCCTTTTGGCAAGCGGGCTCCTGGCGATGGGGGTCGCGCGTTACGCGCAACAAAAAATTGGCGGTTATACAGGTGATATCCTTGGTGCGACCGCCATCATCATTGAGCTCGCCACCCTCACAATCTACAGCGCCACAGGGGGCGACTGTCTATGAGGGGGCGCGGCGTCACGTCACGATTTGATGATTGAGGATCAGAACGCCGACCAAGCCCCCCTCTGTGCCGAAAGCCATGGCACCGCCTTTCGGCGTGAAGGTGATTTGCGTGATGGCGTCGTTCTGGCCGTTTCCGTAACGAATGGGCAAAATCTGCTCGGATGAGAGATCAATCAGAAGAATCGTGCCATCCTCAAACCCTGCCGCGATAGCGTCATGACACGGATGGGATTTGACGGACGTGCAGAAAATCCCATTCAGCCGCGCGAGTTCCCGCGGTGCTTTGCCCATCGGTCCACCCCCGAAAAACGGCCATAAAACGAGCGCATCCGCACCGGATGTCGCAAGCCAGCGCCCATTGCGGCTGAAATCAAGCGATGTGACCTTCTTGGGGTAACCGCTCATCCGCATATTATGGCCGTCTGAAAGGCGCCACCCATGCAGGTCATTCTCCTGCATCGTCGTCACGATGGCGTCGCCTTTGGGATGAATAGCGATGCCGGTATGACTGCCTTTCCAGAACAGGCTGCGCACATTATCGGCATCCGAGTTCACGAACCATGCCGAGGCGCCATTATAATGCGCGGTGAAAACACGCTTGCCCTTGGCGTCAAAGACGATACCTGTCACGGAGGAAGGGTGATCCAGCACCTTTAATGTTCTCTCGCCGGAGGCGTCTCGCAGTTCCATCGACTTCCCGTAGGAAAAAGCGATGTGCGTCGGTGTGACCGCAAGATTTTCAACCCACCGTCGCCCCTTATAAAGAGCGGTTATGTCGCCGGAGGTCCGGGTGCGAGTCAGGCAGCAATCCTCACTCCCTGATAATACGGCATCACGCTGCAGCGGATCGGGGGCGAGGCAGGTAATGGCCGCGTCATGCGCGCGGACGACGTGCCAGCTTTCCGGTGCGCGGGATGCGGCGAGCGGGGCGAAGATGAGGTCGCCATCCAGCGTGCCGACGGCGAAAGCCAACCCGTCCGCCGTGGCTGCCAGGGCCGTGATCGGGCCTTCAAATGCGCGCTCGGCTCCATGAGTTGTGATGAGAGGCTGGGGGCGTTGCTGGATGTCGGCCATCATGATTGACAGGCTTCAAAACCGCGCCGCAATTGCGGTCGATTGAGATTGCGCCCGATGAAGACAATGCGTGACTCACGCTTTTCCCCCGGTTTGGACGGGCCGATATAATCGCCATCCGCCAGCATATGCACAGCCTGGAAGGCGAAGCGCTCTTCCTTGCCATCGAAGTAAAGAATGCCTTTGGCACGGAGGATATCCGGCCCCTGAGTCTGCAGAATCGGCCCGATCCATGCATTGAATTTCTGCTCATCAAGGGGGGCCTGCGTGGCGAATGACATGCTGGTTACGCCCTCTTCATGCCCATGCGAGTCATCGGTGAGGAAAGTCGGCATGGTTTCAAGCGCGCGGTTCAGGTCAAACCCACCCCGATCAAGCACCTCATCCAGCGCCACTTCACTTCGGGACGCGCGGTGGATGGCGACATGCGCGTTGATCTGCCGGATACGGGTTGTCACGGTCTCAAGATGGGCCTCGTCGACCAGATCCGTCTTGTTGAGAATGATGACGTCCGCGAAGGCGATCTGACGGACAGATTCGGGGCTTTCCTCGAGGGTGGTCAGGACGTTGACGGCGTCAACGACCGTGATGACCGCGTCCAGCCGGGCTTTTTCCCGAAGGTTTTCATCGAGGAAGAATGTCTGCGCGACGGGGGCCGGGTCCGCAAGCCCGGTGGTTTCAACGATGATACCGTCAAACTTCTGACGCCGCCGCAAAAGGCTGCCCAGAATACGGATCAGATCGCCACGGACCGTGCAGCAGATACAGCCATTATTGGTTTCGAAAACTTCCTCATCCGCATCCACGACGAGGTCATTATCAACGCCAAGCTCGCCGAACTCATTGATCAGCACGGCAAATTTGCGGCCATGCTGCGCTGAGAGAATATGGTTGAGCAATGTGGTTTTGCCTGCACCGAGGAAGCCGGTCAAAACCGTGACGGGTACTTTTTCTGATGACATATTGTCGCCTTAACTCTTTTCAGCCCTGACCTGATGATGGGGCCTTGCATCATTTTCAAGAGGGGGCCGCGATTGATTTCTGTCGGGCCTGATGGCGCGCGCTTCCGCCAACCCGACGCCGATCAATAAAAACGCCCAGCCTCCCAGGGGGAGATTCAGGAAGTCACTGGTGGAGGCGATCGGCCATTCCTGCACAATAAATGCCACGAACAGCCCCACCCGCCAAGCATGGTGACGCCCTTCTCGTGGCCATAATGCCACCATTAGCGCGATGACCATCATCACAAAAAGGATCAATCCCGGCCACCCGCCATTGCTGAGCGCCTGGAGGTAATGATTGTGCGCATGTTGTACGCAGATGGCCGCGCCACCCCCATCCGGGCGCTGCCCCAATGCGGTGAAACCATGGAAATAGGCGGGCTGAGGGCACCCGTGACGAAATGCATCGAATCCGAGGCCGGCCCATGGGTGTTGTGCGACGATCATCCAGACGCGGGTAAAAATCAGTCCGTAATGCGATTGCGCGAAATGCGCCAATTGCTGATGGGCGAGGGTGATCAGATGATCCGTGCTGCGATGGGAGAAGATTTTGACGCCCAGCATAATCACCGGCGTCGTCATCAGCCCGATCAGGCCCACCCATCGATAAGGACGGTAGAGAAGCGAGCAGAGCATGATGCCGAGTAGCATCAACGCTGTTGGCATGCGTTGACCTGCCAATATCAGAGCGGTCAGGGACAAGGCGGTCAGGACGACGCCCAGAAAAACGCCGCGCCGCGCACCCAGCCGCGCGTAGAGAGCGGCAAAGACCAGCATGAGCGTGGGTGGCGCGAGTCGAGACAAAGGCGCCGCGGCGCGGGAGTGGGTATAGGGCCCTGTCAAAGTGCCATCCGCCGCGCGCGGCACCCCGAAAAGATTATGACCAAAGAGAGCCTGCATGAAAATCTGGATGGCGATGTAACATGCGCAGGCGCAGATGAGTCCCGTCATCCATTGACGCGCCCACCCCTCACGCAGCGTCCAGCATTGCAGGGCGGCGGCAAACAGGGCGAAACGTATGGAGAGGATGGCCTGGGTGAGGCCTGACCTCCCGACTCCATCAAGGACGGGGAGGGAACAGAAAATCTGCCACGCCCACCATAATAAGGCCCATTTCATCCAGTTTTCCGACAGCCAGGACCAATCTGCCGCGGCGACACTCCGGATGAGAAAGAGAACGCTCAGGGCGCTGATCGAAAATTCCGCTAAACCACGCCCATGGGTGAGGAAGAGGGGCAGCAAGATCGTCAGGAAGGTCGCTGTCGGCGTAAGTCGTGACAGGATGGCGGAAGAACGTGTCATGAGGTGGTGGCAGCTCCGAAACAAGACGCGCGATGCGGGGAGCATCCTCCCGTGACGCCTTGGAGAAAATGGCTTACCGGGTTTTGTTGATGTTGCGTAGCACGAAAAATGTCACAATCGGCGCCAGGAGATACCCGGTCGTGACAAAGGCGATCATGAAGATCGAAATCGCGGACAATTTGTTGACGCCTTCCCTCTGGTGACGGCCCGCGCGATGATCAGTGCGCAAAATATCTCGCCGCAACGGCAAGGTGGGCGAAGCCGCATTTTACGGGAGATTTCCCCCCCGAAAGGCGGTAAACATCGCACTTAGACATGTGCCGGGGGATTATGCAGCAAATGGAAGCCGCAGCGCAACGGACAACGCGGTCGGACGGTCCTGAAGAACGGCGTGTCTATCAGCCGACAAACGGGCGCGCGCGCCTGATGGCTGTGCTGGATGATGTGCGGCGCGGCCTTGAATTATCCCGCCTCAGCGTGGCGCTGGGTTGGCTGGATATCAAGCTGCGATACAGGGGGTCCATTCTCGGCCCCTTCTGGCTGACATTATCCACTGCCGTCATGATCGCCGCGCTGGGTGTACTATATGCGCGCCTGTTTCATATGCCGTTCGGGGAGTATCTACCCTTCCTGTCCATCTCCCTCGTGATGTGGAGTTTCATCAGCACTGTCTGGGGGAGGGCGCGATGATTTTTGTTGATAATGCCGGCCTCATCCTGTCGTCGGACGTGCCTTTTACCGTTTACATCACCCGCGCCGTTATCCGTAACTTCATTGTCATGGCGCATAACGTCGTCGTCATCGCCATTGTCTTTTATCTCTGCGATGTCACGCCGCGCCATGACCCTCTCATTCTGGCAGGATTCGCGCTCTGGTTTGTCGACAGCCTCGCTGTTATGACGCTGCTAGGCGTGCTGGGCGCGCGGTTCCGAGATGTGGGGCCAACCATTGCGACGGTGCTTCAAATTTTCTTCTTCATCACGCCGGTCATGTGGAAGCCCGAACTGGCGCACTCCATGGAGCCCTGGCTGATCTATAATCCTTTTTATCCTCTGATCGAGATCGTCCGGCTCCCTGCCATGGGGCAGGCGCTTCCGATAAAAATCTGGGAAGCCGCCTTGATCCATAGTGCCATTCTGATGGTCGTGGCTTTCCTCATTTTCGCCCGTTTCCGCGCGCGGCTCGCTTATTGGGTGTAAATATGACATCGCTTCTTGTTGAAAAGCTGAGCCTGTCTTTTCCCATCTACCATGCGGACAGCCGCAATCTGCGTCGTTGGCTGGGTGCGCGCGTGCAGGGTGCGCAGCGTAGCGCCACAGGGGGTGTCCTTGCGGAGGATGAGCGTCATCGCCTCTCCGTTCAGGTGTTGCGGGATCTTTCCTTCTCAGTAAGGTCGGGAGAGCGCCTGGGCCTCGTCGGTCGCAATGGTGCGGGTAAGACATCTCTCATGCGGGCGCTGGCGGGAATCTACGCGCCGCTTTCAGGCCGGATCACCATTGAGGGCCGTTTCAGCGCATTGCTGGATGCGCAATTGGGGATGAATCCGGAATTAACCGGGGCGGAGAATATCCACCTACGCTGTCTTTTTTCGGGTTGCTCGCGGAAGGCCTATCGCCGCGTGCTGGAGGATGTGGCCCAATTTGCTGAGCTGGGCTCCTTCATCGACCTGCCTGTCAAAACCTATAGTTCCGGCATGGCGCTGCGTCTGGCTTTCGGTCTTGCTTCCGCGATCACGCCGCAGATCCTTCTGATGGATGAGTGGATGATGGCGGGGGATGCCCGTTTTATGGAGCGCGCCCGCCTGCGGCTGGAGCGCCTGGTGGATTCAAGCGAGATTATGGTGCTGTCTTCCCATGTGGAGGATGTTTTGCGGCAATGGTGCACCCGGATCATCTGGCTTGAAGGGGGTGAGATCCGGCAGGATGGACCGCCCGGCGCTGTACTGGATGCTTACGCCGCGTCCATCTGACCTGAATTTGCTTTCAGGGCGTTGGGCACACCGCATCTTACTGCGGGCACTGCTGACGAAAAACCGCGTCACGATGAGGGAAATGGGAAGAAGATAATGGCGCGAGTGACGGGGCTCGAACCCGCGACCTCCGGCGTGACAGGCCGGCGCTCTAACCAACTGAGCTACACCCGCGAAGCATCGTCAAACGATGCTGGCTGATTGAGCGGGAAGCGCTTTAAACGTCCGCTTCAAACAGTGAGAGGGGAACTACCAGCACTTTCAGGGAATGGCAACAGGGTTAAGAAAGAAAATGCAGTTTTTTTGGCATTGAGTGGCCCGTGATTTACCGGCGCAAGCGCGTCGCCCTCGGGACTTTTCGGGTCAGTTTCATACCATTCTGGAAAAGGTCTGGTCAGCCATATTCCAACCGTCGGGCAGAATGTGATCGGCCTTAAGCGATATCTTCGAGCTGGATGGGGACAGGTTGCAGGGCGAGGGGCAGATAAAGGGGATGTTCCGGCCGTCCAGATGCGGTGAGGCGCATGACATGAAGCTGATGCCCCGCCGCGGCAAGCTTCCGGGCAACATCGCGCCCGCGCTGTCGCAATGCGGGGTTGGTGGGGGATCCATAAGCGAGAATGAGTTTGTCCGCTTCCCGCGCCATTGTCAGGAGGGCTTCGTCATTGCCTGGCCCGACCGGGTCATTGACTTCCATCAGGCGCTTCTGATCCGTGCAGCGATAGGCGAAGCTATTGCCGACATAAATGGCACCATAACCCCATGATCGCGCCCATTTCTGGCATTTTGCGACGGTGCGATCATCACCATACTCTGTCGCGACAGACGGATTCATCATGATCCAGAGCAGGCTAGGCCGGGCAGCGTCCCAGACTCGATGGAGTTGATAACGGTAGCAGGATTTCGGGCCGTCATAGATGGCGGTGCTTTTGACATCGTCTTTCAGGCGGAGGGGGGTCGATGACCCGACAAGATGCTGCTCTGGCGCTTTCTCTTCACGGAAAAGCGGCAATAAGCCGGCGCGGCGATCCTCATTACTCATACGGAACCCTTGCAATGGCCTGGCGGCGAGGTCTGATGAATAGTGGTTTTTAAGCGGCGTTCGGCATTTTGGAAAGGTGGATCTTAAGTTTTGCGGCCTTTATGCAGGCCGTCGCGTCAAGAGGCGCGGAGATGTCAAAGCAGCTTCAGGCAGGGCGCGGGCCTACTTGGCCGCTTTGCGCTTAGAATTCTTGCGATGAGACGGGAGCGCTTTCGGCGTGACACGGGCTTTCGACCGGACGGTACGCTTTTTGACAGGTGTCGCCTTGAGATGATGCCCGATCGGTATCGGCTTCGCCGCCGTCGTGCCTGTCCAACCCCGCGTTCTGACATGCGTCCGGTATGTGGCGCGTTTGATATTGGCCTTAAGGACATGCTTTACGCCGGTTCTGACCCGTCCGCCTGACGCGCGGACAGGCGCCTGCGCCACCTGAATGTCGCGGGACTTGTAAGCGCGTCGTTTCTGGCTGTTCCGCCGCCATTTATTGCGGACAGCGATGCGCGACGCGGAGGGCGGCGGCGATGCCTCATAACGCGCAACCATGAGATCAGCCGCCGACCGATTGACAGGTGTTACGCCTTTGATGCGCCGACCGATATTTGCGACATATTGACGCGTTTCCCGCGGGAGGGCGCGCCCGGTTTTGAGATAATTATCAAGGCTGCCCGGACCGTAATTATAGGCGGCGAGAAAGCCGGGGGAGCCGTAAATTTCATACATCTGCCGGATGTAAGCCGTGCCTGCCAGGATATTATCGTGCGGATCATACGGGTCGGGGCCAAGGCGATATTGTGCTTTCAACTCATCGTAAGTGGGCGGCATGAGCTGCATGAGCCCCATCGCCCCCGGGACGGAAGTGATAAGCTGACCGCTGCGATCATAAAGATGGCCGCCGGATTCCTGATGGATTACGGCGCGAATCCATGTTTCAGGCACGTCGAAACGTGATGAGGCTTCCCTTATATACGGCCCCCAGGGGTCGGAAGGTGGCCCGGGTGGCGCGTAATAGCGCTTCGCATGGCTGCGATAGGCAGCTTCCTCCTGCGAAACCGGCATGCCGGGCCGGTGCGGTCCCCCGGCGCAGGCCGCAAGGTAAATTGCGAGAAAAACGGGTAAAACCGCCCGCGTCAGGGCTCGGCAGATCTGCCTGCAAACCGAGATACGGTTTAAGCGCGCATAAGATACATGGTAACGCGGCATGGCGGCGGGCCTGACTGCTTTAAAATGAGTCCCCCTCCGGCAGAACCATGAGGAACTTCGATGACACTGTCGCCGATCATAATGCCATAAAACCGGGAAGGTTCATAGAGATCTTGCCGCGCCGGCCTGAAAGCGACGTGTTTGACGCGCATTATCGGTTGTGACGCAGGGTCTGATCGGGTAGGGCAGGAATATGCAGACATCCGCGCCCGCCAACATGTCAGAGAATGAACCCAACCTCCCTGTGCGCGGCCTCAGCCTTATGATGATGCGCGACATTTCGGGCGGTTTGAGCATGTCCCGCTACGCGGCGAAGCTGGCCTGGACGGATATCCGCCTGCGTTACAAGGGGTCTCTGTTGGGGCCGTTATGGCTGACCCTGTCATTCGCTGTCATGGTTGTGGCGATGGGGATCGTCTATGCCCGATTATTTCAGATCGATCTCGTCGGCTATCTGCCTTATACAGCGATTTCTTTCGCCATATGGTTCTCGTGGTTTTCCCCGGTCGTTATGGAATCATGCGGGTGTTTCACTGCGGCACGCGCGCAGATCTTCGCCGCCAAACTACCCCTTACCGTGCAGATTTTACGCACATTGATACGCAACAGCCTTGTTCTCGCGCATGTCATCCTGGTCCCGATTGCCGTTTTCATCTGGTTTGGCATCACCTTGAAGCCAATGGCGCTTTGGAGCCTGGTCGGCATGGCTGTGTGGGTTGCTGATGGTTTCGCTGTCTGTATGGTTTTTGGTAGTATCTGCGCGCGTTACCGGGATATTCCCCAGATTATCGGCGCTGTTATGCAGATCGCCTTCTACGTCACGCCGATCATCTGGCAGCCGGAGCAAATCGGGGAGGATAGTCGCTGGCTGCGGCTCAATCCGCTCTTCAGCCTTCTGACGATCGTGCGGGCACCTTTACTCGGGTCGATGCCGCGTGCGGAAAATTACTTTGTTGCGATCCTGTTCAGTCTCGTGCTGATTGGCCTCGCCCTGATCGTGTTCCGCGCCACACGTTCAAAAATTCCTTATTGGATATAAGCCCCGTGACGCAGATCCGTTTGACCCGATTCGGCCTGTCCTACCCGATTTACAGCGGCAATGCGCGGTCGCTTAAAAAAACGCTTTTCAGAAATGTGCGACAGAACATCAAAAAAATCTCACCCGTCGGGGGTGAAGTGGTGATGGAAAACAACGTCGCTGTCGTGCGCGCCTTACATGAGATCACCTTTACCATCCATGCGGGTGAACGTGTCGGCCTTATCGGGCATAATGGTGCCGGTAAATCGACCTTGTTACGGGCCATTGCCGGTATTTTTGAATCCTCGCAGGGAGATCTGCATATCCAAGGCGATGTGCACTCACTTTTAGATGCAGGTGCGGGGATGAATCCGGACCTCACAGGGCGCGAAAATATCCGGCTTTATGCCGCCTCTCTGGGCTATTCGCGTCAGGTTTCCCAATCGCTGGAGCAGGATGTTGAAGCCTTTGCGGAATTAGGGGCCTTTCTGGACATGCCGGTCCGCCTTTATTCCGCCGGTATGGGTGTCAGGCTGGGTTTCGCGCTGGCGACAGCACCACGTCCGGATATTTTATTGATGGATGAGTGGTTCATGGCGGGTGATCAAGGCTTTCATGAGCGCGCGGAGCAGCGTCTCCACAGCCTTGTCGATCACGCGGATATACTCGTCCTGACATCCCATGAGCTTCACGTATTGCGCAAATGGTGCACGCGAATCATCTGGCTGGAGCATGGCCGCATGCGCATGGATGGCCCGGCGAAAGATATTCTGGACGCCTACGAGGCCGCCGCTTCCAACGGGAATTAACCGGGAGGCACCGCTGCGATTTTCAGCCCGGCGCCGATGCGCTCCCAGACTCAGGCCGCGCCGACCGATATCGGGGCGACGCGGCGTCCGGCGTCAGCCTTTGAAAATATCGGTGATTTGGGAAAGCAGGGCGAGCGCTTCCTTCTTAGGGCGTTGGAAACTGTTACGCCCGATGATGGACCCATTCGCCCCACCCGCCTTGATAGCACGAATGGTTGAAAGCAGACTTTCTGTGTCCGCATGTTCCCCACCTGAGAAAATCAGAATGCGGCGCCCCGCAAAGCTGCTTTGCACAATATGTTTGATTCGCGCTTCCATTGAGGTGATGTCAATCTTCTGCGCCTCATAGACTTTTTTAGCCGCGGGGAGAGAAAGCGCATCAGTGGGTGGCTTGACCTTGATGATATGCGCACCGGCCTCCGCCGCCATATGCGCCGCGTAGGCGCAGATATCAACGGCTGTTTCCCCCGCTTTATCCAACATCGGCCCTCGCGGATAGCTCCAGACCACGACGACAAGCCCGGCCGCTTTGGCCTCCTCCGCGAGCTCGCGCAATTCATTCATTTGTTTGAAGCAATATTCGGAACCAGGATAAATCGTGAAGCCGATGGCTGAACATCCGAGGCGCAGCGCATCCGGCACCGTGCCGGTCACGGCCTGGTCCTTCTCCGTCGCGAGGGAGTTGGAGCTGTTACATTTCAGGATCAGCGGGATCTGACCCGCGAAACTTGAGGCTCCGGCCTCCAACATGCCGATGGGCGCTGCAAATGCATTGAGCCCGGCTTCAATCGCGAGTGAGAAATGATAATGCGGGTCATATCCGGCCGGGTTGGCGGCGAAAGAGCGTGCGGGCCCGTGTTCAAAGCCCTGGTCAACCGGAAGAATAACGAGCTTCCCCGTCCCGGCCAGCTTTCCGGTATTCAGAAGGCGAACAAGATTGGCTTTGGTGCCCGGATTGTCAGATTCGTAATTTTTGAGGATGTCGCTGACTTGAGGGGTTAAAGACATGGAGTCCTCCTGATCGGTTCAACTTGCGCAGGCGAGGTGCGCTTCAATGGTGAGATGGGTGGAGTTTACTCACTCGCCTGCACGAAATTCCCGGAGTGCTGGGGCAAGATATTCCTGCAAGTCCGGTGTTCTGGCGAGCGTGATGAGGGTGAAACGCTGAAGGGGACTCAGGTCATTCCATTGCGGCTCCGTGAGCGGCGGAATTTTCTCAGCTTCCAGGCGGGCAGTGACGGCGGCATCAGGTTTACCCGGATGGGACCATGATGCGTTGTCAGCGCTTTGAGTCGTTTCAGAGGAATTTAAGTGATGCTGCCCCAATACTTCATGGACGCGCGCGGCGAAAGCTGCGTGATCCTCCGTTTTGATGCCGGGGAAGATGAGGAGTTCGGCTTTTTCATGCGGGGTGAGACGTTCCCATTGCGCTGGCGCGAGGGCGGAGGATGTCAGCGCCAGCTTCATACGCAGGAACATCGGAATATATTGCGGGGATTTCAGCAGGCCCTGTTCAAACGCAAGCAGCACGTCAATCTGACTCCTCAAGGCCGAATTTACTCGCCTGATTGTTCGGAGCGCCGGGGGCGCCCGGAAACATGTCGTGACGAGTTTACGCACTGTCCTGACAATATTGCAATCGCCTCAACCGAAACACGAGGAATCGTGAATTGTTTCCTAAATCTACGCTTAACCTCCGCAGGGGGGGCAGCGTCATTTCCAACGCTGCCTCCCAGATCATGTGACGT
Source organism: Sorlinia euscelidii (assembly GCF_036452135.1). Classification (NCBI taxonomy): domain Bacteria; kingdom Pseudomonadati; phylum Pseudomonadota; class Alphaproteobacteria; order Acetobacterales; family Acetobacteraceae; genus Sorlinia; species Sorlinia euscelidii. The sequence goes on along the minus strand of NZ_JAWJZZ010000001.1, from coordinate 688,477 downwards.
ATTAGAAAGATGTGATGAGCGTCATATAAGCGGCCCGTCTGCGACCATATTGCGCCTGGAAAACGCCAACACCCTCGCCATCACGGATCTGATAACGACGGTCAAAGAGGTTGGCGATGTCGAGCCGCATTTTGATCGGGTGATGGGTAGGCGTATTCAGGAAGCTATGCTGATAGCCGATATTGAAAACCGCATATTGCGGCTGCGTCCCCTGATTGGCGAAGCCGGATCGTAAGCCACTACTGTAGACGAAATCGAGATAAGCCATATCGTGACGCGTTTCATAAGAGGCGCCGGCTGACGCGGCGATGGAAGCCTGATGGTCCAACGCGATAGCGTGTTGTTTGATGTAGGCGAGCTCCTTCGCTTCAAACTGATATTCCGCCGAGTTGATGTCGCGTGCGCGTGTGTGCACGTAGGACACATTGCCAAAGAGTGACCAGCCGCCCTTGCGCCAGCTATTTGACAGTTCGGCGCCGTAAACCTGTCCCGTGCGATAGCTGAAGGGCGTATTGATGACCGCCCGGCCGAACTGCCCGATATCGCCGAGGTTTTTCGCCCATTTATTGAACGCATCCAATGTAATCTGATAATGCGGCGTCACCTTATAGAGGATACCGGCGTCGATATAATGGCTATGCTCAACCTTCAAAGGCGATTCAATCAGGCTTTCCGGCGCTGAGCTGGTATTGACGAATTTCTGCAAGGTGGCCAAGCCGATATATTGCGGGCTTGGCGGCGTGAAATAACGCGCATAGCCGATATGGGCCGAGAGCTTCGGCGTCACTTTCCAGACAAAATTGGCGCGCGGGCTGATCTGATGATCATTCACGAAATTTGATGCGAATTGATCCCAGCGAAGCCCGTAATTGAAAGTCAGCTTGCGCGTCACGCGATATTCATCCTGAAGGTAAGCGGCCGCCTGCACGGCCCAGTTACCGGATGCATCATAAATCGACATGGGAATACGCGAGAGTTGCTCACCCTCATCCGACGTGGCGAAGGCCAGGCTCTGCGTCCTCAGACGCTCAGAGGTATATTGCCCGATCAACCCGAAACGCAATGTGTGATCGGATGTCAGGCGGTAGGAATTATCAAATTGCGCGCCGCCCGTAATGTAATCATTCATTTCCTGCTGGGCGATGCCCTGAAATGACAGGTCTCGCAGACGGTCAGGATTATAATTGATGCGCCCGTAGCTGACATAAGGGGAGAGCTGCATATTATAGCGATCCGCCGTGTGCTGCCATGATAGAACGCCGTAATAATCCTGTTCAAGCTGTGTATCCCTCAAAAGACGGGACTGGATGGTTCGATCACCGGGGGGAATCAGGCCGTTATCAAACTTGATGGGCAGAGCTGTCGTGTTCGGCAGTTGGAAGTGCTGGTACGACGCACTGCCAAGGAGGGAGATCCGGTTCTGATCGTCTACGCGATAGGAGAGATAGGTGAAGCCTTTCCCCTGTCGCGTCCGGTCATGTGTGGGGCGGAATGACGCTGTCGGATTGTCGATACCGATATCATCTTGATTATAGGATGTGACAAAAAACCAGTCCCACTTCCCTTTACTACCACCCATTTGCAGGGAGGGGTTGATAGTATTATAGCTCCCGCCGTAAATGCCCAGTTGATTTTCTTTGAGGCTCGCGCCCGTCTTCGTCGTGACGTCAATGACGCCTGCCGTACGAAAGCCGAATTGCGCCGGCAAAGTGCCGGTCAGCAGAGAAACGGACTGAATGATGCGGCTGTCGAGATCCTGCGCGTAACCATTAAGGCTTTCAGGGAGGAGGATGCCATTGACGCGATAAGTGAGGTTATTATGGTCACCGCGCACATGGATCTGGCCGTTCCCGTCCTGCACCACCCCGGGTACGCGCAGCAGATATTGGCTGATCGACGCATTTTGGCCCCCTGGCGTGACGTTAATCTGGCGTTCATCAATTTTATAGGAAACGGCACCGAGGCTGGGGAAAATCCGAGCCCGCGCGTGGTCCAGCTTCGCTGAAACGGTGATCGACTCTTCTTCCGACGATTGATAGGCGCGGGACGCGGTGCGGGCCTGCGATGGGGTCTTTTGAGCGGAAGCAGGACGTTGGGACGTCCCGGACGCATCTTTGCGCAACGTGTCACCCTGCGCCTGGGCGAGGCAGGGGGCCGTCGAAAGGAAGCAGGCGGCGCAGCAAAGCCCTGTCCTGCGACTCAACATCAAACCTGACCGTAACAAATCTGACTGATGGGAAATAAGAGCATGACGAGAGGCGCGTGCAGCTCGATTTTCAGGTCGTCGAATCATTTTTTATGCCTCTGTTGAACAAAAATTTTTAGAAAAGAGTGTCGATAAGCAGCTTCACATTCAGTGCCAGGATGATCCCCGCGACGCCCCAGCTCGCGACGGCAAAACTTTTCCGAAGCTGAAATGGCCCCATGATTTTGCGGCTTGAGACGAAGAGGATGAGCGGTATCACCGCGAAAGGCAGTTGCAGCGACAGCACGACCTGACTTGCGATCAGAAGCGTGTTGACGCTGCCATCGCCGTAGAAAGCGACGGTGAAAATCACCGGGATGATGGCGATGCCACGTGTCAGAAGCCGCCGCGCCCAGGGCGCGATGCGGAGATGGAGAAACCCCTCCATGACAATCTGACCGGCCAGCGTCCCGGTAATGGTGGAATTTGTGCCCGCAGCAAGCAGCGCGATCGCAAAAAGCGTTGAGGCCAGTCCAAAGCCCAGAACGGGGGACAGCAGGCGATAAGCGTCCTCAATTTCCGCCACATTCTGATAGGCCGTGTTGTGAAAGGCCGCGGCGGCCACAATCAGAATGGCGGCATTGATGAAGAGGGCGAGCATAAGGGCGACGGAACTGTCCGTGACACTCCAGCGCAGGGCGTCGCGACGTTCAGCGATCGAGGCGCCATAAGCGCGGGTCTGGACGATGGCGGAATGGAGGTACAGATTATGCGGCATCACCGTCGCGCCAATGACGCCGATGGCGATGTAAAGCATACCGGGATGCGTCACCACGTCGCGATGCGGGATGAAACCGCGCAGCAATTCAGCGACAGGTGGCGCAGCGGCAATGATCTGGAGGGTGAAGCAGAGCGCAATCACCCCCAGCAGCGCGGCGATGAACGCTTCGAGAAACCGGAAGCCCCGCCGCATAAAAAATAAAACGAGCAGCGCATCGAGGACAGAGATAATTGTCCCGATCAGGAACGGGATATGGAACAAAAGCTGCAGGGCGATCGCCGTGCCGATCACTTCTGCGACATCACATGCGATGATGGCGATTTCACAGGCAGTCCAAAGCGGGAAGCTCAGCCAGCGTGGGCACCATTCCCGACATGCCTGCGCGAGGTCCCGACCCGTTGCGATGCCAAGGCGCGCGCTCAGCGCCTGTAACAAAATTGCCATGAAATTGGACAGAAGGATTACACAAAGCAGGCGGTAACCATATTGCGCGCCCCCTTGCAGATCTGTCGCCCAGTTGCCCGGGTCCATATAGCCGACAGCAACAAGATAGCCCGGGCCCATATAGGAAAATAATTTGCGTGCCCAGTTCTGGTCCGGTGATGCCACACGAACGGTGGAAAAAACCTCAGGGAGGCTGGCCCTGTCGCGATTTCGCGCCGAAGCCGTTGATGGGGAAACGTCGCCTTGCATTATCTTCCTATCCCATTTTCAAGACGCGTCACCATGCCACGAAATGCACTCTCTGCGACAAAACATTGCCTGTTCCCAACGAGAAGGTTAATGTACATTATAACGTGTTGTTGACAATAACTCTCATTTGAAACGAGACCGTTTCGTGTCACTCCGCCCGCGTCTGTTGCATAATAGCCACTCTCGTTGACGCACACCGTCAGAGGGGGACTTTCGATGAAACTCATGCGATCTCTGCAAGATGCGTCTATTCATCTCAAGGCCCGGGCCACCCCATTTACGTTGAGACTCAACGCACGGTAAAAGGCGCGCGCCGAAGGCGGGGGGGTCAGAACTCAGGTGGCGAAGCTTGATTTAGATGAGATGCTGGCGCAGATCGCATCCGAAATTGCGAAAATCACCTATCGTGGGCGGGTGGCGGACTATATTCCGCCCCTTGCCGATGTGTCCTTGGACAAGTTCGGTATGGCAGTGTGTACGGCGGACGGTACGTGCGCCCGGACGGGAGATGCGGAGGAAGGATTTTCAATCCAGAGCGTGTCGAAAATCTTCGCCCTGACACTGGCGCTTCAACATGATGCAGCTGAAATCTGGCAGCGCGTTGGGCGCGAGCCCTCTGGCACGCCATTTAACTCCATCGTGCAGCTTGAGAGCGAGCACGGCATCCCCCGCAATCCGTTTATCAATGCGGGCGCCATTGTCATCGCCGATATTCTGACCGCACGATATGGCGCGAAAGGTGTTCAGGCAAAATTGCTGGCCCTCGTGCGGGATCTTTCAGGAAGGGACGTAACGGGGGAAGCGCCTGTCAGCATCAATGAAGCGACCGCCAGGGCGGAAAAATCTTCCGGGCATCGCAATGTGGCGCTGGCCCAGTATATGCGGGTCTTCGGCAATATACGTCATGACGTTGAAGAAACGCTGGATGCGTATTTTCATCAATGCGCCCTGACGATGAGTTGCACCCAGCTCGCGCGGGCGGGGCGCTACCTCATGATGGAAGGCGTGAACCCGGTTTCGCGACACGTCATCGCAACAGCCGCGCATAACCGCCTGATCCTCGCCCTGATGATGATGTGCGGACATTATGATGCATCCGGCAATTTCGCTATCAAAGTGGGTTTGCCGGGTAAATCCGGCGTCGGGGGCGGCATATTGGCGATTGCACCCAGGATTGCGTCCGTCGCTGTCTGGTCCCCCGGTTTATGCGCCGCAGGGAATTCCTTGCTTGGGACTTATGCGCTTGAGCGCCTTGTGCAGATGACGGGCTGGACCGTTTTCAGTTAGGCGGTGGCGTGTTCCTCTTACGGTACGCTGTTTCATGCGGGGCGCGGGGCCGATCGGCCGACAATCCGCCCTTCACGGTCCGTCACGATGACATCGACCGCGATATCGGATGGGGCGAGGCAGGCGCGCGTGACGGAAGCGGCTTCCGCCGCGATCAGATCGCCCAGGGCAGGGTGATTTGCGCGTTGGAACGCCTCCAGCACCGTGTTGGCGCGGCGCATCCCCTCCCTGATCTCCGACGTGACGCCGAGTCTTTCCGCCATGATGGCGAGGCTGCCCGGATCGGCGAGGGTGCGGCTTGAATGGAGGTCCAGATGGCCCTGCGCCAGCTTGGTCATTTTTGCGATTCCCCCCGCGATGGTGAGATGGGGGACAGGGTGCTGACGAAGATATTTCAGCATTCCCCCGACAAAATCACCCATCTCAATCAGGGCCGCGTCAGGGAGATCGTAGAGAGCTTTGACACAGGCTTCCGACGTGCTGCCCGTGCTGCCCGCAATGTGGGTGAGGCCGCTGGCGCGCGCCACATCAATGCCGCGATGAATCGTGTCGATCCATGCGGAGCAGGAAAATGGCACGACAATGCCGGTCGTCCCCAATATGGAGAGGCCACCCATTATCCCCAACCTCGGATTGAGTGTCTGGCGGGCAAGGGCTTCACCATTTTCGATACTGATGGTCACGATGGCGTCGGCACCTTGAGGGGTGACTTCCATGAGGGCGTTCGTGATCATTCGGCGTGGCACTGGATTGATGGCCGGGGCCCCGGGCGGGAGGGGCAGGCCCGGGCGGGTGACAACGCCCACACCGTCACCCGCCATGAAAGTCACGCCTTCTCCGGCCACGCCGCGCCTGACTGACGCGGTGATAAGCGCGCCATGCGTCACATCCGGATCATCACCCGCATCTTTGACGACGCGCGCCCAGGCTGATTCACCGACCTGACCGCATCCATCCAGCGCGAAGCTGACCTGACGCTGGTTTGGCAGTGAGATGGTGACAGGGTCGGGGAATTGACCTGTCTGAAGCCAGCTCCAGGCGGATTTTGCGGCGGCGGTGGCGCAACTGCCGGTTGTCCAGCCGCGCCTTAAAGGCGGGCGTTCCCTGTCCTTCTTCATGGTTCGGCGTGGATCATCGGGTCAGGCCATCGACACATGATGAGATGGAGAGAAATTGATTATCTTGCAGATCCGCTTGCCTCCGGCAGGTCACCGTCACTGGATGCTGACGGAGAGTAGACTTTCCGGGGGTGATAAAGCAATGAGATCAAGCTTGACCCCGCGTCTTGCCTCCGCCCGTCATTAAGATATAGTGATTTTCTGTCACCGAGGTGCCCTCACGGGCTTAAAGGGGAAGGCGGTGCGCCCAGACTCTGATGATATTCAGGGAAAGTGGGTCAGGCCGGCGCTGCCCCCGCAACTGTAAGTGGTTTGATATCAGGGCGATAAAGCCACTGGGCGTCTCATGTCGATGTCCGGGAAGGTGCCCTGAAGGAGTGATCCGCGCCACGAGCCAGGAGACCTGCCTCGCAAGATTTGAGTCGACGATACTGGCTGGCGGGGTGCCCGGTCAGTGTGGAATGCTGCGGGGCTTGATGCCTGACGTGGTTTTTTGCCGGTGCACGATGCGTGCGTTGGCCGTTATGTCGCGCTTCTTTCCCGCCTCAAGGGCGTCCATGATGAATGAAAATGCTGCGACCCGCCCGCATCTGAGCATATGCCTCACCTGCGCCGCGCCTGATGAAAAAATTTCCGGCCGGAAACTTTATGACGCTGTCACGGCGGCTAGTGATGGACGTGTCGATGTCATTGGCGTCCACTGCCTCGCATCCTGCCGGAACACATGTTCCGCCACGATTTCCATGCCCGGGAAGTGGGGGTGGCTGATGGGCCATCTCCATGCCGGACTCGCGCAGGACCTGCTGACATATATTGCCGCCTATCGACGCTCCGCGCGGGGCGTCGTCATGCCATCCAAACGGCCTGCCAGTCTTGAGAAAGTCATGATCGGTCGTTTCCCGACCTTTATGCAAAGGGATCTCACATGAATGACCAACTTTCGAAAATTCCGGTCACCATTATCACCGGCTTTCTCGGAGCGGGTAAAACGACTTTGCTGCGCCATCTTATTGAACATGCCAATGGGCGCCGCATCGCGATTATCGTCAATGAATTCGGCGCGGTCGGGGTGGATGGCGATACGCTCAGAAGCTGCGGCGTGACAGGTTGCGCGGAATCCGGCGTCATTGAGCTGACGAATGGCTGCCTCTGCTGCACCGTGGCAGATGATTTCATCCCGACAATGCAAAGCCTTCTGGACCGTGACAACCCGCCTGAACATGTGGTGATCGAGACATCCGGGCTGGCCCTGCCAAAGCCCCTGCTGAAGGCGTTCAACTGGCCTTCCATCCGGACGCGTATGACGGTGGATGGCGTGATTACCGTCGTTGACGTCCCTGCCGTTGCGGAGGGGCGCTTCGCGGATGACCCTCAGGCCGTGGCAGCTCAAAGGGCGGAAGATCCATCCCTCGACCATGATAATCCCCTTGCCGAGGTGTTTGAGGATCAGCTCGATTCCGCGGATCTCGTTATCCTCAATAAATCGGACCTCGTCTCTTCATCACAATTGCGCGCTGTCATTGCCCAGCTTGATGCGCGCGCGCGACGGGTCGGGGTGGTTGTGGCGCGCCATGGACGAGTTGACCCGACCGTCGTACTCGGCATCGCCGCCGCCGCGGAAGATGACCTCGCGTCACGACCCTCGCATCATGATGATGCAGAGGCGCATGAGCATGATGATTTCGTGTCATTTGTGATGGATCTGCCGTTGCAGGACAGTGTCGAGGCTTTTATCGCCAAGGCTGAGCGCGCCGCTTCCGGACAGAATATCCTGCGTATGAAAGGTTACGCCCATATTCAAAACCGGGATCTGCCTTTAGGGATACAGGCGGTCGGTCAACGCATCCAGCATGGATTTGCCCCGATGGCCCTTCGATCCGCGCAAGATAGGTCGGGGGCTGCCGGCAAGATCGTTGTTATCGCGCAAAAGGGACTGGATGAGGACGCGGTGCGCCGCGCCTTCACCGGGTAGGGCATGCATCTCCTCCTGCGCGAGCAGCATAATATCGAGGCGCAGGATGTGGCGGAGGATCTGGACCATCCGGCGGCGCCGCTTCTGCTCATGTCCTTTACCGATAGTGACCTCCTCGGCCTTTCAGCCGCCGCGCGCGCGCAAAGTGCCGAGGGCGAGGGTGCGCTGCAACTTGTGAATCTGCAAAGACTGCGCCACCCCATGTCCGTCGATCTTTATCTTGAAAAAACGGCGGCAGGTGCGCGCGTCATTGTGGTGCGCCTGCTCGGTGGGCTGGAATATTGGCGTTACGGTGTTGAAGAGCTGATGGCCTTGTGCCGCGCCCGGAAGATCCCTCTGGCCCTGCTGCCGGGTGCCTGTCAGGGCACGGATACATTGCGGGAAAAATCAACCGTCTCCCCGGAAATATGGTCTCGCCTGAATGGATTTTTTCAGGAGGGGGGCCAGCGTAACTGGTCAGGCGCTTACCACCTGATGCGCAGCCTTGCGGGGCTGGCGGAAGATGATGGCGCGTCCGCCGAGAGCCTTCCATCCTGTGGTATTTACCGCACGGCTGCGGCGAAGTCGGATGCGGGCCATGCCGGTGGGACGCCGCGCAAGGCATGGGTGATTTTTTACCGCGCCCATCTGGCGGCGGGCGATCTGGAAGGTATCGACGCGTTGATCGCGGCCCTGGCCGCGGCTGGTCTGGACGTGAAGGCGCTTTTCGTCGCCTCCCTGAAAAATGACGCGGTTGCGGCATGGCTGGCGCAGATGATGGACAGCACCCCCCGAACATCATCCTGAATGCCACGTTTTTCTCCGCCCGTCGGGAGGGGGGGAGGGACGATCCTTCTGAGGATGGCAGTATTCTTGACCGCGCGGAGGTTCCGGTCATTCAGCTTCTTCAGCCGGGCGCAACGCGCGCGCAGTGGATGAAGGCCGCGCGCGGTCTTTCCCAATCTGATATTGCCATGCAGATCGCCTTGCCGGAACTGGACGGGCGCCTTGACGGGCCGCCCATCTCCTTCCGCAAAGAGGCGCCGCCCGGCCTGCCCTCCCGACGGGAGGCTTTCCCCGACGGTGTGGCGCAGGCTGTTTCCATGGCGGAAGGCTGGACCCGACTGGCGGCGACCCCGCCCGCGCAGCGCCAATTGGCGCTGATCCTTTCCGATTACCCCGGTGCGGAAGGCCAGATGGCGCATGCTGTCGGGCTGGATGGTTTCGCGAGTATCGCCTCCATCCTCCAATTGCTTGCCGAGTCCAGCTATGACACATGTTCGGATGACCCGATTGCGATTGCCGGGCAGATAACCAGGGCGCAACCCATCCCCATCCTGTCCGCTGCAGAATATCAGCGGCTTTTCATGACCCTTCCCCATCAGGTGCGTGAGGCGGTCACTGCTGTGTGGGGCGCGCCGGGTCGGGCGATTTCGGCGCGTTTCCACCTCTATGGAAAAGTGCGCGTCGCCGTGCAGCCGCGGCGCAGTCAGGTGAGGGACCATAAGGCGCATTATCATGACCCTGATGCGGTGCCGAACCATGATTATCTTGGTTTTTATCTTTGGCTGCATCATGTTGAGTCACCTCATGCCATGATCCATCTTGGCACGCATGGCACGATGGAGTGGCTGCCGGGCAAGGCTGTGGCGCTGTCGCGCGCCTGTCTGCCGCAGTCACTTTGCCAAGGGCTGCCCGTTATCTACCCCTTCATCGTCAATAATCCCGGAGAGGCCGCGGCGGCAAAGCGGCGACTCGGCGCGGTGACCATCGGGCACATGACGCCCCCCATGCGCAAGGCCGGGCATGATCACCATCTCGCAGCGCTTGAGCGCCTGATCGATGAATATGCGGAAGCCGAAGGAATGGACCGACGACGCGGCAAGACGCTGCGGCGGGACATCATCCTCAAGGCGCAGTTCTGCGGATTATGGGACGAATGCCGCCTTTCCGATACGCAACTCAATGATGACGAGGCCCTGGCGCGGCTTGATGCCTGGCTGTGCGACGTTAAAGACCTTCAGATCCGCGACGGGCTGCATATTTTCGGGCAGACGCCTCCCGGTGAGAAGCTGCTGACGGCGACGATCGCATCAAGCTGCCATGCCGACGCGGACAAGGTCGCAGAACGCGTGGCGCAATGCCCTTCCTCCGAGCGCCGTGCGTTGCTTGCGGCTTTGGACGGGCGTTTCATTGCTCCCGGGCCTTCCGGTGCGCCTACGCGCGGGCGGCTGGATGTCCTGCCGACAGGGCGCAATCTGACCACCCTGGACCCACGCCATCTCCCGACGCGCGCAGCCTGTGACCTGGCGTGCCAGACGAGTCGCGATCTCCTCACCCGGCATCTTCAGGAGGAAGGGCGGCATTTGCGGCAGATGGTCTTAGATGTGTGGGGCAGCGCGACATTCCGCACGGGCGGGGAGGATATGGCGCTGGCCTTCGCCCTGATGGGCGTCGTGCCCCGATGGGCCGATGAGAGCGGGCGCGTGGAAGGTTTTGAGGTGACGCCCCTCGCGCTGCTGGATCGCCCGCGCGTGGACGTGACGTTGCGCGTCTCCGGCATGTTCCGTGATGGTTTCCCTGGATTGATCGCGCTTTTCAATCAGGCCGTCGCGGCGCTTTCCCAGCGTGAGGAGCCAGCGGATTGGAACGGCCTCGTCGCCGCGTCCGCGCCGTTGCGCGTTTTCGGCGCCGCGCCGCAGCATTATGGCGCGGGGGTGGAAGCCCTACTTTCTCATTGGGATGGCGCGGATGTGGCGCAGATCGGCGCAGCCTATCTGGCGGCCTCAAGCTGGGCCTATAAGGATGAAGGTGCTGAAGCGGAAAGCGCGGCCTTTCAAACGCAATTACGCCAATCGGAACTCATCCTGCACGTGCAGGATCATGCGGAGACGGATCTGCTCGAGACGCCGGATTGGGCCGCGCATGAGGGTGGGCTGGCGGCTGCGGCCGCGGTTTCAGGCGGGCAGCCGCGCCTTTGGCATGGCGATACAGGTGACGGGCAAAAAATGCGCCTGCGCAGGTTGGAGGATGAAATTGCCCGGATCACGCGCGGACGGCTGACCAACCCTGACTGGATTACCGCAATGCAACGCCACCATTATCGTGGCGCGGCTGAAATTGCCCGCGCTGTGGCTGCTTTATGTGGATTTGCCGTGACCCTGCCTTCAGAATTCAACACGCAATTTGACCTCGTTTTTGCAGCGACGCTCGGCGACACGCAATGCGATCAGTTTCTGCGTGATGCCAATCCTGAAGCGCGGGAGGATATAAGGCAGCGTCTGGAAATGATGTGGCGGCATGGGAAGTGGAAGCCACGCAGCAACAGCGTCGCCCTGACGCTTGCCCCATGACGCGCGCCCTCATCATCGCCGCGCCGCAATCCGGTGCGGGCAAAACCACTGTGACGCTCGCTTTGCTTCTGGCCTTCAAAAATGCAGGGCTGCGGGTGCGGGCGGCTAAATGCGGGCCTGATTATATCGACCCGCAATTCCACGCCGCCATTACAGAAGCGCCATGCCCGAACCTGGATGGCTGGGCCATGTCACCCGCTCATCTGCGTCAACAACTCGCGCGTCTCGCGAAGGACGCGGACCTCGTGCTGATTGAAGCGTCGATGGGGCTCTATGACGGTTTTAACGCGGAGCAGGGATGTCGCGGCAGCGCCGCAGACCTGGCAGCATTATTGCAGGTTCCGGTGATGCTGGTGATGGATGTGCGCGGGCAGGGTCAGTCCGCTGCGATGATTGCACGCGGCTTCGCGCGGTGGCGCGATGATGTCCGACTGGCTGGGGTCTGGTTTAACCATATTGCTTCGGACCGCCATAAAACGCTTTGTGCGGCTGATCTTGATGTGAAGTTACTGGGCGTGTCGCGGCGAACCGCCTCTCTGAGCATGCCACGCCGCCATCTCGGCCTTATCCAACCATCCGAATATGCGGCGTGGCGGGCCGGGATTGAGGAGGTGGCCCACCATATGGCTTGCGAGAATGATCTCAATGACTGTCTCGACGCCGCCTGCACATTGGATATGGAGAGGTTACGCCACACGGCGTCGTCAGCTTCGCGCTTCATGCCGCTTCCGCCGCCGGGCCAGAATATCGCTGTCGCGCGTGATGCCGCCTTCACATTCATTTACCCGCATTTGCTTGAAGCCTGGCGTGACCAGGGGGCGAACATCAGATTTTTCTCACCCCTCATGGATGAAGGGCCATCTGAGGATTGCGATGCATGTTGGCTACCGGGAGGTTATCCCGAACTTCATGCTGGCCGCCTGTCCCAATCCGATCAATTCAGGCGGTCGGTCCACGCATTCGCCCGCACGCGGCCCGTCCATGGGGAATGTGGTGGCTATATGGTGCTGGGAGAAACGTTGGAGGACGCGTCGGGCCACACACATAAAATGTTGGGACTGCTTTCCCACCAAACGAGTTTTGCGCGTCGCAAAATGACACTTGGTTATCGGGAAGCCCATCTGGAGGCTGCTTCCGTCCTGGGACCGGAAGGGACGGTTTGCAGGGGGCATGAATTTCATTATGCGCGCGTTGTCACTCCCGGTCACGACGATGCTCTTGCGACGATTCACGATGGTGCGGGGAGGCTGATCGGGAAGGCTGGCGGTAAGCGCGGTCAAGTCACCGGCAGCTTTTTCCATGTGATGTCACGGCGAATGTAACATGCTGCCGCAAATTTCTCCCGCCGAGCGCGGTCAGATGCGTGAGGTTGTCTCACCATGCGCCTGACCCTCATTCGTCATCCCCCGATCGAGAACCCGCGTCACGTTTGCTACGGCAGGTCGGCGCGCCCTCTCGCACCAGGATGGCAGCGTATTGCACGTGCATGGCCCATGAGGGGGCGGATTTACTGCTCACCCTCCGCACGCTGTCTGACACCCGCGCGATTCGCTGTTGGCACTATCTGTCACCTCCAGGTCGATTCCCGCCTTGCCGAGATTGATTTCGGCGCGTGGGAGGAAGTGCCCTGGGATGTGATCCCGCGATGTGAACTCGATGCTTGGGCGCGCGATCCTGAAAATTTCCGTCCGGGTGGTGGCGAATCGGTTTCGATGTTGCAAAAGCGACTCGCGCCACTCTGGCAGGAGGTAACAGGTCAGGAAATTGATGCGACGGTGGTGACGCATGGTGGGCCAAGCAAAATTTTGATGGCATGGGCCGAAGGGCGGAGATGGCGCCTGAGTGACCCGCCCCTGTTGCCAGGATGTATTGCGACGTTTAACATTACAACGCCGACATAAATTAAGTTTTCATAAATAAAGTTGCGTCTTACCCCTTGACCTCAAGAGCTGATGGAGCCCTGACAAAACATGCGTTTTCATCGGCCTTCGCGCGGTGTAATTCTCCGGTATCACCGCTCACATTTTCGAGCGGTGGCTTGGGGGTCACTTTACATTAAACAAACTTCACGTTAGTCACGTGATTTCAATGTGTTGAATGTAACATTTCCTGGTCATAAGGGAATTTTTTACCTTAATCGGGAAGTGAAGTGGGAAACGACATCTCCGCAAAGAAGGCGAATTGATGACGACGCAAAAAAGAGTTCCGATAATCGGTGCCCTCATCGCTTTAATTTTCGGCCTTCATGCCAGTGCTTATGCAGCTGGCGCGCCACCCGCCTCCCCCAGGGTGGCGGGAGACTTCCCGACACAGGCGTCACAGCTTCAGTCGCAGCTCACGCAGGAGAAGGCAAAGCGCCGCCCGCAAGGTTACGTCGCTAAAACTGGCGTGCCTCAACTTCCGCAGCCGGAAGCCATTCTGGTGGATCCAGGCGGCGTCAATACCTGGCTTCGGGCGCGGGGTATCGCCATTCTTCTTGATAATACCAATGAAATGTCGGGGATGCTGCATCGGCCGACTTCCGGGTTGGGCCTGAAACAGGGTGCAAGTAATGCCGGGCAATACTCCCTCGAAAACGACATTGACTGGGAGCGCCTGGCCGGGATCAAGGGTCTCGCGACACATGCCATTATCGTCGGACGTTACGGCATTCCGGCAAGTCGGATGTTCGGTGATAATCTCAACCCAAGTCAGGAAATTTACGGCAGTGGTGGCAATGTCTTCGTCCACCTTGTCTTTGCTTATGCGGAGGAAAGTCTTTTCAGTGATCGCCTTGCCTTTGCGGCAGGACGTATGTCTTTCCTCTCTGACTTCTCGGCCAATCCGCTCTACTGTAACTTTATGAATAACGCTTTCTGCGGTAACCCGAAAGCATCAAGCGATAATACGGCGCATGCCTCCTACCCAGATGCGAACTGGGCTTTCAGGGTGCGGACGCGGCCATCAAAGGACACGATCCTTTCTTTCGGCGTATATCTTACGCAAACCAAGGCGATTTACGGCAATGCCCAGATGCGCACCGGGTTCAAATTCAACGGCGCGACAATTGATGGCGCGGCTATGCCGGTGGAAATCGCCTGGACGCCCAGTTTCGGGCGGCACCATCAGCTTCCCGGTCACTACAAGATCGGCATGGCTTATGACACGGCGGATCACAAAGATAACTTCTTTGACGGGATGAACACGCCAGCCGCTTTATCGGGCCTGCCCGTGCGATATGATCACGGTGCCTGGGCGGCCTGGGGCCTTGTGGATCAGATGGTCTATCATTATCCGGGTGGTGCGCCGGATGCGGGTATCACGCTGCTGGGCGTCACTTATTTCAATCAGCCCGAAACCTCGACACGGTGGCAGCAATATTCCATCGGTATGTTGAATCGAGGGTTCTGGAAATCCCGCCCTCTGGATGCGATGGGCTTGAACTTCACTTACATGCGCGTGTCACCCGACCTTTATCGCTCGCAGCTTCTTTACCAGCAGCAAGGCATGAAACTGCCGAATGGCTCGCTCTTCCCTCAGAAAAACGCTTATGTTTTTGAGGCGATGTATCAGATCCATGTTTTCCGGGGGATCACCTTCGCGCCGGACTTCCAGTATTTTTTCAATCCAGGCGGCATGAAGCCTTTGAAAAACCAGGCCATGCTGGGTTTCAAAAGCCATATCGAACTCTTCTGAACCGAGTCAGGGCGGTCTGCACGCCCGACCGCCGCGATAGCTGACGTCAATGCCGAACGCCGCCACGACGTTGCGCGGCGACGTCAGTGCGATGGCGGGCTCTGTTCCTCTGGCGAGGGGAGAGCCTCATCCGATGCCGGGGCGACATCCTGCGGATGGGTCGCGGTTTCGTTTGACGGCGATGATGGTGAGAAGCTGGTCATGAAACGTTCTGCCAGCGCGCCGTAGAGGCTTTTCTTGCAGATGACGCGCGACACGCCGAAAGCAAGGAAGGAAGTCGCCATAAAGGCCAACGTCACTTGCTGATTATCGGACATTTCCATCACGATGACGGTGGCTGTCAGCGGCGCCTGCACCACTGCTGAGAAATACCCCACCACGCCCAGCAGGACGACCGCGCCAGCCGACGTGTGCGGCAAAAACTGGCTGATCCAACCGCCAATCCCCGCCCCCACCGAAAGGGAAGGGGCAAAAATACCGCCTGGAATACCGGACCAGTAGGAGACAACGGTGGCGGAAAGTTTATAAAGGAAGAACGATGCGGGATAATGCTCCCGCCCATCAATGATCGCGCGTGCCTGCGCATATCCGGTGCCATAAGTCGCGCCATGTGAAATCAGGCCGATCACGGCGAGCACCAATCCGCACAACATGGCGAACTTGATGGGACGCGCCTGGGCGTAAGCGCTGATGAAGCGTGGCCGCCCCTGTGAAAACTGCACAAGCGTGGCTGAAAAACAACCGCCCGCAATCCCGCCGAAAATACCGCATCCGAGTACAGCGGCCCAGGCCGTGCCGACGGGCACTTCCACATTTGTATGGCCGAAATAACTGTAATTTCCGACCAGGGCGAGCGCCGTAACGCCGGAGATAATGACAGAGGTCAGCATGGTGCCGGATGTGCGTTGCTCAAAGGAATGGGTTAATTCCTCAATCGCGAAGACGATCCCGGCGAGAGGCGTATTGAACGCGGCCGATATGCCTGCGGCCCCACCGGCGAGAATGGCGCCGCGCCGCATCGTGACATTGACCGTGCCCGTCAGGCGAGAGAAAGCATGCATGATGGCGGCGCCGATCTGCACGGTCGGGCCTTCACGCCCGATCGACGCTCCGACGGCGATGCCGAAAACGGTCATGAAGATTTTCGCGAGAGCGACGCGCAGGGACAGAATACGGCCGACCAGCGTGAAATCTTCCGTATTAAGGGTGGCGATGGTCTGCGGTATGCCGCTCCCCTGTGCGCTGCGGAAAAACCGCCGCGTCAGCCAGGTGGCAAGACCCAACCCGAACGGCATGACGAGGATCATGACTCGCGGATCCCACGAGAGGACGTTCGTGCGTAATTGTGCCGCTGCATCGGCGAGCGCCGCAAAACTGACGGCGGCAATGCCGACGAGAATGGCGCCCACCCAATAGGGCAGGGTGCGCCGCCATTGCGTCGTCGTCACCCAGGCGGAACGCCTGATAAGGCGTATGTGTGTCGAGGCGTTAGGAAGGGGGGGCTTGCCTTGTCTCATATCGCCTCAATATGTTCCGAAGTCGAAAACATAGTTATTATATCGAGCTATGGGCCCGACAAGAAGCGTATTCGACGATATGCTGACGGGAAGTGACAAATTATGTCGCGCATTGCCCGTCCCTGTTCAGCGCCATCCGTTAAGGGATTGGGATGCCCTCCGGCAGAAGGTGGCTCTCCGGTTCAATATGGACGTGAATAGTCGTCACGTCCGGCCCGAAATGCGCCTTGAGTGCGTTTTCAATGCAATCACAAACGGCATGGGCTTCTGAGACGCGGGTGGCGCCCGGCACGACGAGGTGGAAATCGATAAAATAATGTGTGCCGGATCGGCGTGCCCTGATATCATGGGCCTGCAAGGCACCGCCGCCATGGGACGCGATGACCTCAGCGATTTTTTGCAACGTCGCCGGGTCGGGTACTTCATCCATCAGCCCGGCTATGGAGGCGCGCACAACGCTGAACCCGACGCGCAGCACATTTAAAGCAATCAAGGCGGAGAGGATCGCGTCAAGCCGGTAAAAGCCGGTGAGGGGGATCAGGGAGACGCCGATAATAAGAATGAGCGTCGTCCAGACATCCGCGATAATGTGGTGGCCGCTGGCGGTCACGGTCGGGGAGTTGATCCGCCGCCCTTGTCGCAGCAGCGTCAGTCCCCAGATGAGATTGACGAGACCACCAAGGGCATTGAGAGTAACGCCCTGCCACGCTGCCAAATCCGTGTTCGGCGCTCTCCAATGTGTCCAGGCAGCGTAGAAAATGCCGAAGGCCGTCACGACAACCAGGACACCTTCAATCACGGTTGATAGATACTCAACCTTTCCGTGCCCGTAAGTGTGATTATGGTCCGGCGGAAGGTTGGAAATATGCAAGGCAGCGAGGGCGAAGGATGCGGCGACGACATTAATAACCGTCTCCAACGCATCGGAGAGGAGCGCCATGCTGCCGCTGAGCCACCAGGCAAGCATTTTCAGAGTGAGGGCGACCAGGCTGACGGCAAGTGTATAGAGGCCGAGACGGATCTTCTGTTTCTCCATGGT
The DNA here is from genome assembly GCF_036452135.1 of Sorlinia euscelidii. Lineage (NCBI taxonomy): Bacteria > Pseudomonadati > Pseudomonadota > Alphaproteobacteria > Acetobacterales > Acetobacteraceae > Sorlinia > Sorlinia euscelidii. The sequence continues at coordinate 670,878 of NZ_JAWJZZ010000001.1, read as the reverse complement.
CAGAGTCAGAAGTGTCATGGTGATGCGGGGGCCTGTCTGACATGCCCACAAGGGGGCGCGTCTGTGTCATCCTCCAGTTGGAAGGTCGCATGGCCGATCCGGAAGCGCGTGCGCAGCAAACCGGCTGCGGATTGCAGCAGCTCATCCCGGGAGGCAATGTCGGCACTGACGACAAGATGCACGGTCAGGGCCGTTTCCGTCGTGCTCAGGGACCATATATGCATGTGATGTATCTGCCGAACCCCCGGCAGAGCCCGCAGCGCCGCGCCAACAGCGCTGCTATCGATATTCCGCGGCACCGCATCGAGCGTCATATCCAGCGAGGCGCGCAAGAGGCCCCAGCTTGAAATAACGATCAGGACCGAAATGACCAGACTCACAATCGGGTCAAATATGGACCAGCCTGTAAGGAGAATGGCGATGCCGGTGACCGCAACGCCAGCGGAGATCGCGGCATCCGATACCATATGCAGGAAGGCGCCACGCATATTCAGGTCATCATGACTCCCCCGCATCAGCAAAAGAGCCGTGCTGCCATTGACAATGAGGCCGATCAGCGCGGTGATGATGACGCCCCAACCGGGCACTTCCTGAGGATGCAGGATGCGCATGATTGCACCAACGACGATCCCGCCCGTCACAAAGAGCAAGAGCATGGCATTACCGAGGGCGGAGAGGATGGTGGACCGCTTCAACCCGTAAGTGAAGCGCTCCGAAGGTTCACGTCGTGCGAGGTGGTAAGCCAGCCACGCGCCGCCGAGCCCGAGCAGGTCGGAAAGATTGTGCCCCGCATCTGAGATGAGGGAGAGGGAGTTGATCCACAACCCGCAAATCGCCTCTCCAAACACGAAAATCGTATTAATGGTGAGGCAGATGAAAAATATCCGGCCAAAATTGCTTGGCGTGTGATGATGATGACCGCCGCCTTCCCCATGATGGTGGGCTGCGTGATCATGATGGCCGTGATGATCGTGCGCGGCAATGTCTTCGCCGCAGGACCGGGACACATTGGACATAGCCGGAGATGATTTTTCCGGGTCAAGTGATTCAGACATGTGTCACCTTCAGGAATATCTTACGAAAGTCACGTTGCAGTAACGTGGGAAATTTTCAAGAGGCATGGGGCAGGCGGGCGCATCTGCCGACCGCGCTGCGGCGTCGGGACAATCCACTGACCAGCATATGAAAACAACGCGATCACCTTTCACCCCCCTTGGCCGGAATGTGTTAAAGAGCGCGTGAGTTACCCATTACCGAGAGTTTTGCACGCACTATGATTCGTGTCACTGAAATCCGCCTTCCGCTCGAGCACGGTGAGGACGCTATCAGAAAAATCGTGGCGACACGGCTGGGCGTTGATGAACAGAATGTGCGCGATATCACGATCGCGCGCCGTGGCTATGATGCGCGCCATAAAAACCGGATCATGCTCGTTTACCATATTGACTGTTCGGTTGATGACGAAGCCGGGATTCTTCAAAAATGTCAGAGTGATGAGCGCGCCACGATGCGCGTGATGCCGACGCCCGCGCATCGATATGAGGTGCCTCGCGCACCGCATCCCGCGCAGCCTCCCGTCGTGATCGGCGCCGGGCCTTGCGGGTTGATGGCGGCGCTTGTTCTCGCAAAGGCAGGTCTCAGGCCCGTCATTCTCGAGCGGGGTAAAAAAGTCCGTGAACGGACGGTGGACACGTTTGCCTTCTGGCGGAAAGCCGAATTGACGCTGGAGAGCAATGTCCAGTTCGGGGAAGGCGGGGCCGGGACATTTTCAGATGGCAAGCTTTATAGCGGCGTCAGCGACCCGCGGCAGCTTGGTCGCTTCGTGCTTGAGACGTTCGTCAAAGCCGGTGCGCCGGACGAGATCCTCTATCTTTCAAAACCGCATATCGGCACGTTCCGGCTTGTCACGATGGTTGAAAATATCAGGGCGGAGATTGAGAGGCTGGGCGGCACTTACCAATTCAAAAGCCGCGTTGACGGACTCAGGGTGGATGCGCAGAAATGCCTGACAGGGCTTGACCTCGCCGATGGCAGCCACATCGCGACGCGCCACGCTGTTTTCGCTTTGGGCCATAGTGCGCGGGATAGCTTTGATATGCTTCACGCCGCCGGCCTGGCCATGCAGGCCAAACCTTTTTCCATCGGGGTGCGCATTGAGCATCCGCAATCCGTCATTGATGCGGCGCGGTTCGGCCCCTCAGCGGGTCATCATCTCCTGGGTGCGGCCAATTACAAGCTCGTTCATCGTGCGTCCAACGGGCGGTCTGTCTATTCCTTCTGTATGTGTCCCGGTGGGACCGTCGTGGCGGCCACGTCGGAGAAGGGGGCGGTGGCGACGAATGGGATGAGTCAATATTCCCGCGCTGAACGAAACGCCAATGCGGGGATTGTCGTCGAAGTCAAACCTGACATTGACTTCCCGAATGATGTTCTCGGCGGGATCGCCTTTCAACGCCGGTGGGAGCAGGCCGCGTTCGACGCGGGCGGGCGCAATTATGCGGCGCCCGCCCAGAAAGTCGGGGATTTCCTCGCAGGTCGTGCCTCGACCGACCTTGGCGCGGTGATCCCCTCTTATAAACCAGCTGTGACGCCGGCTGATCTGCGGGATTGCCTCCCGGCGTTCGCGATTGACGCCATCAAGGAGGCACTGCCTGTATTTGACGCAAAAATCCCCGGCTTTTCGATGGATGATGCCGTCCTGACCGGAGTCGAGACGCGTACGTCCTCTCCGCTCCGGCTGGATCGGGACAGGACCGGGCAGAGCCCGTCCATCCGGGGGGTTTTCCCGGCCGGGGAAGGGGCGGGCTATGCCGGTGGCATTCTCTCCGCAGGGATTGACGGCATACGTGCGGCTGAATTTCTCGCGGCGGCGTTGCGGGATGAAGCTCCCCCTCCCTGACTTGGGGTGCCTTTGAAAGTCACATATGTGATTGAAAATAACACTAAAACATCACATCACCGACTTAAAAAACTTAAAATTTGTGAAATCTGTTACTTTACAGGAAAGATTTCCTTCTTTATCTGGCGAGATACGATATTTTCTCATTGATTGAGGCCAGATATGAGCGCAAATGCCCCATCCGCCGATGTAACCAACGCTTCCACGAAGCCGGAGGACGCCACGCATGGCGCGTTGCGGTCGCGGTTGGATCGCATTTTCAATGACCCGGATCAGGTGGTCGAAGATGGTGTGCGCGGTGTTCTGCTCGCCTACCCGGACCTTATTGCGGCAACATCAAACCCGCGCGTGCTGAAGCGCGCCCGTCCGGCGGCGCGTCGCAAGGTCGGGATCGTCACAGGGGGTGGATCGGGGCATGAACCGGCTTTCCTCGGCTATGTCGGCCCTGGAATGCTGGATGCTGTGGCGGTGGGTGAGATTTTCTCCTCCCCGACGGCGCTCAGTTTTCTGGACGCGATGCGAGAAGCGGATAATGGGGCGGGCGTGGCCTGCCTCTTCGGTAATTATGCTGGCGATACCATGAATGTGCGCATGGCGGTGCGCGATGCTCAAAATGCGGGCATTAGTGTGAAGACAGTTGTCGCCACGGATGATGTGGCCTCCGCACCGGCCAATGAAGCTGATCGTCGCCGTGGCGTGGCGGGTGAAATCCTGATGTGGAAGGTTGCGGGCGCGCGCGCAGAGGAAGGGGCCTCCCTCGATGAGGTGATTGCTGTTGCGGAAAAGGTGATCCGCCACACGCGTTCCATCGGGGTGGGGCTGACGCCCTGCACCATTGTCGCGAATGGTCACCCCAATTTTTCGATTGCACTCGGCACGATGGAAGTCGGGATCGGCCATCATGGGGAGCCGGGTGTTTCCGTGCAGAAACTGGGCAGCGCGCGGGAAATCGCGCAGTTGATGATCGACCACCTTCTCCCCGATCTGCCTTTCGCGAAAGGGGACCGGGTGACAGTGCTCCTCTCCGGCCTCGGCGCCACGCCCGTCATCGAGCTTTACACAATCTACGCGGACGTTGCCGATATTCTCGCTGAGAAGGGCATCGTGATTGCGCATCGCTTCGTCGGAAATTACTTCACGTCGCTTGAAATGAAGGGCGTGACGCTGACGCTTATGAAGATGGATGAAGAGCTTGAGCGCCTCGTCAAGGCATCGGCGGAGACCATCGGCTTGAGTCAGATCGGCCCTGAATCGTACGACGGTGACGCGGCGCGCCACGCGGTGGAAGCCCCAGTTGCCACGTTGACCCCGGACCATCCGCGGGCTGCGGCGGTGAAAGAAACCGCGCATTATCTGCCGGAAACCGGTATTGACCTGGCGGCGACAACCGGAATAGTGCCGGCTCTCGTTAAGGCGGTCGTCGATGCACGGGAGTGGCTGAGCGAGATTGATGGAAAAATCGGGGATGGTGATCACGGCATCAATATGGCCAAAGGTTTTGCGCGGTGCGGGGATCGTCTCGGCGCAACGCCGCCCCCGATGGGTAAAGGGCTCGCCATCCTCTCTGACAGTCTGATGGCGGGGATTGGCGGCTCCATGGGGCCGCTTTACGGGCGGTTTTTTGAGGGGATGGCGCAATGTCTGGATGGTGCGCGTTTCCTGGATGCCAGATTATTTGGTGAAATGTTGGGGGCGGCGCTGGCGGGCATTAATAGTCTGGGCAATGCGCGTGTCGGTGATAAGACCCTCATCGATACGTTGCAGCCCGCTGTTGAGAGTTTCGACGCGGCATTGCAGCAGGGTCAGGATTTCGGCCAGGCTTTGGACGCCATGTCGGCGGCTGCTGAAAAAGGGCGTGACTCGACGATCGACCTTGTCGCGCGCATCGGACGCGCCAGCCGTCTGGGAGAGCGCTCACGCGGTGTGCTGGATGCGGGCGCAACATCCTGCTGTCTGATTTTGCAGACGATGGCGAAGACAATAAAGCCGTTGACAGCCTGAAAGGATCAGCCGAGTCGCAGGTCGCGTCACGCTTCTCCCTTCGGGTGATGATGGCGAAATTCACCACCTGACGTTTCAGCATGATTTTCCGCCGACCAGCGGACACACATCCGATCGCGTGAACGGGTGAGAGCCCTTTCATGCAGGCGGGGCGTGGTTTTTGGGACGTCCTGATCGCCTCTCTGACTTTTCAGAGTGGGACGCGTTTGCGCCCGCCCTGTCAGGCACGCCGCGCCTGAGGGGACGAATTTCCTGTCAAGCGTCTGGACGTTTCAAAGGTGAATATTTAATTACGGGCAGAACATTTCAATTTTGACGCGCGCGCATTATCTCATAATGAATATCGTTTGCAATTCGCGCGCGGGGTCGTCGTCCTATGCTCACCTTAGACAATCTGCTGCCCGGCCATTCCGGTAAAATCGTCAAAGTTCAGGAAGTCGGGCAGGAAGATGTCGTTTCACGCCGATTGGGGGAGCTTGGCTTTATCCCTGGCGCCGTGGTGAAGATATTGGCGGTCGGACCTTTCGGCCGTGACCCCATTGCCCTCCGGGTGGGGGCCTCCCGCTTCGCATTGCGCAGAAGTGAGGCACGGCGTGTGACGATGGAAAGCCAGGATGCACCCTTAAGCGGACTGGATGAGAAAAAGAGTGCCGCGCTTTGAGCAGCGCTCTCCCTGCGTCCAGCCCCTCGCCGCGACGCGTCGCGCTCGTCGGCAATCCGAATAGCGGCAAAACATCTCTTTTCAATCAATTGACGGGAAGCCGCCAGAAAGTCGCCAATTACGCGGGCGTGACGGTGGAGCGGAAGGAAGGGTGCGTCACCCTGCCGGATGGCAGCCATGTCCGACTCCTCGATCTACCCGGCGCTTATAGTCTTCAGGCCACCTCGCCTGATGAGGCGATCACCCGCGATGTCTGCCTCGGTCAGCATGCGAAAGAGGCGAAGCCGGAACTCATTATCTGCGTCGTTTCCGCAAGTAACCTACGCCTGCATCTTCGCTTTTTACTTGAGCTGATGCAGATTGGCTGCCCGATCCTTGTCGCGCTCAACATGATGGATGAGGCGCGACGCCAGAATTTCGACATTGACGTCCCCGGGCTTGAAGCGGCGCTCGGCGTCAAAATCGTCCCGACTGTCAGCCTGCGGAAATCCGGTGTGTCAGCACTGCGTCACGCTTTGGCCGCGCCGCCGGAGGTCCCTCCAGCGCGTCCGGCAACCTCGATCTACGCGCAGGTTGACGCGCTGATGTCGCAATACACCAACGAGTCTGTCGCAGGGGATAATCACCTGACAGACCGCATTGATCGCGTTGTTCTCCATCCTGTCTGGGGGATGGCGCTGCTCTTCATTGTTCTTTTCATCATGTTTCAGTCGGTCTTCACGCTGGCCCAGCCGGCGATGGATTTTCTGGAAAATGCTTTTTCCCGCCTTGGCGCGGCGGTGGTGTCACCGCTCCCTGATGGGTCGCTGCACAGTCTGCTGCAAAATGGCGTGATCGCCGGGGCAGGGAGTGTCGCCGTTTTTCTCCCGCAGATCCTGGTGCTTTTCTTCTGGATCATTGTGCTGGAGGAAAGCGGTTACCTGCCCCGCGCCGCCTTTATGCTGGACCGCCTCATGGCGTCGGCCGGGCTGAGTGGGCGGTCCTTCATCCCGCTCCTCTCCAGCTTCGCCTGCGCGATCCCGGGGATTATGGCGGCGCGGACGGTGCAGCACCCGCGGGATCGCATCGTGACGATCATGATCGCGCCTCTCATGACCTGTTCTGCGCGTCTACCAATTTACGCTCTGCTGATCGCTGCTTTCATCCCGCGTCACGTTTATTTCGGCTTTATCGGCTTGCAGGGCCTCGTATTATTCGGGCTTTACGCTCTTGCCATCCTCAGCGGAATCATCGCCGCGCGCGTTTTGACGCGCGGTGCGGCGGCGGAAGAGCACATTTTGATGCTTGAACTCCCGCCTTATCGCTGGCCGAACCCGCGCGCCGTCCTTATCGGGTTGCTTCAGCGCGCTCGCATTTTCCTCGCCCGTGTCGGCACGGTGATTGTCTCCCTCAATGTGCTTTTATGGGCGCTTTCCTGCTTTCCGCCCCCGCCGCTGCACGCGTCGCAGCCCGCCATTTCTTATTCGCTTGCGGGTAAGATCGGTCACTGGATGCTTCCGGTCTTTGCGCCGATCGGGTTCAACTGGCAGATCTGCGTATCGCTCATTCCGGGCCTGGCGGCGCGCGAAGTTGCGGTTTCAGCCCTCGCAACGGTTTATGCGCTTAATGCCACGGAGGACACCGCGGCCACTGTTCTTGGGCCGCTTCTCTCGGCACAATGGAGCCTTGCCACAGCGTTAAGCCTGCTGGCATGGTATGTCTATGCGCCGCAATGTTTTTCCACGCTCGCCGTCATGCGTCGAGAAACAAATTCCTCGAAAATTGTCGTGAAAACGGCGTTCAGCCTTTTTGCACTTGCTTATATGGCCTCGCTTCTTACCTATCATATGACACGCTTTTTAGGGGGCGCATAAAATATGTGGGAAGATCTGGCGGTTGGCGCCGTGCTCTTCGGGGCTGCATTTTATTGGGTGAAAAAAGTGATCCCCAGCTTTATCTGCCGACGTGTCGCGCGTCCCGCAGTGACGTCTGACGCGCAGAGCATGTGTTCGGGATGTTCCGGCTGTGGGTCAAATTCCGGCGGGTGTCACTGACCTCGCCGCATGGAAGAAATTCTGAAAAGGGGGCGCCTTAAGGGGCGACCTTTTTCAAGGGCGGGCACCCAGCCAATGGCCGCCTGATTTTGCTCATAAAAAAGCACGGATGAAGGCGGACTTGGGGTCACGCTTCAACCGCACTTCTCAGAACTTCATGTTATACGACTTTTATCGGTGCTTGGCAGCCAGGGCGTCCTTGACGTTTTTAGCTGAAGAATAGGAAAGCTTCTTGGATGCGGCGATATTGATGGTTTCGCCTGTCTTAGGATTACGACCCTGACGCGCAGCCGTCGTGCGAACCTGGAACTTGCCGAAACCCGGGATAGAGACTTCTTCACCCTTCCGGGCGGCTTCGATGATGCTGGACCATACTGTATCAAGGGCCTTTTTGGCGTCGGCTTTAGTGCCGCCGGTCGCGGAGGCAATGCGGTCAATCAGATCGGTGGACTTCATAGCTATCCTCTTTCGTTAAAATCGGTCTCTTGAGCCATAATCCGTGTGGCGCGAGTAAACAAGGTGGGAATCAGTCGTCCACGCGCCCAAGCTTCGGATAAACTTTGTTCGCGTAACGCGATAAGGCAACGCGGTATTTTGAGGGGGGTTCAAGGGTGAGGTGGGAAAACTTCACGTGCCCCCATATTTTACGCTGCAACGTCTCTATTTTGCCCCGACAGGTGCTGGATTGTAAGAAATCGTAAGGATTTGGCCATTCCTGCATCGTGAGGTGACGTTTATAAACTAAGCTGTCAGAATTTAACTAAACTCCCCGGAAACCTGTCACCGGCGCAGTCAAAGTCGTCACTTTGCAGCAACATCGTCAAATTAATTGAGACGCGTTTCGCGGGATATCATTTTCGAAGTTTCAATCTACACGCTACGGTTGAACGGCCCTTTGCTCTTCCCGCGTAACGTTATTAACCCCACGAAATATGACATTGTGGGGCGCCGATATCAGCATGGTCGTCCCGAGCTGATTTTCTGGCACGCGTAGAGTCGTCACGCCACGTTGAAACATCATGAAATAATGAGGCTTCTCCCTTCATGCGTTTCATATTGAGTGTTGCGTATATTTCATTGAAAAATTGGACTCGAGTTTACATTTTCAGCGTCGAAGCGACTGCTTGAAATCGCTCACGTGATGTGTGGAGCGTAATATTTATTCATTAAGAAAAAGATACTGCGTTGATGGGATTGCGTTGAATTAAAAACCGCATCTGGCGCGATCCCCCGGTTGGATTGGCGGAAGGACTCGCTTTTCCTGAAAAGGTGATCCCATTGATTTTATGAAGAAATCCTCTCGGATCTGGGTTAGATTGCGTCCGCAGGGGGCGGCAGGCGCCTTTCGGGAAGGACAGATGAAATGTCAAAAATGGATGCCGCATTCGATGCGCAGTTCCGCGCCGCGCTGGACGGTCTGAAGGCCGATGGCAGCTACCGTATCTTCGCGGAGCTGGAGCGGCGGGTTGGCCAGTTCCCAAAAGCCTATCATCATGGGCTGAAGCGCGACGTGACAATCTGGTGCTCAAATGATTATCTCGGGATGGGTGAGCATAAAAATGTGCTGGCGGCGATGCATGCGGCGCTGGATCAATCCGGCGCAGGGGCAGGTGGCACGCGGAACATTTCCGGCACCTGTCATGAGCATGTCCTGCTGGAGCAGGAACTCGCCTCCTTGCACGGCAAGGAAGCGGCGCTTCTATTCAATTCCGGCTATCTCTCCAACTGGGCGACACTCGGCACGATCGCGGCGCGCCTCAAAGACTGTGTGGTGCTTTCCGATGCGCAGAACCACGCTTCCATGATCGAAGGCATTCGCCATTCACGGGCGGATAAGCGAATTTTCCGCCATAATGATGTAGCCGACCTTGAGCGTCACCTGAGTGAACTCCCCGCCAATGTGCCGAAAATCGTCGCCTTTGAGTCCGTCTATTCAATGGATGGTGACATCGCCCCGATTGCGGAGATCTGTGATGTCGCGGAACGTTACGGCGCGCTGACCTATCTTGATGAGGTCCATGCGGTGGGCATGTATGGTCCTCAGGGTGGCGGCGTCGCGGAAGAACGCGGCCTGTCCCACCGCATCTCCGTCATTGAAGGCACGTTGGGGAAGGGCTTCGGCGTCGTGGGGGGGTATATCACCGGCTCCGCCGCATTATGTGATTTTGTGCGCTCTTTCGCTTCCGGCTTCATCTTCTCCACCGCGTTGCCGCCTATGATTGCCGCAGGCGCGCGCGCCAGTGTCCGACATCTGCGTCAAAGTTCGGTTGAGCGAGAGGGACAGAGGGCGGCGGTGCGTTACCTTCGGCAATGTCTTGATGATGCCGGACTGCCGCACCTTGCCAATCCGTCTCACATTATCCCGGTGATGGTTTGCGATGCGAAGGAATGCCGCGCGATTTCCGATGCGCTCCTGACGCGCTACGGCCATTACATTCAGCCAATCAATTATCCTACCGTGCCGCGCGGGCTTGAACGGTTGCGGATCACGCCAGGCCCACTTCATCGGAAATCAGATATTGACGGATTGGTCGCCGCGTTAAAGCAATTATGGTCTGAACGTGCCGGGCTCTCTCAGGCAGGCTAAAGCGTAAGACAAGGCTGGAAAAGGTCAGGGACCCGTCATTTCACCGCGGAGAAAGGTCAGAAAACTTTAAAATCGCGCTCTGCTAATGGGAACATGTTAAAAACTCGATTGTATTGCTCTTATAGATAACCAAGTCGGGACTCGCCCGTGATTTCGTGGGCGGGGAAGGATGGCCGATGAACGCACGACGCCATGAGCAAACATTGGACGAAACGCGGGTCCACCGAGAGATTTCACATCTGGTGGCGACGTTGCGCGCATCGTTTCCCGAAACGACTTTCCTGATCGCCGTGCGTGGCGCGGATACTGAGATTATTGAAACGAGCACGGCACGCCATGTCGGCGTCGGCGCGGGTAAAAAAATCAGGGCGCTGCTCCAATCCGGCCCGCAAGGTCCGTCAGGTGTGGAAAATGTTATTTCAGATGTCCATACCGAAATGCTCGACCGCGTGGAAAATCGCATCTTCCGTGCATCTCGGGGTTCTATCGTCGCGCTGATGGCTGTCCCTGTTGAAACTGCGGCAGGCCAGTCCGTGTCGGATGATGCGTTAGGCACTCACATGCGGGACTTCGTCGCCAGTCTGGGCCATCACGATGTAAAGCTGCCAGCCAAAGTCAGGCAAATATCGCACATTGCTTTCGGGTGCCTTGCATGGGACGAAGCACGCCAATGCGTGCGCGGCGATGACGCGGCGGCGTCCATGCTCGGCGTGACAGCGCAGTTCCTTTATGACGGCATGACGCTGAATAAATTCTCCCGCATTTTGACGCTTCCGGATGCTTTGATGGCGGCGGGGGCGGCGGGGAGCGCAACCACCCATCATCTGAAACTCGACGCGGCGGGAGGAGATGTTTTTCATGTCTTCGCGTCAAAACATGCAGGCGGCTGGAATGCAATTTTCTGCCGTCGGGAGGCGACGCGCGCGGCCCGTGATATGGAGGATGCCCTCCTCACGCAATTGATGCAGGGCGTCAGTGACGGGTTTTGTCTTCTGGATCGACAGGGTCGGGTCGTCTTTACTTACGGCGATCGCATTGCCACGCTATCGCGCTTTCCCGGCACGCAGCAATTCGGGACGGATTGGTCCGGTCTCTGGATGGGGCAGGGTCGTGCCTCCGCACGCCGCGTCCTCGATAAAGCGCTTGAAAATCACCCCGGGCAGATCGAGGAATATGCGTTCTCAGCCGATGGCACATTACATCGCTGGCGCGCGCGGGTCGTACCGATATCCCTCCCGGAAGGCGGGCATCGCAGCAACGTCGTCTACCTTATGTGCAGCTCTCGCGACATGACAGCCTCCACTCAGGACCATGAGCGCCTCGAACTCGCGTCCTATGCTGGCGCGATTTCAGGCGGGTGGATCTGGGATATCAAAGCCCGCTTGCTGCATGGTGATCCGCGTATGGCGGCGACCCTGGCCTTTCCGGTTGGGGAGATGTCTTCCGGCGTCAGGCTGCGGCAAATATTACGACGTGTGGCAGGTGATGACCAAGCCGTGCTCCTTTCCGCGTTACGGAAAAGTCTGTCATCGCGCGGCAGGCTTCAATGCGAATTCCGGGTCCGCGCGGCGGATGGGCAGGGCTGGATCTGGGTTGAGGCGGATGGCAGATGGGAGATAAGTGGCGACGGGCAGGTTGTCGGACTTCCCGGCATTCTGCTGAATATTGATGAGAAGAAACGCCAGGCCCTGAAGCGGGAGGCCCTTCTTAAACTGATCGACAATCTGCGCGCGATCAAGGACGAAAAGGAAATCCTCAATGTCGCCAGCCGCGTCATGGGTGAAACGATCGAGGCCGATCGTGCCGCTTTCGCCGACATTGATGATCATCGCGATTTTGTGCTCGTCACCGCCCTCTGGAGCCGGACGCCGCATTTTGCGCAATTGACGCGCATGGGGACTTTTCAGCCTTTCAAGGCGCTTTTCGATACGTTGCGTCGTGGTGAGGCGGTTGCCGTGCCGGATGTCACCACCCACCCCATGACACGGAAACATGCGGATATTTTTCTGCGTGAAAAAATACGGGCTTTTTATTACGTGCCGCTGATGGCGGAGGGGGCTTTCTGCGCATTGGCGATGGTCCATTACGCGGAGCCGCACCGTTGGGACCGGATCAATATGAGCTTCATCTTGACGGTCGCTGATCGCGGTTGGGCGGCCATTCGGCAGAACCGGGCGCAGGAGGATCTCCGTCGTATTAATGGGACATTGGAGGAGCAGGTTGACCGCCGCACACGGGAGCGGGACAGTATCTGGGCAATCACGGATGACCTTCTGGCCTCTGTGGGGCTGGATGGCCGCTTGCGTCACGTCAACCCGAGCTGGTCGCGCTGCGCTGATCTGGACCGTGCGCAATATAAAGGGGAAATGCTGGCCAGTTTCGTCCACCCTCAGGACCGGCAGAAAATCGCCGAGATGTTACAGGCGCTGGCTGCCAATCAGGGGGAGCGCAGCGCGGATCTGCGTCTGAGGTTTGAAGATAATTCCTGGCATACATTCAACTGGACGGGCTTCCGTGACGATGATGAAATCTTCCTCATCGGGCGCGATATCACCGAGCGTATTATCCTTGAAGACCAGCTTCGCCAGTCGCAGAAAATGGAAGCTGTCGGCCAGCTGACGGGCGGGCTTGCCCATGATTTCAATAATATCCTCGGGGGATCAGCGGCGCGCTCGGCCTCATGCGGCGGCGAATGGCGCGCGGGCAGCTTGAGGGGCTCGACCGCTATATCAATGCAGCGCAGGAAGCGACCGACCGTGCGGCGGGGCTGACCCATCGCCTGCTGGCCTTCTCACGGCGGCAGACGCTTGACCCGACTGTGACGGATGTAAATGAGCTGGTCAGCGGGCTGGCTGAATTCCTCCGCCGTACGATCGGCCCGGCTGTGCGCCTCAAGCTGCGTCTTGACGCGAAATTGGGGCCTATCCTGATCGACCGTAACCAGCTTGAAAACGCCATCCTTAATCTGGGCATTAATGCGCGGGATGCGATGCCGGACGGGGGGACGGTTACCATATCAACCCGCTCTGACCCGCCGCCCAAAGAGGGGAAAGACGCAGTGCGCTTCATGTGCCTGACGGTTGCCGATACAGGCATGGGCATGACGCCGGAGGTCATGGCCCGGGCCTTCGACCCGTTTTTTACAACCAAGCCGATCGGCAAAGGCACCGGATTGGGGCTCAGCATGATATATGGGTTCGCCTCGCAATCGGGCGGGAGGGTAGAGATCGAGTCCGCTCCAGGGGCCGGAACGAAAGTGCATATCTGGCTTCCCCTATATATCGGTGAGAAACGACCTGCCGCGCAGGGCGCCGCGCGTCGACGGAGCCCCACCGAGGTTGATCTATCCCATCTGCGCCTTCTCCTCGTAGAGGATGACGTGACATTGCGCTTCACGCTGGAGGAAACGCTCCGTGACCGGGGGATCCATGTTGAGACGGCGGCAACGGGAAGTGAGGCGATGGCGCTACTGGCGGATGAAGACCGTCGCTACGATGTGTTGATGACCGATGTGGGTCTTCCGGGCGGCGTCAATGGACGGCAATTGGCCGATGAGGCGCGCGCCCGCAAGCAGCATCTCTCCGTTCTTTTCATGACAGGTTACGCGGAGCAGACTGTTTTTTCAGACCAAAGCTTTGATGAATCCATGCAAATTCTCTTCAAACCCTTTACGACGGAAATGCTGGATGAAAAATTGAACCGCATCGTTGATTATGTGAATCGCCGGCTGAATAATTAATCAAAATTTGACCGCTTTCGGAGTGGACGAGGCCTTAAAGCTCCCGCATGGTAAGGATCTTTAACGTTTTCGACGTCATATTTCCGAGGATATCACCATGCGCCGCCGTTACTTAATGCAACGATTTGCCTTGCCCGCTCTGGCCAGTCTCACGCTCGTCGCCTGTCAGAAGGCCACTGACACGTCTCAGCTCGCGCCTCTGCCCAATGGCCTCCTTTCTGTCCCGCCACCACCGGCGCCGGGCAGCCTGGCGCAACTTCAGGATCAGCAGATTTTCACCGCGACCCGTCAATGGAAAGACTCTCCACGTTGGAAGCTCGCCGTCAATGATGATGATTACACGTTGGATCACGCTCTCCGGAATTTTTCATGCGCGGCCGGGTTTGAGATTGACACGGCTAAAGCGCCGCATCTGCGTCAACTGGCACGGGACGTTTTGAAGCTTGAAGCACCGACGATGGTCTCGTTGAAGCGCCACTTCGCCCGCCAGCGACCCTTTGTCGGCAATGATGCGCCGACCTGTATGGTGCATAAAGCGGCGCTTGGCCCTTTCCGCTCCTACCCGTCCGGCCATACGATGATGGGGACCACGCTCGGCTTCCTGCTCGCATCCCTGATGCCGGATCACGCTGATGCACTCTATATGCGTGCCCGCATCTACGGGGAAAGCCGTATCGTCTGCGGCGCACATTGGGCCTCAGACGTTGAAGCCGGCTTTCGCATCGCCGCGCAGCAGACCTTCCTCATTCTGATGCGGCCTGAAATCAAGGCGCAACTTCCCGCTGTCAGGAAGGAACTCGACGCCCTCCGTGCAGAAAACGGGAAGCCGGATGCGGCTCAATGCGCGTTGGAAAAAGAGGCAAACGCGCATTCTCCCAACCGTTTGCCGTGAAGTTACGGGCTTTCCTGCCCTGATGATGATTCGCGTGCTGCATAATGGGGGTGCGGCATGCGGATCATTTTCCCTACCTTCCGCGATCGATACGAGCTGACCCGCTCTCGCCGCATGCCCGTATAGACGCGGCGGTCGGTCGGACTGGAGTGCGCGTCTCCTATCCAGGAGATGAGATATCGGGTCGCTTGGCGGGCGCAACGACCTTACTCTGCCAGCAAACGGCCTCGAGCCGCGAAAAGCAAATCATTAAAATTTGTAATCAGCGCGTTAGACAAAAATATTAAAGAAAATTTATAATATCCCTGCAACAACAATAAGAAAGGGAAAAAAATGCCTCTCTTCACAAAAAAGTTCCTGCTATCGGCGTCGGCTTTGACGGTCCTGGCCGTTGGGGTCAGTCAGCCCTTGCGCGCTGACACCTCAAACCGCTCAGATAATGCGGCGCCGAATGGCTATCTGATTATCCCGGCGCCGCCTGCTCCAAAAACGGAGGCCCTCCGACGCGATCAGCAAATCTTCAACGAAACGCGAAAATGGAAAGGCTCACCACGATGGGAGCTGGCCACCGTTGATGATGATTTTTCCCTTCCTGCCGTCATCAACGATTTTTCCTGTGCGCTTGGGTTGCGGCTTGACCTTACGAAGACACCGAAGCTGAACAAATTGATGAATGACGTCATCGCCATTGAACAGCCGAGGACGGACGCGGTCAAAGAACGCTGGGCGCGCGTGCGGCCTTATGTCGGGCACGATGAAGCGCCTCTATGCATTAAGGATCGTGCAACGAAAGACCATAACCGCTCCTACCCCTCAGGGCATACGGTCCGCGGTAATATCGTGGCCTTTGTGCTGTCCGTTATCATGCCGGAGCGGGCAGAGGAAATCCTCGCGCGGGGGCGCATTTACGGGGAAAGCCGTATCGTTTGCGGCGCGCATTGGTCGACAGATGTGGTGGCAGGTTACAGCCTTGCAGCGGGCCTCGCCCCCGCAATCTTAAGCCGACCCGAAATTCAGGCGCAGATCCCGGCTGTGCGGGAGGAATTATTAGCGCTGAAGCAACGTCTCAACGCGCCAGAACAGCGCGTCTGCGAATTGGAGAAAACCGGTAATGCGGTGAGCCCTTTCCGCGTCCCTTGATTGCGGGACGCGTGTGATGTGAAATTGGCTTCCTCTCACACGCGCCCCCTCCTGCTCTGCGCCGTCGCACCTGTGAAAGATTTATCGCCGGTGCGGGGCGCAGGGTCAGACCTTGGCTCGGATGTAATCGATGAGCGTTTTGGCGGCGCGTTCCGGGCCGCAATCCGAGGAAAGCGAGAGTGACGGATGGTCCGAACTTTCAAACGGGGCATCGACACCGGTGAAATGCGAGATTTTCCCGGCACGGGCGGCGGCGTAGAGCCCCTTCGGATCGCGTGACTCACAGATGTCAGCTGATGTATCGACAAAAATTTCCGAGAAAGCTCTGCCGATAATCTCCGCAGCGAGGGCGCGATCGGATTTCATGGGCGTGACAAGCGCGACCAGCACAATATGGCCCGCCTCGGCAAACATCCGTGCCACATGGGCCGTGCGACGGATATTTTCCCGACGATCCTCCTGCGAAAAACCGAGATCGCTATTGAGCCCGGCACGCAGACTGTCACCATCAAGCACGATGCAACGCTGCCCATCGCGGAATAAGCGGGCCTCGACTTCCCGCGCGATCGTGCTTTTACCGGCAGCGGGGCGACCGAAAAGCCAGAAAACATGTCCCTGACGCTCTCCCGCAGCGCGACGCGCCTCGGAGGAGATCACGCTTTCTGTCGGGTGAATCGTGTGAGAGGGGTCGGAAATTTCTGCCGCACCAATCAGAGGCGCGCCGCCGACGATCTGTTGATATTGGTCGACCAGCACGCCACGCCCATCATTGAGGCCGGGGGTGAAAATATCGAAAAGTACCGCATGGGCGGTCGTCAGCGTAATGGTCGCAAAGCCCTCCGGCCCGACCATATCGGCCTTCTGAAGGGTCATGTCCTCAAGATTGACGACGGAATCAATGGAGGCGACCGTCACTGGATATTCCGCAGGCCCGAGGCGCAGGGTCAGGCGCTCACCGCGTCTAAGGCCCTCTTGACGCAACCAGAAGACACGCGCCTGTATCCGTGCTGACCGCACCGGGCGCGGCGTGTCCTCATCCGGGTTGAACAGCAGATCGCCGCGATCCGGCACGATATCCGGTTCCAGGCGCAACGCAATGGATTCCCCAGGCCCGGCAACGGGCAGGGCTGACGCGTGCCAGCGTGCGATTTCAGCGACACGGGCCGTCTGGCCCTGTGTGCCGATGGAAATCATCGCCCCTTCGCGGATGATGCCACGATCAACCCGGCCGACAACATATCGCTTCTCGTCGAAGCGATAAACATCCTGCACCACCATGCGAAAGCCCAGGCGTGCACGTGGTGCGGGCGGGGGGACATCGGCCAGAGCCTGCACCAGGGTCGGGCCTTTATACCACGGGCTGCGATCAGACGGCGCCGCGATATTATCCCCATCCCGCGCAGAGGCCGGGATGACGGCATCGACGGACACATTCAACTGCGCCAGAAGCGCACGGATCGCCTGCTCAGCCGCTTCAAGGCGCGCGGCATCAAATGCGAGCACATCCGCTTTATTCATCAGAACAATCACATGGCGGATGCCGATCAGATGCAGCAACATGGCATGGCGACGCGTCTGATCCTGCGCGCCTTCCGCCGCGTCGACAACGAGGACGGCGGCTTCAGCATCCGCCGCGCCGGTAATCATATTGCGCAGAAATTGCCGGTGGCCGGGCGCGTCGACAATGACGAAATCGCGCCCCTTGAACTGGAACGGAATACGCGTTGAATCGACTGTGACACCCTGGTCACGTTCAATCTGGAGGGAGTCGAGAAGGAAGCTCCATTCGACCGGTCGCCCGCGCTTCTGGCTGCTTTCAACAATCTGTCCCAGCCGCCCCTCGGGGAGGCTGTCCGTGTCGTGCAGAAGCCGCCCGATCAACGTGGATTTGCCATGATCAACATGGCCGACGATCACAATGGGCGTCGCCGCATTGCGGGCGGCATTTTCCGCGGGGTGAGGCGCTGTCATCATTGTCATTCTTAGAGATACCCTGCGACGCGGAGACGCTCAAACGCGTCCTCAGACTCATGATCCATCGCGCGGCCTGCACGCTCGGATGTTCGGCTTGATTGGAGTTCGGCGATGATGTCTTCAAGCGTGGCAGCATCGCTTTCTACCGGATTGGTGATGTCCTGATCACCAAGGGACCGGTAGCGCCTGCCATTTTTGGAGAAATACAGATCAACAACCGGGATGTTCTCCCGCTGAATATATCGCCAGATATCAATCTCACGCCAGGAGAGGAGCGGATGCACACGGATATGCATGCCCTCTTCATGCGGCGTCGCATATTGGTCCCAGAATTCGGGCGGTTGGTTGCGGACATCCCATTGGTGCCCGGCGCCCCGAGGGCTGAACACGCGCTCCTTGGCGCGGGTGGCCTGCTCATCCCGGCGGATGCCGGCAATAACGCCGCGAAATTTTTGCTCTTCAATCAAAGCTGCGAGACCAGCCGTCTTCCGCGCGGCAGAGCGTGCGGCCGGGGGCAGGCTCGGATCAATTTCCTCAACGGGCGGACAATCTCTGACAACCAGATCGAGATTCCATTTTTTGGCGTATTCATCCCGGAAAGCGTACATTTCGGGAAATTTCTTGCCCGTATCGACATGAAGGGCGGGGAAGGGCACACGACCCATGAAGGCCTTACGCGCCAGCCAGATCATCACATTGCTGTCTTTACCCAGGGACCATAACATGCCCAACGGGCGCAGTTTGCGATAAGCCTCACGCAGGATAAAAATGCTTTGCGCCTCTAACTGGTCAAGATCATCCAGTGCGCGCGGCGCCATGTCAGAAGTCATACGGTGCTCCGGTCTGCGGGGGTGAGGTGGATGCCGCATTCTGTTTTGACATGCCCGGCCCAACGGCCTGCGCGCGGGTCTTCCCCCGGGCGGACAGCGCGCGTGCAGGGCGCGCAGCCGATGGAGGCAAAACCAAATCCGGTCAAAGGATGTCGCGGCAGATTGCGCCGACGGATTTCCTGCTCAATATCTGCGCGGGACCACTCACTGAGCGGGTTGATGCGCGCTCTTCCATCTGGTTGCGGTTCGACAACTTCCATGTCGTTGCGTGTCGCGGCCTGGCCGCGTTTGCGCCCCGTCACCCACGCATCATAATGTGAAAGCGTGTCAAAAAGCGGTTCCGTCTTACGCAGGGCGCAGCACGCGTCCGGGTCGAAAGCGGCCAGCTGATCCTGCGGGTCACGCTGCGCCAGCATCTCTGACCGGGGCATCACGTCATGCACATCTTTCAGGCCAAGATGCGCGACCAGCTCATCCCGGTAACGCAGCGTTTCGGGAAAGTGGCGCAACGTATTGAGGAAAAGGACCGGCGTCGACGGGTCAATCTCCGCGACCATACTGAGGAGAAGGGCGGACTCCGCGCCGAAGGATGACGTCACGGCCAAGCGGCCGCGCAGCATCCGGATCGCCGTTTCAAGCACGGTATCGTTCGGCACTTCCCGCAATGCGGAAATTTCTTCGAGAGAGAGTGGCATGGCCGCCTCATTAGAATTTATAAACTTTATGTCAGCAAAAGCTAATCACTCACGGCAAAACGTTCAATAGGTAAAATGCATCAAATAACGGCTTCTTATCGTTGAATAGGCCGCAATTTCACGACTTCACCGATTATTGTCATGGTGGGTGAGGTGATCCCGTTTTGTGTCACGATTTCGGGAAGCGCTTCAAGCGTTGTCATAAAGACGCGTTGCGTTTCCCATGTTCCCTTTTCAATAATGGCGGCCGGCCAATCCGGCGGCAGCCCATGTTCCACAAGTTTCCGTGCTAATGTGGCAAGGGGGGTCAGGCCCATATAAATGGCAAGGGTTTGGCCTCTTTTCGCAAGTGCGGCCCAGTCCAGCGCAAGTTCCTGCCCTGATTTGGCGTGACCCGTGACAAAAATGCAGCTTTGCGCATAGTCACGATGTGTCAGGGGGATACCGGCAGACGCGCCGCATCCACTCGCCGCGGTGATGCCTGGTATGATACGCACAGGGATGTCCTGCCGCATCAAAGCATCCATTTCCTCCCCACCCCGCCCGAAGATAAATGGATCACCCCCTTTGAGTCGCAGGACGCGCAGGCCCTGCCGTGCCTTCTCCGCGAGGATCTGCGTGATCTCCGTTTGCGGCAAAGTGTGGTGACTGCGTTTTTTGCCCACAAAAATACGCTCGGCATCGCGGCGGAGGCGGTCAAGGATGGCATCGGGGATCAATTGGTCATAGAGGACGCAATCGGCATTCTGCATCGCGTTGAGGGCGGCGAGTGTCAGCAGGTCCGGGTCACCCGGGCCGGCACCGACGAGCCAGACTTCGCCCATCTTGCCGGTCCCGGCGGTCTCTTTGGCGACAGAATTTTCAAGCGCCATCCGGGCGGCTTTCCGATCGTCTCTTTCCGCAGCGCCACGCCCGCCGGAATCAAGGAAGCGCTCCCACGCGTGACGGCGTTGCGTGATGTCGGGCAGGGCATCGCGTACCCAAGCGCGCTGGCGTTTCATGAATTGCGCGAGGCGCGCCACGCCGTGGGGGAGGCTGGCTTCAATCTGCGTGCGCAGCCGTCGCGCCAGAACCGGGGCGGCACCCCCGGAGATAATCGCGACCTGAATGGGGGAGCGGTCAATAATGGCGGGGGTAATGAAGCTTGAGGGCGGTATGTCATCCACCACGCAGCAGGGCACGCGGCAAACACCCGCCCATAAAGCGAGCTGCCGGTTATAAGCCGCATCCTCTGTCGCGATAAAGATCAGCCGCGCTTCCTTCAGGGTAGCACGGATAGACGTTTCATCGCGCTCATCACCGGCGCGATAAATCTGCCCTTCATCAATACGGGTGCGGAGTTCCGAAACGGGATGGGTGGTGAAAATCCGGATATCCCGGGCGCGTGAAACGAGAAGGCGCGTTTTATTGGCGGCGGCCATACCGCTACCGACCACAATGCAAGGCGCGTCATCGACGCGCAGCGCTACGGGCAGATATTGGGGTCCGTCAAAATCCGAATGCAACTGTGCCTGTATCCTGTCTTTCTCTTCTGACGCATAAAATCACGTCAGAACCACTGCGGACACAGATAGGATGGATAGGCCTGAGAAAAAAGGCGCTTTAGCAATAAAGCGTGATGAAGCGGCTCTCGGCGTGTGCCTCACTCCGTCACATATTCCCCCTGCTCATGCCTGACGCGCGGGACGTTCGGCAGAAGACGACGCTTATCGATTGAACCACTCTGTGAAAAAACAAGATAAAGCGTGAAGCTGACACCACACCCGACAAACCAGGATAATTTATTGAGCAAAGCGAGGGTCGGCACGAAGGCGCCGATGACGGCGAGGAAACCGCCAATGATGAAAGCGAGAATGGCCGCGACGCCCCAGCCATAAAGCCCCTCATAGAGCCCGTCACGACGATAAAGATCGGGCAGGGAAAGAAGCTGGCGCCGTCTGACGAAGTAATCCGCCAGCATCACCCCGGTCACCGGCCCGAGAAGACCGCTGATAATGTTGAGCAGTGCAAACACACTCGTCGCCTGGGTGAACCAGAGCCAGGGCATGAAAGCGAGGCCGAGAATAAGGACGAGATAGGCGCTACGGTGGAAATCAAGCCGACGCGGCATGAGATTGATGAGGTCGTAACAGGCGGGCATGATATTGGCGACGACATTGACGGATAATGTTGCGATGACGATCGTTGCGCCGCCTAACAGGGTGACTGTCGTGTTATTCAGTGCGAGAAGCAGATCGACCGGATTCCAGATCGCATGGCCAAAAACAATGACCGTTGCGGAGGTCGTCACAATCGCCATCGGGGTAAAAATCAGCGCCGTCACAGGCAGGCCGATAAACTGCCCGATAATTTGATCGCGCTGGGATCGGACAAAGCGGGAGAGATCGGGCACATTGACCGCGAATGATGCCCACATTCCCATAATGCCGGTGACGCCCCCCGCAAACGTGCCGGCAAAAGCCCAGCCATGAAGGTGTGAGGGCAGGGCGAAGAGCGGGCCGATGCCATGCCCGACCGATAACCCCCAGAGGGCCGCGCCCGCGCCCATAATGATGACAAGGGGGCCCGCCACCAGTTCAAACCGCCCGATGCTCTGGATGCCGTGATTCATGATCCAGCCATGAAGCGCCCAGATGAGCGCCAGGGCGCACCAGCCATGCATTGTCATGCCAAGCCAGGTAATGGACAGCGTTTGCCACGCGGGCCAGACCGTCATCATGATGGCATCGACTGCCTGAGACGCGGCATAAGCCTGCACGGAAAACCAGAAGATGGCGCAGAAACCGCGCAAAAGGACTGGTAATTGCGCACCGACAGGGCCGAAGGCACTGCGGATCAGGACACAGAAGGGCAGGCCATAACGCGTGCCGGAGACGGCATTGAGGCACATGGCGATGAAGAGCACGGCATAGGCGACCGCCACGACCTCCAGACATTCCACCGCTGAAAAGCCGAGGGCCATCAAGCCCGCAGCAGCCTCATACACGACGATATTATGCACCATGCCCATCCAGATCGTGGCGAGGTTCAGCCAGTTCCAAGGGCGTCTGTCATGCGGGACAGGGGCAAGATCGTCATTATAAAGCTTCGGGTCAGGCGCGAGGGGAAGTGTCGTCAAAATCTTTCCTCCGGCAGGTCGCGACAGGATGCGGGGCCATCCCGCGCCCGGTGGCAGGGCGCGGACGGCGCGTCACGACAATTGCAGGCTTCATGCTGACATAGAATCTCGTTTCGAAAAAGAAATAATATGGTCAATTTAATGACGATGTTTTAACTTACCGTTTCGGGTGGGAAATGAGGGCGTCGCCATGAAGGCGGCACGCCCATTCTGCGCGATAAATCCCGGATTCTGCCCCGTTTCTGTGAGCAGGATTTGGCCGATCGACAAAATAACATGAAGATGGTGGCCGTATGATGCCCAACTCCCTGAAGGATTATTGTCGAGACCTTACCGGTTATGGCGCGAAACCGCCTGACCCGCATTGGCCTGGGGGCGCCCGCACGGCGGTGCAGTTTGTCATCAATTACGAGGAGGGCGCGGAAAATGCCATTCTTCATGGGGACAGCCAGGCTGAGGCGTTTCTCTCTGAGCTCGTCGGAGCGAAGAACATCCCGGGGATGCGCAATATGCAGATGGAGAGCGTCTATGAATATGGCGCGCGTGCCGGGTTCTGGCGGCTTTATCGCATTTTCACGGATGCAGCTGCACCGGTCACGGTTTTCGGGGTTGCCATGGCGTTGGCGCGTCACCGGGAAGCCGTTGCGGCCATGCGCGCGGCATCGTGGGAAATCGCCTCACATGGTTATCGATGGATTGATTATCAGAATGTGCCGGAAAGCGTTGAACGAGAGCATCTGCGTGCGGCGATCGAGATCCACAAGGAGGTGACCGGCGCCGCGCCAGAGGGGTGGTATCAGGGCCGCACCAGCCCGAATACAGCACGCCTCGTGGCGGAGGAAGGTTGTTTCACTTATGACGCCGATTCCTATGCGGATGACCTGCCATATTATGATCACCGTCATGGACGCGCCCAGTTGATTGTGCCCTATAGTTTCGACACGAATGACATGAAGTTTGTCGGATATAATGGCTTTACGGAAGGGGCGCAATTTTACCGCTATTTGCGGGACAGTTTCGAGATGCTGCACCAGGAGGGCGGAAGAATGATGTCCGTCGGACTCCATTGCCGCATTGCAGGTCGCCCCGGGCGGGCGCTGGCTGTCCGGCAATTTCTGGACGACCTCAAATCGCGACCCGATGTCTGGATCGCGCGGCGCATCGATATCGCCCATCACTGGCTACGGAACTTCCCGCCGTGACGGGCGCGCAAACCGCGTCACATCGGCGTTGCCTCGAGAAGGCGTTCGATGCATTCCGGGTCACTCAACGTTGATAAATCTCCGAACCCATCTTTCTCGCCACTTGCAATTTTCCGAAGAAGGCGGCGAACATTTTTACCGGAACGCGTTTTGGGTAGATCATGCACGACATAAATATGCTCCGGCACCGCATAGCGCCCGATCCGCCGGGAGACGATCTGGCGTGCATGTTCCGGCAGCATGTCGGCCCGCGCCGTGTCTCTCGGCACGATGAACACCACCACGGCCTGTCCTTTCATCGGATGCGGTATCCCGATGGCGGCACACTCCGCAATGTCACGATCATCGGCCAGAACATCCTCGATTTCGGCTGAGCCGATGCGGTGTCCGGAGACATTGATCACGTCATCAACACGCCCTGTAATCCAGTAATGGCCATTTCCGTCGCGCCGCGCCCCATCGCCGGTAAAGTAGTAGCCGGGATAAGGGGCCAGATAGATTTTCTGGAATAACGCATCATTTTTCCAGATGGAGAGGGCGCGTCCGGGCCATGGGCGACGCATACATAATACGCCCTCGCCTTCACCTTTGATTTCCCGGCCGTCCGCTCCCAGAAGTACAGCGTCAATGCCGGGCAGGGGTAAGGTGGCGGCGCTCGGCTCACCTTCAACAATGCCGGGGACGGGGGAGATCATGATGCCTCCCGTTTCTGTCTGCCACCATGTATCCACAACATGGCATCGGTTGCGGCCAATGACCCGGTAAAACCACTCCCATGCCTCACGGCTGATCGGTTCACCGACGGAACCCAACACGCGCAGGGAGTTCAGATCGCACGCACCCGGCACGTCATCACCCTCCCGCATCAGGGCGCGGATCACGGTGGGGGAGGTATAAAAGCTCGTGACGCGATATTTCTCGATGACGCGCCACCATTGGCCAGGGTCGGGATAGGAGGGCATACCCTCATAAATCAGGATCGTCCCCCCATTGCAGAGCGGCCCGTAAGCCACATAACTATGCCCGGTAATCCAGCCGAGATCCGCCGTGCACCAGAAAATATCACCCTCACGATGGTCAAAAACCACATTCTGGGTAAAGCTTGCCCAGGTGAGGTAACCTCCCGTGCCATGAATGACGCCTTTCGGCTTCCCCGTACTCCCTGAAGTATAAAGCAGAAAAAGGGGATCATTTGCATCGCGCGTAACGCAGGGAAGCGTATCCGGTGCGGCGCTGATCAGGGGAGCGAGGAGATGGTCACGCCCTTCCTGCATCGGCACGTCTTCATGCGTCACAGACATGACGAGGATGGTGTCGATCTGGTCCGGTGGAAGGTGCGTCAACGCCGCGTCAATTGTTTTCTTGAACGGGACGCGCTTCGGGCCGCGTCGACCCACATCGGCGGTGATGATGAGTTTGGCATCCGCATCTGCGATACGGTCAGCGATGGCTTCGGCGGAGAAACCGCCGAAAAGCACCATATGAATTGCCCCGATCCGTGCACAGGCGAGCATCGCGATCACGCCCTCAGCAATCGCGGGGAGGTGAATCGCCACGCGATCACCCTCTTTGACGCCGAATCGCATAAGGACGTTTGCCATCCGGCAGACTTCCCGATGAAGCGCGCGGTAAGTCAGTTCCCGCTTTTCTTCAGGCGACTCTCCCTGCCAGATCAAAGCTAACTGGTCACCGCGCATCTCAAGATGACGATCCACGGCATTGTAGCAGGCATTCAATTTTCCACCGTCAAACCACCTGCCGGCAGCATTCAGGGCCTCAGTTGGCGCGGTGAACCATGCCAGGCGCATGGCAAGATCCATCCAGTGTGCGTCCGGGTCGAGTGCCGCTCTCTGCTGCATCTCGTGCCATCGGAATATCGGGGGGAGGTGCTCCGGCGCTTCGTGATTATGTGCCGCGGTGGATGTCATTCATGAAGCCCTTGATGATACGGGAAGACCAGCAATCCTGATTGGAAGTAACCGCCTGGAACGCGTATGACGCGGCGCAACGTGCCCGCATCCTCATCCAGCCGACCCCAATCCTTGCAATATTGCGCGCACCCTGTCCACTCGCGACCGGCAAGCGCTGCGCGTCAACACGTTCAATATGCGCTGTTTCCTTGATTAAGCTGCGTAAAGTAAAGCAAAGGCGTGCCAAAGGGATGCATCATCAGGTCGTTCAAGTTTCTGTCATTGTGCTGGAATGGATGATATAAATGAGTTTCTTTGAGGGCCTCACGGGAAGGCGTGTGATGACGGACGATCCTCTTCGTAACGCGACGGAAATCATCGAGAAATCGATTGAAAAAGATGTGATTCCCTCCGTGAAAAGCTTCTTTGATGAGGCGACATTCACGGCGAGCCATGTTGTTTATGATCCGACAACGCGTGAAGCGGCGATTATCGATTCCGTCATGGATTATGACCCCGCATCCGGCCGGACGGGGGAGGCCAGCGCCCGGAAGATCCTGGACTTCATTCATGCTGAAAGCCTCAATGTGGTCTGGCAGCTCGAGACCCACGCCCATGCCGACCATCTTTCAGCCGCCCCATGGTTGCAGGAGAAACTGGGCGGCAAGCTTGCAATCGGGGCGCGTATTATTGATGTGCAGAACGTCTTCGGGAAAATCTTTAACGTGGGCACAGACTTTGCCCGGGATGGCTCCCAATTCGACCATTTATTTGAAGATGGTGAAAAATTCCGCGTGGGAAAGCTGGAAGCCATGGCGCTTCACGTGCCAGGCCATACGCCAGCGGATATGGCTTATGTCATCGGGAACGTCGCTTTTATCGGTGACACGTTATTCATGCCCGATTTCGGCACGGCACGTGCCGATTTCCCCGGTGGTGATGCCAGGCAGCTTTTTCAGTCTATCCGCCGCCTTCTCTCCCTCCCGCGTGAGACGCGGCTTTATCTGTGCCATGATTATAAAGCGCCGGGACGGGACGCATTTTGTTTCGTCACATCGGTCGGGGCGGAGCGAGACGGGAATATCCATGTGCATGACGGCGTCTCGGAGGCGGCTTTTATCAAAATGCGCCAGGAACGGGATACGCATCTCACCATGCCTCACCTTCTCATGCCGTCCGTGCAGGTCAATATGCGCGGTGGTCATCTTCCAGAAGCGGAGGATGATGGGGTAAGTTACATCAAAATTCCGGTCAATCGCCTCTGAGGCAGTCGCAACCCGGCCAGGAAGCAGGAGAATAATATGAGCGTGGAACCCCTATCCGCCGACTTTACCGCCGCGGGGCAGGTCACAGTGGATGATATGCCGCGACTCGTCAAAGAGGGCTATACCGCCATCCTTTGCCTGCGACCGGATGATGAAGAGCCGGAACAGCCGAAAGCGGCTGAAATCGCCGCGGCTGCCGAAGCGGCTGGTTTGCAGTTCGGCCTTCTGCCCATGCGGTCGAGTGAGCGACCGCATGAGGACATGTTACGGCGGCTGCAGAACATCATCAATGACCTTAAAGGTGATGATGCGAAAGCCCGCATCTATGCTTATTGTCGCTCCGGCGGGCGGGTGCGCATTGCCTATGACCTGTTGCGAGCCCTTCCCGGCCGAAAGCATGTCGCGGCCCATAAATTCGATGTTGTCATCGTGGGGGGCGGTTCCGGCGGGATCGCCACCGCGGCGAGCCTCATCAAAAGGCGGCCGGAATTGACAATCGCGGTCATTGAACCGGCAGCCGCGCATTACTACCAGCCCGCCTGGACACTCGTCGGTGGCGGGGCTTACAGCAAGCACGCCACAAAGCGCACGGAAGCGTCCGTCATGCCAAAGGATGTGAATTGGGTGCACCATGCGGTCACGGCATTCCGTCCCGAAAATGACACGATCCTACTCGAGGATGAGACGGAAATCTCCTACAAGGCGCTGGTGGTCGCGACGGGCCTTAGGCTGAACTTTGACGCGATCCCGGGGCTTGAGGAGACGTTGGGCAAAAACGGCGTGACCTCAAATTACCGTTATGACCTCGCGCCTTATACGTGGGAGTTGGTGCAGGGCCTCAAAGCCGGCAAAGCCATTTTCACCCAGCCGCCCGCGCCGTTCAAATGCGCTGGCGCGCCGCAGAAGGCTGTCTATCTATCCTGCGATGCCTGGGCGAAACGCCGTGTCAATGACGCGATCTCGGTCGAGTTTGACGTGGCTGGGCCTGCTTTATTCGGCGTTAAGGATTTCGTTCCCGTGCTCATGTCGTATATTCAGCGATATAAAGTCGATCTACAGCTGAATTCAAAGCTCGTGCATGTTGATGGCGACGCGAAAACAGCGACATTTGAGCGACAGGTGGCTGGCAAGACGGAGATCGTTACGCAGCAATTTGACATGCTGCATGTCGTGCCACCCCAATCGGCCCCGAAAGTCGTGCGGGAGAGCGCGCTTGCCAATGCGGAGGGCTACCTCGCGGTTGATCCGCAGACTTTACAGCACATCACCTTCAAAAATGTTTTCGGTGTGGGGGACGTGATTGGCACGTCCAACGCCAAAACAGCGGCCGCCGCCCGGAAACAGGCCCCTATTATCGCGGAGAACCTGTTGGCGACGATGGACTCCCGGGATCTGCCTTACATTTACGATGGTTATGGCGGTTGTCCGCTTACCGTCGAGAACGGTAAGGTTGTCCTTGCGGAGTTCGGCTATGGTGGCAAATTGATGCCGAGTTTCCCGAAATGGATCATCAATGGTTTTAAGCCGTCCCGCGTTGCCTGGACCCTGAAAAAATACGGCCTGCCCTTTATATATTGGAATGCGATGCTCAAAGGGCGGGAAATCATGCTCGGGCTGAAGCGCCGTTAGACGCGCTGACGCCGCCCGTGCGCGATCATCTCAAAAATGTCAGCCGATTTGCGCCGTCGGATATAATCGCCCGACGGTTTCTTATCGTGTCTGCGTTGTCTGATGATAAGCTGGCGGCGATTGATTCTGACTTCCGGAGAAGAAATTCAGCGCATTCATCGGATTTATGTTGAGGGCGTAGGCTGCGGCGACCACAATGATGATGCCGACAATGCCAATCCTGCCTTTGGCATTAGACAATGTCGTCAACATGCCCGGCGCCGCCTGATTGTTGTAGCCGGCATTGTTGTTGCCCTGCTTGAAAAAATTACCAAACACACTCGAATCATGGTTCGGGGTGGGCGCGTCAACATTTTCTGGTTTCGGCGGCGTGTCCTGGTTGGGAAGCTGATCAGTCATTTAAAAATTCCTCGTTAACGATGTTCTCCGACAACGCAACAGGGCTTGACCCGTTGCAAACCGCTATCTTTTCGGCCCTCCGCGCCCTTGATCATCGTGGGCAATACCGGTTTTAAGCTTTAACGATTGAACGCCATTTGACGGTGAGGCCCAGTTGTGAGAAGTCGGAAGATCAGGCGCGCATCATGAATCGCGTCGCATCGCTCAGGGCCAAGCTTTTTCCGGGGAAGAGAAGGTCGAAGAAATGAGTCGTTTCCAACGTCGTGGCTTCCTCTCAATCGCGGGTTTGGCGGGTTTAGGCGGCGTCGCGCAGGCCATGCCCATGGGCGCTCCGCATTCCGGCAAGGAAAACGGACGCAAGATGGCCGGCACCTCGCCCGGTCCGTCCAAAGCTCATGCGCCACCCGCGCAGCAAAACCCGCATGCCGCCGCCATCCCTGACTTTGTCGCATCTCTTAATCGCGCTGAAATGCACAAGGTCGATGGCGGATGGGCGCGGGAACTCAATCACGCGCAGTTTCACGCCTTAAAAGACTTGGCCGTCGTCAATATGGGGCTTGAGGTCGGGTGTATGCGCGAGATGTTCTGGCGACAGCAGGCAGAGTGGGGCTACGTCGTCTCCGGCAGATGCCGCATCATGTCGCTGGATGAGCAGGGACGCTCCTCCGTCGATGATGTCGGGGCGGGCGATATATGGTCAGTCCCTGCCGGGACGCCGCACAGTATCATCGGGCTTGCGCCAACCGGTGCGGAAATTCTGATGTTTCTGGATGATGCAGACGGTTCGGAATTCCATACTAATTCGATTTCGGCGTGGGTAGCCGCGACACCGCCCGAATTGCTTGAGAAAAACTTCAACACGCCACAACAGGTTTTCGTCGCGTCGAAAAAAGAGCCGCGCTGGATCAGCCGCCTCTCCAACCCTGGCGACCTTGATACGGCACGCAAAAATGCGCGGATCAGGCCGGGGGCGGAGAAAATCGTCTATCTCTTCTCGCGCTCCAATTTTTATGCGCGCTCAGCGGGGGTTACATGCAGGTTGTCGACCCGATGAGCTTCCCCGCCAGCCGTCCTTTTTCAGCCGCGAGCGATGTCATTCACGTCAATGGCATGCGTGAGATGCACTGGCACCCTCATGCGGCGGAATTTGGCATTGTGCTTTCCGGCACGGCAGAATTGACCGTAATGTGCACGGATGGGCATCAAAAGACGGCGCGTCTCGATAAAAATGACGTCTGGAATATTCCGCGTGGGCAAGGTCATTGTGTCGTCAATCGCGGTTCACAGGATCTGCATATCCTGACGGTCTATAAGGCTGATCGATATGCTGGTTACGGCCTCTCCGACTGGTTGACACATGTGCCCGTGGAAGTCACGGCGGAGACACTCGGCCTTCCCGTTGATGTGATCGACCATTTCCCCATGGCGCGAAGGGGTTTCATGCCGCGCTGAGGCATGACGGGAAGATCCGGCATGGCGTCAACGTCCGAATGGCTGATCATCCCCGCGTCTATGACAGGGCCTGGCTCAAGTTTCGCCACGCTGTCACACGTCAGATTTCCTGCCAAACCTTAACAAAATATGAAAAATGTCGTCGTTCGCGGTTGTTTTTAACTTATGAACTATGATCTATAAACGGAAAATAAATTTTTAAGATGTCCTTGCGTCACCGGGGTGATTCATCCGCGTGACGCCAGCCTTGAAGGACATCTCTGTTGCATTTCACGATAAAAAGGCTATTTGATATGTCCTCTGCTTTTCCCGCAAAAACGCCTTTTAAGGCACGATATGAGAATTTCATCGGCGGAAAATGGGTGCCGCCGGTCAATGGCGCTTACATGACCAATCGTTCCCCGGTTGATGGCCGCGTCCTCTGTGAAGTGCCGCATTCATCTGATGCCGATGTTGAACTTGCTCTTGACGCGGCCCATGCGGCGCGCGCGGCATGGGGCCGGACGTCCACCACGGACCGCTCCCGTATTCTGCTGAAAATCGCTGATAAAATGGAGGCCAATCTCGACCTCATTGCGCAGGCGGAAACGTGGGATAACGGTAAGCCCATCCGTGAAACGACAAACGCCGATATTCCGCTGGCGATCGACCATTTCCGTTATTTTGCGGGCTGCATTCGCGCGCAGGAAGGCGGCATCAGTGAGATCGACGAAACGACCTACGCCTATCATTATCATGAGCCTCTCGGCGTGGTCGGGCAGATCATTCCCTGGAATTTCCCGATCCTTATGGCCGCCTGGAAGATCGCGCCGGCACTCGCCGCGGGGAACACGATTGTCCTGAAACCCGCGGAAACGACGCCCGCCAGCCTTCTTGTCGTGATGGATCTCATTGCCGATATTCTGCCCCCCGGCACGCTGAACATTGTGAATGGTCTGGGCAAGGAAGTCGGTTCGGCTCTAGCTGGCAATAAGCGCATTGCGAAGATCGCCTTTACAGGCTCGACGGCTGTCGGCCAGCGTATCGCGCATCAGGCGGCGGAAAACATCATTCCCGCAACGCTGGAACTGGGTGGCAAATCGCCGAATATCTTCTTTGCCGATATCATGGACAAGGATGATGCTTATTTCGATAAAGCCCTCGAAGGCTTTACGATGTTCGCGCTCAATCAGGGGCAGATCTGCTCCTGCCCCAGCCGTGCCCTCGTGCAGGAATCCATCTTCGACGCTTTCATGGAACGGGCCGTTGCGCGCGTCAAAGCCATTAAGCAGGGTAACCCGTTTGACCCTTCGACAATGATGGGGGCCCAGAATTCCACGATGCAGCAGGAGAAAATTCTCTCCTATATCAAGATTGGTCGTGAGGAAGGCGCTGAACTTCTCACGGGTGGCGACGCCGCGAAATTAGGCAACGGGTTGGATGATGGTTTCTACATTCAGCCGACGGTCTTCAAGGGTCATAACAAAATGCGAATCTTCCAGGAGGAGATTTTTGGCCCTGTCCTCGCCGTGACAACCTTTAAAACGGAAGAGGAAGCCCTCGCCATCGCCAATGACACGGAATATGGTCTGGGCGCTGGCGTGTGGAGCCGTGATGCGAACACATGCTTCCGTATGGGGCGTGGCATTCAGTCCGGACGCGTCTGGGTCAATTGCTATCACGCCTATCCCGCGCACTCTGCTTTTGGCGGATATAAAAAATCGGGCATTGGACGTGAGACGCATAAGATTATCCTCGACCATTACCAGCAAACAAAAAACATGCTGGTCAGCTACAGCGAGGATAAAGTCGGTTTCTTCTGAGTAATGGCCTGAAGGGTAGGGGTGACCCTGCCCGACCTCTCAGAAAAGGGCGCCCGTTAAAAGGCGCCCTTTCTTATGGCTTGGTCTCGTTTGAACGAGGTGCTTTCAAGGCCGTCCAAAACGCAAAAGGCCGTCCAACGCGCGTCGAAGATGGAACATCCCGTCAGGATATGACGACATTCGGCGCCAGCAATTTTTTCGGGTCAATGAGACGGTCATATTGCGCTTCCGTCAATTTTCCGGAAGCAAGCGCCGCCTCTTTCAGGGTGCAATCCCGCGCCATCGCCTCATGGGCGATTTTCGAGGCCGCGTCATATCCAATCTCCGGCGCCAAAGCAGTGACAAGCATCACCGATTCATCGACGTAACGCTGGATCCGTCCAGTGTTCAGTTCCGTCCCCTCAATCAGGAAGTGGCGGAAGTTTTCACAGCCATCATGGATCAGGGTGATGCTCTGCAGGATGTTATAGATCATCAGCGGCTTATAAACATTCATCTGCAACAGCCCGGACGCCCCGCCCATTCCGACGGCAACATCATTGCTCATCACCTGCAAGGCCAGCATCGCCAGGGCCTCTGCCTGTGTCGGGTTCACCTTGCCCGGCATGATGGATGATCCTGGCTCATTCTCCGGCAAATGAAGTTCAGCCAGCCCGGCGCGCGGCCCGCATGAGAGGAGGCGGATGTCATTGGCGATTTTAAACAGCACCCCGCCAAGCCCCCGGAATGTGCCGGAGAGATGAACAAGCGCATCATGCGCAGCCTGAAGGGCAAATTTATCATGCCCGCTGGTAAAAGCGTGACCTGTCAACGTCGCAATCCGGGCGCAGGCATGGGATGCGAAAGCCGCATCCGTATTAATGCCTGTGCCGAGCGCCGTGCCACCTAAAGCGAGGGGATAAAGCCCCTTCACCGCGTCCGCCACACGCGCGGCGGCCTCCCGCAATTGCGTTGCGAAGGCGGACCACTCCTGCCCGACACTCAAGGGGACGGCGTCCTGCATGTGGGTGCGACCGATTTTGACGATGTCGGCCCATTGATCCGCCTTCCGTTGGATAGCTGCTGCGAGCGCCTGCACCGCGGGCAGCACCTTACGCGTTGTCCCCAGCACAGCGGCGATATGCATCGCTGTCGGGAAGCTATCGTTGGAGGATTGCGACATATTAACATGGTCATTCGGGTGCACCGGCATTTTGCTGCCGAGCGCCGTCCCGGCAATCTGGCAGGCGCGGTTGGAAATCACCTCATTGACATTCATGTTAAATTGCGTGCCCGAGCCCGTCATCCAGACATGAAGGGGAAACATTTCCACATGTTGCCCGGCGAGAAGCTCATCACAGACTTGCGTGATCAGGTCATGTTGCGACTTACCGAGGCGTTGGCTGGCGGCATTGGCCTCGGCGCTGGCCTTTTTGATCATGGCGAAGGCCTCAATCATCTCTACCGGCATTCTCTCCCAACCGATGCTGAAATAATGGAGGGAGCGCTGCGTCTGCGCACCCCATAATTTATCGGCGGGAACATCGATATCGCCGAGCCCATCTCGTTCGGTCCGAAAATCCGTCATTATACGCGTGCCTTGCTGTAGCTTTTATATTGGGGGAACCAGATATGCTGGTTGATCATGCCGTCAAGCGCATCATCGGTGAAAGCCGCACACACACCATCCGCGCGTGCCTGAAGCGCCGTTGCAATGGCGATATCACGCGCGACATCCTTTAACTGCGTGACCGGGGGCAGCAAATTACCGTCCGGATCGTGACGCAGCGGAGAAAGCGCGGCGAGCTTTTTGGCGGCGGCCATAAACATCGCCTCCGTCACACGTGTTGCGCGACACGCTATAATGCCCAGACCCATGCCAGGGAAGATGTAAGAGTTGTTTGTCTGATCAACCCGACGCGTCTTGCCCTTATGGGGGAGAGGCGGGAAAGGGCTGCCTGTGCTGACGAGCGCCTTGCCGTCCGTCCAGCGCATAATGTCTTCCGGTGTTGCTTCAGCATGAGAGGTGGGATTGGAAAGGGGGAAGATAATCGGCCGTTCCGTCTTGCGGGCCATATTGCGGATGATCTCCTCCGAGAAGACGCCCGCCACGCCGGATACGCCGATCAGAATGGCGGCGTCGATTTTATCAATCAATGTGGCGAGATCACCTTTCGCGCCCGACCAGTCACCGCGCGCAAAGAGCTTCTGACCCTCATCCAGCGTTTCCAACCTTTGCGCTGTCAAAAGTCCGTCTTTATCCAGCATATAGAAGCGTTGACGGGCTTCCTCATGCGGTGTGCCTTCATCTTCCATCGCCGCCAGAAGCAGGCGCGCAATGCCGACACCTGCGGAACCCGCGCCGAGCATGACGATCTTCTGATCCGAGAGTTTTCTGCCGGAGGCCTGATTGGCGGCGAGTATCGCGCCCGCGGCAACGGAAGCCGTGCCCTGAATATCATCATTAAAGGTGCAAAGTTGATCCCGATATTGCGCGAGGAGGCGCGCAGCATTCACCCCGGCGAAATCCTCCCATTGCAGCAGGACATGCGGCCATCTCTTTATGACGCATTCAACAAATTGCGCGATAAACGCATCATATTCCGCGCCCCGAACCCGCTTGTGACGGCTACCAATATAAGACGGGTCCGCCAGCCGCGCCTCATTATCCGTGCCGGTATCGAGAAGGATCGGGAGGGTATGTTGCGGGGCAATGCCAGCACAGGCGGTGTAAAGCGATAATTTGCCGATCGGGATGCCCATCCCCCCTGCGCCCTGATCACCCAAACCGAGGATGCGTTCCCCATCACTGACGACAATCACCCGGACGTCATCAAGCGCGGGGTCTGCCAGGCGGGCTTCCATATTCTCCCGATCCTCGTAGGAGAGGAACAGGCCGCGCGGTCGTTGCCAGATGGAGGAGAATTTCTGACAGGCCTCCCCAACAGTCGGGGTGTAAATCAAGGGCAGCATTGTTTCGAGGTCAGACGCGATTAAGGCGTAAAACAGAGTTTCGTTACTATCCTGAATGCTGCGCAGGTAAATATGTCGGGCAAATGACGACTCCATATCATCAAGCAGCATCCGCGCTGTTTTTAACTGTTCGTCCAACGTTCTGACGGCAGGTGGCAGATGCGCATGGAGGCCAAACGCGTCGCGCTCCGCCTTGCTGAAAGCCAGACCCTTATTGAGAACGGGGTTCTCCAGGAGGCTTTTTGCGGAAAGGTGGAAAGCGAGGTTTTCTGTCATGGCGTTTTATTCTCCGAGGCACAATTTACTTATTTTTGCGCCCGGCCGCCCAGCAGCACAAACATAAATTGATGATGACAGCCATAAAGGCAGGGTTGACGCCGTAA
Source organism: Sorlinia euscelidii (assembly GCF_036452135.1). Taxonomy (NCBI): domain Bacteria; kingdom Pseudomonadati; phylum Pseudomonadota; class Alphaproteobacteria; order Acetobacterales; family Acetobacteraceae; genus Sorlinia; species Sorlinia euscelidii. The sequence goes on along the minus strand of NZ_JAWJZZ010000001.1, from coordinate 635,315 downwards.
AGATTGACTCCACCGAACCGCAGGACGCACCCGGAGACGAGCCCGCCCACCATGCCGCGCATCAGGTCGGCCGAAGAGACGCGCCAGTTAAAGATGATCGCCAGCACGCCGGGCAGGATCTGCGCCAGCCCGAGATAGAACATTGTATTAAGTGAGATCAGCAGATTTCTAGCGGTAAATGTGCCGGTAAAGGAGAGCGTCAGATAGGTGGCAATTGTCACCAGCCCGATGCGGATCTGCTGCCGGGCTGTTTTGTCCCGCACGACGCTCCGCGCCACGACGCCGCCAAGTGTGATGCTGCAACTGGCGAGGATAACGAAGGCGGCAAGACATGTCCCGGCAAGCACAACCCCCATCATCCATGCGGGCAGAAGCGCCTGCGCCGTCGCAAGGAAGATATCATCGGGACGTGCCGCGGCAACATGATGGTTATGGCCGTAGATCGCCACGATCCCAAGAAGCGGGAAGAGCAGCATGTAAAGGGGCATCCATATCTGGCCCCGTCGCACGGTCTCGACTTGGCGGGCCGAGAAAATCGCGGCCAGGGTCGGGGGGAGATGCAAAAGGCGCTGGCCTGCACGGCAATCGTGGTCAGGATGAAGAGATCGCCGCTGACACTGGGCGTAAAGGCTTTAAAAACTTCCGGCGGTCCGATGACCCCTTGATGGGGCGGGGAAAGCCACCTGGCCCCGGCCATCAGCGCCGCACCCGCCACCATCACAATGGTGGAAATGACCAGCACATCCTTCAGGATCGCCGCCCGCGCCGCGCCGCCCATACCCTGACCTGCCGCGATGAGGAAGGTCAACAGGCCAGAGAGGGTCAGGGCCGCCATCATGCCGCCGCGCGCGGTGTCGGGGCCGGCCACCACTTTGAAAGCGGATTGCAAACCGATAAATTGCGATGTCCCGAGCGGAATAAAGCAGAGGAAAAGCAGGGCCGCTAGGAGGAGGTCAAGGCGTCGGTCATTGAAACGGTATCGGAAGAGATCCGTCAAAGTCGCGGCGCCACATTCCTGACCGATCCGCCATAAGCGGGGATAGAGCATCGTCGCGATGGGGAAGGCGAGCATAATATAGCCGCAGAACCAGAGCGCCGCGAAGCCGCCATCTGCGAAGATGGACCCGGGAAATCCCAAAAGCGTACCGATACTGTAAGTGTCGCCGATGGCGAGCACAGCATACAGGACCAACCCGAACTGCCCGGCAGCGGCGAAAAAACGCGACGCATTCTGCCCGGCGCGCGCGCCCGATAAAGCGAGAAGTAACGCGACAATCCCGAGGGACGCGGCAACCCCGATGGTGATCAGCATGTCAGACAGCGTTCTGCCGCCCAGAGATAGAGGCTGGTCAGCGGGATGCTCACAAAAAGCCAGAGAAAGACGCTTTTAACGCCGAATAAGGTGAGCTCACGGTGCTCTAGAACCAGAAGTGGGAGTAACAGGCTGATGAAGGGCGCGATGAGAAAGAAAGCCCGCACGCGCCGCGCCCGCGACGAGATATCGGGTCGGGCCGGCGTGCCCTCAGAATTCACAGGCGATGCGTCCCCCCAACTGGCGGGCATTCCGGCAAGCGCGACATTGTCTCCAGCTACAAAAAAGTTACGGTCAACATCATATTGTTTATTGAAGATATTGTCGCCGAAAAACGCGAAAACCCAATGGGAATGCGGTGGGCGCACGCTGAGGGACGCGCCGAAAATCGTGTAGCCGTTCACATTATAGAGCGGGCCGAAAAGGGACCGGTAGGTGCTGCGGAGCGCATAATTCATGGCGGGGGTGACCTGCCAGTCAGCTAACTGGATCTGATAGGCGATGCTGCCTGTCAGGGTCAGTTTCGGTGCGGGCAGATGCGTGCCGCTTTTATCCTGATAAGTCCCGACAAAAACACCATTCTGTCGCTGGGCGGAAAATAGCGCAGTGAAATCGTCGAACCGCCCGACAGCCCAGCCGCCCCCCTGCGTAATCAGCACATGCTGCCAGGGTGACCAGCGCAGATTGAATTCACCGCCCGATATGTGGGCGCGCGGCGCGTTGACGATGGCGCCCAGCAGCCCGACAGTGGGGTCAAGGATCGCGGATTGGACCTGCTCATCATGCAGATCATCATAAAACGCACTCAGCTCCGCAGTGAGGTGCCAGGCGGGGAGCGTCGCGCGCGCGCCGGTTTCAAAGGCCCATAATTGCTCCGCCCTGAAAGGGGTGGTGGAGAGGGCGACATTCGTTGAATTATAGGCGGTAAACCCCCCGGATTTCATCCCGCGCCGGGCAGATGCATAAAATTGCAGGTGGGATGTCGGGTGATAATCCAGCCCGATCATGCCGGTTGGCAATGTGTATGTCAGGCTTCGGGATGAAAGAACATTGCCCGGATTGGTGATCATGCCGCCCAGCGTGTGCGTGTAGGCGCGATAATCATGCAAAGCGCGGTTTTCATGATCGACGCGCATCGCCGCATTGAGGGAAAGGGTCGGGGTCAGATCATAGCGCAACCTGCCGAAACCGGCGATGGTCATCCCCGTCTGACGATAAGTGACGGAGCGGTTGAAGCCATAGCTTGCGGCAAATCCAGTGAGATACTGGTCGGAAAGCGTCTGATGATTGAACCAGAGCCCTGTTTCCCAGTGTAAGCGCGATGATGATGTGGAGATCAGACGCAAACTCTGCACCAATGTGTTGGCGCGCGTGTTGAAGGCGACATTCGCCACGGGTTCCATCGCCGCGCCGAAATTATCATATTCCCGCCGGTTGCCCGCATCGAAACCTGTCGCAGCTTCAAGGCGCGCCCCGGCGAATTTCTCCTCCAACGAAAAAACGCCGCCCCCTGATGAGACATGATGAAAAGGTTTCTGGCCCGGCTGCAAGCCCGCCATGCGAGCGAAGCTGGGTGATGTGCCCCACCATGTCTGCCGACGATCCTGATCCGCCGGGAGGACAGGCCCCCGCTTATTGGTTTCCATCGTCGTCAGCGGTGTAAAACGGTGGAGACCCATCCCGTCTGAACGGTCATACAAGCCGTGAACATCCAAAGAGAGCGTCAAGGCGTCATGGAGCTGAATGCGGTTGATCAGCCGTGCGACAGACTGGTCACTCTTGCCGAAATCCGCGCCGGATGGCCCGACCTGCCATGCGCCACCCTGACGTGACTCAAAACTGATGCGGCTGACCCAGCGCGGTGCAACCTGCCCGGACGCATGTCCTTCCGCAACCATCGACCCGAACCGCCCATATTGAAAGCGCGCGCCGTAAGCAGGCACGGCTTCCGGCTGGTAAGTGCGGTAATCAATCAAACCGGCAGAGACGCTGCGCCCCCCTTCATAACCTTGCGGCCCGCGATGGATGGTCACCGTCGCGATATCCGCCATCAGCCCCCCGGTCAGAAAGGGGAGGGTCTGCGCAACGCCATTGATCGAGATGCCGACGGCGGCGGCGTTATTTGAGGCATAATCATTAAAGCCGAGACCGCGTATCGTGTATCCGGGCTGACCGGAGGCGAATTGCGGCGTCACCTGCAAAGAGGGGGTGAGATATTGCAGCCCGAATATCGACTGCACATTGCGCGCAATAAGGGTCTCTCCCTTGACGATATCTTCACTTTGCGCGGCGCGGGTTGTGATGCTTCGGCCGTGAATCGTGAGATGCTCGGTCGTCTTCCCCGAAGGGGCGGTGGCTTTCGGTGCGGGTGATCTATTTTCACGATCGTTGACAGCCCCCATCGCGCAGGAGACGGAAAGATAAGAAAATCCGATATAGCGCACATGGGTGACAATATGCGACTTCAGCAGCTTCGAGACATGTCGGCAGGTCAGGCGGCTGATCAAAAAGGGCCTCGTATGAAATGGGGGTCGATGACTTCGAGGGCTTAAAACTGACGACGTGGGCGCAAAGGTTAAAATGTAAATTTCGCTGCTGTCAATTATCGTGACTTTTATGCTGCATATCCGATGTCAGATGATGCTGATATCTGGCCAAGTCACGTCAGCGCCTGTTAAAAGCAGGATGAAAATCCTGGTCATCTCCGTGTGAACAACATGGCTGATGAGGACGACATTTTTGTACTATCGCTTGCGGCCCGCTCCCGGAAGGCGATGTGAGGCGCATGTGCAGACGTTCCCCTCAACCATCCTGATGGTTGATCCGAACGGCTTATCAGTCGACGTTAACATGATGAATCTGGGGAACATTTATGTAGCGGAAGCGTCACATTTCAGGGGTGACGTCATGTCCTGAGCACGGCCGGAACATCATAGAGGACAATTCACCAGTTACCACCTTTCTGACAAGACATAAAAGGCGTTAACGTGACCGAGCGACATCATCTCAAGAAGAAGAAAAAGCCCGTTGATGCCGGGCAGGACGCGCCGGGGACAGATGTCGGCAGCCCGCTCCGCATGCCTCTCGGGGGCTGGCTGCTTGTCCTGAAACAAACTTTTCTTAATCTGATCTCAACGCAATCATCTCTTTCCGCTTCAGGATGCGCGTTTTTCGCGACGTTATCGCTCTTCCCCGCCATGACGACGCTGCTCTCTCTTTATGGGCTTGTCTTCGACATCAACTCTGTCGAGCCGCAACTTCAGGTGCTGCGCAATCTGCTGCCGCCCGCCGCCTTTGACCTGATCTCCGACCAGATCCATCTGCTGATCCGCCGCCCCCATGTATCGCTGACCCTCGGCCTGATCCTGTCCCTCGCATTCGCACTGTGGACGACTTCCTCCAGCACTAAATCTGTGCTGGCCGCGCTGAATATCGCCCATAATGTCGATGAGACGCGCGGTTTCCTGCATTATCAGTTTGTCTCCCTTGGCATGACCTTGCTGGCCGTGCTCGGCGCGGCACTGACTTTGGCCCTGATGGTCGCGCTGCCCGCTTTCGTCGATTATCTCCCTCAAATTCTCGATCATTTCGGGATCTGGAATCTGACGCCGAAACTTCGGGGCTGGGCGCTTTACCTGATGAGTTACGGCATTAAGAACATCGTGCATTTCGGCGCACCGGCATTGATGTTGCTGTTCATCTTCGTCGCGGTGTCGCTTCTGTTCCGCTACGCGCCATGCCGGGAAGCGCCAGACTGGCGGTGGGTTTTGCCAGGGTCACTCGTAGCCACGATGCTCTGGGTGCTGACATCGCTCGGTTTCTCCTACTACGTCGCGCATTTCGCGAGTTACGGGGCGACATATGGGTCACTCGGCGCGGTGGCGGCGGTCATGATGTGGTTTTTCGTCAGCACCTATGTGGTGCTCTTCGGCGCACAACTGAATATCGGGTTGCAGGATCGTGATAAGGGGCGCGAGCCGGCTGTCCCCGGTGGGCCGCGTGAGGATGAGGTCCAGACGGCGAAGAACGCCGCAAAAGCTTGACGTTGCGGCGTTGATCGCCGCTCAGGAAGCAGCGTTATCTCAGGTCAGATCGAAATTACTCTGGTGCCTGTGCGACCTCGATTGGCGTGTCATCCTGGTCACCTGAAGGTGTCAGCAGAGCAATGCGCACATGGGCGAGGCCGCGATGCACAATGCCCAGGCGATTTGCGGCGCCGTGTGAGAGGTCGATAACCCGGTTATGGCTGTAAGGGCCACGATCATTGATCGTCACGATCACCGATCGATGGGTCTGCGTGTCCACGACCAGAACCTTGGACCCTAGAGGCAGGCGACGATGGGCTGCCGTCATGGCTTTCGGGTCAAAACGCGTGCCGCTGCTTGTGCGGCGCTTGGCGAAAGCCTCGCCATACCAGCTTGCGACCCCGCCGCGCACCCAGCGGCTGATGCGGTAGCGTTTCAGATCCGCGGCTGTAACACTCCCGACGGGGAAGCGCGTCGTTTTAGAGGAAGTCGGGACTGATTTCCGGTTCGATGTCGGTTTCGGCTTCAGCATCTGCGTGTGCGAATCAGCCGTCATAGGTGACGTGCCAAGTACAGCCCCAAGAAGCACGTAGAGTCCGGCGGCTTTCTGGCGCGATGACGGAACGGCCCGTCTCGATTTCACCTTTCTGCCGCGTATGGTTTTAGAGCGCGAAGGCTTCTTCCCCTCCATGTCCCATCCTCCCCGACGCTGTCGGTCGATCTGGCGCTGCGTGCCGCATAGATGCGGACGCTGGTCAAGCCATGTTGCTGACCTTCCTCCGCCCGGCGGTCGACGTCTGCGTGCGTAATTCCGCTTAACGGTATATCGTTGCGAAACCTCAATTGTTTCACAAAAAAAAGGCAGGAATAGGGCGAATGGAGGGCGTGCCTCTAAAAGGGATATTTCCCAAACTGCCGAGAAGTGCTAAATGCGGCCTTTATGACCTGCCTCAAGATTGCCGTTCTCAACGGCCCCAACCTCAACTTACTCGGCGTTCGGCAACCGGAAATTTACGGTCGTGAGAAGTTGGACGACGTTGAACTGCTTTGCCTGCGCACAGCGGAGGAACTCAGCGATGAGGGTCACATCGTTGAGATTGACTTCCGTCAGACAAATTATGAGGGTGAGCTCGTCTCCTGGATACATGAAATTCGGGCTGAGACGAACGGAATCATCCTTAATCCGGCCGCTCTTGGGCACTCGTCGGTTGCGTTGCTGGATGCGTTGCTGGCGGTTGACCTGCCTACCGTGGAAGTGCATATCACCAATATCCATCAGCGCGAGGCGTTCAGACATCAACTTTATACTGCACAGGCGGCGATCGGCGTCATATGCGGGTTTGGTGTGCGCGGGTATCAAATGGCGATCCGCGCTTTATATGACATGTTCCAGGATGAGGACGAATAATGAGCCGTATGCAAGTGGACGGAGATGCCATACGCGCATTGGCCGCTCTTCTCGATGAAACGGGCCTGAGCGAGATTGAAATCGCGGAGAAGGAGCATCGCATCCGTGTCGCGCGGGCGGCGGCGCCGGTGGCGCAAACCGTGCCCGCACCTGCGGCCGCCGTGAGTGGCGGCACCACCGTGGCGACGACAATGTCCCCGGCGTCGGCAGCGGACCATCCCGGCGCGGTGAAAAGCCCGATGGTGGGCGTTGTCTATCTGTCGCCGGACCCCTCCGCGCCGCCTTATGTACAAGTGGGGCAGTCCGTCACGGAGGGGCAGACCCTTCTTCTGATTGAAGCGATGAAGACTTTCAATCAGGTCAAGGCCCCGCGCGCCGGCAAAGTGACGCGCATCCTGGTTTCAAATGGTGACCCCGTTGAATTCGGTGAACCTCTGGCCATCATCGAATAAGGCGTTCCGCGCTCATGTTCTCAAAAATTCTCATCGCTAATCGAGGCGAGATTGCCCTTCGCATCCAGCGTGCCTGCCGCGAGATGGGGATCAAAACCGTTGCTGTCCATTCAACGGCCGATGCAGATGCCATGCATGTGCGCCTCGCGGATGAGGCTGTCTGCATCGGTCCGCCGACGGCGCGGGATTCCTACCTCAATGTCGCCGCGATCCTGTCTGCTGCGACAATCACGGGTGCGGAGGCCATTCATCCCGGCTATGGCTTCCTGTCTGAGAATGCTGAATTCGCGGAGACGGTCGAGGAGCATGGCATCGCCTTCATCGGCCCGACAGCACAGCATATCCGGACGATGGGTGACAAGATTTCAGCCAAAACGACCATGGCCGCGCTTGGCGTGCCGCTTGTGCCCGGCTCGGATGGTGGTCTGCCGGATATTGCGACGGCGCGTGCGGTGGCCGCCCGCGTTGGCTACCCGGTGCTGATCAAAGCTGCGGCGGGTGGCGGTGGTCGCGGCATGAAGGTCGCTGAGAGCGAAGAGGCACTTGAGGAAGCCTGGAATGTTGCCCGGACCGAGGCGCGGGCGGCTTTCGGCAATGATGAGGTATATCTCGAGAAATATCTCGACAAGCCGCGCCACATTGAATTGCAGGTCCTCGCGGATACGCATGGTCATGTCGTGCATTTCGGTGAGAGAGATTGTTCCCTCCAACGCCGCCATCAGAAGCTTCTGGAAGAGGCCGGTTCCCCGGCCCTGACGGCTGAGGAACGCAACGTGATCGGCCGAACGGTGACGGACGCCCTCAAGAAAATGGGCTATCGCGGCGTCGGCACCCTCGAATTTCTCTATCAGGACAAGCAATTCTGCTTCATCGAGATGAATACCCGCCTCCAGGTGGAGCATCCCGTGACGGAGCTGGTCTGTGATGTGGACCTCGTGCGTGAGCAGATCCGCATCGCGGCGGGGGAGAAGCTGGGCTACAAACAATCTGACATCACATTCCGAGGTCATGCGATTGAGTGCCGCATCAATGCGGAAGATCCGAAGACTTTCACGCCGGATCCCGGTCTCATCAAAGTGTTTCATCCGCCGGGCGGGCTGGGTGTCAGGACTGACAGCGCCCTTTATTCAGGTTACCGCGTGCCGCCTTACTATGACAGTATGATCGCAAAACTGATCGTCCATGCGCCGGATCGGGATGCCGCGATTGCGCGTATGCAGCGTGCTCTGGATGAATGCGTTGTGGAAGGCGTCAAAACCGTCATCCCCCTGCATCGTAAAATTCTGGCGGATCCGGAATTCCGCAAGGGCGATTACACGATCCACTGGCTCGAGGAATTCGTCGCCCGACAAGCGGGTTGAAGCCCGCTGATCAGCCCGATTGGCGGGGCCTGGAAAATTCCCGTCCCATTTCGTGATTCAATCCTGTGAAGCGGCGCGCAGCGCCGCGCCGGTCGCGAAAGCGCAGGCCGGGAGCGCCACCAGCAGAAAAGCGCCGAGCACATCCAGTTCCGGCTCGGATGGAAGGTGATATTGCGCGCGGTAAACGGCGCTTGCGCCGAAAATCAGGACAGGTGAGGCGAGAGGCAGGATAATCAGCGGCAGTAAGAGCCCGCCGCGCCTTGCGCCGAGCGCGATCGCGGCGGCCATGCCGCCAATAAGTGACAGCAGGGGCGTGCCCAGGGCGAGGCCCATCAGCAAGGCGGGCAGATCCGCCACGGTCATGCCCAGCATCAGCCCCATCGGCCCAGCTGCAATCAGGAGGGGCAAGCCGGTTGTCAGCCAATGAGAGAGGATTTTCCCAAGCCCGATATAAGGGGCGGGGAGGCCGGTGAGGCGCAGTGAGTCGAGGGACCCATCCTCAAAATCAGCGCTGAAAAGGCGCTCCAGCGGCAACATGGCGGCGAGGAGGGCGCAGACCCAGATGATGCCGGGGGCCACGCGATGCAGCAGATCGGGCGACGGCCCTAGCGCAAGCGGGAAAAGACAGCTGCACAGGATAAAAAACAGAAGCGCCGCAAGGGAGTCCGTGCCGTGGCGCCAGGCCAGGCGGACATCACGGCTGAGGATGGCGATGAAGGTTTTTATCACGATATCAACCCGCCACCCAGGAGGCGGGCCTTTCCGGCAAAGTGATAATGTGAGTGAAGGGAATGGGCAATTCCGCATGAGTGGTGATGATGGCAATGCCCCCTTCCCGGAGATGGTCCCGCGTGACGTCGCCCAGGCGCAGCAAAGCCGCCGCGTCCAGGCCCAGATGGGGTTCATCCAGCAGCCAGATCGGCGCATCTTTCATCATCAGGGCGGCCAGGGCAACGCGTCTCTTCTGGCCCGCGGATAATTGCCGCACCGGCACATCAGCACATGGCGGAAGGCCGAGGCGCGCCAGGGCCTCTGTCACATCGCAGCGCGCATGATGGCGGTGAATGGCAAGATTTTCCCGGACTGTCAGGTCAGGTTTCAGCCCGTCCCGATGGCCGAGATAAGCGACCCGAAGAGCATGCGCATGAAAGTCGAGAGCGATGTCCTCGCCCTGCCACGTCACCCGCCCCCCATCCGGCCGCTTCAGCCCGCTGATGACGCGGAGCAGGGTCGATTTACCCGCGCCATTCGGGCCGGAAACGCGCAGCGCACAGGCGGGCCCGGCAGAAAAACCGACACGGAGAAGCACCGGGAGCCCATCCCGTGTAACGGTTATTTGTTCGGCACATAACATGTGCCATAGATAACCCAAACCCTGAGCAACACCCTAAAACTTTTACATTGCCATCTCATCACGGCGACGCGGATCGAATAGAAGACGTTAATTGGACCGTACCCGCCCCTGTTTAAGCGCGTCCCCACCTTGTATAGAAACCCGGAATCGAGTCCGTGCGACCTGGAGGTGAGCGCTGACTCACGTACTTTCGGGAGGACAGTATGCGCATGACAGGGATTGACACACTCGATGTGACAAGCGAGTTGGTCGTTGACGGCAAAACCTACCGCTATTTCTCTCTGCCCGCTGCGGGGAAAAAAATCGGGGATATTTCACGCCTCCCCGTCTCTCTCAAAATCTTGCTTGAAAATGTTTTACGTTTTGAAAATGGCGGGAGCTGTCAGGTCAGGGACGCCGAGGCCTTCAGAAGCTGGGTGGCGTCCGGACATGACACGCATGAGATTCCATTTCGGCCAGCGCGGATATTGATGCAGGATTTCACCGGCGTCCCGGCGATTGTAGACCTCGCTTCCATGCGGGATGGCATCGTGGCGTTGGGTGGCGACCCGGCCAAGGTCAATCCGCTTGTCCCGGTCGACCTGGTGATTGATCATTCCGTGATCGTCGATGTGGCGGGTGATAAGGACGCGCTTGAAAAAAACATGGCGCTGGAGTTCAATCGCAATGCGGAGCGCTACGCTTTTCTGCGCTGGGGTCAAAACGCATTTGAGAATTTCCGCGTTGTGCCGCCCGGCCAGGGTATCTGCCATCAGGTCAATCTTGAATATCTCTCCCAGGTCGTCTGGACGCGTGATGAGGGCGACGGGACTTATGCCTTCCCCGACACAGTTTATGGCACGGACTCACATACAACGATGGTCAATGGCGTCGGTGTTCTCGGATGGGGCGTTGGCGGGATCGAGGCGGAAGCGGCCATGCTGGGGCAACCGATCTCCATGGTGCTGCCCGATGTGATCGGTGTGCGGCTGGAGGGCCGTTTATCCCCGATCGCGACGGCGACCGATCTGGTGCTGAAAATCACCCAGATGCTGCGTCAGGAAAATGTCGTCGGCAAGTTTGTCGAGTTTTACGGGCCGGCTCTGGATACGCTGCCCTTGGCGGACCGGGCGACAATTGCAAATATGGCGCCGGAATATGGGGCGACATGCGGGTTCTTCCCCGTTGATGACATCGCGCTAGCCTATCTGGAGCAGACAGGTCGTAACCCGCATCGCATTGCACTGACACGGGCGTACCTTAAAGCGCAGGGCATGTATCGCGATGCGGACGCGCCGGAACCGGTTTTCACAAAGTCGCTCAAGCTCGATCTGGCGGATGTGCAACCTGCTATTTCCGGGCCGAAACGGCCGCAGGATCTCGTGCCGCTATCGCAAGCCAGCGCAAATTTCAATGCGGTCCTACAAAAGGATTTCGGGGTCTCATCATCTGCGCGCGTCAAGCTTGAGGGGCGGGAATATGACCTCGGGAATGGCGATATCGTCATCGCCGCCATCACCTCCTGCACCAATACGTCCAACCCGGAGGTCATGTTCGCCGCCGGACTCCTGGCGCGCAAAGCGCATGAGCTGGGTTTGCGTCCCAAGCCATGGGTCAAGACATCTCTCGCGCCGGGGTCCCAGGTTGTGACGGATTATCTTGACCGGGCAGGTTTGACGCCGCATCTTGACGCGCTCGGCTTTGAAACAGTGGGTTACGGTTGCACGACATGTATCGGCAATTCCGGCCCGCTAGCGCCGGAAATCACCGCGGCGATTGAGGGGAACGGGTTGGTTGTCGCTTCCGTCCTGTCCGGCAATCGCAATTTTGAGGGTCGTATTTCACTCAGCGTCAAGGCAAATTACCTCGCCAGCCCGCCACTCGTCGTTGCTTACGCCCTCCTTGGCAGTATGTGTCAGGACATCACCCAGCTTGCGCTTGGGAAGGCGCAGGATGGGCGGGAAGTCTTCCTGCGGGATCTCTGGCCGAGCCGTGAGGAAATCGAGACCGTGCTCGGTAAGGCGATTTCACGCGAGGGCTATGCCTCCAGCTACAAAAATATTTTTGAGGGCACATCCCATTGGCAGAAGCTGGCGGTTGCGGCGAGCGGGCAACGTTTCGCCTGGGATGATTCGTCAACTTACATCCATCAGCCGCCCTATTTCGAAAATCTGAAACCCAGCCCGGGCGCCACAAGCGACATCAAGGACGCCCGTATCCTCGCCATATTGGGGGATAACATCACGACGGACCATATCTCACCCGCGGGGGCCATCAAGGCGTCGTCACCCGCCGGGCGTTTCCTGATGGAACGGGGCGTTGCGGAGGCGGACTTCAACTCCTACGGGTCCCGACGAGGCAATGATCTGGTAATGGTGCGGGGCGCGTTTGCCAATACGCGTATCCGTAACCGCATGATCCCGGGGGTTGAAGGGGGGATGACCCGCATCCTGCCGGATGGGGATATCGCGTCGATCTACGACGTCGCGCAGCAATATCGCGCCCAAAATATTCCTTTGATCGTGATGGGCGGTAAGGAATATGGTATGGGCTCATCGCGGGACTGGGCGGCCAAAGGCACGTTGCTCCTCGGGGTCAAAGCGGTTATTGCGGAGAGTTTCGAGCGTATCCATCGCTCGAACCTCGTCGGGATGGGGGTGCTGCCGCTGGTTTTCCCGAACAATGTCAACGTCCAGACGTTGCAGCTTGACGGTTCGGAGACGATCACGCTTTCAAACCTGACGGACATCAAACCGCGCATGACGGTCTGGGCGGATATCGTGCGCACTGACGGTCGCAGCTTGCGGGTTGAACTGATCTGCCGCATCGATACGGAAGATGAAGTGGAATATTACCGTCATGGGGGCATCCTGCCCTATGTTCTGCGGGGGATGACCAAAACTGACTGACACGGCAGAGATCGTACTCGATGCAAGCGGGGTTGCAAAAACCTATAGCGGGCAGGCTGTATTGCATGATGTCTCCCTCTCCGTCACGAAGGGGGAGCTCGTCAGCATTATCGGTCCTTCAGGGTGCGGTAAATCCACTTTTTTACGTTGCCTTAATCTTCTGGAAGTGCCGGATCGTGGCAGGATCCGCGTGCAGGGCGTTACGGTTGATCGCAACGCCGCATCCCGATGGACGCGTGAGGATGAGCGCCAGGCCCATTCTTTACGGGCGCATGTCGGGATGGTCTTTCAATCATTCAATTTATTTCCGCATCGCACGGTGCTCGATAATGTTATGCTCGCCCCGCGCGTCGTCAAGAAAATGTCTTTTCAGCATGCCAGATCCGTAGCGGAAGAACTGCTCGTTAAAGTCGGGCTTGGCCATGCTATGACACGTTATTCCTCCACTCTATCAGGTGGCCAGCAGCAGCGCGCGGCGATTGCCCGCGCCATGGCCATGAAGCCCGACGTCATCCTTTATGATGAGCCGACTTCCGCGCTTGACCCGGAACTTGCAGAGGAGGTGCTGCAAGTCATGCGCGCGCTTGATGATGAGGGGATGACCCAGATTGTGGTGACGCATGACATGCGTTTCGCGCGTGCGGCGTCGGATCGCGTCCTGTTTATGGATGGGGGACATATTATCGAGGCCGGTGACCCGGACATTATGTTCGCCCGGCCGGAAGACGCCCGCACGCGGCGCTTCCTTCGGACATTTCTGTGATGCGCTGGCTGATTACTCTCCTGACTTTCATTTTGATGATCACCCCCGCCACGGCGCGGGGCACTTTATTATGGGCTTCGGATGGGGAGGCGAATGTCCCCTATGTCTTTCATGACCCGGCTTCCCAGTCCAGAATGCAGGGATTTGAGTTCGACATTATGCGCGAGGTTGGGCATCGGCTGAATGTCACGCCCAAATTTGTGCAGAATGATTGGGATGGGCTTATCCCGGGTTTGCAACGCGGCCTCTATCGCCTCGTTGTGGACGGGATTGAGATCACGCCGGAGCATGAAGACGCCGTCCTGTTCTCCCGCCCGTATTATCAGACGGGAGAGCGCATTGTCGTGCGCAAGGGGCAGTCGGGGCTCGACAGTCTGGAAGCCCTGCGCGGCCATGTCGTGGGCACGATCCGCGGCACTTATGCGGAGCGGCTTCTTCGAGATTCCAGCGATATTGCCATTCGCACTTACATGGAGGAGACAAATGCGGTCTCCGATCTGCGGAACAAGCGGCTCGATGCGTTGCTCGTGGACGCGCCGATCGCCGTTTATTACGGTGCGCTCTCTGATGATCTGAAGCTTGTCGGCAAGCAGATCGGCACCGTCCATTACGGCATCGCCATGCGGAAAGGCGATTACGCCATGCGCGACCGGGTGGATCGCGCCCTCTCCGACATGATGGCGGACGGCACGCTGCAGCGCATTCTCAGCCGATGGAACTTATGGACGCCGCAGATGGCGGCTTTCACCGGTGATGAGACGGAGCAGAACATCGCCCCTGTTGAGTGGGACCGATACCGCCTGGCGATGGCGGATCGTGGAGGATGGATTGACCGGCTTGAGCTTTATGCCGGGTTCCTTCCTCTCATTCTGCATGGGGCGTGGCTGACGCTGGCAGTTTCCGCGGCGGCGATGCTGATTGCCGTGGCTCTGGGCGTCCTTCTGGCGCTGATGCGCCATTATGGCAGCAGCCCCCTCAAATTTTGCGCGGGTGTTTATATTGAAGTCGTGCGGGGCACGCCGCTCCTCATACAAATTCTTCTCATTTTCTACGGCTTACCGCGCTTTGGGGTCAATCTTTCACCCTTCCTGGCGGGTGTTGTGGCTTTGGGGCTCAATTACGCGGCCTATGAGGCGGAAAATTACCGTGCAGGGCTGATGTCCGTATCTCAGGGCCAGATGGAGGCGGCGATCGCGCTGAATATGACGCGGCTCGACGCTGTGCGCCTCGTTATTGTGCCACAGGCTTTCCGTACGGTTGTGCCTGTCATGACCAACGACTTCATCTCGCTGCTCAAGGACTCCTCGCTCGTCAGTGTGATCACCCTGACGGAATTGAGCCAGACCTACATTAGGCTCTCATCCACTTATTATGATTATTTCGGGATCGGTCTGCTGATCGGCGGGGCTTATCTTCTGCTGGGATTGCCCTTTGTGAGATTGGCCCGTTATGCGGAAAAGCGCCTTGGGCGTTTCATGCTGGCTAATCACAGCCATCACCACTGAAAAGGCGGCCCCCATCAACGTGACCATCAGCGACGATGGTTTTTACGCCGGATAGGCCGGATCCCTGTTCCCCTTGCGAATGGGCAGGGACGGGCCTGCCATCCCGTTTCGCATGGCGTTGCGCAGAATGGTGACCCAATTGTCGAACCAGGATTGCGTCCGCCCGATGAAGCTTCGTACCCTGCGGTCTGCCGCGAAATCCCGCACATTCCAGGATGAGAGAGGCGCGATAAGACGGAGTGATCCTGACTCATTCGGGGCGAGGAAGATCGACATCACCGTCGGGTACCACGTGCCCGTCGTACCGGGCGCTGCGTGAACCCATCGAGCCTGCACAAATAAAGCCGGGTACGGGATGCCGAGGCGATCCAGTTCATCACCGATGATGGCCGGGAAATCCTGAGGTCCTGCGCGGTGAGATGTTCTGGACGGTGCGAGGAACCAACATTCCTTCGTCCCGTCAGGAGACGTCACTTTTGACGATTGTGAAACGTAATTGCCGGTCCCGTCACAGAGATTAAACTCACTTTCAAGCGCTGGGCGGGTGAGAGGATGTGTGTCCGCACCCAGCATGATGACGCCTGTGACGATATTCTGATCAATCCGCACGAGGGAGAGAGCCTCCTGAGAGCCCTGAAGTCCTCCATTGGCCGCAACAAGCGGGTGCCATGTTCCGGCAGGAAGGGGGATGCGGTGCCCGGCGAAGGGGATACTGCCTGAAATACTGGCAAGCTCCTCCGGTGAAGCCGGCGCTGACCCCGATGGTGCCGTGGGGTGCTCTTGATGTCCCGATTTATCAGTGCCGGGTCCCCACGGGAAATCACGGTGCAGCCACGAAGCCGGGAAGATAATCGCGAGGGCAAGGCAGAAAACGAAAGCATAAATCGTCAGGCGCCATAAAAATGCGCGGCGCCAGAGGTCTTTCAGTTGTTTCACGACGTCGACCTCCGTGGGATCAGGATCTTCAATGTGAGAGGCGGCTGCGCGTGCTCTCGGACTCCGCCGTCACTTCAGCTTTGACGCCATCCTGGGAGGAGACGAGGCGCACAAGTGTGGCGCCCCCCTGGCGGGCAACAATCAGGGTTTCGCTGATCATGTCTTCAATGGAACGCACAAGGTCACGCGCCGACGCGCCGGAGCCGATTTTATGTTGCCGCTGCATGATCTGAAACAAAAGAGCAGGATCGATCCCGCCGGGCTCGACGCGCAAACCGTAACCATCAATCATGATTTCAATTTCAAGCGCTGCGACCCGGGCAAGGTTAAGCCCTTCAAGCCGCCTGAAGACAAAAATCCGGTCGAGCCGGTTCAGAATTTCCGGCGCAAAACCTGCCTTGCGCAGCGTCTCAGTCGACTCAGCGCGCATCCGGTCGGGGTCACCTTCAAAATTCTGGGCGATTTCGGTCAGTTCCTCCGTCGCGATATTCGACGTCAGGATAAAAATGGCGCGTGTCGTGGAGACTTGCTCTCCGGTGGAAGCCTCCGTCACATGGCCATCATTCCAGGCTGTGAGAAATTTTTTGAAGACATCGGGATGCGCCTTCTCAATTTCATCCAGCAAAACGACGCTATCGGGAAACTCCTTTAATCCGCCCGTCAACTTGCCGAAGGAGTCGGAGCCGACATAACCTTTAGGCGATCCGAAAAGTTGGGTCGCAGCGAAGGCGTTGGACATTTGCGTCATGTCGAAATGCAGTAATTTCCGCCCCAATTGGCGTGCCACCTGTTTGGCGAGATAGGTTTTGCCCGTCCCCGGTGGCCCGGCCAGCAGAAAAATCCCGACCGGCTTGCCGCGAATATGCAGGGCAAGGCGGCGGCGCAGTTGCTGTGCGATATCTTCACAGACAGCATCCTGGCCAATCACTCGGGCACGGAGGCCGGCGGCGAGTTCATCCGCATCGATCAGCGCCTCTTTCTGCTCCTGCGCGAGCATTTCCTCCAGCGCTTTGCGATTAGTGAGGCGGGCGAGAACATCCATGAAAAATCCCCTCTTCCGTCGCAGGCCCTTTCTGGCGCGCTTTGTGGCGTGACGGTCGAAAAAAAAGCCACTCAGGGCCGTGATGCCAAGAAGCAGCGCGATCGGGCCATAAAATGCCCGTGCACGTCCCAGGAAATGAATGATGCCGTCCAGCGAGATGTGCAATGACATTAACGCCTGAAGCGTCAGAAGGATGATCAGAATCGGCATCATCACCGGCATCAGCCGGTTGAGAAGAGGCAGGAGATTTTTCATCTTTGCGGGCGTGGCAACATGACGAATTCTGACCCTCTGTCACTTTTAAGTGACGCTTTGAATATCCCCAATTTCATCCGAAAAGCCGCCAGTTGCAAGCATTAATCTTTTTTTACCAATAGGTAAGGCGTGATGGCACGAATGTCTCACGCTGCGCTTCTCTTCCTGAGGTAAAATTTTGCATTGGGCCGCCACTTTCTATTGCACGATCACATTTAACAACGCCGTGTCACCCCGCGTAAAAAGGGGCGCAATGGGTGAAACGCCGTAGATCGTGCCAACACCTAACGTCAGCCCCGTCGGGCCCTCATCCTGCAGAAGACTGATTTTGACCTCGCCATATCGGTCAATGGGTAAAATGATCTGCCGCGCTGCCGTGCCGAGTAAAATGTTCTGGGTAAATCCGGCGCTGGAAATTGTGAGGAATGCGCCGGGTTGGCCGGCCAATATGCCCAAAGGCATGATCACGAGGCGTTTGTCATCCCTCTTCAGCGCGACACGGAGCCTGTCTTTTTCAGACAGTGAAAGGGAAATCTGCGTAAGTGCGGCGGGCACATCCCGTTCCGCGATCGCGCTGAGGGGAAGGGTCGGAACAGCGTGGTCAGACTGCGCTGCACGCTTCTGAGCGTCCGGGATAAAATTCTGAGACGGGACGGGACCTTGTCCATTATCGTGAAAATGATGCGCGCCAAACCCGATCACGATAAGGGCTCCGATCAGGCTGAAAGGGACCCATCCCCGAAAATTGAAGCCCCCCCGAGGGGCCGGGTCGCCGAACCTTTGCCGAAGTTCCTGCGGCTGCGGTTGAGGATCGCATGGTTCCGTATCATCGCGCCGATGGAATGAAGCACGTTCCACCATAATATGTCCCCGTATAAATTTCAGCCGGTGCGGGTTCCGGAGGTGTCGGGCTGAGGTCGCATCATGTGACGCAATTATCAGGGATTGATCAAGCCGGGCCGATATTTATCCGGCTTGCATTCATGACATAAATGACATAAGTAAGCGCTTATTCACACTATCATCTTCCGCTCAACGTCTCGGGGGGTGGCCTTCGCGGGCCGCCTTTTTTGTTTTGGCAAATAACATTTATATGCATAACGCCCTTGAAAGCCGCATTGCCGGGCAGATTACGCCAGCACTTGAGGAACTGGGTTTTGACCTTGTTCGTGTCGCGGTTCTGGGGCGTGAGACGCCGACGATCCAGATCATGGCGGATCGCCACGATGGCGCTCTGATTGCTGTCGATGATTGTGAGCAGATCAGTCACATTGTCGGCGCCATTCTGGATGTGGATGACCCCATCCCCGGCGCCTGGACGCTTGAAGTCTCCTCAGCGGGGATTGACCGCCCCCTGACACGGGCAAAAGACTGGACGCGTTTTGCAGGCCATATGGTTCGCGCTGAGTTGGATACGCCGATTGACGGGCGGAAACGCTTTGCCGGTGTGATTATCGGCGTTAAAGATGATGCGGCCATTATTCGGCTGGAGGGCGACCAGGATGCGGCCCTGCCGCTGACGGAGATCCGCAAAGCGCGTCTCGTCCTGACCGATGCGTTGATCGAAGCGACAGCCGCGCCGGAAGGTGACGGGGATGAGGCGACCGCCCCGCGACGTGTTCCAAAACTAAATCCGGTCAAACCGGGTAAAGGTTCCAAGCCAGGCCGTAAGGTGCAATAACCCTCACGCCTATGTGTTTTTCACCGGCGCAGCAGCGCCCTGTTTGAGGATCAGCTTTGATGGACACCTCCGTCTTACGCCCTGAGCTGCTTTTAGTCGCGGACGCTGTATCGCGCGAAAAGAACATCGACCGAGAAGAAGTCCTCGAAGCGATGGAACAGGCCATTCAAAAGGCCGGTCGCGCTAAATATGGCCATGAAAAGGACATCCGCGCGACAATCGACCGTAAAACCGGTGAGGTGCGCCTGTCCCGCTGGACCGAAGTTGTCGAGACGGTTGAAAATGAAGACACGCAGATTGCGCATCATATCGCCGTAAAATTCCGTCCCGAAATCAAATTGGGTGAGCATATTGTGGATCCGCTCCCCCCGATCGATTTCGGCCGTATTGCCGCGCAGACGGCCAAGCAGGTTATCGTACAGCGTGTGCGTGAGTATGAGCGTAAACGCCAATATGATGAGTTCAAGGACCGCGTGGGTGAAATCGTCAATGGCACCGTCAAGCGGACGGAATATGGCAATCTCATGGTTGAGATCGGCCATGCGGAAGCCCTGTTGCGCCGCGATGAACTGATCGCGCGTGAGGCTTTCCGCAATTCTGACCGGGTGCGCGCCTATATTTACGATGTGCGTGATGAGCCACGTGGGCCGCAGATCTTCCTCAGCCGGACGCATCCGGCCTTTCTGGCAAAACTTTTTGCGCAGGAAGTGCCTGAAATTTATGACGGCATCATTGAGATCAAAGCCGTCGCGCGCGACCCGGGGTCCCGTGCGAAAATGGCTGTCATTTCCAAAGATGCCTCCATTGATCCGGTCGGGGCCTGTGTCGGTATGCGGGGCTCCCGCGTTCAGGCGGTTGTCGCTGAATTACAGGGTGAGAAAATCGACATTATCCCCTGGAGCCCCCAGGCCGCGACATTTGTCGTCAATGCCCTGGCCCCGGCGGAAGTCTCAAAAGTCGTGATCGATGAGGAAGCCGGGCGTGTTGAAGTCGTCGTACCGGACGAGCAGCTTTCCCTTGCGATCGGCCGCCGCGGGCAGAATGTGCGGCTGGCAAGCCAATTGACGCGCTGGGATATTGATATCCTGACGGAGGCGGAAGAATCCGAGCGACGTCAGGAAGAGTTCCGCAAGCGCACGCAGCTTTTTGTGGATGCGCTTGATGTGGATGACGTGATTGCGGGGCTGCTTGTCACGGAGGGCTACCACTCCATTGAGGAACTGGCTTACACGGACCCTGAGGAACTCAATAACATTGAGGGCTTCGATGAGAGTGTCGCTGAGGAATTGATGCGCCGCGCTGAAGAGCATCTTTCACAGCGTGAGCAGGCACTGGAAGAGCAGCGCCGTGCCCTCGGTGTCGAGGATGCGATCGTGGCGTTGGATGTCTTCACCAACCCGATGCTGATTACGCTGGGTGAGAAAGGCGTCAAAACCCTCGATGACCTGGCGGACCTCGCCGGAGATGAGCTTATCGAAATTCTCGGCGCCGACTCCTTCAGCCTTGAAGACGCGAATGCGATTATCATGTCAGCACGCGCCCATTGGTTTGAGGATGGTACGGAAGCCGCACCTTCCGATAAAGCCGGGGATGATGCCTGATACGTGACGCACGAGTCGAAACAGGACGCGGCAAATGGTTCCACGCCGGAGGACAAGCACCTCCGACGCTGTATCGTCACGCGACACTCCCAAAAACGGGAGAAAATGTTGAGATTCGTCGTTTCGGATGCTGGCGTGGTGACGCCGGATCTGGCAGGTCGCCTGCCAGGACGGGGAATTTGGTTGAGTGCACGGCGAGATGTGCTAGAAACCGCCCGAGCGCGGCATCTTTTTTCAAAGGCTGCGCAACGGAGCGTCACCATCCCTGACGATTTGTATGAGCGAATCGTTATCGGGCTGGAAATGCGGGTCGTGCAGGTGCTTGGCCTTGCGCGGCGGGCGGGCCAGGCGCGGACCGGGTTTGTAAAATGCCGCGAGTGGATCAGCTCTGGCCATGTCGGGCTTGTCATCCATGATGAGGATGCAAGTCCTGACGAATTGAGACGTTTACTCTCGGGGGCCGCAGCGCTCCCTTGTGTAAAACTGCCGTCTGGAACGCTTGCAAAGGCCTTCGGACGGGAACACGCAGTTTATGCCGTTGTCAGTCGAGGCGCTTTGGCGCAGAAACTGGCCGACGCGCATGAGAGATTGACAGGACTGGCAGGTAAGCCGGAGTGAGAGCCGTAAAGTGGCGGTTCGGACGGGGACAGGCGGGTAGATGAGCGAAACCAACGATCGGAAGCAGGGCAAACAGGCAAAGGGCGCGCCGGAAGAAAGCAGCGCAGCCCCGGAGCAAGGCGCTCAGGCTCAAAACGAGACCGCAAAGGGGCGGCTTTCACTTCGCCCCTCTGGGCGCATGGAGCTTGGACGTACGGTTGATGCCGGTTCCATCCGTCAGAGCTTCAGCCGCGGGCGCTCAAAAGTTGTGCAGGTGGAAGTGCGCAAAAAACGCACAGGTGCGCCGGAAGGGCGTGCCGGTGGGGGTGCTGCGCGAGGTGGCCGCGGCGTTGGTTCAGGTGGCCGCGCCCTGACAGCCTCGGAGCTTGCCACGCGTCAACGCGTGCTGGAAGAGCAGCGCCAGGAGGCAACGCGTCAGGAAGAAGAGAAAATTCGCGTTCTCTCCGCAGCTGAGGAGGCGCGCCGCAAGGCCGAGGCCTCCGCCGAGGCGGAAGCCCGCAATGCGGAAGAGGCCCAGGCCCGCGCGGAGGAAGAGCTTCAACAGGCTCAGCAGGCTGAAAAAGATGCGCAGGATGAGGCCGCACGCCAGGCGCGTGAATCCCGCCGTGCGGAGGAAGAATCCCGCCGTAAGGCGCCCCTTGACCCCACATCAAGGCGTGGGACGGGCGGCGTTGAACTGGCACCGCCGGTTGAGCGTCTGCGGCCATTGGCGGAACGCGCTGTCATGGCGGCCCGCCCGACGGTTGCGCGCAAGCCTGATGGTGCGCCGACCGTACCCGGCGAGGCTGCACCGGCGCGCCATGAGACACTCCACCTCAAGCGCAATGTCTCCGATGATGATGATCGTCGGGGCGGTGGGCGTAAAGCCGGTATGGCCGCGCGGCGTACCACCACGCCCGCGCCGAAAAAAGGCGGGGACTCGCGTCGTTCCGGGCGTATTGATGTCCGTGCGGCCATTGAGGGAGATGATGACAAGACGCGGTCCCTCGCGTCGGTGCGTCGCCAGCGCGATCGTGAGCGGCGTCAGGCTGAGTTGGAGCGCCTCCGCTCAGATCAGGTGCGCGTTGTCCGCGACGTCACCTTGCCGGAATCGATCACCGTCGCCGAACTCGCCAATCGTATGGCCGCGCGTCAGGCGGAAGTTGTCAAAACCCTTATGAAAATGGGTGTCATGGCGACAGCGACTCAACTTATTGATGCGGATACGGCTGAACTGGTGATTGGTGAATTTGGTCACCGTGTCCGGCGTGTGGCGGATAGCGACGTTGAGTTGGGCATTGAGGGCGTCGAGGATCGCGACGAGGATCTGAAGCCGCGTGCCCCTGTTGTGACGGTCATGGGACATGTTGACCATGGTAAGACGTCGCTTCTGGATGCATTGCGTACGACGGATGTGGCCTCAAGCGAAGCCGGGGGAATCACCCAGCATATCGGCGCGTATCAGATCACCCTGGCATCCGGGCAGAAAATCACCTTCATCGACACGCCGGGCCATGAGGCCTTCACCTCCATGCGGGCACGAGGGGCGTCGGTTACGGATGTCGTCATACTTGTCGTCGCGGCAGATGATGGCGTCATGCCGCAGACGATTGAGGCGATCAAACACGCCAAGGCCGCGGATGCACCAATCATTGTTGCGATCAATAAAATCGACAAGCCGGGTGCCAATCCCGACCGCGTCCGGCAGGAACTGCTCAGTCGTGAAATCGTCGTCGAATCCATGGGAGGCGATGTTCAGGATGTCGAAGTTTCCGCGAAGCAACGCCAGGGGCTGGACCGGCTTCAGGAGGCCATTCTCCTTCAGGCTGAGTTGCTGGAGCTGAAAGCGAATCCTGATCGCCTCGCGGAAGGTTCCGTGGTGGAGAGCCGCCTTGATCGGGGACGTGGCCCTGTCGCGACGCTCCTCATCCAGAAGGGCACGCTCAAGCGCAGTGATATTGTTGTCGCCGGCGCTGAGTGGGGGCGTGTGCGCGCCATGCTTGATGAACGCGGTCGCCCTTTGAAGGAAGCCGGACCTTCCATGCCGGTTGAATTACTCGGTATCACAGGCGTGCCAGGTGCGGGCGAACCGTTCTTCGTGGTTGAAAACGAAAACAGGGCGCGGGAAATCTGCGCTTTCCGCCAGCGCCAGTTGCAGGACAAGGTGGCGGCGGGTCGTGCCGCAGCACGTGGCACGCTTGACCAGATGCTGGCCCGCATTCAGGCAGGTAAGCAGAAGGAAGTCGCGCTCGTCATCAAAGCGGATGTGCAGGGTTCCGCTGAGGCGCTTCAGGCTTCTGTGCAGAAACTCTCCCAGGAGGAAGTCGGCGTCCGCGTTCTGAATGCGGCTGTCGGGCAGATTACCGAGAGCGATATTCAACTGGCTAAAGCCTCACAGGCCGTTGTCATCGCCTTTAACGTGCGTGCGACAGCGCAGGCGCGTGACCTGGCCCACCGGGAAGGCGTGGATATCCGGTATTATTCGATCATCTATCAGGTGACGGATGATGTTGAGCAGCTCATTAAAGGCCAGCTCTCTCCGAAACATCGTGAGAAATTCCTCGGATATGCGGAAATCCGTCAGGTGTTCAACATCACGCGCGTCGGCAAGGTGGCGGGTTGTTACGTCACGGAAGGCGTTGTCAAACGTGGCTGTGGCGTCCGCCTGCTCCGCGATAATATCGTCATTCATGAAGGTGATCTCAGCCAGCTGAAGCGCTTCAAGGATGACGTCAAGGAAGTGGCGCGCAATTATGAGTGCGGTCTCTCCTTCGCCGGTTTCAATGACTTGCGTGAAGGCGATGTCGTTGAGTGCTATGAGATGGAAGTCGTCCCTGTATGAGTGAAGGACGTCGCCGGGCCTCCGGGCCTGGCCTTGGGCCGACCCACCCCCAGGGGCCGTCTCAGCGCCAGTTGCGCGTGGGTGAGGAAGTACGACGCCTCCTCGCTGACCAACTGACACGCACGGAGTTTCGTAACCCTGAACTTGTCGGCGTGCAAGTGACGGTTACGGAGGTGCGTGTCTCCCCCGATCTGCGTCATGCGACAGCGTTCGTCTGCCGCCTGGGACGTCAGGATGTTGAGGAAATTTTACCTGCTTTGCAGAAAGTCGCACCCCATTTCCGTACGGCCTTATCCCGGGCCATGCGCACGCGGATTGTGCCGGAAATTCATTTTCAGGCAGATACGGCTTTTGAACGGGCTATGGATGTTGAGGCCATCTTCAATTCCCCTGAGGTCAGGCGTGATCTGGGCAAAGACTAAGCTGGGCCATAACTGTTATGGGCCGTAAAAAGGGCCGGCAGGTCAATGGCTGGCTCGTGATCGACAAGCCGCTTCATATTGGCTCGACGGACGTCGTCAATAAAATGCGCCGTCTTTTCAACGCGCGTAAAGCAGGCCATGCCGGGACGCTTGACCCGCTCGCATCCGGCATTCTGCCCATCGCTTTTGGCCAGGCCACCCGCACCATTCCCTACATCATGGAAGCGACGAAACGCTATCAGTTCACGCTGGAATTCGGCGCGTCCCGCACGACGGATGACAAGGAGGGGGAGGTGCTTGAAACGTCTGACCATCGGCCCGATGACGTGGCAATCCGCGCGGTTCTTCCTCGTTTTATTGGCGAGATCATGCAAGTTCCGCCGATTTACTCGGCTCTCAAGCTGGGAGGGGCCCGCGCCTATGAGCTGGCCCGAAAGGGAGAGATACCTGAGATGCAGTCGCGCCCGGCCCGGATCGACAATATCACCCTGACGCAAAGGCTGGATGCTGATCACGCTGTTTTTAACGTCCAGTCAGGTAAAGGCGTCTATATGCGGGCTTTGGCACGGGATATTGCGCGTGCCTGCGGGACAGTCGGGCATATTGCGTCACTCAGGCGAGAAAAATGTGGCCCGTTTGATGTTTCAAACGCGATAACACTGGACAAACTGTTGCAAAATAGCGAGAAAGCTTCAACTCTGGATGGATTTCTCCTTCCGTTAGCGACCGCGCTGGACGACATCCCGGCTCTGGCCGTGACAGAAGAAGAGGCCCAGGCACTCAGATGGGGGCAGACGCTTCCGGCTCTGCATGGAAATGCGGAAACCGAGGCGGGTCTCCTCCGTGCGGAATTCCAGGGTGACGTCATTGGTTTGTGCCGCGTCTCGGAAGGGCGCCTCAGGCCGGTGAGGATTTTTGACCTGACAAACCATGGAGTTGACGATGTCGATTACAGCTGAGCGCCGCACGGCGCTGATTGATGAATATAAAACCGCCCCGAATGACACCGGGTCACCCGAAGTGCAGGTGGCGCTGCTCAGTGAGCGCATCAGCAATCTGACGGAACATTTGCAAACGCATAAAAAAGATTTTCATTCGCGCCGCGGGCTGCTTATGCTCGTTGGGCAGCGTCGTGGACTTCTTGACTATCTGAAGCGGAAAAGCACCGCACGTTATCAGACGCTGATCGGGCGTTTGGGTCTGCGCCGCTAAACAAGGCGTATTGTGACAATAGGGGCAGGGTTGCCTGCCCTTAGCGTCGCATATCACTCAACAACAAACAGGACTTGCTTATTGAAGAGATTTTCCTGGTCAAAAGGGATATTCCAGCGTTTCAGGCCACATGGTGACATGCAGCGATTGCATCTGTGCCATGCCGTCCGAAGCGCTGCTTCAGAGTTCAACTCTGCCCTGGCCCGGGCCTTTTCGGAGAAGTCCGCTATAAGGATTTTTCATGTTTAACCACCACAAAAAAACCATTGAATGGGCCGGAAGCGAGCTGACCCTCGAAACCGGCAAGATCGCCCGACAGGCGGATGGCGCGGTTCTCGTCACCTACGGTGAGACTTCCGTCCTCTGCACAGCTGTAGGGGCCAAAACGGTCAAGCCCGGGCAGGATTTCTTCCCTCTGACAGTCAATTATCAGGAGAAGAGCTACGCAGCCGGTAAAATCCCCGGCGGTTTCTTCAAGCGTGAAGGGCGGCCTTCCGAAATTGAAACCCTGACTTCCAGATTGATCGACCGCCCCATTCGTCCGCTCTTTCCTGCGAATTTCCTCAATGAGGTGCAGGTGACGGCGACAGTGCTGAGCCACGATCGCAGACATGACTCGGGCATTATCGCGTTGATCGGCTGCTCGGCTGCGCTGACATTGTCCGGCATACCTTTCCAGGGGCCGGTGGGCGCGGCCCGCGTCGGGCGCATTGATGGCGAACTGGTCATCAACCCCACCGTGGACAGGATGCCGGAGAGCACGCTTGACCTCGTCGTCGCCGGCACGAAAGACGGCGTGCTTATGGTTGAGTCAGAAGCGCAGGAACTCTCCGAGGATGAGATGCTCGCGGCGGTCATGAAAGGGCATGAGGCTTTCCAGCCGGTGCTCGACCTGATTTGCGACCTCGCTGAACTGGCTGCGCGTGAGCCCTGGAAGCTGCCGGAACCGTCCAAAGAGGCGCTGAAACTCCGTGAACGCGTTGGTAAACTCGCGACAAAGCCCATCACGGACGCCTATAAGGAAAAGCAAAAGCAGAAACGTCAGGAGAAGATTGCCGACGTCAAGGAACGCGTCATGGCGGCCCTTGAGAAAGACGGGTTGGACCTTGAAGCCGCCAAGCCGATGCTCAAGGAGGTTGAAGCGCAGGTTGTGCGCGGGTCCATCCTCAAAACCGGGCTGCGTATTGACGGGCGGGATCTCAAAACGGTCCGGCCGATCGTCTCGGAAGTCAACGCGCTGCGTCAGGTGCATGGCTCCGCCTTGTTCACACGGGGTGAAACGCAGGCACTCGTCATTGCCACCCTCGGCGGACCGCAGGATGGTCAGGTGATTGATGCGATTGAAGGTGAGCATCGCTCCAACTTCATGCTGCATTACAACTTCCCACCTTATTCAGTCGGTGAGTGCGGTCGTATGGGGAGCCCGGGCCGGCGTGAAATCGGCCATGGTAAACTGGCATGGCGCGCCATTCATCCGCTTCTGCCCAGCAAGACGGAATTCAACTTTACCATCCGTGTCGTCTCCGAAATCACGGAAAGTAATGGTTCATCCTCCATGGCGACCGTCTGCGGCACCTCTCTTGCCCTGATGGATGCGGGTGTCCCCCTGCGTAAACCTGTTGCCGGTATCGCCATGGGCCTTATTAAAGAGGATCGCGCCATGGCGGTGCTGACAGACATCCTTGGTGATGAGGATCATCTTGGCGACATGGACTTCAAGGTCGCCGGGACAAGAGACGGCGTGACCGCCTTACAGATGGATATCAAGATTACATCCATCACGAAGGATATCATGAAGACCGCTCTGGAGCAGGCGCGTGACGGGCGACTGCATATTCTGGGGGAGATGGCCAAAGCGCTTGAGTCAGGTCGTCCAACGGTTTCGGATAATGCCCCAAAAGTCACAACCCTGACGGTGCCGAAGGAGAAAATCCGGGATGTTATCGGGTCAGGTGGCAAAGTCATTCGTGATATTTCCGAAACATCCGGCGCACGTGTCGATATTGCAGATGACGGCACCGTCACCATCACAGCCCAGAATAATGATCAGGCCAAAATGGCAATCTCCCGCATCGAGGCCATTACGGCTGAGCCGGAAGTCGGTCGTATCTATGATGGCAAAGTCGTCAAGACGGCTGATTTCGGGGCGTTCGTCAATTTCCTTGGCCCGCGTGATGGCCTCGTCCATATTTCGGAATTGGCCAATAGCCGGGTTTCCCGCACGACGGACATTGTCAAGCAGGGTGACCAGGTCAAAGTCAAGGTGATTGGTTTTGATGATCGCGGCAAAGTAAAACTGTCGATGCGGGTTGTCGATCAGGAATCGGGTGCCGATATAAGCGACACAGTCGGTGATAAGCCGTCCCGCGCGCCACGCCAGCGCGACGGCGAATGATGTGAAGAAGCAGGGTGGCCGCAAAGGCGCGGCCACTCGAGTGGAGTTCTGCATAAGACATGAAGTTACTCGACACGGTCAGAATGGCTGGACGCGAGGTGCTTCCGCTCGTAGAGGGTGGTAAGGGCGTCTCTGTGTCGACTGGTATTTCGGCCGGGCACTGGGCGCTGCAAGGCGGCGTCGGCACCGTTTCCGCAGTCAATGCCGATAGTTACGATGTGGATGGTCGGCCCATTCCGCAGATTTATCATGCCAGGACGCGTCGTGAGCGCCAGGAAGAGCTCATTCGTTACGCTATTGATGGCGGTGTGACCCAGGTGAAAGCGGCGCGTGACATTGCGGGCGGCCAGGGGATGATCAACGTCAATTTCCTCTGGGAGATGGGCGCGGCGGAGCGGGTGATTGAGGGCATTCTCGACCGTATCCCGGGGATGGTCGATGGGCTGACCTGCGGTGCCGGCATGCCCTATCGCCTCGCCGATATTGCGGTGCGCCACAATGTCTGGTTTTACCCGATCGTTTCATCGGCTCGTGCTTTCAATGCCTTATGGAAGCGCTCCTACCATAAAGCGGCGGAGCGCCTGGCCGCCGTCGTATACGAGGACCCTTGGCGCGCAGGCGGCCATAATGGCCTCTCCAACAGTGAAGACCCCAATGTCCCGCAGGACCCCTATCCCCGCGTCAAAGCTTTGCGGGACACGATGCGCCAATATGGGTTGGGGGAGCTCCCCATTATCATGGCGGGCGGCGTGTGGCGTCTCGATGAGTGGCAGGATTGGATCGGCAATCCGGAACTTGGCCCCATTGTGTTTCAATTCGGCACGCGGCCTTTACTCACGATTGAAAGCCCGATCCCGGAGGCGTGGAAACGGCGCCTGCGCACCGTCAAAAAAGGCGATGTTTATCTCAACCGTTTTTCTCCCACCGGTTTTTACTCTTCCGCCGTCAATAACAGCTTCATGCAGGACCTCCGGGCACGTAGCGCGCGGCAGATCGCTTTCAGCACGGAGGCGGTTGGCCATCATGACACCATGCTCAGTATCGGGGTGCGTCGCCGTGAAGTCTTTGTTAGTCAGGAGGATTTTGAACTCGCCGAAGCCTGGCGTCAGGTTGGCTATACTGAGGCGCTGCGCACGCCGGACGCCACGCTGATTTTCGTGACGCCTGAAAATGCGCGCCAGATCCTTGCGGATCAGGCAGCATGCATGGGTTGCCTCTCCGAATGCCGATTTTCAAATTGGAGCCAGTCGCGGCCCGGCTTCACGACGGGCGTCAAGGCCGACCCGAGATCTTTCTGCATCCAGAAAAGCCTGCAGAATATTGCGCACATCCCCGATCAAATCTCTGAAATTGAGGCGGATGAAATCGCCGATCATAACCTCATGTTCGGCGGCACAAATGCCTGGCGCTTCGCGCAAGACCCTTTCTACTCCAATGGCTTCGTGCCTACCGTGAAGGAACTCGTCGAACGCATCAGATCGGGCCAGTAACGCGGCCTTGACTGCCCGTCGCTTTATTCTGATGCGTTTCTAAAGCAGGCATAACTCAGTGAGTGCTTTGCGCAGGTGGGTCGGCATAGCGTGTAGCAAATTCTCATCCCGCGCGGTGAGGTCAGGCGGTGCGTCCTCGGGCTTATAATAGCGCCATCCCTGAAAGGGCCGCATCGGTCGTGGCTGCACCGAAATAACTTCCGGCGCGACGAGTATCATCGTGCCCTCCTGCCCATCATGGCGCGTGTGTGGCTTAAAGCGGATGATGGATTGTCGGGCGGCGACGAAGCCCGCGATGACGCGATAAATCGAGCCTTTCCCGGCAATTTCATCGGCGCGTTTCGGTTGGGTGCGGGTGTAAATCACGTGCAAGCCGTCATGCCGATCGCCTTCACGCACACGTTGCGCGAGTTCCTCAACGTTCGCACAACCGGGGGTAAGTTTAATCAGGTGCAGCACAGCGGTTAATATCACTTGTTACGAGAAATGCCGGTTCAGCTTTCAAGATGAGCGTGCGGTGCATTCCGGTCAAGCGAAGTTTCGACAGTTAAGCCTGTCCCATCACGCTCGCAATCCCTTACAGCACAAGCGCAGCGAGAAGCGCTTCAAGACGGATGCGACCTGAGTCGGTTGCGGCAATATGTCCATTCTCGTAAGTGAGATAACCCTCATCCCGGGCCGCTTCCAAAATGGCGGCGTCGAGGCAATCCTGCAGGTTCTGCCCTGTTTTGCGCACAAAGCTTTCCGACGACAGGCCCTCTTGCAGGCGCAGACCCATCAGCAGGGCCTCACGCGCGCGCGCCTCGGCCCCCAGAGACGTTTCCGCCTTTGTGCCATGACCCTCCTGATTGACGTGCTCGAGCCAGAGGGAAGGGGCGCGATGCCGCCTTGCCGCCCATTTCTGCACGCCGCCAGCAGGGTCTACGCACGTTAAACGACTATGCGCCCCCGGGCCGATGCCAAGATAATCGTCATAGCGCCAATAAGCGAGATTATGGCGACTCTCCGCGCCGGGCCGCGCGTAATTGGAGACTTCATAGGCTCTGAGCCCGTGAAGCGCCGCGATTTCGCCCGTCACCTCGTAGAACCTTGCGGCTTCATCACCATCGGGCAGGATCAGCCGCCCCTGCCGGGCTTCAGCCTCAAACTTCGTCCCGGGCTCGATCGTCAATTGGTAAAGGGATAAATGATCGGATGCGAGGGTAAGCGCCTGATGAAGCTCGCCCCGCCATGCTGAAATCGTCTGGTCGGGGCGTGCATAAATCAAGTCAAATGAGACACGGTCAAAAAGATGGCGGGCCATCTCCAGCGCGCGGATGGCCTCACCCGCGTCATGCTGTCGTCCCAGCCGTTTCAAGGCCGCATCGTCAAGACTTTGCACACCGAGTGAGACGCGATTCACCCCGGCTTCCCGGATCGCGGCGAGGCGGGCTTGCTCCGTGCTCGTGGGATTAGCTTCCAACGTGACTTCCAAACAGTCGACAGGTTGGAAAAGCCGCGTCGCCTCGGTAATCAGCCGGGCAACATCTTCAGGGCGCATGAGGGACGGTGTCCCGCCACCGAAAAAGATCGATGTCAGGCGGCGCTTGCCCAGCCGCGTTGCCTCATGGGCCAATTCCCGTTGCAGCGCCTCGACATAAATTGCGTGCGGAATTTCGGGGAAAACATGGCTGTTAAAGTCGCAATAAGGGCACTTACTGAGGCAGAAGGGCCAATGAATATAAAGCGCCAGCCTGTCCTGCGGGGCGAGGCGCGCTGTCGCCCCGCCCGCGGCACCGGAAGAAATTACGTCATGCTGCATCGGACTTAAATCGAGATTCTCACCCCGAATTCAACCACTCGGTCCGGCGGGATGCGGAAGAATTCCGTTACTGAAACGGCATTACGCGCGAGGAAGAGGAAAAGCCACATACGCCAAATAGGGAGTTTGGGCAGGGAAGAGCGCACGACAATCTCGCGTGACACGAAATAAGAAGCCTGGATGGGGTCAAACTCAATCCCGGCACTGCGGAGATCCTCCAGCGCGCGGGTGACATTGGGCAGCTCCATGAAGCCATAGCGCACAATGACGCGGTGAATATGCGGCGCCAGCTCCTGCACCGTGGCGCGATGTCCCCGCTCTGCCTCTGGCTGATTAAGGTTCTGCACCGTGACGAAAAAGATATTCTGATGCAGCACCTTATTATGGCGCAGATTATGCAGCAGGCAATTGGGCACGATGTTCGGGTCTGCCGTCAGAAACACCGCCGTGCCCGGCACGCGCGGTGTGCGTGAATGGGGAAGCCGCGCGAGAAACGTGGCCATCGGAAGATTATCCGCCCGCTGGCGCTGCCGCACGAGGTTCCGCCCCCGCTGCCATGTCGTCATCATAATGGTCGCGCACAGGCCGATCGCCAGCGGCACCCATCCGCCTTCCGGGATTTTCAGCACGTTTGAGGTAAAGAATGAGGCATCGCTGAGGAAGAAAAATCCAAAAACAAGAGCGGTGAGCCATTTGCTCCATTTAAACACGCGATGAAACACAACGAGCGCCAGCAAGGTCGTGCAGACGAATGTGCCGGTCACGGCAATACCATAAGCGGCTGCGAGCGCGGAGGATGACCGGAACGCCAACACCAGCATCACCGCGCCAATCGCGAGCAACCAATTGAAGAAGGGCAGGTAGATCTGCGCCTCCTCATAAGGGTTGGTATGCTTGACGCGCATGCGCGGCAGATAACCCAGCAGCATCAGTTGCCGGAAAAGGGAGAACCCACCGGAAATACCCGCCTGACTGGCGATGACAGTGGCGAAGGTCGCCAGGATCAAAATGGGGATCTGCGCCCAATGCGGGGCCAGATGGAAAAAAGGGTTCTGCAAGGCGTCGGGAGAGCGGATCAACAAAGCGCCCTGACCGAGATAATTCAGTGCAAGGGACGGTAAAACCAGGACGCACCAGGCATATCGAATGGGCTGGCGGCCAAAATGCCCCATATCCGCATAAAGCGCTTCCGCCCCGGTGACAGAAAGCACAACGGACCCGAGTGCGATGAAGGAGAGGAAGCGGTGGTAGACGACAAATTGCGCAGCGTAATAGGGCGAGAGCGACAGGAGAATATGCGGGTTCTGCGCAATCGAGATCGCGCCCAGCGTGCCGATGACGATGAACCATATCAGCATGATCGGCCCGAAGGCGCGGCCGATTTTCCCCGTGCCGAGGGCCTGTGCGCTGAAAAGAGCGATGAGGATGATGATGGCGACGGGCACGACGACATGGGCGGCTGACGGTATGGAAACCTCAATCCCCTCAATGGCTGAAAGCACCGAGATGGCGGGCGTGATGATCCCATCGCCGAAAAAGAGGCACGCCCCGGCAATGCCAACCACACCGAGGAGCCATCGATATTGCGGTGTGTGGCAGACGCGCTGGGCAAGAGACATCAGCGCGACAATGCCCCCTTCACCATTATGGTCGGCCCGCATGATCAGCAGGACATATTTAAGCGTGACGACGATCATCAAAGCCCAGAAAGTCAGGCTCTCAAGCCCCATGATCTCCCAAGTGTGGATCGGGCGTTGGCCGCCGCCGATGATTTCGACAGAGGTCTGAAAAGCGTAAAGGGGGCTTGTGCCAATGTCACCGAAAACGACGCCGAGCACGCCCAGCAGGCCGGCGACACCGACCGGGGCGGATTTATGCCCGCCATCCCGCCCGAACTCCCGGATAAGTCCGGCTGTCACCTCATGAGGATGGGTTTCGGTTAGATGATGCCCCCCTTCATGATGGCCCTTATGGCCATGTTGAGAGCGGTCATGCGTTGAGGTCATGCAAATCGGCCTAAAATGAAAGGGCAGTATTCCAGCTGCGACCCCCAGGGACCCTTCATGCGGAACATGCGATTCTCTTCTGATACAGTGATCTCAGTCAAGCTGACAACCAGACAGCATCAACATCAAAGTCCGGGGTCCAAACCGGGTTGCATCACAAATCCGGTGTCAGGTGGCGGGAGGTTGGGACGCGCGCTGCCCGAAAATGGCAGTCCCCACGCGGATGAGCGTCGCCCCGCAATCGATCGCCGCTTCAAAGTCATTTGACATGCCCATTGAGATTTCCGGCAGATCGTGACGCGCGGCGAGAGAGGCGAGATAAGTGAAATGCGGTATCGGGTCATCTTTCTCAGGCGGGATACCCATCACCCCGACAAGCTGCGCGCCGAAGCGTTGACGGCACGATTCGATAAATGCATCCGCCGCATCACGGCCAATCCCGGATTTTTGTGGCTCACCCCCTGTATTGACCTGCACAAGCAGGCGTGGAAGGCGACCCTCCTGATCCGCCGCGCGGGCGATGGCATCGGCAAGGGCAGGGCGATCCAGCGTTTCAATGACATCGGCCATGCGGCAGGCATCCCGCGCTTTATTTGTCTGGAGCGTGCCGATCATGTGGAGTTGCAGGTCGGGAAAGCGCGACCGTAACGGGGGGAATTTCGCTCTGGCCTCCTGCACGCGGTTTTCTCCGAAGACATATTGCCCCGCCCCAAGCGCCGCCAATACTGCGTCCTGCGGATGGAATTTGCTGACCGCGACAAGCCTGACAGCGCCCTCCGGCCGCGCAGCGCGCGTACAGGCGACGCGCATCCTTTCGCGTATGGCGTTGAGACTTTCAGCAATAGCGAGGCCCGTCATTGTGGCAACTCCTTCTTCAATCCAGGGTCGTGCGCGCACCCTCCATATCGCGTCAGGGGTGGCCTCGCGGCGCGTGACATGCGATAGGCTAAGCATGCGTCAAGACAAGTCTCTTATATCCCGTTCCGATCCCACCCGCGACCTTGCTTTCGATATCCTGACCGGCATCTTCGAGCATCGACGCATGTTGGAAACGACGATGGATCGGAGCAGCATCAAAGCAGGGCGGGATCGCGCCAGCGCCCACCGCCTTGCCGCGACAGTCTTGCGGCATTATGGCAGCATGACCGAGCTTCTGCGTCCTTTGCTTAAAAAAGAGCCCCCTGTACCCGTGCTATGCGGGCTCCTTATGGGCGTGGCGCAGCTTCGTTATCTGGAGACGCCGCCACATGCCGCGGTCAGCACGGTCGTCGCTCTGCTGCGTCGACGACGCCTGACGCCTTTCGCGGGGCTGGCCAATGCGGTTCTGCGTCGCGTTGCAAGAGAGGGTGCGGAACTTGAAGCGGGACTGGATCATGAGCGCCTCGACATTCCGCCCTGGCTGTGGAGCGCCTGGGGAGACCGGGCGCGCGCCATTGCCGCTGGCCTTTATCAGGAAGCGCCCCTTGATATCCGCCTTAAGCCCGGCATCGCGCCGCCTATGGCGCTGCCGGCAGGGCGCGACATGTCGCCTGAGACAGGCGACGATACGGAGGATTCCACGCGGGATGATCTGCCCCGTATTGCACCGCGCCTGTTACCGAATGGTTCGGCGCGCTACCCTGCGGGAACGCGCGTCACCCTTCTTGACGGGTTTGAGGAAGGGCAGTTCTGGGTGCAGGATGCGGCGGCTGCAATGCCTGTGCTTCTGATGGGCGCGGTTGCGGGTAAAAATGTGATTGATCTCTGCGCGGCACCCGGGGGAAAGACAGCGCAGCTTGCCAGCCAGGGTGCGCATGTGACCGCTGTGGAGCGGGATGCGACGCGTATGCGCTTCCTCAAGGAAAATATGAAGCGTTTGGACCTTGAAGTTACCTGTGTTCAGGCGGATGCCATGACGTGGCGGCCGAAAGATAAGGCCGATATGGTGCTGTTGGATGCGCCTTGTTCCGCCACCGGGACATTTCGCCGTCATCCTGATGTTCTTTGGGTCAAGCGCCCGCGCGACATTCTTTCCCTCACGCAGCAGCAGGACAGGTTGATTGACGCGGCCCACGAAATGTTACCGCCGGGCGGCACGATGATCTATGCTGTATGTTCCCTTCAGGATGAGGAAGGGCCGGATCGCGTGCAAGCTGCCTGCGCGCGCGGATGGGCGTTGCATCCATTTACCGAAAAGGAAGCAGGCGCCATGTCCTTCGCCGTGACGGCGTCAGGC
This sequence comes from Sorlinia euscelidii, assembly GCF_036452135.1. Lineage (NCBI taxonomy): Bacteria > Pseudomonadati > Pseudomonadota > Alphaproteobacteria > Acetobacterales > Acetobacteraceae > Sorlinia > Sorlinia euscelidii. Next base: position 599,752 of record NZ_JAWJZZ010000001.1, on the reverse strand, counting down.
TGTTTCCGCACGCATCCGGGGATGTGGCCGGAGGAAGGCGGGCTCGACGGGTTTTTCGTGGCGCGGTTGAAGCGTATATAAAATTGTCGCGTTCTGAAATGTCGGGTTTGTTCTTCCATCATCTCATCAGGATCAATCGTCGCTTAACACGCCGGTATTGCGCGCGTCGCCCCAATATGGGAAGTCACGGCGTCCTGATGGGAAAATATTTAGGTCAGGTTAGTTGGATGCCGCAACGTAAGATACCTCTCATCGCCCCCTCCATTCTCTCCGCTGACTTCATGAGACTGGGGGAGGAAGTCACCGCGATTGATCGGGATGGCGCGGATTGGATACATGTCGATGTCATGGATGGGCATTTCGTGCCGAATATGACGTTCGGCCCCAGCATGGTCGCGGCCCTGCGCCGCCAGACGGACAAGCCTCTCGATGTCCATCTCATGATCGCCCCGGCGGACCCTTATCTCGAAAGCTTCGCCCAGGCGGGCGCCAATCACATTTATGTTCATTGTGAAGGCAACCCGCATGTGCATCGCAGCTTGCAGACCATTCGTAAATCAGGGGCCATCCCGGGCATCGCCATCTGCCCGGGCACGCCGCCTGAGGCACTGACCTATCTCATGGAGGAATTGGATCTCATCCTCGTTATGACGGTCAATCCCGGTTTCGGTGGACAGAAATTCATCGACGCGCAGATCGGCAAAATCGAGATTCTCCGCGCCATGGCAGACGCGACCGGGCGTGATATCCGCATCGGTGTTGACGGCGGAATTGATCCGACGACCGCTCCGCGTGTTGTAAAAGCAGGAGCTGACATGTTGGTCGCAGGCACGGCGGTTTATGGCCAGCCTGATTACCGAAAGGCGATCAGCGATCTGCGTGATGCCGGGATGCGCGGCCTGCAGCCCTGACACGCTGTCGAGGCGCCCCGGCACCGGCGTGGCAGGACGCTGAAACCGGGATGGTGCGGAGATGAGGAGGATGAGCGATTAAACCTGCGTTAGTCAGGCTGCAACATGCCCTGTCTGGCCTCAAAAGAGCGCCGTCAGAACCCTCTGCCGTTTTACGCGATATCTGGACAGGCAACGCTGACCGCGCGGCGAAACTTCTGGCGGGATTGATTTATGTTGAGGGGCGTGAATATCCTTTTCTCCTCAATAATATCGAGCGCCAAACCCTACCGCCACTCGTGCAGGAGGAAATCGGCAAGTTCCTCTGGCTGCGTGACCTCGCGGCCCTGGGCACGGAGGAGGCGCGTCTCCTCGCGCGTTCCAGCATTGCAGGCTGGATCCGGCAGCCGCTTCCGCAGGATAACTCTGTCCTGACCGCTGCGCGTCTCTGCGCCATAATCGGACATTTCGAATTTTACGCACGCACGGCGGATGAGCGTTTCCGTCGCAGACTCATGCGGCACCTCATTCTTGTCGGACGCCTCCTCGCAATTGCACCACCGGAACTGGAGGGGCGCTGGCAATCTCTCGTCGTCACGCGTGGCCTGATGGTTGTCGCATTTTTCCTCCCCGGATTTAAATATTTGCGGGAGCGCGCCCTGCGCCGCCTCGAAACAACGATTTTGCAGCAGATCTACCCGGATGGGACAGTGCGGCAGCGCAGTCCTGACACGCAATTTCAGGTCGTGCGGGAATTGACGGAAATGAGCGCCATTTTACGCATGGCGCAGCAGCCCGTTTCCGACATCATCATGACATCTCTGACACGCCTCTGTCCTGTCCTGCGCGCCCTGCGCCATGGGGATGGCGGCGTTTCCCTGTTTCATGGCGGCTGGGCGCATGATGGCGCTTTTGTCGAGCGTGTCATCCAATATGCAGGACGGCAGAAGATCGTCGCGCCCACCATGCCTGATGGACGTTTCATCCGCCTGACGGGCAGGAAGGCCCTCCTCCTCGCGGATGGCGGCGCGCCGCCGGAAGCGGGCTTTGACCAGACGGCACATAATGCGCCCTTCGCATTTGAATTCTCCTATGGGCGTCAACGCCTTCTCGTCAATTGCGGCAGTTCCCGCCTGCCATCATGGCAGGAAGCGTTGCGCCATCCCTCGGCGCATAACAGCCTTGTCACGGAAGGTCTTCTTCCACCTGCGCGGGGAGGGCATGCAGATGCGTCGGCCATTGAACGTCGCATCTCAACCGACTTCGTGGAAAATGATGCCGGGCTCGTCCTTGAACTTAAAATGGAGGTGGCTTCCGGCGCGGGTGCCTATGAATGGGAAAGGCGCCTGTCTCTCTCCGATGATGGTCGCGTTTTGAGGGGGGCGGAGAGCGTCAAGGCCGACGCGGATCGGAATCTCGTCTACCGCTTTCATCTCGCGCCGGATGTCCGTATTTCTGATTTCACAGAGGGGGCATTCTGCGAGCTTGAGTGTGACGGCATGATCTGGCAGTTCACCCAGCAGGGCGCGACCCTGAGCCTTGAGGAAAGCGTGTATTTCGGAAATGGTTTTTACCAGAAGACAAACCAGATTGTGCTGACGGCCAATGATCCCACCGAACGTCCGGGTGAACTCCCCTTTGACCAGTTGGGAGACGGACGTCATCGCGTGGTGCTGTGGACGTTGGAAAGGCTGTGACGTTATCCCGCCGTCCAACTGCCCGTCCGAATGGCCCGTTACGGGTTCTGGAAGTGGCCAATATTGATTTCGCGATGCGGCAATTCATCCTTCCCATCATGCAGGGCCTGCGGGATGCTGGCTGCGAGGTGACGGGCGCCTGTGCTGAAGGGCCGCACCTTGCCGCCGTGCGCAAAGCGGGTTTTGAAGTCGATGCCGTGCCAATGGTGCGCTCCCTTTCTCCCTTTGCACAGTGGCATGCGCTGAAAGCGCTTATTCGGCTTATAAGGAAGACGAAGCCAGATGTGGTGCACGCGCATATGCCGATCAGCGGCTTTATCGCGCGGGTCGCAGCGCTTTATTGCCGTGTGCCGTGCATCGCCTACACGTGTCATGGCTTCCTCTTTAATCAGCCCGGTCCGGTCTGGCGTAAGCTTCTTTCCTTCATATTGGAATGGATGGCGGGGCAATGGACCGATCTTTTCATGACAGTCTCGGAAGAAGAGGCGCAGGATGCGCGGCGGTGGCGCATCAACCGTCACGCGGTCGCCAATCTTAACGGACGTGACCCGCAGCGCTTCCGGCCTGACCCGGCGGCACGACAGGCCATACGCGCCGAACTGGGCGTTGATGACGATATGGTCGTCATCCTGGCTGTGTCACGCCTGGTGCGCCATAAAGGATATCCTGAGCTTCTTCGCGCGATGGAGGATGTCCCAAACGCGCATCTATGGATTGTCGGGGCCCGCCTGCCGACAGATCACGGCGATATGATGACGGCTGAATTTGAGCGCGGGAAGGAAAGACTTGGCGCGCGCCTGCAGATGCTGGGTTATCGGGATGATGTCCCTGCCATTATGGCGGCATCCGACATTTTTACGCTGCCCAGCCATTTTGAAGGCCTGCCCATGGCGATTGTGGAAGCCATGTTGACCGGCCTCCCCGTGGTGGCGACGAATATTCGCGGCGCGCGTGAGCAGATTCTTGATCAGGAAACGGGTTTGATCGTCCCGGTCGGTCAGGTCGACGCGCTGGCCCGGGCTTTGAACAGTCTTGTCGATGACCGCGATGTGCGCCGCGCCTATGGTGCTGCGGGGCTGGCGCGCGCATGTCGCCTCTATGTGGAAAGTGACAGTGTGGCGCGGAGCGTCCGGCTTTTGACCGCACCCACGAGCTAGTTGTGGCGCCTGGTCATTCCGGCTTGATAATGACGTGATGTTTCTTCCCTGACGATACGCGCAGGACGTCCTCTGAAAGATCGTTCAGCGTAATCATCTGATTTTCATCCGCGACCACGACGTCATTGAGTCGCGCCCCGCCGCCACGGATAAGGCGGCGCGCTTCTCCGCCGGATTTGACGAGGCCGGTTTCAACAAAAATCCGATATGCGGGCAGACCCTCTGCAAGCACCTGACGCGCGAGCGATATTGTCGGAAGGCTGGTGGAGAGGCGGCCCTGCTCAAACGTCGCCATTGCGGTTTGCGCGGCTTCCTCCGCTGCGGCGCGGCCGTGACAAATGGCGGTGGCCTCCGTCGCAAGGATTTTCTTTGCCTCATTGATTTCCGCGCCTTCAAGGGCGCCAAGACGCTCACATTCCGCTACGGGTAGATCGGTGAACATTTTGAGAAAGCGCCCGACATCGGCATCTTCCGTATTGCGCCAGAACTGCCAATATTCAAAGACGGGTAGCTTTTCTGCCAGAACCCATCGCGCCCCCTGCGCGGACTTCCCCATTTTTGCGCCGGAAGCGGTGGTGATAAGCGGCAAAGTCAGGCCAAAGACCTGTTTGCCCTCCGTACGCCTTACCAGCTCGACACCGGCAACAATATTGCCCCATTGATCGGATCCGCCAATCTGCAGCGTCACGCCCTCGGCGCGGTTGAGGGCGCGGAAATCGTAGGATTGCAATATAGAGTAATTGAATTCAAGAAACGTCAGGCCCTGTTCCCGCTCCAGTCTCTGGCGAACACTGTCGAAAGAAAGCATTCGATTGACTGAAAAATGCACGCCCACATCGCGCAGCAGGTCAAGATAGGTCAGGCGGTTCAGCCAGGCCGCATTATGCAACATGCGGGCTGACGACCCGGCATTGTCGAAATCGAGAAACTGCCGCAGACTGCGCGCGACGCCCGCACTATTTTGCGCGATGGTCTCCACCGTCATGAGGGCGCGTGCTTCTTCCCGGAAAGACGGGTCACCGATCTGGGCGGTTCCGTCGCCCACAAGCGCAATCGGCCGATGACCGTGGCGCTGCATGAGTCGGAGAACCATCAGGCAGAGCGCATGGCCGACATGCAATGAGTCCGCCGTGGGGTCAAACCCGATATAGGCACTGACTGGCCCTTCAAGAAAAGCTTGGTCGAGCGCTTCAGGATGGGTCGATTGATAGATATATCCGCGCGCCTGTGCTTCTTGCAGGAAAGGGCTCTTGTAGGTCGTGTTTTCCATGGGGCCTCCGCGCGGGGTCGATTCGGGCCCCTTTCATACGCTTCCCGGCCTCATAAAAAAAGCGCCCGTTTGATGGCGCGCTTTTTCTCCCTGCCTGTTTCGCCTTTAATCCATGGTCAGGGCAAGGGGACGCTCCGCGCGACGGGCGGAAACATGTTCCTCCAATGCTTCAGAGACGAGGTCGGCTTCATGGGCGAAAATATGGTTCGCATTATCGAAAACGCGGTAGTCAACATCGACATTTTTTTGCGTGTTCAGCTTTTCGACAAGCTTTCTGATGCCGGGCTCAGGCGCCATATCGTCTTTTCCGCCCGCAATCATCAGGCCGCCACAAGGGCAGGGGGCGAGAAATCCGAAATCATAATCATTAGCGGGCGGTGCCACACTGATCCAACCGCTGATTTCCGGCCGTCGCATAAGGAGTTGCATCCCGATAAACGCGCCAAAAGAATAACCGGCAATCCATAATTCGGAAGAATTCGGGTTGATTGACTGCATCCAGTCCAAAGCCGCGGCCGCATCGGAAATCTCGCCAATCCCACCATCATAACGCCCCTGGGAGCGCCCCACGCCGCGTGAATTGTAACGCATGACCGAGAACCCCATTTTCTCGAAACTGCGATACATGGAATATGTGATGCGGTTATTCATCGTGCCGCCATGATGCGGATGGGGATGCAATACGAGAGCCAGGGGCGCGTCTGCTTCTTCAGAATGGTGGTATCGACCTTCCAGTCGGCCGTCAGGCCCGGCAAACATGACTTCAGGCATTAAGGTGCTTCCGTTGATTTGAGTGATAGAGGGGCGCGCAGCGTCATTTAACTAACGGCGCGCCGCGGCTTCAGAACATAAAAGGAGAAGGACGTGCGTGCCGTGCAGCGATCCGGGGAAACGGGGTGCGGTTGACGATTGCAGATTAGGCATGCTCCCGAGCATTCTCCTTCCAGATTACGACAGCAGGCCCAGGCCAATGCGGGTCTCGGCTTACGGAATCAGGTACATTTTTAAGCGTGACGCTTTTTCTCGTCGACGTGTATACCGGGGCTTCAAGGCAAAATTCTACTTAAATCGTCACGTCATTTTAAAATCGTTTATCCGATACATGGCGGAATCATGCGCGACGTTGCGAAATCACGGGGGTGATGATGAACTTGTATTTCGACGCCAATGCGACGGAGAAGCCGCGGCCGCAGGCGCGTGAGGCCATGCTGGAAGCGGCCATGTCCATCGGTAACCCCGCCTCCATCCATAAGGCCGGTCGGGAAGCGCGCCGCCTGCTTGAGCGCTCAAGGACGTTGCTTGCGGAAAGCTTCGACATTATTGAGGACCAGCTCATCTTCACTTCCGGTGGTACGGAGGCCAATGCGCTGGCCCTCCATGCCTTCTCCCATGATCGCCGGATCCTGATCACCGCGACAGAGCACGATTCGGTGCGGAAGGCCGCCAGAGCGGCCAGCGTGATACCTGTGATGCCGTCAGGTGAGGTTTCGCTGGAAGATCTCGAAACCATGCTGCGGAAAGGTGGGCCCGCCCTTGTCTGCGCCATGGCCGCCAATAATGAAACCGGCGTGATTAATCCGCTTCCGGACATTGCCGCGCTTTGCCAGACATATGGCGCTTACCTGCATGTCGATGCCGTTCAATATGCCGCGCGACACGTCATGACAATGCGAGGCCTGACCAGTGTTGCGATATCCGGCCATAAAGCGGGCGGCCTCAAGGGGGCCGGTGCGCTTCTGCTGAGTGGCGACATACCGGTTAAGGCAATGATGTCCGGGGGCGGGCAGGAGAGAGGGCGGCGCGGCGGGACGCCCGCATTGCCGGGCATTGCCAGTATGGCCGCGGCAATGCGCGCCGGGCAGAAACAAGACTGGTCGCAGATTGCCGCCTGGCGGGATGAGATTGAGCGCGTGGCGCAGTCCTGCGGCGCGCTTGTGGTCGGCAAAGAGGCCACTGCCCGCCTCGCCAACACCAGCTGTCTGATATTGCCTGAGATGAGTGGACAGGCGCAGCTCATCGCCCTTGATCTGGCGGGGTGCTGCGTCTCAACCGGCTCCGCCTGTTCCTCCGGTAAAGTGACGCGCTCACACGTGCTTGAAGCCATGGGTATGGGGCAGCTTGCCGGCCACGCCATCCGCATTTCCCTGCCATGGGATGTCACGGAAGAGGATGTCGCGCAATTTTGCATGGCTTACGGGCAAATGGCGTCAACCCGTAAAAAGGGCGTCACGGCGTGATCTATCTGGATTACCTCGCCTCAACGCCTTGTGATCCCGACGTTATTGCGGAGATGCAGAGATGTTTTTCCGACCTCCATGGTAACCCGAACAGCGCGCATCACGCGCCGGGCCGCGCTGCCGCGCTGAAAATCGAGGCGGCACGCGCCGCCGTCGCCCGGTTGATCGATGCGTCGCCGCAGGAGGTGATTTTTACATCAGGCGGGACGGAGTCCAATAATCTGGCCATCAAGGGCGCTGCACATTTTTTGAAAAAACACGGTGATCCGCGGCGGCGGATCATCACGGCGGCGACGGAGCATAAATGTGTCCTCGAAGCCGTGCATGATCTGGAGCAGGAAGGGTTTGAGCCGGTTATCCTGCCCGTCCTGTCAAACGGGGCTGTCTCGCCTGACGCGTTGGCGGAAGCGTTGGCCGTGCCGACCCTGCTCGTCTCCATCATGGGCGCAAATAACGAGACCGGCGTCATGAATGATTTGCCAACACTGAGCGCGCTCGCGCGTGGAAAAGGGGCGCTCTTTCATTGCGATGCCAGCCAGATGATCGGGAAAGTGCCCTTTTCCTGCGCCGATGTGGATCTTGCCTCATTTTCAAGCCATAAAATTTACGGCCCGCAGGGCGTCGGCGCGCTTTACGTGCAGAGGCGGCCGCGCATCCGCCTTGCCCCTTTATTTTCGGGCGGCGGGCAGGAGCGTGGCCTGCGGTCCGGCACGCTGCCCGTGGCGCTCATTGCCGGGTTCGGGCTTGCCTGTGCCCTATGCCAGACCCATATGGCGTCGGAAGCCCCGCGGCTGGCGGCGCTGCGTGATGCGCTTTTCAACGGCTTAAAGGCGCTCTGGCCGCGCAGCGTCATGAATGGCCGGGGTGCTGCGAGACTGCCCGGTGCTTTGAATATCTGCCTCAAAAATGGCCCCGAAGCACAGGGTTTAATGGTATTAACGCCGGAATTAGCTTATTCAAGCGCATCCGCATGTATGTCCGGTGATGTGGCGCCATCTTACGTCTTACGCGCGATGGGGCTTTCTGAAGCAGATGCGGGACGAAGCTTGCGTCTCTCCGTCGGACGTTTTACCTCGTCATCCGATATTTCGCGGGCGCTGGATATTTTTGGCAGGGCGTTGCAGGCGAACTGAGTTGAAGAAATGGAATTTTGAGTATGCCACGTATGGTTTTCGTCGCGCAGGACGGCACACGCAGTGAGGTTGAAGCGCCGATTGGCCTCTCCGTTCTCGAAATAGCGCATAAGCATGATATTGACCTGGAGGGGGCGTGTGAAGGCTCTCTCGCCTGCGCGACATGCCACGTCGTCGTCGACTCGGCCTGGGCTGACCGCCTGGCGACACCGACGGAAGATGAGGAGGATATGCTCGACCTCGCTTTCGGCCTCCAGAAAACCTCGCGCCTTGGTTGTCAGATCGTCATCACGGAAGCGCTTGACGGACTTGTCGTGCATCTGCCGAAGACGGCCTGATTCGAGGGTGGCGTTTCCATGCGTGTAATGGTCGCAATGTCGGGCGGGGTGGATAGCTCCGTGGTGGCGGCACTCCTCAAGGCTGAGGGCCATGAGGTAATCGGGGGCACCTTGCAGCTTTATGATCATGGTCAGGTCAGCCGCAAAGGGGCTTGCTGCGCCGGGCGCGACATCATGGATGCACGCGCGGTGGCGGATCATCTGGATTTTCCCCATTACGTCATCAATGCGGAAGAACGCTTTCGTAACAGTGTGATCGATGATTTCGCCGCCAGTTATGCGCGTGGCGAGACTCCCGTGCCATGCGTTGCCTGTAATCAGGGCGTCAAATTTACGGACCTCCTGACCCTCGCGCGGGATCTGGGATGTGACGCGATGGCGACGGGCCATTATGTGCGGCGTGTTGAAGGCGCGGCCGGGCCGGAGCTGCATCGCCCCGTTGATGAAACGCGTGACCAGTCATGGTTTTTATTCGCGACGACGCGGGATCAGCTTGATTATCTGAGATTTCCGCTCGGTGCCTATGGCTCGAAGGCGGAAGTGCGTCGGAAAGCTGAATCATTCGGGCTGAAAATCGCTGATAAAGCGGATAGTCAGGATATCTGTTTCGTCACGGATGGCTCCTACGCCAAAATGGTGGAGGCGCTGAGGCCGGAGGTCAGAGGCCCCGGTGACATCACGGATGAGGCCGGGAAGGTCCTCGGCCAGCATGATGGTATCGCGCGTTACACGGTGGGGCAGAGTAAGAAGCTCGGCGACGTCCATACAAAAGATGGGACGCGTCAGATGGTGACGCGCATTGACGCCGCGCACCGGCGCATCATTGTGGGGCCGCGCGCCGGGGCCGGGCGACGCAGCTTCCGGCTGCGGGATGTGAATTGGCTGGTCGATCCGCCGCCGGAGGGGCTTGCCTGCACAGTCCAGCTCCGCGCCCGGGAAAAAACCCGGGAAGCCCGCATTTTTGCGGAAGAGGGCGCTGTAGCCCGCGTCGAGCTAGAAGAAGCGGCCATGCCCGCCCCGGGCCAGGCATGCGTCTTCTATCGTCAGTCCCATGTTTTGGGGGGCGGCTTCATCCAGGCACTTCATGACTGACGCGTCCGACCTCCTTCTCATGGGGACACGGCGCTATTCCTCATGGTCGTTACGGGCGTGGCTCGCTGTGAATCTTGCCGGGCTTGAAGTGCGTGAAGAGGTCATCCCGCTCAGAGGGGGTGGGCAGACGGAGGAGATCCATCAACGCAGTCCCAATCGATGCGTCCCCTACCTGCGATATCATGGGGCGGAAATCTGGGAGAGCCTGGCGATCTGCCAGTTCTGCGCGGGTTTCAATGCACAATTATGGCCGCAATCGCCTGAAGCTTATGGGCGGGCGCTGAGCCTCGCTGCGCAGATGCATGCGGGTTTCGGACCGCTTAGACGCGCCTGGCCGATGAATTGCGGGCGCGTCTTCCCCCGCGCTGACGTTGTTGACCCGGATGTCGCCCGTGATCTCGCCGATATCGAGACATTATTGACCGCGACGCGGGCACGTTTCGGGAAGGGCGGGGCCTATTTGTTCGGCGCGGCTTTCGGCATTGCGGATGCCATGTTTGCGCCGGTCATGTCGCGCTTTGCGACCTATCAGGTGCCCGTCTCAACGGTGCTGGCGGATTACCGCGATGCCGTGCTTGCCCACCCCCTCATGCGGGAATGGTATAGCCGCGTCATGGAAGAGCCATCATCCTGGCAACTTGATCGATTTGAATTTCCGAATGGATCTGACCCGGCTCACGAAAATTTCAACCCGGGCTGAACGCTCCGAACTTCAAGCTCGGCCTCAAAAAACCGGCTTTTCCCGTGGAAGGGCTTGGCGTTTGCCGGGAGGGGACTTATAAACCGGTCGCAACGGCAGCTCCCGACAATCGTTCAGGCATGAAACGTCAGGAAGAGGAGAGCCTGTTATGAGAGAATCTGGTCGTCTTCACGGGAACATTTGCCAATGATTACGCTGCCGCCTGATTACCAACCTTCGGAAGACGAAGAGTTCATGAACCCGCAGCAGGTCTCATTTTTTCGGGAGAAATTGATTCGTTGGCGCACGGACCTTTTGAAAGAAGCCAACCTCACTCTCGCCAGCCTGTCGGAAGGCGGCATTCTGGAACCGGATATTTCTGACCGCGCCAGCGTCGAGACCGACAGGGCGCTGGAATTGCGGACCCGCGATCGCGCGCGTAAGCTGATTGTCAAAATCAATCTTGCCCTGCAACGTATTGAAAACGGGACTTACGGGTTTTGTGAGGAAACGGGAGAACCGATCGGCCTTAAACGCCTTCAGGCGCGCCCAATTGCGACCCTTTCCATCGAGGCGCAGGAACGTCACGAGCGTATGGAAAAAGTGCATCGCGATGATTGAAAATCGCCTTGTACGTCGTGGCGAGGGCTTGCGGAATCCCCGTTTAAAAGCTAGTTAGCTGCGGCAGGCTGCTGTAGCTCAGTGGTAGAGCACTCCCTTGGTAAGGGAGAGGCCGCGAGTTCAATCCTCGCCAGCAGCACCAGAAAATGCTCGGTTTTCTGGGGTTTTCCTCTCATATCGTTAAAAGCTTATTGCCATAAAATATCGTAATTAGCCGTAGTTCTCCGTTCAAAAGTGTGCCATATGCGTGCCATCATTACCTCGCAATGCACGCATCCAAGACTTGCCGCTGCGCAGCATATAGCCGGATACTCTCCCTCGTTGCTGTTAATTCTGGATGCGCCGCGAGCTCGTCATGAGCTCGCATCTGCACGGCGGCAGGCCATTCGACTTTGGTCGCGCAAATCGGCATGTATCGTGGAGTAGCACAGCTACTTAGGGTGAGCAGGATAACGGGCAGGAGACGCCTCATGCTTCACCTCGCTTCAGAGCGTTCATCAGATCATCGTCAGAGATGTAACGGCTGGCCGCCTCTCCCATTGCCTTGAACACACGCGCACCGTCAGTGGCTGCATCCGTTTTGGCTTTTGCTGAGGAGACCTGCGCAGCGTTCCGCCCCGCCCGGTTCGCATACCAGACGAGTGCCCCCAAGCCGCCCGCGATGATCGCGAGCGTGCCCATGGCGGTGATGCCGCTGTTCATGCGGCTGCCTGGTCGGGGTTATCGTGAGACGGATGGGTCTTTGCCGCGGTTACGACGTGCGCAACGCCGTTAAGCGTGGCCGTTGCCCCGGCCAAAACGTTTTTAAGATCAAATGAGACCCGTGTCTCAAGGCTGGGAACCAGCCCGTCAACAATGTGCGTGATGCCGTCAGCGATTTTCTGTTGATTTGCAGACATTTCCGCGCCGGTGATGGACTTATAAAGGGCTTCTCCAGCAGCAACGAGATCGGTGGCTGCCGCCTGCGAGGTTACGAGTTCGTTCGTCATTTTCAGTTTCTTTCCTGTTAAAAATTCAGTGCTGAAGAAACGCCAGGCAATGCTGGCGAGGATGTTCAGTCACGTTGGGGGCTTGGCCTTGTTCAGGACCGATATGCCGTTCTGGCTTAAAACCTGAACGGCCCGATCAACATCTTCTCTCTTGACCATGAGGCCCGTGCGCTCACATTGAAGGCGATTAGCGGCGTGGCCGAGATTAAGGGCACCCCATGTCACGACGAGATAATAGATTTTCCGAAGAGCATAATTTTTCGAACCCCATGTCGGGGGCTTGAGGCCGATCGCAAGAATATTGCAAAGCCCTGATAACGTTAGAAAAACGAGGGGAGCGTAAACGCCCCAGCGGCCAGGGAGAGCCTGCGCGAGTTGATCCATGATGCTGCTGTCCAAGAAAAAACTCCAAAAAAAACCACCTGAAAAGGTGGTGTTTGCCTTACGCGCTGAGAAATAGCGCGCGCTCTTTTTCTCGTCGCTTGATCAAACCGCCGAGAATTTTCCCCTCTGCATGGACCCATCGAGGAAGTTCATCTGCGGCGCCTCCGTAATCGCCCGCATTCAGCTTCCTCAAGAGGGTCGAATTCTCGAAGGCTGTTGCGCCGATGTTATAAACAAAGGATGTCAGTGCGGCGGCTTGATCCTCGGTGAGGGGCACCTTTACCAGGCGTGATAGAGTATCCTCAACATTCATGATCTCTCGTGTCAGCATGATGTCCGCCTTCTCCCGCGTAATCGGCGGCGTGTCGCTTGTGACAGCAGAACCATCCGGTAGGCGCGTATTGCCCCAGCCAATTGTCCATTTCCCTGCCGCACAGAGATAAGGCGTGAGGGAGAGGCCTTCAAACCCGGCGATGAGCTTAAAGGATCTCGTTTTTGTGTCTTGGGTCATGTTTTTCTTTCTGAAATGTGCAAATGAGACCGTGAGAACCGTCCGAGGCATCAGTGCGTGACCTCTTCACCGCTCAATCCCGTCCATGCCGATCCATTCCACATGACAGCGACGAAGCGGTGTCCGTTGATCATGCAGTCAGAGCAAATGTGGATAGACCCCGTCGTCGGACTTTTCGTCAAAGCATCGAACGTGTAGGCAACAGGCCGTATGCCGCCGCCTCCGGCGATGCCTGTGTTGATGAGCAAGTCACCGGACGCATCAGAGGAGAAATAAGCGGCCACGGCGTTCGCGGACGTTGTCAGGATGAGATTTCCACTCGTGCCAATGCGCACATCACCTTTATCCAGCCCCAGCCCGTTTCTCGACGTTAGGCTTGCTGCTGTGACGCTGCCCCCGAATTCACCGCCAGATTTCGGCATGAGAAGCCCCTCAGCCGTCTTCGCCCGATCCGTTTCATTTGAGAGTGACGTGCCGAGCCCATCTATGAGATCGCCGAGAGCACCCTCATCACTGCCATCTGCCGAGAATAAATGCACCGCATATTGAATGCCACCCGGGAGATCGAGCATCTTTTCAAATGTCGTCGACCCCGTGACCGTGCCGCCCGCCAGGGGGAGGAGCTTTGCATCCCGCTCTTTTGATTCTTTTTCGACCGTCTCCGCGTAATCGTAAAGATCGTCAATTTGCGTGTTGGTGAATCCGTAAAAACTTCTGAACTGTCCGTAAAATTCGCGCAGCGTCATCGGATCGAAATGTATCGGCGCGGTCGTGTCAGTGTCCGTCATGAGCGTGGACATGGTGATGCCCGCACTGAACGCAGGCATTTTGTCAAAACTAACCGTGCTTTTGAAAAGAGACGCACCGCTAACAGTTAAGTCGTCGCTCAGAATATCGGTCGACGTCTTACTCAGGGTCATCATGTCGCCCGATGAATCCGAGATCCGAAGCACTGAGTCCGCGGTCTTGATCGCGTCCGTCTGGATGGATTTTGCGATAAAGGGACGTGCCTCGACGTCCGGCACAGACATAAAAAAAGCGGCCCATGCCGCGCATAAGAAATAGAAACGTAACATCATTTTACCCCACTCAGTCTGCCTCAACGATGAAAATACCGCCCGCATTGTTCCACAGCTCGCCTACGGCAGGTGGAGATGTCGGGAGCGTCTTGATGAGTGCCTTAAAGGAGTCTGCGTCCACCGGCACAGACGGAACCTCAAAGCTTCGTGGCGGCGTCGCCGGGGTATTGTCGTTAATCTGAAGCGTCAGTGGTACAGCGTAAACGAGGCCCATGCGTGTTGTTATCTCCGCCGTGAAAGTGTAGCGCTGCTTCGGCACGCCACTCGTCAGAATCAGCGTGACGGCTTGTGAACCTGAAAAGCTGGCGGCCAACGTAAGAGGCGTATCGCCGGTCTGCCCCTCCAGGCCTTTGACAGAGAAGGAAATGATGGCGTCTCCCGTGCCGTCGAACCAATCCCCTACCCGGATCGTGTAATCCAGCATGTCTGAACTCGACTTTGCTGGCAGGCATAAAGGAAGCGGGCTTGGATTAACGTCGCCGGGAGGGTAGCGAGAGGGTGGCGTCGCTGCACATGGAGATGAGACGGGCACGCTCACCGTGCGGCCGGGATTAGGGATGAATACCTGCATTTTTTCTTTCCACAAAAAAACCGCCCCGAAGGACGGCTTGGTCAGACGCGTATAAACATTAAGTGAAGGTTAAGTCGCCTTGGGTTTTCCGGCAGGAACTTCTTTCTGACGTTTGAAGTAGCCTGTGAAAAAGTCGATGATCTTTTGCGCAGCCACACTCCCCCCCATAGCGGTAATGAAAAATACTATTGGGACGACGGGACTTTTTAGTATCGTGGCGAGATAAACTGATCCAACTGTCCCAAAAATACCAAGAGTGACTTGGAAAATCTGTCCGTATCGCACAATTTTAAAATTGTATCTCACGGTCGCGTCGAGACGGTCGTGCTCACGGTTCTCTAATTTATGACGGTGTTGTTGTTCTCTATCAACGCTCTCGATAAGTTTTGCAACAATTTCTTCAAAGCCTGCGTCTCTATAGGCTTTGAGCATTTCCGGAGATGAATAGGGTGACGTCGATTGTTGAACTTGAGACATCATCCCCAAGCGAAGGTTGCTCGAAAGAGAAGTCGATGCATCTGGAGTGTGAAGAACCGTTTTTCCTGGTGTGCTCGCCACGTTACCGCGAACACGCCTCTTTTCCCTATCCGCCATTCAGGTGCTTCTCAACCTGCGAAAGGGAGAAAAGAGCTTCGACTCGTTTACGATCATTGTTTACGGCTTCGAGGTCGGTTGTCATATCGCTATGGGCGGATGACACGAACGGATCAATAGCGCTGCAAGTGTGGTCGTTGAAAACCGAAGCAGCCCCCTCAAAAAACATGGAGGCGATCCATATAAACTTCATATGCACAGAGTTGGCCCCTCCCTACGTTTTCCGAAGCTTGCTCCGAGTGCGTAGCTTAGTAATTTACGAAGCCAAAGAGAAGACAAAAATGGTTTTGTGAAAAGTCTCTCTCTTTACGTTTCACAAAAAAAACCGCCCCGAAGGACGGCTTTTCTCTTTTACGGGTTTCTGGCCTCAGAAATCGACCATGTCGGTGTCTGCCTTCTCTCGACGCGGCCGCACAGCATCGTCGCAACGGCTTTCGAAATCGAGGTGATCAAGGCGGGTGCATAGCTGCTCGACGATTTCTGCGAGACGGTCATTGATGATCGGACTCACCCCGGTCTCTGCCTGGACCGTGAGTTTCAGTATTTCGCTGACAAAAGTCAGATCGTGCAGAACCTCACCGATGCTGTCCGTTTTCTCACACTGTGGCATGTGCTGCCTCCTGGTGAGCTCCGCGCTCTAACTGAGGGACAGGACGCAATTGAGAGCCGAGGATGTCGATGATCTGGGGATACCAGCGCAGGACCGTTACGGCCCCGTCAGTATGGGCGCGAGCTGTGTCCTCGAGACGGCCATAGTGCTTGCCCAACTCCGTCAGGTGATAGACACGCTGACCCTTTCCGCCGATCGTGAACGACTGAAAGCCGAGCTTCAGCAGCTCTTGATTGACGCGCCGCGCGGAGATGTCGCCAAGCTCCTGACCGATCTGGCTTGGGGTCAGTGTGTGTTCATCACGAGGGGCGGCAAGAGACTTGACCCCCATCAGCTCAAGCGGGTTCTCACCGCATTTGGCTTTGCAATATTGCGCGGCGTGGAAGGCCAACTGTCCGCTCTCGAGACCGATGCGCTCGCCAATCTTCATCGCCGTGTTGAAGGTATGCAGGACAGAGGGGCGGCGGGAAGATTTCAGCGAGCTTGCACGAAAGTAGCAGTTTACGAGTTGTCTTTGGACCTGCCAGGCAAGATCGTCGTTAAAGGATTTGACAAGCATTAGGTAACCGCTTTCGGTGAGGAGTACCAAACCATTGGGGGCTACAAACCCCATCTCAGCAGCTTCGTCCGTATTTCGGACGAAGAAATCCTCCCCCAAAATGAAACGGGCTTTGTGGTCGTTGAAGCGTTTTCGGGCTGTTCCATCACAACGATTGTGAAGCTGATCGATCATATTGAATGTAACGACCCGCAATCTTTGATGCTCTAGGATTGAGACAGGTTTTCCTCCAATCTCGGTTACTTTGGTGCTATGTTTTTGGGATACTTTAGTCATGAGGCACTCCTCGTGAGTAAGGTTAGACCGAGTGGGAAGCCTCAATCTTTCCATTCGGTCGCTTGCACTTTCCATGCACATGCATTACGTTTGCATAGCACCTCACGTTTTGCAAGGGCAATGCAATTGCATGGCAAAAAAAAGTTTCACAACGCGATTAGATGAAGATGTCTTGGCTATCGCAGATCAGATTGCGAAGTTAGAGCGACGCTCAGTCACTGCCGTGCTGGAAATTTCCGTTTTGGAGTACGCGCGGTCGAAAGGGCTGGACATCGAAAAATAGGCTGCTTCTGGGCGACGCGCCACGGTGGCGCATCGCCCCATTTGCCTCAAATCAGCCACATATCTCTTGATAAGTTTGCGAATATCTCTCGGTCGATCAAATCCCAGCCGCGCTGCGAGGTCGGTATCCAAAATTCGCAACTCGCCGTCATGTATGGAGGGAGATATGAAACCTGTGATAGTATCGATCTCAGCCGTGGCCATGAGATAACTCCTCTGGTTGTGGTTAGAGTAGCTAAGGAGCGTCATCTCTTTAGCTACTCGCTTAATATGAGCATATTGCTCAGTCGACGTCAAGCCATTGCTAAAAGTGAGCTCGTTGAGTATGTTGCTTTTATGAGTGACGAATTGAAATCCGAGCGTGTTCAGCTCATGATGACGCCCTCAGAAGTGAAGGCGATTGATGACTGGTCATTTGAGAACAGGGTTCGCGGTCGCGCCGAAGCCATCCGTCGCCTGATTGAGGCCGGTCTGAGAGCTTTGTCGGAGGAGTAATCACAGCCGCGCTCATCACGGGCATCGAACAGAAGGCAGAAAAATGAAAAAGATTTTCCCTATTGCCGCTTTGGTTCTGGCAGGATGCAGCGCCGAAGGAAATCCATTCATGGACTTGGCTTGGGTAGATTACGCCAATCTTTTCAACAGTAAGGGCGGCGTTGGAAGGTCCGATGAATGGTGGAGTTCAGGTGTCAATACGACTGTTGCTGCTAAATGGAGTCGGTCTGGATTTGCCGTTGAAGGTTATAAAGAATGTAAACAGATCGGAATAAAGAGACCAGAAATTTTGGAGATTTTGAAAACTATATTTCGGTATGATGGTATCGTTGCGTATTGTCCGAAAGAAGTTATTGATATATCTAATGGGATTGACAATCAATTATTTAGTGAAGATGACCTTAGAACTTTTATATACTATTTAGATCAATATAGAGAGAATAAAAAAGAAAGAGAATTTTTGATCGATTACTTTGATCCAAAAGAATCTGATAGACTGTTATCTGATGTGAGCAAACTCCATAACGGCGCCTCGATCGATCAAATATTTGAAGAGGCTGTCAGTGCTTTCAAGCGCAACGAAGCTAAACAGCGTAAAGCTCAGGAAGATGCTCAACGGACATTCCAAAATAGAATTAAAAACGCGATCGGATCAGAGGGTGTCTCTCTTTGCGGTGGCATTGATACCAAGCGATGGCCTGAATTCGGATATTATTTGAATCCTTACGCACCAGTTGGAAAGTGTTATTTGACGACCATCAGATATTTTATGAATGGCGTGCAGTGGCTAAGTCGAGAGAAACTTCTTGTTATTCAACCGCTTCCACCTGGATTGGGGTATCAACAGCCTATTCTCTTCAAGGGATCTGAGCCAATTCGCGTTGGCGTTGAAGCCACTGTCTATGGTGAAGAACCAGAGACCTATGAGTCAGCTTTAGGTGCCGTCGTCAATCCAACGACCTATCGCGTGCTTGGTTATTTACCTTTACCTATTGAGGAATTTAACCGCCGTTAATTCTTGCAGGTCACGTATAAAAATGCAGTTCGCGGGGATCGGCCTATCGGTCGCCCCGTGCTTTTCTATTTATCTGACCTGCTCACCGGCCTTGGAACGTGAGCCTTGCGCATCCAGCCTGGATCAATAGGTGTCTGCCTGTAAACGTTGACGGGAGCTTGAGAGATGACGCGCTTGTAAGTCTCTTCTGATCTTCCGTCGATGATGCCGTCCAACAACTTGTCAAACATTGCGATATCGCTGAAATAATTCGGGAATGCGCGCTTGATGTTGTCGAGTTTCTTGGCTTCGATGAGCACAACGTTCTGCTGGCTGAGCTTGTTTTTGAGTAAATCCATCTCCAGCTCTCGATATTGCGTGGAGGCGGGCAGGAAACCCCGGAAAGGTCTCAGATCAAACTCCTTTCTGCCGATGTCGAAAATAAGCAGGTAGGCTTCAACATCGCGCTTCTGCTCTGGCGGGACCGTTATGCCGTCCGCCATCCTCTTAATACCGTTAAGCGTCACTCCAGCGTTCAATTCTCTATAAAGCTGTCTGATGCGTTCAATCCGGTTAGCGCGTTCAAATCCGTCCTTCACGGGAGGTTTCCCCTCCATGAGAGCCATTTCACTTGAGATGAGGCGGAGAAATTCCAGCCACTCACCATCACCTTGACTTGATTTGAGGCTCTCTGAACGATAAAGCCCAATGGCCTCAACAGCGGTGGACCATGCGTGCTGGATACGTGTCCTCAGCTGAACTTCGACCCGGTAGTCATTATACTGGGGCTGATCATCTCTGGCGAACCTGAAGATCATGTGGTGCGACCGATAGCCGGTCGCCTTCTTCGGCCTTTTAATATAATCATTTTCGCGATCAATGAGACAAGAATACTCGTTTTTAAGGTGCGCTCTCACACGGTCGAGATCGTCAGAATGCTCAAAGATGAACCGACAGCCCACGAGGTCCTGAAGGTCGTAGAGAGAAATGCCAACACGCGGGAGCTTCTCATAAATCGTCGGCATACGTTTGACGCGTGCGCCGCTGACGGCTTTTACACCCAGCTTTGAACAGACTGAGGATACAGAACCGTGAACGGACCTCATGGGAAAGATATGAGCGTCGCGCCATGAATAGGCGACGTTGAATGCTGACCGTATCAACGCGTCATTATCTTCAGTCCAGCTCGGCCGACTTGCAAGAACATCTCCTGCACCGTTTATTTCCTCTGAACTGAATTCGCATTTGGTATAGTCAGCCATGGCAAAAGACCGCTCCGACTCAAGGTGGCAACGGTCATCAGAAGACATCTGCAGGGAAGGGATATCAAGTAGCATTTTGAATTCTTTCCCTTATGCGAAATTTAGTTCTTAAAAGCCGGGCTTAGAGCTTCAAATAATCGAAACGATTGAGCATTGCCCTTATGTAGGCTCGACCTGCATCTGACCCGAGATATTTGGGATCTATGCGTCCAGTCTTTGGATCGCTAGGAGGCGTCAGTGTTACAGTTGAGTAATCCGGAGGTGGAAGAATTCCAAAGATGCGTCCCAATCCTTGGGAAAGGCTCTGGAAGAAATTTGGTCGATTAATTTTCTCGTAATAATTCATTGTCGATTGTCCTGTCCTGAGGGAGAACGCAGTCATAAGCGTTTTAAGTCGATTGGGTTTTTTTTCAAAATCGCAATGGTGGTCGGGCTCATTACAGGTTTGGGCGGCATTTTGATCCAAAAGTTCCACACGGCCTATTCCTTCAAAGTTTGACCCAATTCGCGATGGACAGCGACAGGCGAGGTCTTCAAAAATCACCGCGCAAATGAGATCGCGGCAAAGAGAACAACTGGGAAGAGCATGATCGCCAACCATGCCAGGCGTAAAGCAATCTGCAATCGGCGATGTGATTTGAGATTCTCGGCTACTGTATTTTCGATCTCGTAGGACAAACATGTTTTGAGATGTGCCTTTGAGGAAACGCCGTACTTATACACTATATCTTCAATATCAGTGGAGGAGAACCAATATGGCTTCATACCCACGGGTCTCAGGACCAAAATCGCAAGGAATGAAATAACGAAACACCAGGAGACGATTGAGAGTATCAAAGGAATATTCTCGGGGTGAGTCGCCCCAAAACCAGCCGCTGCCATCTCGATCGCGAGCATCCACCCGAAAATTGCTGATCCCCGCTCTTTGGTTTTTGCAAGGGCTTCTCGCCGTTCGGCAGCCATCATCTCTGACTGGCGTAGCATTTCATCGGCTTTAGCAATCTCGAAACTGTCATTTGCTGCTGACATGACTTCACCTTTTTATCTCACTCTCTTGCCGGAGCGCGACGAGAGTCTATCGTGACTGATAGAGCCACGCAAATCCGTTGACCCGCGGTTCGGAATAGGGCATCCGTCCTGACATTTCGCTTTATCGAAACGCCTTTCCTGAGCATTGTCCGCGGGCTTAAGCCGGATGCGATTCGTAAAATTCTCCATCAACATACTTAGCGCTCAGATGAAGCATAATCCCGTGATCATCTTGCATATAATGATAATCCCACTGCTCAATCGTCATAGGAATCATCTTATCTGCTGGCGGGATGTTTTCCACTGATGAGATTCTCCATGCGTCCACCCATCCTCTCACCTGACCTTTTATGCCTTCCCAACCAGGATCGCCGGGCGCGAAAAGCCATGCGTAATATCGTTTAGGATATTCAGGTCTCGGTATTGGGGAGGGGCCTGCTTCCTCAATTGAGGCGTAGGTGCCCTCTGATGATTTTGGCCATGATGACATTGATTTTCTCCTTAAGCAGGTCCGATGGCCTGCACGCAAATTGTTGTGCCTACTGTCTCTGGTTCAAGAACTGTACCATTCCACCGATGTAGAGACAGTCTAAACCCTGATGAAGTTAAGTCACGGAAGCCGACTGTGTGAAATGATCCGCCGTCCTGCACTGTCAAATTTAATACTATAGTGCTGCCTTTAAACGGATTTCCAAAACTGACGTATTGTTCGTCTGAGAAATTTCCGTTAAACGCCTGAACCTTCCTTCCATTCGGATTGTGCCCATCAATCTCGAAAAGGTCATTGCCACGCGGCGTTTTTACGACCCCCGTGCTGCGGAAATCCCATTCCCTGGTGATTGGCGGGTCACTGAAATCATTGACCTGAATTCTGTAGGCGTTCTGGCCGAAGCCGTAATGGTCGAAATACCCGATAAAAACATTCCCTTTGACGTCGGTGGGGGTTCCGTAGAACGGCAGATAGCGCATGCCCCACCGGAAACGATTCTCGCCTTGTTTTGGCTTATAATTTGAGAAAAAAGTCACATTACTCGTATCGTTTTGCCCGCTGATGATGACTGGCCCGGTCATCGTGCCGCCTGTCAACGGCAGGTAGTTTTTGAGCAGATAAGCCTGTATCCACGCGTCTGTCGGCACTTTATAGCCTGTGCCATCCGCGTCGTTGACCTGCACGTAGGCGCCTGTCGTATCGCCGCCTGCATTGACGTTCATGGTGACGATTTTATGATCCGACGTCAGTTTGGCGTACGTTTTTATGACGTCGGCCAGGACGGACTGCCATTGGGTGGCGTTGGCTCCGGGCGTCGAGGTGTTGTCATCGGCCATTGAGACCCAAAGCCTGTCCGGACCGCCATAACTCACGACGGCGCCTTTCGGGTATCCGCCGATCGCGTTTGCAAAATCCAGCGTCCACGGCGTGACATAACCCGCCTCACTACGCTGACAGGAGACGGAGAGCATCTTGAGAATGCCGTTCATGTCCGTGCCGTCCGGGGGTTTCCCACCCGCTGCCAGGGGGTCATGTTGGTTTTCGAGAAGCCCTTACTCAGGCTTGCGCGCCCATCGTCACTGACAGTGCTCGGGATGGGGTAAGTGAGCGTCCCGGCGTCGGGCGTATCGGCGAAGGGCGTCGGGAAAAGTGGGCTGAGATCATTGGATTTCATGAAGTTTTCCGTCGATATCGAATGGATACCCCCGTCGGGCGCGGCAGCACGCCGGATGTTTCAAGAATGGTCGCGTCAACGAGGGAAATGTCGAAGTCAAAGATTATGGTTAGCGTTCGGGTTGATGTGTCTTCCTCAACCCAGATGTGCTGCGTGTCAGAGCCGAACAGTGTCATGAGGATGGAATTGAGTGCGGTTATGGAACCGTTCGTGATATTGGCGGCGGCCTTCGCCAGGATAAGTTTACGGAAAGCATCGTCGGACAGGACGTAATTGCTCGTGAGGCCGTCGCTTGAGGAGACATTAAAGAAAGGTGCTTCGTCAAAAGGCGTGATTGTGTTGGTCGCGTCCGAGGCCCCGTTGAAGCCGAACCAGCGCCCGGATGCGACTTCAATGACTCTTGAAACACCGACGATCCGGCCCCAGACATCGAGCCCCCATCCAGTCGCCGTCTCAAGGTCAAGGACATTGAAGAAAAATGTCTCGATGAGGCTACGCGGATCAAGTGACTGATCCATGCTGCTGATGATTGTGCGGATGCGCGGGCTGTTGGCAAATTGCGCGTAAATGGTCTCAGAAACGTTCAGCACGGTTCAGCCCTCAATCGTGACGGTGATTTTTGAGGCGTCAGGCGCGAGAACCTGATTGATCGGCAGGGTGAGACTGGATTTGCCGACATCGGCATCGGTCCCAAGACTAAGATCCAGCACTTCCGCCCAATCCCCGAGTGCATTGACGACGGTTGCCAGGCGCGAGGCGTAAATTGTGGCGCCGATGCGTGGCCGGGTTTCAGAGTTCGTGAGATGGTTCATCAGCGCTTTAATCGCACGCTCGGGGGCGTCCTGCGGCACGAGTATTGAGGGGCGTGCGAGCTTGACCGAGATGTAAAGCGGAACAGCTTGAACACGGTCAAAATTCACAGTGTAGACCGGATTATTGCCATGATAGGCGGTGTTCTCATCCTTGACCTGCACGGAAATGCCGCCCTGCATGGCACATCCTGGCGACTTATGCGCAATGATGGCCCGCGCGATATTCGCGTCGACTCCGCCTTGAACGACGACGTAGAGACTATAAGGCGCAAGCGTCACGCCCTTGACTTCGCTTTCATGCCCCGCCGGATTATCCACGACGAAAGCATCATCCACGTCGCTCTGTGACAGGATCGCGCCAAGGATGGCGGCGTTCTGGCCAATTGAATTTGCCGAGACGCTTTGCTCCCGGCGCGTTTCGAACTCAGCGCGGCTTTCAGCTTCGAGACCCGTCAGCCCGACTTCGTTATTCGTGAGGCTGGTGATACCCAACCCTGCCTGATACAGCGTCAGGGCGCCGACCGGACAGATTATCGCGCCCAAGGTCTGACAGGTGAGCGAGATGTTGACCTGACCCGGCGCGCTGGGAAGCACGATGTCTGAAGATGGTGCGTAGATATTCCCATTGCGGTCAATGGCTACCGACGTCCCTGCCGCGATGGTCTGGCCGCCGCCTGTCGTCGTGAGTTGCGCGTCCACGATTGTCGCGGTCGCGGGGCGGCGCGTCAGGAAATAAATGCGCCCAATCGCCTCCTGCATCCGTCCTGAATTTGCCGCAGGGTCCATCCCGTTAAACACACCGAGTATCGAAGCATACACATCGCCGAGAATGGCTGTCAAACTGACGGCGAGCTGCCCCTGCGGCGTGTTGAGCGCGAGATTTGCTTGACCACCTAGAGCCGCATTCATGTCGGCAAGGGCTCCGGAAAGAATATCTTGCTCCGACGGCGCGACGAAACCCGCCTCCGTCAGCTCCGGGCGCGGGATCGAGGAGTCGTAATTAGAACTGGACATCAGACGTCGTTCCATCATTGAGTTGGATACGGATGACCCCTGTGAGGCGACGTTTCTGGCCAGGTCGGGTCAAGGTGCATTGCGCGGCCGTGACGCCTGCCACCTCACTGGCAATCCGCTCAACCTCGCGGGCGAGCACGACAGCGTTGCTGGCGTTTGTAAAAATGTCCGTGTCGTAGCCGATGCCAAGTCTGACATCGTAAAGCACTTCGCCGAGCCAAATCCGCACGGCAGTCGCGACATCCTGCAACACGGCATAGGGCGCGGTGCACACGGCGAGATTGCGATTGGCGTCAACCACCAGATCCCAGGTGCCATTGTCGAGAAGGAGAGATTGCACGGTTTTTCGCCCCTGAAATAAAAAAGGCGGAGCACGTAGCCCCGCCTGTTTTTAAGGTAATTGCTTGATCCGGGTGTTGTTGATGTGTATATTTCATTTAGGAGATACACATCATGCGAACCAACATCATTATTGATGATACCCTTATGACAGATGCGCTAAAGGCGTCTGGTGTCAAAACCAAGAAAGAAGCCGTCGAACTCGGGTTGCGGACGCTGATCAGGCTGAAGCAGCAGCGGGAACTGCGTTCCATGAAGGGCCGACTGGCGTGGCGGGGTGATCTCGACGCCATGCGTTCCGACGCGTGATCCTGGTCGATTCATCGGTCTGGATCGATTTTTTTCGGGGCACCGCCACGCCGCAAGTCGATATTCTGGACCGGCTATTAGGAGAAGAACTCATCTCCATCGGTGATTTAATGATGACCGAAGTTCTTCAGGGATTTGCCAGCGAGCGGGATTTCAACAAGGCACGGAGATTGCTTAGCGCTCTGGATTTAGTCGAGATCGCGGGGCGTGATGTCATGATCGAAGCGGCACGATATTTTCGTGACCTGCGCGCCGAAGGCATCACCATCAGGAAGACTATTGATACCCTGATTGCCACACGGTGCATTGTGAGCGGGTATCGACTCCTTTACAGTGACCGGGACTTTGATCCGTTTGTGATTCATCTGGGGTTGGAAAGGGTTTCCTGATTTCTGCCATTAAATTTATCCCTCTTACTGCGCCTTACCCGTCGTGCTGCCACCCGTCTGGACGCCGCCATGGACATGGTTTGTCAGGCTGATATTCCCAGATGTCACGTCACCATCGACCTTGAGCGCGCCGGTGATGTGGACGTTATCCGCTTCAATCTCGACGGGGCCCGACGCGACAATCCTGATGCCGCTCTCTGTGAACTGGATGAACTGCGTTGGCGCCGGGTTGAGGAAGCCGCCGATGAAGACGGAGTCTGACATATCGAATTGACGGAATGAGCCTGGAGGTGACTCTTTGCCTGTCGCGACAACGCCAGAATGATCGCGACCGCTTACGAGGAGAAAGCCGATATCACCGGGCTGAGGGTCCAGGATGATCGCCGATGTGCCTGCCTGGAGACGCATGTAAGGAATATCCAAGATGACGCCATGCGGGTAGACACGCCCCGCTGCGTCCTGCTGATGCACCATCGGGTGCACGTCGACGCGCCCGGGACCGCCGTTCTGACCGGGGTAAAAAGCGACCACTTCTGCAAACATGGGCGGCCCGATAAGGGAAAGATGCTGCCGGATGAGATATTCAATTGCTCCTCTATTGGAAGCAAAATCCTGCGGAAGAGTTGACGTTGGGAAAGGTATGCGTGCCATCATCTCACCACAGGAAAACGTTGCGCGAACGCTGAAACCATGCATTCAAGTTCGGTAATCCATGGCCCCCCAGGCACTTCGCACGATAGGTCGTGATTGACGGCGACAACAAGCCAATAGCCATCCCAAGGTGATTTCTGCGCATTTTCATCTTTGATCACGAATTGCCGCATCTGATTAAAGCCATTTTCGTCTAATGACGCAAACGCAGCCGGAAGATAACGGCTTTCAAGTTTGACCAAACTGTAAAACGTCAGTTCTGGTCTAAAAATCGTGATGATCTGGCATCCGACTGGAGAGTAACGGGGGTAACCAATCATCCCGTTTTCGGCTGAGATAACAGGGATTGTGTCGGGAGTTACGCCTTCACCACGCGTTGCGAAGCGGCCCCAAGCATGAAGGACAGGAATGCCCGTCGAGATTTTCCCGTTAAAATCGATTCCGCCTGCTGGCTCAAGCGTCACTTCTCCCTTAACGGGATGCACGATGCGCTTAAGCTGTGTAAGCAGGTCACCGTTAAGGTAATTGACCTTTATACGGTCATTGCTTCCCCAGCCGCCATGGTCAAAAAACTTCAGTCCGTTACGCACGCAGAGATCAGAGAGAATGGCGGCTGGCGGCATAGCCTCGCGATATCCCACCTGATCATTGACCGTTTTTGAAAACCTATTGAGATCCTGCGCTCGCACTCGGAATGTCACGTCAGGTGCAGCGCTGTAATCAACGTAGGCCTCACTGATATTGCCATCAAAAATGGTCGCCAGCGCCTCGTCGAGGACACCTGCAAAGACGCGGACTGAAGAGCGAGAAATCCCGATGATTTTTGAGCCGTCATCTGCCGCATAGCCCGCGATAAAAGAGAGTCGGTTCATAATGTCGAGAGGCAAACCTTCAATGGCAAGGTTGACTTCTCGCCCAACCGAAAGGCCAGCGTTGGAAATCGTCGCGCGGATGCGGTAACTGCCATTAATATTTATCGTCTCCTGCGTGCCATCACGTCTTTCGATATGAAAGGTCAAGACGATCTTTCGACGTTTAAAGCCGATTGGATTCAGCGTGTCGGTGACAGCCACGTCAGACCTCGTAAATGAACTGAAAGCGGTTCTTCAGCCCCGTGTAATCCGGGTCTTTCCTGCCCTGCATGTCGCGGAAATAAAGCAATCCGGTCAGAGCAGGGATGCGGCCGCGCAGGAGGTCAACACGGTCCACACAAAGGCAACCGGCCATCACAAGCGCACCATTGACGGTGAGATCGATGTAGAGACCCGTGGCAAGCTGGCGCAGCCAGAATTGAACCTGTTGTCCGTCAAGAACAACCTGGCTCTGTTGTGATGGGATGGCCGACAGGGGAATGATGAGCTTCGTCATGACGCCACCGGGATGGGCGTGGTCACCCCATTATCGACCTTCGCCGCGCCATTCGGCTTTTTTGTGGCCTTCCGGGTCTCAACGTTCGCCGAACGCACCTCCACAAACCGGACATCGACGAAGAGCATGGTGTGTGGCTGCTCGACGGAGCGTGAGATGTGATAGCCGATAATATTGACGCGGTCCCATGTCTTCTCCGGCGTGACGAGCTGATAGAGCTTCGTGTTCGATGCCATGTCCGCGAGGGTGTTGAGGAACGTTTCTTTTATGGCCTTGGGTTTGACATTTGCGTCCCAAATTGCCCGTGATTGCCCTAAAGCTTCGACGAGGAGAGAAGCCCCCGTCTGAAACCCGTCGCAAATGAGGCGCACCGCACCCGTCGTCGGCAGCTTGACCTTGTTGTAAGACGTGAAGGCACCGTCTTCCTGCGGCGCGGTGCTGATCGCGTAACTCTCCTGGAGCTCAATGCTATGCACGCTTGCTGAGGTGAGGACGGGGTTGGTTGAATTAACAACAGTCGGTTTAAGCACGTCACCGAGAGGAATTGTCCCGCTAAGTTCACCCTTTGCATATGCTGGTGGAATGGTTTCTGAAATGACTTCGAAGAATCCCCACTTCTTTTTCTCATCCTGAAGCAGCCACGCGTCGTATACCGAGGCGAGTGACGTTGAAATCACCGCCGTGATTTGGGGCGGCACGACGCGCCCGAGCACATCAGGGACACCGGCAATGTCCGGCAGGGTGAAGGCAAGAGGCAGAGGAATGACAGGAAAGGGCATCAGTAGATACCCCCTGCATTCTGTTGCACGATCGCTTTTCTGAATTCATCGAGCGTTGCCTTGAGATGGCCCGATGTCGAGGCATTCACCTCATTGGCAACGTGCGCCGGGTTGGCCGCATGACTTGTCACGTTGATATCGCCTAAAGTCACGTTGAAATGGTTGGTCTGGGCGTTGTTATTAGCCGCCGCCGACGCGTTCAGGTTCGCGCTGATCTGCTCAGCCAAGTCCGCGCGACTTTCTGCTTCACCTAATTTGTCGCGAGGGCGAACATAAAGGAGGCTCGCTTCGGCTCCCGCTTCTGCGGCTGATCTTGCGCGCTGTAGCACTTTAAACGCCGCTTTTTCTGTGTGGTGAAGTTCATGGGCAATGAATTCTGCCTGCTCTTCAAGCGTGGATTGACGAATATCATGTCCAAAGACGCGCTTGAACTCTTTTTGCCTATCGGGATGCCACTGAAGAAGACCATAAGCGTGTTCGCCATTCGGTGGCGTCAGATGCGGGTTGAACTGGCTTTCGTGCTGAATGTTCGCGAGAATACCGATGATGCTCGGAAGAGAAAGCCCCCTTTTACGCAGGATACTTGCGACGGTGTAAGCTTCTTTGCCCCAATGAAATCCTGCTTTCGCGCCTTTGACAATGCCTTCCCGGTGTTTATAGGCCTCCCACCCCACATCAACGCCGAGCGCTGTCCAGCCGATCGGGCCGCTGATCGCTTCACCTATGAGCGCGCCCCGAAGAGCGGTCCGGCCAATTCCGCGACCGATCACGCCCTTGACGCCCTCCTCATAGAACCAGGCTCCGCTCTTATCAAAAAGCCATTCCAACGGCTTGACGACAAGTTTCGATGCTTGCTTGGCCCCCCATTTCAGTCCCACGCCTTTCGCCACGCCTGAAGCTAAACCTGTCGCCGATTTTCCGACCTTCAGAAGCTGTGAGCCAAGTGCGGCCGTCCCAAGCACGACTATGGCGCCCGCCAGAACTTCCAACCCCGTTGCAATTTCTCGCGGATTTGAGCGCTCGATCGCGGTGAGGCCCTTCACAATCCAGTCGGCAACAGGCTGGATGTCGGAGTAAACTCGATTGAAGATTTTAGAACTCTCGGCCTGGAACTTAATCCAGTCCTCAAGGAGCTGTTTCGACTGCTGCACCTGCTCATCTGTTGGCGCGAGACCTTGAAATTCGGGGCTATTGACGATCGCTTTATAGCGCGGGGAATCGATCAGATTGAGTAGGTCGCTGTCACCGCCTATTTTCGAAAGTAAAAGCTGCTGATTGCCTCGATCGCGATCTCGGAAAGCTTTTGATTTGTTCAGTTGATCGAGAATGTCACTCCGCACTGAGTTATCATCATTGAGCAGTTTTACGCCAAGCTGAGGTGCATAGAGTTGAAGGTCTTGAAACCCTTTAGGGGTTCTTGCCATTGCCTGAATCGTGGCAAGCATTTTCTCATACCCACCCCCATCACTTCCAACCGCTTCCAACGCATAACGGTATTGCAGCAGGTTTTGACGTGAGATACCGAGCTGACGGCTGAGATTATCAAGAGAGACGCCGGCTTTGGTGGTGTCCCGTATAAATGAGGTCAGGCCCCGGCCACCTGTGATGATCGCGAAATAGCTCAGCGCTTCCCTGCGGACTGCGGCAAAAGCATCCGCGCCTTCTTTTCCGAACTGATTGGTCTGTGCCGCGAGTTGCTTGAAGCGACCTTGTGTTTTGCCTGTGTTTTTCTCAAGCTTATCCAGATCTTTGTTGATCGCATCAGTCGATTTGACAAGCTCGACGCCATCCATCTTCAGCTTGATTATGAGCTGGTGAAGGATTTCGTCGTAGTTCATGGCTCTATCTTCGTTTATTGAAAATCTTCAAGCATCAAGACTCATTATACCGCGCCACGGCGAGCGCTTCCCACATGATCATGACATCATGCCAATTGTAGACGGTCTTAAGCTCGTGCAGTGTGACGATGCGTGCAGCGATGAGGTCAGCGAGTGGACGCGTCAGGTTTCCGCTTTTGGCGAGCGGTCGAGGCTGAGAATTCCCCCCAGAAACATTGTCGTGGCGGCGAGCTGGGAAAGTTGGCTCACCGCTGCCTTGATAAAATTTACGTTTAAATCAAAGGCTTCTTCCCTTACGCGTTGGAGCGTGAAGGGATCGTCGAAATCCAGCTCAATCACATCTGTGGGGAGAGGTGCACCCCCACGTTTGATCTTCACACATTTCATCAATTCATCGAAAAGCTCTTCACGGATATTTTCTTCGATATGACCGAAGATAGCAATTGTGATGTCCGAAAAAGCACCTGGACCTTGAGAAATAACAGCTTCCGGAATGCGCCCTGCACTGCGTCCACAGGCAGCGCCGAGCTTTCTCGCCCAACGGTCGCCCGTATAAGCACTCATCATATTGATAACAAAGCGCTTGCCCTTGTCCGGGCCGTCCTCGATGACAATTTCTCGTTCCCTCTCGGGCGTGACGCGATCTTTCATGATGGCTCTCCTCAAATTCCAGCCGGGATGATACGGCGCCATCTCAAGTTGTAGGTCCGCGCCTCCAGCATAGACGCGCCGCCCGGCAGCGGTGTCATGCCGATGACATGCCCGTCATCGAATGTGTATTTGCGGTGGAGGCCTGGCAAACGGAGTTCCCCGCCAAGTATAACGACGGTTGTCATGGCTTTTTGATATTCCTCAATCGCCTCGAAAACCGCGTTTGATGGGCTATTTGCTTCCAACGTGAGTGACATTTCAACGGGGCGATGCTGAAAACCCTTATTGAGGTACCCGTCAATTGACATGCGGCTATCGGTCGCCGCGTATGAGCTGACTTCCCAGGCGCGGTCGGTTCCCCAGTTTTCGAGGGTGATCGGGGCAGAAAAAAGTGGCTGTATCGTCAAAGTGAAGATGGCATCAGCCGAGGTGATAAAACTCTGAGCCATTTATTGGACCTCCATGCTGGCGACAAGGAAGGATTGAACACTCTGGCCGTCCGTGTACCAGAATTTCGAAGAGGGGGAGCGCCGCGCGACGCGGACCGTGGCCGGAGCTGAAGACGCGTTTGGCTGGAAATACCAGCCTGAATACTGAATGGTATCCGCGATATCAGCCCCTGCGGCTTCTTTAATCTCAAGCTTTTGAGCTGCCGTCAGCGTCACGCCTGCGCGGATGGCCCCGAAGCTGATGGCTTGATCAATCACGTCCTTGACAGCCGCGCTGACAAGCCCGTCGCCTTGTGTGGTGTAGGGGATTTGGCCTGCCGTATTCAGCAGGTTCATGAGGGCTGACTGCATGGAGGCGTTCATCCAGATCTGATTGATATAGGAATCAGCCCAGAGAAATTGGCCCGAGACCGCGCCGTCGCGGAGAAATTCAAAGCGCCCCAATCCATTGGCGTAGGCGCCGTAGAATGAGTAGCCATTGCCCTGAAGTGCCGCCGCAGTCGTCGCATCAGTTACAGACGGCGTGACGAGGCCATTGCGCCGCTGCGCAAGCACCGTGCGTCCGTTGGCTGCGTCAAAGTTGAGGGAAGCCATCCAACCGAGGCAGAGTGCCGCGGCATTCGGGTCTTTATAAATCGCCGTCGTGCCGTCAATGTTTTGCGTTTGAAGCCATGTTCCAAACGATGTGCTGCCGGACGAGACGATTGCCTGGTCATCCGTGTCCCAGGCGACATACCAGAACCTCAAGTTCTGTGAGCCTGTCCACGTCGCAAAGGCCTGCTTCTCAGAAAGGGTTGGTTCCCATGCTGTCGTGAAGCCGCTGAAATCCTGCGTCTGGTTGACGACCGCATTCATCAAATCAGTCGGGGAGGATGCGGTCGAGCTTTCTCCAGCCGAAGCGCCGTAGAAATACAGCTTCGTCGGCAGCTTGATCGCCCCCTCATAGCCTGAGAAGTAGACCGCAGCCATTTTCGCTTCGACAGAGGTCGCCGTGAAGTCTTTCTGAACGTCAGCGGACGACGTGTAGACCTTGAGCGCACCGGAAGGAATGACAGCGCTCTGCGTCAGGATCAGCGCATTGATGAAGGTTACCCCGACACCGACACCCAGGGCCGACGGGACGACCTTGACAATCGTATCGATAGGGATTGAGCCGAGCGTATCAGCCATGAGAGTTGTCCTTGTTTACGTGAAGGAGATCGGCGGGGATGACCGCCGTGTGAAGGTCCAGAGCAGACGGTGAGGAGATCGTCGTCGAGATGCGCGCATCGATTGTCAGGTCGAGATTCCACCCATCGACATATTGGGCTGAGGCATTAATCCAGACATTCTGACGCGGGTCCGTGGTCTTGACGGCGGTGATCTCCGGTAGATGCTCGCTGAAATACGTCGTGGCGTGCCCGTCGCGCCAAAGGGTTGAGATGAGTGAGGCAATGTCACCTGCGCCCTCACGAAACACGGAGAGCTGAATCGTCATCAGCACGGGCTGCGTGACAGTGGCTGTCTGATCGGCATTCTGAACGTGGCTATTCGTCGCGTAACGGCGACGCGTCACGATGAGCATCTGGACGAAGGGCCCAGGGGGTGGCGGCGCGCGGTTGGTCTGGGCTTCGACAACCCGGACATTATCGGGAAGGATCGTCCTGAGCCATCCTTCGAGCGCGTCGTAAATCTGCGCTTCAGATGGAAAAACGTTCAAGCCGGATCGTTTTGGAGCGTCACAACGACTTTTCGCCATTCTCCATTCCCCCACTCCTCGATGAGCTGTGTGATGAGCCATTGACGGTTGTTGAAGACGAGGACGTCACCGCCGAGCTGAAGAGCTTCGCTCAGTGGGCTGATCCGGCCACGGATGTAGACAGCGCGCATTTCCGATGTCTGATTCAGGTTGTCGAGATGCTGAAGGTCACTGCCGCTCAGAGACTGAACCTCGATCTCAACCGGCACATCACGATATTTTGGCTTCTGTCGGCGCGAGCCGTCTTCCGCGTCATAAACGCGCAGCGTTGCCTGCGTGAACGGGTTGATGACCTCTGTGAGGCCACCCGCAATGCCGTAGAGATCGATCATGGTGATTTTCCGATTGTGTATTGTGGCTACACGATATACGATGCCTACATGATCTTGAGTTTCAAGCACAAGGGACTGGAGTTGTTCTGGCTCCGAGGCGTTCGTAAGGGTATCAATCCGGCGCATTCCGGAAAACTTCAGCGCCTACTGGACAGTCTCAACGTTGCTTCGTCTCCCGACGATCTTATTTATCCTGGGTCCGGCATGCATCGCTTGACTGGAATGCTGGACGGTTACTGGTCTTTAAAGGTGAACGGCAACTGGCGCGTCATCTTTCGATTTGTCGGTCACGATGTCGAATTGGTTGACTATCTGGATTATCATTAAGGAGGGCGTGTCATGACACCGCACACACATACGCATCCCGGCGAGATATTGCGGGAGGATGTTTTCCCGGAGCTGGGGCTGTCAGTTACGGAGGCGGCAACGCATTTGCGCATGACGCGCACGGCTTTGTCGCGTGTTTTAAATGGACATGCCGGTATAAGCCCCGCCTTAGCGCTCCGCCTGGAGAAGGCTGGGATCAGCAATGCTGATTTCTGGGTGCGTTTTCAGGCGAGTTATGACCTTTGGCAGGCGCGGCGTCGACCCCAGCCGGACATCCAACGGTTTGCTGCTGCTTGACCAAACGCGCCAAGGTTTGAGGTCATCGGTGCATGCGAGAGGAGACTGCATCGCGCCGCTTCATTCCACCACCTCCACAAAAAAACCGCCCCGAAGGACGGCTTTTCTCCTTTACGGGTTTTAAGCTTCAGAAATTGACCATGTCGGTGTCTTCTTTCTCACGACGCGGCCTCATCGCCTCGTCGCAACGGCTTTCGAAATCGAGGTGATCAAGGCGAATGCATAACTGCTCGACGATCTCTGCGAGACGGTCACTTATGATCGGACTCACCGAAGTCTCTGCCTGCCCCGTGAGTTTCAGTATTTCGCTGACAAAAGTCAGATCGTGCAGAACCTCACCGATGCTATCCGTTTTCTCACACTGTGGCATGTGCTGCCTCCTGTTTGTCGAAAGCAGGCGCGGGGATACCGAGCTTGAGGCACAGCTTCGTGACGCCCTGAGCCGTCACACGCGCCTGCGTTGTGATCTTCTCGGTCCCGTCATCACGTTGAACTGTCGTGTATTTGTGCTCTAGATCACCATTATCGAGGTGCTCGGCATAGCCAATCCAGGCGGGCGATCCGACGCGCCGGTATATCCAATGCTCAGCATTCAGGTAACGGATAAAAGCCTGTGGCTTCATCTGGCACATCTTGGCTGCATCCGTCAGACACACACTCCCCTGCGCTTTCGCAAGGCGGTTATATGCCGCGACGACGGGCTTCATCACCTCAATCTGCTCCGCTTGGTCCGCGGCAAGGCGGAGCGCTTCGGAAAGATTTCTCGGAACAGTGAAGGCGGATCTCTGTCCCGCACCTTCAAGCTCAATCCAGCGGTCGATGATTTTTTTCCGCAGTCTGACATTGTAGCCAGATATCAAAGTCAGGGTGAGGTCTTTGGGAAGTAGAAACTCTTCATAATTCTGGCCATTTTGCGGGTCTGTCCAGATTTGGGCATACCCCGTTTCCGACATTTCCAAATCATTGAACATCTTACTGATGTCGCGCCGCACGTGTCGGTGTTCCTTCTGCGTAAGCTCTGCAATTTCACGGCTCGACATAGTAAGGTTTGAACGTTTTGTGATATCGATATCTTTAGCGGTAGGCATAGGATCATGCTCCTTGCTTGCGGTTAGACTGGTCCCGGAACGCCTTTCCGGGACCAGTCGTTATCAGTGATAGCACTTATATATATTGCAAGTCAATATTGATATCGTGTATATGCTCGATATGGCTGTTGACACTTCCAAAATGACGCGCAAATTGATCTCTCTGCCAAACGACATGCTTGAAACCATCTCTGATTTCAGGTTTCGGGAGCGCATCGGGAGCGAGGCCGAAGCCATCCGCCGTCTTATCGAAGCTGGTCTCAAGGCATTGCAGAACGACAACTCTGGGCGATAGGCCCGGGTAGTTTTACGACTTTCTCGTAAAACTCCGTTTTCAAACAGCCGTTCTGTCGTCAAATCGATGAATTTAATCAACGAGATTCAGGTTGCAGAAGATAATTCACCATCGGGCTATCGCAAGGTTTGATCAAATTTTCACCTTGAAGGTGACGTTATTGATCATTCGGTTTGTGTCCTCGAGCGGGTTATTCCGCTTTTTCTTACGGATGGTCGAGGGTGCGTTGGGCGGCTCGGTCCAGCCACGGATGGTCGCCTGAATATCATTGACGATTTGCTCGCCTAAAGTCGTCAGGGACGTTTTCGAATCAAGGCTTGAATCTCGCAGGATTTTCGCAAAATCCGCATACCATTTCATCTGGTTTTCCGAGATCGTCGTCCTCATGAAGGGGCGGGCGGGTATGATGATTGTGTGGGCTGGCACGACGTGGTCGGTCGCGACGTTCGCCACGCGTTTTTTCACAAAGCGGCCTTGACGATTGTAGGTGACACCATCAGGGCGGAGCGAACGGTAGACGGTTGTCGTTCTCTCCGGCACATTAATGGCCGCACCGAATTCGTTTAGCGCTGCCACAGACGCGATCGGTGGGCCATTCTCATAACTCTTGCCAGCAAAGAAGCCGACATCCAGCTCAGCCTTACGCGCGCCTTTTTGGGCAATCGCCTTCAGCTTGCGCCGCAATTCAGCCATGCCGTGGATGTTTTCCGCCATGGTTCAGGGCCAGATAAAGGCTGGATGCGAACGCCCGGGGATCATGCGCATCTGGCGGTATTTAAGGGTCGCCTGCCAGAAGGTCAGGCCCCATTGGGTTTGCGCAAACCATCCCGCGCCTGCGCCCACATCAGGGGCTTCGGCGGAAACGGAGACAGAACCGCGCGTGGCTGAGGAAATCCTCCCGACAAGGCCACCGCCGGATGATCCTGAGCCGCCTGAAGGGGACGTGCTGATCTGAGCAATGTGCGCCGTCAGCATATAGAGCAGATTGCGCCGCGCATTTACGTCTCGCTCCGGTGAGCGCGGCGAGTTGTTGAAGATGAGGCAGGCCTGATCAAAAAAGAACTGACCCGCCTCCGCCGACACGTTTTGAGCAAGACCGCTATAAATTTGACGCCAGAGGTCGTAATCAAACGTGACGACGCCGGTTTCTGTCATTTGTCACTGGCTTTCTTGACGCCTGGGACTTTATTCTGATCGAGCGGTTCCATCCCTGTTGGGGTTTTCCCTTCGGAATCCAAGCGATCCAAGGCACGCTTTTCATTGACTTCGGCAAAGATGATGTTTTTCTTCACGAGATCACTGGAGGCGTTCTGCTTCAGCCATGCTTCCCAGAACTCCTTGTCAACCTGCGTTCGCCCTCCGTAACCAAGATGGACGTTTGCCTCTTTGACAAAACGCGGATCGCCCTTGATGCCGTTCAAAGTGACTGACTTCATAGGTTTGGGAGCAGTGTTACTTTGGTTTGGGCTGAGATTTCTCGCTTTCAGAACTTCCATGTCATGGACGTCAAGCCTGATGCCCGACGGTAAACGACAGATAACGGTGATTGTCTCGGCCATGTTTAGATCCCCACCATCGTCACGCAGGCCAAAGGATAGCGCCAGATCGTGCCCCAAGTGCCCTGAGATTTCTTTTGACGAGTATAAGAGGTGAAATTCTCAACCCGATGCGCGCGCAGCTTTTCTGTGAATGCCGTCGTCACCGTTTCCTGCCCTTCGACCTGTTTGACGAAAAGCTGTGCCTGAGTGACTTTTGATTGCCCCCCGGACAAACTTACTCCCGCCTCTGGGAGAGAGACAATTTCAAGATTGGGTAGATTTTCTTTTAGTAGCTCCTTAACGGTCGTTTTATACTGGTTAGCATAGAGCAAGCAAGTCTGATGGGTCGTCGGAATAACAAGCTTCATCGGCGTCTCTAATGTGAGATTACCTGCCATTTGCGTGAGGGCTGTCGTATACATTGACAGGATATCAGAATAGACCTGCAGGGGATCGCTTGTATCGAACCAGGTATTGCCTGACGCTGCACCTCCTGATGCGTTCGTTTTCGGCGTCGGCTGAATTGCGGGGGGCAGGTCAGCATCGTTGAGCGCGCCACGAAGCTGGAGGCCCGAGATGCCGTAAAGGTTAATTGCGTTCTGAGCCTTATTCAACACGGCAATCGACGCAAGGTTTTTCCGACTGATCCAATCGAGCTGCGCCGCTCCCATGAGCTCACCTTCCCGCTCGCCCCACTCAGTATAGGTCTGATAATGAAACGACTGTCTGACTTCCCAATTCACGTTGGCGCCCGTCATGCCGTCTCGACTGTAATCCTCATAGGCGGCTACGTCGCCCGAATATTCAACCATAGGAAATTGCGCAAAGCTGGTGATCCAATCGCCCTTTTTCGCAGAGCCGTAAACTTCCTCCGACTTCGTCGGCGTGACAATCGTTTCAATGATCGTCGGGTCCACCCATGTTGTAAAAAGGGAGGGGATACCGATATTTGCCTGAGTAATCGGACCGGATGCTGCGTCCATGGCAAGTTGGGCATCATGTGCAAAACGTGAGACGTGCCGCAGATCGCCGGTCACGCCCCAGTCGCGCTCGAGGGCGACGAGATCTGGGTGTCTCATGATATTTCCTTAATATATGGGGGGGGAGTGCAGCTTAACGCTGTAAAGTATGAGCGGGGCCGTTGACGATGATCAGATCCCCGGCTTTGCCGCCACGGGCGACGGTCCAGCCTGTTTCGACGGTATTGGCCGGCGCTGTGCCTTTGGCCGCCGTCGATATTGATCCATCTGCCGTCGACGCATAAACAGCCTGTCCGACCGACGATTCCGTAGAGGATTTAACCCAGAAATCGCCGCCTTCTGCGAGTGTCACGGGAAATCCGGCATTAATGGTATTCGTGTACGACTTGGTCACATCGGTGATGAAGGCCTGCTGATTTCGATAGACGAACCCCGTCGGAATTGTTGAGCCCGCGTTAGAGACGAAACCCTGATCGTCGGCCCAGGCAAAACGTCCCACGATCACGCCACTCGTTCCCGCTTTGAAACCAAGCGTCGTTGAAGGAACCGTTTTGTGGGGATTGGCGCTTGCGAAATCGCCTTCGAACCCGATCGGCCACGTGTAATTGGCATGTGTCTGAAATGACATGGCGGTGCTCCTCAATATTTACGCGGCGCAGGAACGCCGAACTTGTTGGTCGTCGCCGCATCCATCGCAACGCTCGGAGATGGCGGCCGTTTTGCGTCTAAACGCGACTTCACGATTGCGCGGAGACCAGCGAGGTTGACGCCAGCCGTATCAATGCCCTCTTCCTTCAAGGCGTAGCGATACACCGACTCGGCGCTGTCCATGGCGATCACAATCTCGCCGACGAGGGGTCTAACCTCGCGCAGTGCTGCATCCATCGCTGCACGCTTGGCGTCATGTGCCCGGAGTTTGTCCTCGACCATGCGATCGACATCCTCTTTGGAGAATCGCTTCTCTGGCTCTTCATCACGAGCAGGATCAGTTTTGGGATCGGGCGTGGAAGGATCGACGATTTTCGCAGCCTCGGCCGCGGGGTCTTCCTCCTCATCCTCGCCCTGACTTCCATCGCGATTAATCTCGCGCATGATGCGGTCGATGTCGCTGTCGGTCTTCTCGTGCTTCTCGAGCAGAGCCTTAAGCTCATCCTCGAGACTGTCCTTGGCGACATCGTCTTTCCGGTCGTCGTCTTTTGTTCCATTTTCTGCCATTTCTGGCTCCTCGTCGTTGGTTATAAGGGTAGCTGAATCGGCGACCATCACGTCAGGCCCGGCGCGGCCCTTCTCAACGAGCGCGACGTGATTTCCGCGGATGTCCTTCATGCGCCCGTCATAGGGCTCGCCATCGATCTCGCCGGGCGTCATGTCCACATCGTAGGCGTAGGCGGATGAGATTTCCCGCTGCGTTCCTGTTTTGATCCTTTCGATCATGTCGCCGTCCCAGACCACCATGCTGTTCATGAGGTAGGGTGCCTCGAACCGGGCGTTTTCCCCCGTTGAACCGATGACAAGCTCTCGACGCGGATCTGCGGCCGTGACGGATCGATGCTCCTGAAGCACCGGCACACGGTTGAAGCTGTCTGCGGCTTTCTTCAGCTCAGTGGGATCGCGATAAAGCCGGTAGCGCCGGTTGGCGTCGAGCCCCAATTCTTCACCACGAGGGATTTCACGCCCGAGATATTCGCAGATGTTAGCCTTTGAAATCGGCGTCATTTCGATGTGCAGGCGTCCGTCCTTGTCAAATGTCCGGACGCTGCCCATCCGGTCATAGGCGAGGCGAAGAGTCATCGTTTTGTTCTCGTTAGGCGGCTAGTTTTTGCAGAATAAAGGGATCAATATGCTCGAGCGACGGGATGATCGTGCTTGATGAGCAGTGGCAATTGATCTCCTCACCGGGCTGCACCCATTTTCTTTCGAGATAGGCGCCCTTTCGGATGTCGAAAATCAGACCTTTCAAACCGGCAGCAAGATGATCCGGGCGGGGCTCATGCACGCCCGCGCTGTGGTGCCACCGGGCAAAAAAGAGACCACTCTCGGCGCGACGTTCATTCGTGACCAGGGCCGTGATTTTAGCGTTCTGGTCCCGCGCGATGAGGGCGGCCCGAGATTTCGCCACGCCGAAGCGTTCACGCAGGTTTTTCGCCAGGGTGGCCGCGTCGCCACCCTTGAGGGCGGCTTGCGTGACGAGGTTCGCGACTTGATCGAGATACTGCGTTCCGATCGATTTGATGAGCGACGTGTTGTACTGCGCCGCGAAGCCAATTTTACTCGAGAGTTCGGGTGTGGGACGAAAATCGATCGCGAACCCGGCACGTTTTAACGATGCGCTGAACTGGCGATCAGCATGAGCGCTCATGCCGGTGACGGCGTTGGCCGCTATGTCCGGCGCGCGTTGAAACCAGGCGTCGATCCATTTTTTATTTAGGCGATCGAAGGTGCGTGCAATTTGCTCAAATGACAACGCGTCCATTGCGATGGAAGGCGCTTCATTTTCCGGAGAGGCAAGAGACGTGATCAGATCACGTGACATTTCCCGTAAGAGCCGGTTCAACTCACCCTGATAGCCATCTCGTTGGGCTGCGCTTGGCTTATAAGGCGGAAGAATAAGCGGGCGGCTACTCGGCGCGCGGATCGCCATTCTGAGCACTCCCGCCGATAAAATCCTGCGGCCTGAATCCGTCGGCGTTCTGATCAAGATAGGATTGAGAGGGCGCCTCGCCGTTCAGATCGACCTTCGCGTAAATCGACGTGTCACTGTGCTTTTCGCGCTCTCGCGCTTCTTCAGGAGAGATTTTCCCAGCCTGAATATTCACGAGGTCAATATCGGCGCGCATCTTCTCAACGGCGGTGAGCTTCTCCTCATCAAGCTGCCAGAGCGGATTAAATTCGAAGCTGAGGTTTTTATCGATTTCGCCCCAGAGATGAAGCTGGACGAGCCGAAACATTTTTTCGAGGACAGGCCGCACATGTGCTTCCTGAAACGCGGAGATTTCATCGTAGAAGACGCGGATTTCGCCCTCGGATGAGGCATTAAGTCCAGAGGGCTGCAATCCGAAAAGCTTGACGAGTGGGATGCCGGGGATCGACGCCATGGCCTCCATGGCGCTCGCCTGCAGATCGTTCAGGCCGCCGAGAGGAGTTGAGACGACGCGCACATCCTCGGCGTTCTTATCCGCGATGATGGTGTCCTGCCCCTCTGATACAGCTTGCATGAGGTTGGCGCGGCCTACCACGCTGTCACGCTCAACGTCGCTGAACGGCATGCCTGGATAGGAATCTCCCGACCCCACAGCGCTCTGCATGTTGCCTGCCATATCGGTCAGCAGCACGAGCTTTGAAAAATTGGAGGTAATGTTGCTGACGCTGTTCCGCGTGCGGAGGAAATTATGCACGTAGGCGCGGATTTGTTGCGTCAGGGACAGCCCGCCAAAGTTGAAGGCGGGCTTCAGCAGGTCAGAGACCTCATAGGGCACCATATCGATCAGCCGATCGGTGTGGACCTGGCGCCCGATGATGTACCACGTCTGCGGCTTGAAGAAATCGTCTCTCAGCGGATCAACGGCGTTATAAACGGACGGCGTCGCCCAGAGCGGCTCAATCGTTCGGAAACCACGCAGGCTGCCTTGTTTGACGCCCTGAGCCGTCACACGCAGTGGGAGCGATGTATCTGTGTCGCCATGCTGCGCCGCCACATCGATGAAGACGTGACCGATGCCGTAGAGAAGTGCCTGCTTGATTTGCTCGCCAACGATCCGCCGTATGTTCAGGCGCTCGAATTCCTTCTCAATGGCCGTGACTCTCTCATCGGCCGCATTGGTGCCGTCAATCTCCTCTCTAAGCCGCTCATCCTGAGAGTAACTGTCTGTATTATATCGGAACTTAATCCACTCGCGCGTGGCCTCACGTGTGATAACGATACAAGGCTTGCGGAATTCAGCGCGCTGTGCCATCTCGGCGAGGTAGGGATATCCTAGAAAAGCGAGCCCATCAGAGAGCCAGCTCCTCGCATAACCGCCTGCGCCAAGTGTGAACGGTGAAATAGCCGCCTGTGCCGCGTCAATCATCGCGTCATAGGCTTTGCGATCCCCCTCGGGGATGACGGAAACGGGCGCTCTGTAAGGCCTGAAGACCTCAGTCAGATCAGGCTCGTCGTTCTGTCCAGTGTTGCGCGCATAATTTTTAAAATTCGGCCAGGCGCGCTTACCTGCATAAGACTTCGGTTCCTGCTTTGGCCTATCAGGCTGAGCAGGAGCGGGCTTACGGCGAAAAAACAATGTCAGAGTCCGTGATGATGGGCTGGGGCTGCGTAGCGCGCGAATGACGGCATCCGGCGCTTATTCGTAATGATCCCGTCGAGCGCGTAGCGGATAGCGTCGATATAATGGTTGTAGCGATCATCGATCTTCGGAAGGATGTCGTTCGTCATTTTATCGACTTTATAAGCGTAGAGCCTGAATTCCCGTGCCGTCTCGACGCAGCGTTCATGCACGATGATGCGGGTAAATGCTTTCAGCCGCTCTACGCCGTCCTCGACGCTACCGGGCCATTTCTGTGCGGCGCTGATGCGAAACCCATGCCGGTTTGCAAGGTAACTGATTGTCTCGGGCCGAGCAGAGTCACCCTTAATCGGCCACGCGCGTGCACCCGGGATGCGCTCAAAAAGCTCTGGCAAACGATCAAGCTCAATGCCGACGCCGCCAGCCTCGTGATCAATGTAAAGGCAGTCATCCTGCACGAAGCAGCGAACGAGGGCTGTGGGGTCTTGCGAAAAACCCCAGTCGGCGCCGAAGTAATAACGCGCATCTGAAGGCGACTCAAAGGCTTCCACAGTGACGCGATGCCGGAAAATGACCGCTTCGGAAATCGTGCGGCACGCGCCTTCCCAGACATGCTCATAGGCTTCAGGATCATGCTTAAGGAGCCGTTTGCGCTCTCCTTCAAGCTCGGGTGGAAACCAGGGATTATCACGCCAGTTGATGCGGCTTACCCATGCGTCAGGGTCATCCTGAAGCATGGATGTCAGTTTATAAACGGGATCATCACTGTGCTCGGGATTATACGTGATCCAGATTTCTGAACCCGTTTTACGGATGGTGGGCACAAGGATGTCGAGAGAGGTCTGGCTAATCGTCTGACCCTCCTCGACCCAGCAGATATCGATCCCTTCCGTTGACTTGATGCCCTGTATGTTGCGCGCCAGACCCTTGAACAAGAACTCCGAACCGAAGCTTGATGTGATCGTGTGCTCTTGGATTTTGAACCATGGCGTCAATTCCATGGCGTCGATCTGGTCGGTGAGCAGCTTCTTGACTGAGTCATTTATGCTGTTCTGATATTCGCGGCAGCAAAGGATACGCAGTTTTCGCGACGCGGCCATCGCCACGAGGACACGCGCGACCGTCCATGATTTGGAAGAACCACGTCCGCCATACCAGATGCGGTAGCGATAGGGGCGAGAGAAATCTCCGAACTTATGCGAATAGGCGAGGTCAACCATATTAAGACGCTTTAATGGCACTGAGTGCAAACTAAAGTT
Organism: Sorlinia euscelidii; assembly: GCF_036452135.1. Taxonomy (NCBI): domain Bacteria; kingdom Pseudomonadati; phylum Pseudomonadota; class Alphaproteobacteria; order Acetobacterales; family Acetobacteraceae; genus Sorlinia; species Sorlinia euscelidii. The sequence goes on along the minus strand of NZ_JAWJZZ010000001.1, from coordinate 556,606 downwards.
GACATTTTAGGGTATGTAAACTATAGTTTCCTTATGGTCGATCTTCTCAAAACAGATGAGTTTGACAAATGGATGCTCGGTCTCCGGGACCGTCAGGCAAAAGCCCGCATCGCTGTCCGTCTCGATCGCATGGCTGGAGGCAACTTCGGTGACGCAAAATCGGTGGGCAAAGGTCTGATGGAGCTGCGCATCACGTACGGTCCGGGTTACCGAATCTATTATGTTTGGTCTGGAGTGGTTTGTGTAATTCTTTTGTGCGGGGGCGATAAGGGGTCTCAGGCTCGCGATATCGTAAGGGCGCAAGAGTTAAAGAAGGAGTTAGGGTTATGAATCAAAAGCTCAAAAGACTTAGCCGCTATGATTCGGCGGATTATCTCGATGGTGAAGACGATATCGCTGCCTATCTCAATGCGGCAGCCGACAGCGACGACGGGGATGGCGCGACTATTATTTCGGCTCTTGCCGCTATTGCCCGGGCGCGTGGCACGTCTGCTTTGGCGCGGGAAGTTGGGATAACGCGGCAGGGCCTTTCAAAAGCTCTGTCGCAAGGTGGCAATCCAACTCTGGCGACTGTGACGAAGATTGCGAAAGCTCTTAATGTGCGCCTTGGTGTGCGATCAGATGCCGCGCTACCATCGTCACCCGATTAATCCTCTGGCGCTTGCTTCGGATCGGGCAGCGGCCTCATATTAATTGTGACAGGCATGAGAGCAGCACCGTCCGCCCCTGTCAGCTCGTGATGCGCCGTCGCCTTGCCCAAGCCGCGATCCAGAAGCTCTTTGATCGCCGCGATCCGAGCTGAGTCTGTGTCGCTGTCACGGATCATCTCGACGAGAGTCTCAATCGCCTCTTCCGCATGCATGCGCGCCATCTCACGAATCTGCGCTGTCGTCTTGTTGGTCGAGCCTTTTTTCCGCCCGGCTCCTGGGGGACGCGGAGCGCCTTTCTGGAATTTTGTCGATTTTGCCATAAACTACCGATAACTGCCGTTATCTTTCCGTTATTTTTACGGTTTTTGAGGGAAAAGGCTGAGAGTGTTTTTACGTCCTAAACGCACTTTTCCGAGCCTGACAATTTCTTACTAAAAATCGGTACCGTTGTCAACGCCTTTGTTTTCAACGGATTCGCGGCCCGCATAATAGCCCGCGAGTTGCTCGAGCACGATCGCAGCCTGACCCCGGACAAGTCGCTTGCCCTGTTCGAAATGCTTGCAAGGATATTTCAACTTCGCGATCGCTGTAAACGACAGGCCGTCGGCCAAGAGCATCACGAGCAGCTCATGCGCTGGTTCGGTCAGCCGCGCCCTGATGCGTGAAATGCGGGCACCTGCCTGTCCGCGCTGAAATGCAAAAGTGTGCACGTCTCCTTGGAGGTATCCATCAGGCGCCAGATCGCGCAGCCAGTCGCCGTAGCCTTCTCGCGCAAACACGAAATCACTGAGCCACCACGAGGCTGCCGTGACAGCGTCTCCCGATATCTCACGCGCACTGTGCAGGCTCTGAACCGTACGCGCCCTGGCGAACAGCCCGTGATGATCCTTCTCGAAATCCGGCTTGGCGACGCGTTCAGGCGTCGGCGACATGGTTTCGATGGGCCAAAAAGCATGACGCCCTACACTACCCCTTTTTTTTGCCTGTGGTGGCGTTTTTTGTCGTTTCCGCATGACTGATACCAGAGATTGTTTAGAAGGCATTCTACGACGATCCTGTAGGCTCTGAAGAGCATGTTTATTTCGTTAATGAACGGCGATGTTGTCTCGTCGCGTCGACTGAGCATGCTTGGCAAGGAAATCCTCGAGAACCGGCATCTTCATCCCCGACTGGGTCACGCCCATGCTGATTTTCGCGATGTAGGCATCTCGAGCACGATTGAACGCTGCTACGGCTTCCCGTTGCTCGGGCGTCTCATCCGTTACCTTCAGCACGTGCCTGACGGATTCATCCAGCCAGCGCTCGTTGTTGAGCCAGGTCGCGGGGTGTGGCCGGAAATCTCCCCGATCAGAAAGCTTTTCCGCGAACGGCCAGGCAAGGACGCACCGAATGAGGAGACGCTGGCTGATCTTCCGCCGGGCTTTCTCGAAAGCTTTCCGCGCTGAGCCTTTCCCCTCCTTGCGAGGATAGGCTGCCCAAAATTCATCGAAGTCCTGCTCAGGGATGCGTTCGAGCTTCGGCTTGGACGGCGTTGCTTTTGGCTGACACGAAGGTTGCTCAGCAATGGGATCGGTGAACAGGTCTGAGGGTTTGGCTTTCTCTGTTTTCGACCCATGATCGATTTCCCCTTGGGGGGATAATAGGGGGGTATTGATAGAATAATTGTTATAATTGATATGTCCCTGCAAAGTTTGCCGGGGTCTCCTTGCAAAGTTTGCCGGGGTTACGTGCAAAGTTTGCCGGGGTCTCCTTGCAAAGTTTGCCGGGGTATTTGATTCGTTAGACAACGGCATTTGTGCGTCGAAACAGACGCGATACGTCGTCGCAACGCCGGAAGAAAATTCTCTCTCGATGAGCCCCAAGCTTTCGAGATCGGCAAACGCTTTGCGAATAGAGCGAGCCTTATAGGGCCAGTCTTTCTCAATTTTCGCGATGGAAAGTGTGCATCGCCCCGTATTCAAATCAATGTAGCTGATCAGAGCCGTTAGAATGACTTTAGGAGCCCTCTTCAACGGAAGAGACTTCGCCCAATTCATGGCGGAAAATGAGTTCGTGATCATTGGCGAGCGTCTCCCTTTTTTGAAGGCGCATTGATCTCATACCGGGTTGCGCTGCCGCTTTTAGGTGTCGCGAAAATGATCTTATTGTTGACTAAATTTTTTAACGCTCGTTGCGCTGACCTTTCGCTTATCGAGCTTCCGGAGGCAATCTCCCGAACCGTGGGGATGTGGCCTTTCTTGCTGGATTTATTTAAAGTTATCAGGATTACAAGGACCAATTTTTCGATGCGTGGCAGGTCTAGTTTTTGAACCCAAGTGAATAAATGCTTTGTCATAATTTCTCTCCCCACGCATTACTGGATGCGCGTTCAGTTTCATCACGGAACCACGTGGTGGCGGCTTCAAAACGAAGCCTGACCAAGCCTTCCGGCCCGTGTCGGTTTTTCGCAATGTGCAGCTGCCCTTGTCCCTCGCAGTCGCCTATGCGTAGGAGAAGCTCATCTGCGCGAACTTTCCATTTCTCGTCTGTCTCGTCCTTGCGACGCCCCTCTTGAAGCTCTTTGCGAAGGTAATATTCAGCGCGGTAGAGCAGTCCGATGACATCGGCATCCTGTTCAAGACCGCCGCTGTCGCGTAGGTCAGACATCATCGGCTTTTTGTCAGGACGCTCCTCGACCTTCCTGTTGAGCTGAGCAAGCGCGATGACAGGCACGTCGAGCTCTTTGGCGAGTGACTTCAGATCCTTCGAAATTTCAGTCAGAGCCGCGTAAAGACCTCCGCGCGTAGCATGAGAGCTCGCGGACATGAGGCCGACATAATCGAGAATAATGGCATCGAGACCCGTCTTCGAGCGTTTCATACGGCGCGCTCTTGATCGTAACTGCACGACGCTGATCGCGCCGCGCGTATCGAACTCAATGGGGAATTTCGTCGCCTCGTCACAGGCGGCCATAAAATGACTCCATTGCGCCTTGGAAAGTGAGCGACGACCTTCACCGTCATCCCAGTCACGCCCTGACAGAATCGAACGTAGGTTGAGCCCCGTTTTACCTGACGCCGCACGGGCACCGAGCTGCTTTGCCGTCATCTCGCCGGACCAGAAAAGAACCCTCTTCCCTGAACATGCGATGCGCATTCCCATGCCGAGCGCGATACTCGTCTTACCCATTCCTGGACGCGCACCGATGAGATATAGGTTTCCGCCAACCAAACCATTCGTGAGCACGTCAAACGACCGATAGCCCGAACTTATCCCTGCCAGCGCATCTCCTCGTCTGACAGCTTCCTGAGCATCCTCATACGCCTTGGCGATAGCCTGGAAGACCGGGACATTTTTCTCCGTGTCCAGCGCCGGGTCTGCCAAATCAAGAAGGCGAGCTTCAAGCTGATCTGATATTTCCTGAGCGGACTCTGTACCGGGCATAAGGCATAATTCGGTCGTCTCCTTACACGCGAGATACAGGGTCCGGCGGCGCCAGGAATCTCGTATCGTGAGCGCATATTCGCGGTTGATCTCATTCAGCCCGACCATCGCAGAAACGATTTTAGCGACGAATTCGCTGGGCTTTATCTGACCGGATGACGGATGTTTATCTAGAAATCGACGTATGCTGAAGGGGTCGGGTAAATGACCGTCCACGTAAAGTCTCAAGATCTCGGCGTAGATATCGCCATAAACGCTGCTCGAGAAATAAGAAGGTAAAAGAATATCCTCCACCATCGGGACAATTTTCTGAGGATTAATGATGAGCGCGCCCAGGAGAGCAATTTCTTCGTTAACAGAGACGATATCGATAATACCCGGTTCATCACCGACGCCCGAAGATAGGCTCATTTTCCTACCCCCCGATCGGCCACGATATTGACGGCCGCAGCGAAAAGCGCCTCTTTATCTTCACAGGCGCGCCATGCTTCACGCAAGGCGATCACGCGGTCGCTCTTTTCTTTCAATCGTAAGGCTTGTAAGATAAGTGCGTATGGCGACTTGACCTGAGCTGCAGGTGACTCTATTCTCTCGTAGAGCATAGCTCTCTTCCTTGTGATCAATATGACGACGTTCGAGGCGGGATGGTGGAAACGCTATCCCGCTTCGTGTTTCTGCGCCGCGCGTGCTGCTGCCTCTCGCTCAAGGTCATCGAAGACGGACATGTCGATGACGAGGCCATACGCTGCGTTATCCCCATCATCTGTGCGGATTAAAAAGTCTACAGAAGGGATATCAGCTGTGACGCGAAACCGATCCGTGCCGTCACAATCCATCCGTTCGACCTCATCCACGGCACGACTTGCTACCGAGCAGCGCTGTGTTCCTCGAAGCATCGTTTTCACATGCCCAGTGCGTGAGCATAGATGTCGAAGAGTGATCGTTGCTCTTCAACCTCGGACGGCGCCTGCTTGCGTGCGCGGAGAATTTCCTTGAGAACAGGCACGTCGAAACCCGCTGATTTTGCCTCAAAGAAAATATCCTTGATGTCGCTCGCGAGGGCCTTCTTCTCTTCTTCAAGGCGCTCGATCCGATCAATGATCGATTGAAGCCGTTTTGCCGATACTTCACCTTCTGAAGCGACTGGGCGCGGTTCATATGCCCCGCTATGCCCGTTTATCTGGACCTGCATTATTTTTTATCCTTTACTCTGAACATGCCTGCCGCGTGAAGAATGTCCGCGGGGATGTCATTATATTTTCCTGTCAGCGCGAAGCTGATGCGCCTGGGATGGATCTTGTGACGCCGGGCAAAGCGTGCCTGCGCTCCATACGCATCACCGACACGGCGCCGCAGCTCCTGAAGGGTCTCATCGCGGGTCATCGGCCAATGCCCGATCGATCTCGTTGTCTATCAAGCTGCTCTTCACCATCGACAGTGATGACACGATCACGCACATCGGGGCGATTACCGCAGCGATGAAAATGTGAGCAAATCCGCAAATCAAAAGCATGATAAGACTTGAAAAAAGCGAGACCCATGCCAGTCCTGCAAAAAATGAACGGCGCTTTCTCATTTTTGCAATGATGAATTTCTTTGCGCCATTCTGACTAATTGCGTTCATCTCTTCCTCCGCGCCAATTTCGACTCAACCTGATCACCCTTCCTCATGAGACGATATCCCTTCTCCATTAATCGCCTGGCGCGCCTCCTAAGGAGGAACAGGCGATAGGTGAGGAGCTGTCTGACCATGTTGCATCCCATTTTTCTGAAAGTTGACGGCACACTTGCGCATCATGATCGGCCCGCTCACGCATGGACTGGAGATGCCGCTCATAAGCCGCGTTAAAATTGTGATAGATGTGGGCAGGTATGACCCGCCACTCGCCGTAATAAAGGCGTTTTACCTGACTTGCCGTCAGCTCCATTTTGCGCGCAATACGCGGGAAGACGGATTTCAAGCAGTCACGCGACGGGTAGGCCTCGACGAGCTCCCGCATTTGCAACTGCATCATCTCAGCAATCGCGTCAGGCGTCATATCGCGCCTCTGAAATTCTGCGCTCACGGAACATTTTTCCGTCACGGCGGAATCCTCCTGTTTTAAGTTGCGTCCTGGGAAGGTCGACAACTGTGAAACGAGAGGAAGAAGAATTGCACGCATATGACAGGCCACTGCTGGAAGACGATCGGCGTTGGGAGGTGCACAACATGGGCACGCCCGTGCTCGTCATCGACATGATGCGGGCAGCCGAGCTTTGGGCGATCCTGCATCCGAAAGCCGGACAGGAGGAGCGCCGCATGATCGTCTCTCTGATCGCCGGTGCAGTGGGGGCCGAATGCGACATTTGCTTACCGCGGCCCAGCGGCTAAGGTGTCGTGGCACGGAGGAGTCGCAACCTCCCCCGTGCTTGCTTCACCATCTTGACCAGAGGATGAATTCTGATGGAGCCATTTCAAAGAAACGCCGAGGCCTTGCAACGCCTCTCTTGCGCAATTCAGATTGCAACAAACAACTTGCTTTCCGACCAGTCCGAACAGACTCATACGACGCTTCTCGACGCAATTTCTTTCGTAGACGACTTCGTCGACGAGAAAGGCCAGTTTGCGGAGCGCCAGGTGGACCCGAAGAAAATGCCAGATTTTACCCGTTTCGCTAAGCTCGACCCTCGCCCCTCTGACGTCCGATAGAGGGCCATGAGGATAGAAGCAATTTCCTCTTGGATGCACAGTTCCTTCTGAGAAAACATGATTTTTTCACATAAAGGATAACTTGCTTCTAAAAGCGGAATTGCTTCTATCAAAGGAACCTCGGAGAGGCTGATAGCGCGATTGAAAAATAGTAGAACGCCCTCGATCGTTTCGGAAATACTGGTCGGATCTATTCCGTCCATACCGGCTTTTATCAAATGAATGGCTAAAGCCCGTTTTCTGGTTACGGCCTCTTCGTGCGTGAGGCATGGACGAATGATGGTCATGGCTGATTCACCGGATGAGCACGCATATAGGCATCAGCTTTCTCGATCGACCGAAGGCTACTCATGCCCGCTTTGAGTCGTCGGATAAATTTCGGATTCCCCACGGCGAGAATCCCAAAAACGCGTGGAGATAAAGGTACTGCAGCGCAGTAGTCTTCAATCTCTTTTAAAATTCTTTCCCGATAAAGCATGAGAGAAAAATGTCTTATGTCGGCTTACGAATCAAGTGATTTTTCTCTCATGCAAAGATTATTTTTATAGGCCATAATTATCTCATGGATGATGAACCTAAAGACGATTTGCTTAAGACTCTGGATAAGCTCTGCGCAGAGAGGGGCGTTTCGCGTCGTCATCTAAGCTTAGCGTCAGGCATGAGTGACGGGGCAATTAAAAACATCGCGACCGGCGTGACGAGAAGCCCCAGATTAGACAGTTTAGCGCGCCTGGCTGCTGCTGCCTCTAAGAGCTTCACTGTTTTTATAGGTGACTATGCTCTTCGAGCCAAAATCGGCAGACCACACTCTTCGAACAATACACTGGGCTCTGCCCCAGTGACTTTCTCTGATTATAATGCGGAATTAGTCGAAGACGCAGATGAACTCGAGTGGCTTCAAGAGTGGCGTGATATGGAGAAATCTCAACGAAGGCGAGCCCTAAATCTCATCAAGGCTTTTCTGCAATCCGACGGGATTTAAATGAATTCTTCACCTACCATCAATTTGAAATTTAAGGGATAGTAGACCCACTTTGGGTGCGCTCGAAGCAAAACCTCGCCCAATTTTTCCCAAAAAGATTTTGGATCTGGTGACGATAGAGTACGAGCGCGCCGAAAAACTCACGCCAGTGAGATAAAAATAGCTTGACCAAATATTTTACCTGAGACATAAATAGCTCATCCTAAAGGAGATGAGCCATGCAACAGGAACCAGATTATCTCTCCGACTATGAGGCGTTTCTCAAGGGAGAGATTGAATATGATCGGATGTGCCTTCAGAAAGTGCACGCTTTTCTGATCGATATGGACTCAGGGTGCTGCGAGGGTATCAACGCTGATTTGGCGCTGCTCGGAGCCGGGAAGCTTCTCTCAACAATTAAAGATGATGGTTTTGCCGATCGTTACGACGGGTGGCAGGCCTTCTCCCGTGCGCGTCGGGCCATCATGGACGAGGAATTTGACCTCGTAAAGGTGTTCCAGGATCTGGACGCCGCGGAGGAAGCGCTGGCCGACAATGAGAATTTTCTTCTGGAGGGTGGCTTTTCCCCATCTCGCCTGAAAGCCGATGCAGAAACCGATTATCGGATGGGATTGCTGGTCGCAGACTCTTTCAGTCACGGAGTTCTGCCATGATCACGATCAGTAATGACGCGGCTGCGGCTGTTCTGAACGCTCTCGACCGCGTTGAGCGCATTCGGAATAACCTGGATAACACGCCTGAAATCAGACGCTATGCGGATCGCTGGGCAGGCCTGGACATGGAATCTGTCCGGAGCAAGCTTATGCAGGAGGCAAGGCCGAAGACATCTTGGGTGCGTCCGTCGCCTCACCAGAGAGACGGTCGTCTCAGCGTCGATCTGCTTATTCAATATGAAGATGGCGCGTTTGACATCATTCAGTCAGGTTTTCAGGTCGAATATGCACGCATCAGAGGTTACACGCTTGTGCCACGTCCTCATGATAAAAGGTGGAAGTCCACCCTCCGAGGTTTACGGCCGCGTCTGAACCATCAGTGCCTCGTCGATACGCCTCATGGCGTCGTCATTGACACATGGCGCGGCGATCATTTCGAACATAACCGCTACACATTCCCGCACCCTGATCGCTGGATTGATCTGATCGAGCTGACGAGGGAGGGCGTGTGATGAATAAGAAATATGAGTTCGTCAAGGGCGACACGCTGACACTCACGGACGGCACAGTGCTGCACCGCATCCGCGCAGTGCGGGATATTCCGCGGCGCTGGGTGAAGGCAGGCGATCTGGGCGGTTACATCAAAAAGAGAAGTAATCTATCGGAAGAAAGCGATGCCTGGGTCTCCGGCGATGCCTGGGTCTCCGGCGATGCCCAGGTCTTCGGCGATGCCTGGGTCTCCGGCGATGCCTGGGTCTCCGGCGATGCCTGGGTCTACGGCAATGCCTGGGTCTACGGCAATGCCTGGGTCTACGGCAATGCCTGGGTCTACGGCAATGCCCGGGTCTCCGGCGATGCCCTGGTCTACGGCGATGCCTGGGTCTTCGGCGATGCCTGGGTCTCCGGCGATGCCCAGATTAAAGAATGCTCTGAGGCGGGATACTTCAGTAATGTGGGCTCTCAAAAAGGAACTCTGACGTATTACAGGACAAAAAAGAGCATTGGCGTCACACGCGGCTGCTTCTCGGGCACGCTTGAAGAATTCGAAGCGGCCGTCGAAAAAACACACGGTGATAACCAGTACGGACAGGAATATCGGATACTTATCAAGTTCATAAAAAAACGCGCCTCCTCCTGGAAGAAGGAGGGCGTGTGATGGTCCCGAATGTCGAATTCACGCCGGAACTCGCGCAAATCAACATGGCGATCGATGAAGCCACGCGAGCACATGATTGGCTGAAGCGTCAGCCTCGTGACATGATTGAAGATGAGTTGAAGAGGTCGCTCATGGGCGGGTTGATTGAAAAGCATAAGAAGCTTTGCGAAGAAAAGAAGCGAATATGCTTTAGCTTGAATACTGGTTTCTACTGAAGAAACTGAAAATCCAGACTGAAATCTGAAAGGTTTTTAAAATGACTGAAGTCGTTGACGCCCAAGCTGCGTCTGAAATCAGCCTGTATAAGGGCGATGAATGGCATGAGGTGCGCGCGAAGCACATCGGTGGGTCCGAGATCGCCTCTCTATTCAATGTCCAGCCCGAATACGCGGTCGGAGCGCATGGGCTGTGGCTCATCAAAGCCGGGCGCGTGCCCGCGCCGGAGGTCGATAACCAGCGTGCACGGTGGGGCCTACAGCTTGAAGAGGCGATAGCTCAAGGCTGTGCTGAGCAGGAAGGATGGAAAATCCGAAAGGGAGGCTACTTCTCAGATCCTCACTGTCGTGGACTGGGGGCAACTCTCGATTACGTCATTGAGGAGGGTGAAGAAGGGCGGACGACCCCTGGCATTCTCGAGATCAAGAACGTCGATTATGGCGTTCATAAGAGGAGTTGGGCCGATGGCGAGCCGCCTCTTCACATCCTTCTCCAGCTGCAACATCAGCTGGCGTGCACGGGCTTTACGTGGGGCGCCATCGGAGAGCTGATTGGCGGCAACGATCTCAGGGTTTATCGGTTTGAGGCGCGCCCCAAGATCATCGCGCAGATCCGTGCGAAGGTCGCGGCCTTTTGGCAATCAATTGACGATGATATCCCGCCACCCGTCGATGATTCAAGCCAGACGGGTGCAGTCCTGCGGGCGCTGAACACGCCCATCGTCGATGAGATTGCCGATTTCAAGTTGGACAATGAGTTGCCCGACATCTGTGCTGGCCTTCTCTCATCAGCTTCGCGTCGCAAGGCGATTGAGAAGGAAGAGCAAGGCTATAAGAACCGGCTCATTGCCAAGCTCGGCACAGCGCAGAAGGCGCGATGCGCAGGCTTTTTCATCAACACAATCGTGGTGCCTGAGAAAGCCCCGAGAGCTGCGCTGCCTGGCGAAATCATCTCGGGAAGGAAAGAGGCGCGGCGATATGACGTAAAGGAGATCAGCTTATGAGCGATGACATACCAAAAACGCCTGCATACCTTCGCAAGCAGATCAATACAATGGCGGGAGAATTTAGGAACGTGCTTCCATCTCACATCGCGCCGGAGAAATTCCAGCGCGTCGTGATGACGGTTGTGCAGCAAAATCCCGATTTGCTGGGTGCCGACCGACAGACCCTTCTTGCCTCCTGCCTCAAATGCGCGGCCGATGGGCTGATCCCCGACGGACGCGAGGCTGCCCTCGTGATTTTCAGCAATAAAGTGCAGTATATGCCCATGTTCGCGGGCCTTCAAAAGCGCGTTCGGAACAGTGGCGAGATCGCTTCCGTGCAAGCCCACATCATTTATGAGAACGACCACTTCGTATGGCGTCAAGGTCTCGATGGGCATATCGAACATACGCCCCTTTTCCCTGGGCACCGGGGTAAGGCCATCGGGGCTTACGCAATCGCGAAGTTCAAGGACGGTTCAGATCCTCAATTCGAGGTGATGGACGTCGAAGCAATTGAACGCGTCCGGTCCGTTAGCCGTGGCAAGAATGGGGGGCCATGGGCTCAATGGTGGGACGAGATGGCGCGCAAAACCGTCTTCAAGCGCTTGTCAAAATGGCTCCCGATGGATGCTGAGGTCGATGAGCTTCTCAGGCGCGACGATGAAATCGAAGCTGTGCCCTACGGAAAGGAAGCAGGCCCCGATCCGGTTGTGACAGCAGTGCCTTCAAAACTCGATGCTCTGGAACATGTCGATGACGGGGTTGATCGTTTTGAGGACGAAGTGCCCGGTCCGTTATCGCCAGAGGCCAAGGAGGATTACGCATGATCTCTCCCCGGCAAGACACATCTCAAGTCATCGCACTTGAGACACTCCTCTCCCGCATTCCACGCGACCGCCCATGGTTGCGCGACCTTGATCAGGACGAAGCCGTCATGCGCCGCGTTACAGGCCGGTTCTGGATGGAGGAGACGTGTGATGAAAGGTGATCAATCGCTCTTCCAAATGCTTACTTTTGAGGAAGTGGTGAATAGCTTGCACGGCCGTATCGGCAAGACAAAGCTACGCGAGCACTTGAAGTCGTTGCCTTTATTCAAGGGGCGGCCGACCCATCGACGTATAGGCAAAAAACTTCTTTTCAGTCCTGAAGACCTCAAAGTTCTACTCGAAAGCCTTGAAAATTGCTCCGCATCATCAAACGACCAGGCCGGGAAACGTTTTACATCCGCGGCACCGTCCGCGGCCAGCGCATCTATGAGAGCTCTGGAACTTCTGACCGGGCACAAGCGGAAGAGTTCCGCGCTAAACGAGAGGCAGAGCTCTGGGCGGAAAGTCTTTACGGCAGGAAAGCAACAGTCACATTCGCGCACGCATTAACCGCGTACTTGGAGGCAGAAGAAAGAAGCGCGCCGACCAAAGCTTTTCTTCTCAAGCTTTTGAAACATTTCGGCACAACGAAAATCCGCGAGATTGATCAAGAAGCTTTGGACAAGGCGTATATTGCTGTGTTGCGAGATGGGACCGCAGCACAGCCTGCCACAAAGCTACGCAATGTTTTGACGCCTTTGCGTGCGGTGCTGGAATTTGCGGCGATCCGGGGTTGGTGCGATAGGCCTGCATTTGATCGACCGCGTGTGAAAAACAAGAGAACAAGGTTTCTGACGCCTGATGAGGCAACGAAACTTATTGAATCTGCCGCTCCACATCTGAAATCGCTATTAATTTTCCTCATTGCGACTGGCGCGCGCTTATCAGAAGCCCTTGAGCTATCTTGGGAAAACGTCGATTTGTTGAACGGTCGGGCAAGTCTTTGGCAAAAGCAAGGCAATGAGCGTTTCGCCAAGCTTCCTCCAGTAGCCATTCAGGCCCTTGTAGAGCTCAATCATCGTAGCGGACCGGTATTTCGCCCCCCACCGCGTAAAACACGCCTGACAGTAGGATACCGATACAATGGGCGCATTGGTGGAGGGCAGATCAAGCGAGCTTGGTCTACCGCGTGTAAAAAAGCCAAAATCGAAGGCGCAACGCCGCATACGCTTCGGCACACGTATGCGACATGGCACTATTGCATGCACCGAGACCTGCTTCTCCTTAAAGAGGATGGAGGATGGCAGAATGTAACGATGGTGGCGCGCTATGCAAAAATGTATCCAGGGGGCCAAGCTGACGAGATTAAAGCATGGCTTTTACACGGCGGCATTTCGGATGAAAAAAGTGCCAAATGAGTGCCAATATAAACGTTGATTATGTAAGGACATGAAATATAAGGCATATTTTCTTATGTTGACTCCCTTGGTAAGGGAGAGGCCGCGAGTTCAATCCTCGCCAGCAGCACCATTAAAGACCCGGCACTTCAACGTTATGTCGCGCGGTCCGGGTTTCATATCATCATCGAACCTTCTCTCAGCGGCTTAGTCGGTGAATTCCGCCTTGCTCACGATGTCCCGCGCGCGCGTCACCAATGCCCGAACATGAGTTTGCCCACACACAGGCAGCCGATAATATTAAGCAGGGCACAGCTGGTGATGAGAATAACCTCCAAAGCTGATGGATATTCCCGCAGGACGAGCCATTGCCCGGCCCTGAACATCGCCCCGACCCAAATGGCGAGGCTTGCGAGAAAGAGCAAGCGTAAAAGCCAGGTGAAAATGAATATTGTCGCATCTTCACTCCTTCATCCTCCACCAATAACAATGTCGTCACGATCGATGGATGCATCGTCAGCCACAGCACTTTTTGTCAGTCAGGCAATACGCCTTTCCAATCCGTGCCTGCCACAGTTCTGAGTTGCGTCATTGACTCGCGTGCATGAGCGCCTCGACACGATAACGTGACGATCGGTAAGAATGTTCACATGTCTCAGTCCCTTTTAAGAAACGCAACTGAGTAGGGAGCGTGCATAATGGCGTCGCCCGTGTCGACAAGATTATTGACGCGGGGAAGCGCTTTTACAGTATGGATCGGGGTCAAGGTCGCTATGGATCTGCGCGATGATCTGCCAGGACTGTCTGAGAATTCAATTGAGGGGCGTGAAAATTTCCCAATGGACCGGCACTTCAACGTACGCAGTTCGACCATCCTCCAACGTCGATAAAAACTTTCCATCGGAAGATAGGATGGCAAAGCGCTCCGCAATGGCGTGAAGGGTAAAGGGAACGCGTGTTAATCCGGTGGCTGACATGGAGTAAAGCGTCCCATTCATGACCACGATAAGTTCGCCGCGGCGCACACGATGCCGATCCGTCTGATGAAAAAGCTTTTCGACAGGGTCATAAGTCAGAAATTCGCCGGTCCAGTGAGAAGCTTCGAAAATATAGGTACCGCAATATCCGGGTTGTGCAGCATCTTGAGCAGGGTAAAGGCCTTTTCGCAATGGCCGAGATCAATCAACCTCGCCGCTGCTCGCCCCGGCTCTCTGTAGGACGTCAGAAATCGCTCGCGAGCGCCGGTTTCACACGCGCGACGACTATTTAACGCCTTGACGAGAAGGGTCGGTTTTTTTCCGTGACAGGCAACTAACATGTAGAGAATGTTTTCAGCGCTTCGGCTGCGGATCTTGCGGATAACCGGGGTTGAATCGCCATTCGCGAGGACAGTCTCCAACATTGCTGCAAAGTTGCGTGACCCTTTGAGGGAGAAGCCGACCATGTGGGTCGCATAAGGCACAGCTACGCATCTCACATTATGGATATTGTCGCGGATGACCTCCGCCTCGATCTTATCTTCAGCGTTGTGCGGGTCATAAAGGATGTAGCAGGGCGCAGTGACCTCGTCATTTTTTGGCGCCATGCCCTTCATGTAAGGCTGGTAGAAGCCAGAGCAGAAATTAAGCCTGCCTGTTTCCTCAAAATCGATACTATATATCGGTGCGAGGGAGATGACAGCGTCGAACTCAAGAGCGCGCGCATATTTTATGGCGGCGTAACCACCCATCGAAACGCCATATCCAACGATTCTGACATGATGTTGACATGCTGCCCGGATAGGAGCGATCAGTCTACGAACTTCAGCAATCGCCTCATTAATACCGTTTTCAAGATACCAGCTTTCAGACCGCGCAACGATACCGATAAAAGGGATGTTAAGCGCTTTAGCGACCTGCTGTCCAAAAAACGTACCGTCATAACGCTCATTCGCCCTCACACCGGTGAAACTGACGACAATAACGTCAGAAGTCTGGGCCGGAATAAAGCTTCTGACGAAGTAACCGTCATTTGCGAATTCTGTCGATATCTCTGTCATATTTGACGTGATAGATTAAAAATTGTTAAAGTCAATAATTCTCCCAAGGCCAAGAGGACGAAATTTTTCATTTTTATGATGTTAGCCTCGATATTGTCGTTTAGCCGTATCTTAGCGCGATGAGATAGGGAATGAAACAAAAAAGCCGCACATGCATCGCATGTACGGCTCTATTTGATTGTAGGGCGTGCTTTTAAATAATGTGGGTTTTCGCTTCCCGCGGCCAGAAGCGAAGGGCCCGGCATTTTTCGATAAACTGCTGCATGTCGCCGGCGGATTCGAGATGAATCAGCCCTTCATCCTCATCGCTTTCAGTGATCCCGCCTTTGCGCAGTAAAGGGACGCAATTATGGCAATATCCGATGAACTTCGCATGTGCCCAGGCATCCGCAACGAAGTCGCGCGCGGTTGCCTCATTGAGAAGCTGCTCAGCACCTTCCGCCGAAGCCAGCAGGATGATCGCATCATAAAGGACGGAAGGGCCACCATTGAGTTTCTGCTGAGCAGGCCGCTTCTTGCCGTCCGACGTTGTGACGCCCCCCACAACCGGGGCGACGAGTTCAACCAGCGCGTTCTCTTTCTTCGCGGCTTTCATCAGGGCGTCAAGGAGGCTGGCATCGGTCCCTTCCGTGATCAACACCCCGATCTTACGCCCCTCAAAGGAGGTGGGGCCGTTTTTGAGGATGCTTAATTTGTCTGACGCCGGAAGATCCATCTTCGGCGTGCGCGCTGGCGGGGCGGCGTCCGGCATTGACTCCAGTCCGATACCCTTGGCGACATTCTCTGCGAGGGTCTTATCAACATTGAGGAGTTGAGAGACGACCCGCGCGCGAATATCTTCGCGTTCAACCTTACTCAGTTCAAAAACGAACGCATCTTTGATGTGGGTCTGCTCCGTATCGGTCTGGCTGATATAGAACTGCCGCGCCTGACTGTAGTGATCGGCAAATCGCTCACCACGCTCAAAGGTTTTGACGCCTTCCACGGCTGAAGGGTAATGCCGGTAACCGCGATCCCGGTTCTCAACCGGTCCTTCCCCCCAGGAGTTCGGCTCATAATTGACGCGGCCTTTAGGGTTCTCCATCGCCATATGTCCGTCTTGCTGCAATGTATGGAACGGGCATTTCGGTGCATTAATGGGCAGATGCGTGAAGTTCGTGCTTCCAAGACGTTTAACCTGCGTATCAAGATAAGAGAAGTTGCGACCTTGCAGGAGCGGGTCATCCGTGAAGCTGATGCCGGGCACGACATTATGCGTCATGAATGCGACCTGCTCCGTCTCCGCAAAGAAATTATCAACGACGCGGTCGAGCACCATGCGTCCGATAGGTTGGACGGGGATCAGTTCCTCAGGGATCAGTTTGGTCGCGTCAAGGATGTCGAAATCAAATTTATCCGCGAAATCATCGTCGAAGAGCTGAACGCCCAATTCCCATTCCGGGAAGTTCCCGGAAGTGATGGCCTCCCACAGATCGCGTCGATGATAATCCGGGTCCGCGCCATTGATCTTGACGGCTTCATTCCAGACGACGGATTGAAGGCCGAGCTTCGGTTTCCAGTGAAATTTAACATAAGTGGATTTGCCGTCCGCATTGACGAGGCGGAAGCTATGGACGCCGAAACCCTCCATGAAACGGAAGGAGCGTGGAATGGCCCGGTCGGACATAATCCACATCAGCATATGCACGGTTTCTGGAGATAAGGACGCAAAATCCCAGAAATTATCGTGGGCGGACTGCGCCTGCGGAAAGCCGCGATCCGGCTCTTCCTTGACGGAATGCACGAGGTCCGGGAAGCGGATGGCGTCCTGAATGAAGAAGACCGGAATATTATTTCCGACAATATCCCAATTGCCTTCCTCAGTATAAAATTTGACGGCAAATCCACGCACGTCGCGTGCCAGGTCGAACGAGCCCTTCGCGCCCGCCACGGTCGAGAAACGAACGAAAACCGGTGTGCGCTGCCCTTTCCGGGTCAGGATTTTGGCTGTCGTGTAATTTGTTAACGGTGTGTCCAGCTCAAAATACCCATGGGCCCCGTATCCACGCGCATGCACAATGCGCTCCGGGATGCGCTCATGGTCGAAATGAAAGATTTTTTCCCGGAAGTGGAAGTCTTGCATCAGGGCGGGGCCGCGTTGGCCGGCCTTGAGGGTATTCTGATCATCTGCGACGGGCGTGCCCTGCTTTGTCGTCATACCGGGCTGGCTTCCGTCACCCAGGTAATGCGTCTGTCCTTGAGGACCGATCTCAACCTTTACGTCACCGATTTTTTTTGTTCTCGTTTGTAATTGTCGTTTTTCATAGGTGCCTCCGAAATAATTGCTTAAAGCTCAACGTGAGCCTGTCAGACGGGTTTCGGCTTGCGCCGCCAGGGCGCAAGAGGCGCTATAGCATTTTTACGGGTAAAGAGGGGAGGGGATTCTGTTTTGAGTGCCCGATTATTTCTTGATACTTATCTTGACAATGTGAGCACTTGGTATTTGTTAATAAAAGGTGAAACGGGTTGTCCCGCTTTTTTGGTTTAGACTTTGACGCCGTCAGGCGCCCGCCCGCTCACGCCGGCGACGGGATGGGGGCGGGCTCTTTTCCGGGGGCGGGCTTCATCCGGTTTCTCTGATGAGAAGTCGAAGGCGAGCGCATCATTTTTGAGATGGATGCTGACGAGGCCGCCGCGATTAAGCTTACCGAATAAAAGCTCTTCAGCGAGGCGTTTTTTAATCTGGTCCTGAATCAGGCGTGCCAGCGGGCGGGCACCGTAAAGCCGGTCATAACCGCGTTGCGCAAGCCAGTCACGTGCGGCCGGACTGACCTCAATCGTGACGTCCCGATCCGCAAGCTGCGCCTCAAGCTGGAAGACGAATTTATCAACCACCCGCGCAACCGCATCGGTTGAAAGCGGCTGGAAGGCAATGACCGCGTCCAGGCGGTTCCGGAATTCCGGGGAGAAGAGGCGTTTGATGGCCTCCTCATCATCACCGGTACGCTCTATGCGCCCGAACCCAATGGCTTCCTTGCTGAGATCCGCCGCGCCCGCATTCGTTGTCATGATCAATATGACATTGCGGAAATCCACAAGCTTGCCCGAGTGGTCGGTCAGTGTGCCGTGATCCATGACCTGAAGAAGAATGTTGAAAAGGTCCGGGTGGGCTTTTTCAATTTCGTCGAGCAGGAGGACACAATGCGGGTATTGATTGACGCTGTCTGTCAACAGGCCACCCTGGTCAAATCCGACATAGCCCGGCGGGGCTCCGATCAGGCGGGAAACAGAATGGCGCTCCATATATTCCGACATATCAAAACGCAGGAGTTTGATCCCGAGGAAGGAAGCAAGCTGCCGCGCCACTTCTGTTTTGCCGACACCCGTCGGGCCGGAGAACAGGTAATTGCCGATGGGCTTTCCGTGGTCGCGCAAACCGGCACGGGCGAGTTTGATGGCGGAGGTCAGGGCGTCAATCGCGTCATCCTGCGCGTAGACCATGCTTTTGAGGTCACGGCTGAGAGTGCGTAGCGTCGCTTTATCATCCGCTGAGACAGCTTTAGCGGGGACGCGCGCGATTTTGGCCACGGTGTCCTCAATATCGCGGAGCGTCACATTTTTGCGGCGCTTATTCTCTGGCAATAACATGCGCGAGGCGCCAGCCTCATCAATGACATCAATCGCCTTGTCGGGCAATTTGCGGTCATTAATGTAGCGTGCGGATAACTCGACGGCGGCGCGGATGGCTTCATCCAGATATTTGACCTTGTGATGGTCCTCATATTGTGGCTTCAGGCCACGCAATATTTTGATCGTGTCGTCGATATTCGGTTCCATCACGTCAATTTTTTGGAAGCGACGACTGAAAGCGTGGTCTTTTTCAAAAAATTGGCGGTATTCCTTGAAAGTCGTGGACCCGATGCAACGCAAACTGCCCGCCGCCAAAGCCGGTTTTAAAAGGTTTGACGCGTCCATGGCGCTGCCGGAGGTTGATCCGGCACCAATCACCGTGTGGATCTCGTCGATAAAAAGGACCGCCTTTTCATCCTGCGCCAATTCCGTCATGACGGCTTTGAGGCGCTCCTCAAAGTCACCGCGATAGCGCGTGCCGGCCAGGAGGGCGCCCATATCCAATGCGTAGATCGTGCTCTTATTCAAAACGTCCGGCACGGAGCGCTCCGCGATCCGCTTGGCCAGACCCTCCGCAATCGCTGTCTTGCCCACGCCTGGATCACCCACGAGGAGGGGGTTGTTCTTCGTGCGGCGACATAATATCTGGATCGTTCGGTCAACCTCTCGTTCTCGTCCTATCAAAGGGTCGATCTTGCCCGCGCGCGCGCGTTCATTGAGGTTCGTACAATAAGTATTGAGGGCTTCGGCGCTCTTGCCTGATCGCGAAGCTTTCTCTTCCTTCTCCGCTTCGGAATTTTCGTAAATCGGGGCGACATCCTCTGTGCGGGCGGCGCGCGCTGGTGTTTTCGCGATGCCGTGAGACAGAAAATTGACAGCGTCGAGGCGCGTCATGTCCTGCATCTGGAGGAAATAAATGGCGTGGCTTTCCCGCTCGGCAAAAAGTGCGACAAGCACGTTGGCGCCGCTGACTTCCTCTCGGCCTGTGGACTGCACATGGATGGCCGCACGCTGGATGACGCGCTGGAAGGCCGCTGTCGGTTTCGGCTCCTTCGTCTGTTCCGAGACGAGTCCGGCGAGGTCCTTATCCAGAAATTCTGACAGATCCTGACGCAATTTGCCGATATTGATTCCGCAGGCGCGGAGGACGGCGATCGCGTCCTCATCTTCCGTCAAGGCAAGGAGGAGGTGCTCAAGCGTCGCATATTCATGCCTGCGCTCAGCCGCAAAGGTGAGCGCGCGGTGCAGCGACTGCTCAAGAATACGAGATAACATGATTGACTGCTCCTCTCGCGCCCCTCGTCCGATTGGTCGGGTTCGGTCCTTTAAAAAGGGGCGGTCCAACATGCATCCCGCGACCCATAACTAAACAAACGAGAAAAAAAGAAAAAGTTTTCAGTGGGCTGGCTTCATTTTTTTAACGATATTTTCAACGTTGTCAGGCTCTCTCCACTGCGCATTGAAGGGGATGCTGGTGACTGCGGGCAAGTTCCGTCACCTGCGTTACTTTCGTTTCAGCAACTTCGAATGTGAAAATACCTGCCACGCCGATGCCCTGACGGTGGATTGTGAGCATGATATTGGTGGCCTCGTCCTGGGACTTGTTAAAAAAGGTTTCCAGAATATGCACCACAAAATCCATCGGCGTATAATCATCGTTAAGGAGCAGGACTTTGTACATGGAGGGCCGCCGCGTTGCCGTGCGCGATTGCACAGCAAAACCGAGATCCTCCCGCGCAGCGGAAATCACGGGGCCGGGCGATCCCTCTTCCCGCCGCATGACGATGACGTCATCATTCAAATGCGCTTCAAGTCCCATCAGGCTGCCTGTCTCTCCTTACAAGGTGAATAAACCGCATTAAGGGCAAAAATCATAGTCTTAATTCCCGCCTTTTCGTCGGGCCATCATCATGATATCGCAAAAAAATAATGTATCTTTTTGATATTTAAAGTGAGTCCCGACCCACCGCGTGAATTATGATGTTTACGTTAACCCAGGCTGGGTCTCAGCGTTATAAGCGCGTCAAGATATTACGAAATTATTGCGATCTGTTGAAACTTGCGCGAATCATTGTCGTAAAGATCAGCGTCTGATAGATTCACAGACAAATTTTGCGATTGAGTCGGGGAGGCGCGTTTGCGTCGAAGTTTAGTTAATGGACTGCTTTCAGCGCTGGCGTTTGCGTTGACGTTCTGCCTTCCCCATTCCGCGCGCGCGCAATATGCGGGCCATGTCAGCAGCTTCATTATCGATGCAAAAACCGGTTCCGTCCTTCTGGAAAGCGATCCGAACCTCCAGCGTTACCCGGCATCCCTTACCAAGCTGATGACATTATATCTGACGTTCAAGGCGCTGGACGCCGGCCATATCTCCTTTGACTCACTTGTGCCGGTCTCCATTCACGCCGCATCGATGGAGCCATCCAAGCTCGGCTTGCGGCCCGGGATGCGTCTCACCGTGCGGGAAGCCGTGCTCGGGCTCGTCACGAAATCGGCAAATGATGCGGCCGCCGCCTTGGGGGAACTCCTCGGCAGGGGGGATGAGGTTTACTTCGCCAATATCATGACGCGTGAGGCCCGGGCCCTTGGCATGCGTGACACGACTTTTCAGAATGCTTCCGGCCTCCCCGATCCGGAGCAGGTGACGACGGCCCATGATATTGCGTTGCTCAGTGCAAGGCTGATGCATGATTTTCCGAATTATTACCCGTTATTTTCGACAAAAAGCTTTGTTTTCCACGGTCGGGTGATCCCCAATCATAATCCCATGCTTAAGGGTTATGTCGGGGCGGATGGTCTTAAAACCGGATATACGGCGCTCGCCGGGCATAATCTTGCCGCTTCAGCGCGGCGCGGCGCGGTGCAGCTGATCGGTGTTGTGTTGGGTGCCCGCAGCAACTTGCAACGTAATCGCATAATGACCTCATTGCTTGATAAGGGCTTTGAGATGGAAGGGGTTGCGCCGGTGCCCGCCGCCTCTGAAGCGCCAATCGTGATGGCGCGCGCCGCCTCGCGCCACCGCCGGGTGCGGAGAAATCGCGCCGGGACCTATCGTAGTACGACCGTTGAAGTGGCCGAGGCCCCTTCCGGCCCGCGCCGTTACCGCCTCGTAACGCATCGCGCTACGAAAAGGCGGGTCGCGCGCAAGCCCGTCTCCGTCCGCGCCGCCAGCTCAGTGCGGCACCATACGGCGAAAATCAGCAAGACAAAGCGCCATCATACCCGCCATCAGGGCTGAGATCTTTAACAGGTCCGCGGCCGTTATCACAGCCAGAATAACCCTTCCCAGAGAGCGCCAGATCCTGTCGAACCGCGCGTCGCGGCTTTGATGTATCGCGGCTGTGGTTGGACTGGCCTTGGCTTCAGCAGTCACCGCGTGGTAAGTCTACCGCCGATCTTGATGAAGGGTTGGAATTGACTGATCTTCGTCTCGCGTTATTAATTTTTCTGAGTTGAGGCGGAGAGTAAATGGCTTCAGGTGATTCGGCCCGGCATATCGTGCGATATACGGAGGAAGACTTCGCCGGTCTGCGCGCAGCGGGTCGACTCGCGGCTGAAACTTTGGACATGATCACGCCCTACGTCGTACCTGGCGCTCTGACGGCGGATCTCGATGCGTTGATCCATCAGTTCACGCTCGACCATCAAGCTGTTCCAGCGCCTTTGAATTATCGTGGCTTCCCGAAATCCTGCTGTATTTCCGTCAATCACGTCGTCTGCCATGGCATCCCGGGGGATCGGCGGCTTAATGAGGGTGACATCGTCAATATCGATGTTACTTCCATTCTGGGAGGTTGGTATGGCGACACGTCCCGTATGTTTTACGTCGGCAAAGTGCCACGTAAAGCCGTTAACCTCGTTGAAAAAACCTATGAAGCGATGATGCGCGGCATCGAAGTCGTGCGGCCTGGCGCGACCTTGGGCGATATTGGTCACGCGATCCAGAGTTACGCGGAGGGGCATCGGCTTTCCGTCGTGCGGGACTTCTGCGGACACGGGATCGGGCGGGTCTTTCATGATGCGCCGAATGTCCTGCATTATGGTAAGCCCGGCACGGGTATGGCGCTTGATGCCGGCATGGTTTTCACGATTGAACCGATGTTGAATATCGGGAGATATGACGTCAAAATACTCGAAGATGGCTGGACAGCTGTTACGCGTGACAGGTCTCTCTCTGCACAATTCGAGCATATGATCGGCGTCAACCATAATGGTTGCGAAATATTTACCCGGTCACCCGCAGGTTTCAATCTGCCCCCTTACGCTTGAATTGTTACAGGAAATAAAAATGACGACGTCCAGAAAAACCTGTTTTCACCTGATATGCTCAGCTTCGCTTTCACTCTTTGCCGCCCTGCCTGCGACATGTCAGGCCGCCGCGGCCGACCCGCTTGGCTATCAGGCAACGCATCGCGGCGATAATCGCCATCCAGCCGCCGCCGCACCCCATGCGATGGTTGTGTCCGCACAGCATCTGGCGACGGATGCCGGGGTGGAAATCCTGAGAGCGGGCGGTAATGCGGTTGATGCGGCTGTCGCTGTTGGTTACGCCCTTGCTGTCGTTTACCCGGCGGCCGGCAATATCGGGGGCGGGGGGTTCGCGACGATCCGCCTGCCGGATGGGCAGACGCATTTCATCGATTTCCGGGAGCACGCGCCGCTGGCCGCAACGTCCACGATGTATCAGGACAAAGATGGCAATGTCGATAAAGCGGCAAGCGTTGAGGGCTGGCGCGCCGTCGGTGTTCCGGGCACGGTTGCAGGGCTGGATGCGCTGGAGCGTAAATGGGGCCGCCTCGGCCTGACCCGCGTCATGGCCCCCGCCATCCGCCTGGCAGAGGAAGGATTCCATCTGCAGGTCGATGATGTTGATCTGCTGAATTCCGCCAAAGACCGCCTTGCGCGGGACAGTTACGCTAAAAAGATCTTCCTTAATCCGAATGGTAGCGCGCTGGAGGTCGGCGATACGCTTGTGCAGAAGGACCTCGCCAATACCCTGCGACGGATTGCGCAGCTTGGTGATAAAGGTTTTTACGAGGGTGAGACAGCGCAGGAAATTGTTGCCGCCAGTCGGCGTGGGGGCGGTATCCTGTCCCTCAAGGATTTCACATCCTATAAGATCCGCGCGCTGGAACCTTTGCACTGCAATTATAAAGGTTATCGTATCGATACGGCCCCACCGCCGAGCGGGGGTGGCGTGGCTATTTGTGAAATCCTCAATATCCTCTCCGCCTATGACCTGAAAAAGATTGGCCTGCGAAGCGTTGCCGGGGTGCAGCTCCAGACGGAAGCCATGCGTCACGCTTATTCTGACCGTCGGGATCTTGGAGATCCTGCTTTCGTGAAAAATCCAGTCGCCCATTTGATCGATCCGTCTTACGCGGCGGCGATCAGAGCGGGTTTCCGGCAGGATCACGCGATCGATTCAGCTTCGCTTCGGCCTGGGGAGGCCCTGCCGCAGGGCGATGCCCCTGTCACGGAGCCCGCGCATGAAAAACATGAAACGACGCAATTCTGCGCAGCGGATCGGTCCGGGATTGCGGTCTCCGTCACCTACACATTAAATGGTTGGTACGGTGCGCATGTTGTGGGTGGCCGGACGGGCATCGTCATGAATGATGAGATGGATGATTTCTCCGTCAAGCCGGGTGTGCCAAATATGTATGGGATCGTCGGGTCACGCGCCAACGAGATCGCGCCGGGCAAGACGCCGCTTTCCTCCATGTCGCCGACGATTATTTCCAAGGATGGCAAGCTTGTCATGGCGATTGGCAGCCCGGGTGGGTCCCGCATCCCCACAATTATCCTCAATGTCGTGCTCGGCGTCATTGACGGGGGGATGGATATTCAGCAGGCCATCAACCAACCGCGTATTCATGAGCAATGGATGCCCCGCGCGCTTGAGGTGGAACCGGGTGCGCTGACCTCCCATGTCAGCACTGTCCTGCGGGGACGTGGATATCAGATCACGGAGCAGCCGCAATATTGGGGGCTCGCCCAAGGGATCCTCTTTGGCCGCCCACGTCTCGACGCACCGGTGACGGGTTTCGTTTATGGCGGCTCAGACCAGCGTCATGCCGGAGGGCTGGCACGCGGATTGTAATTTCAGGCATGATTCCCCTTGCCAGGGGGGAGGGGAATCATGCTAATCCTGCGCCGGGAGGTCGGCCGTGGACGGGCGGCTTGCAAACCCGGTCAGGTCCGGAAGGAAGCAGCCGTAGTGAGTTTTGCACGGGTCGTGTGTTCGGCCTCCCACCTTCCCGATATTTTGGTCTATAAGTGATTGCATGAGTGATCACGAATCGCATCCCGACGACGACGCCCTGCCCCTCCCTCCTGCGGCGGGGGATCACCTTTTCGGCGCGCCAGATGCCGCGCCGCAGAATATTCAGGCCGCGCCTTATCGCGTTCTGGCGCGCAAATACCGCCCCCAATCCTTTGCTGACCTGATTGGTCAGGAAAGCACCATCCGCATCCTGCGGCGGGCTTTCGCCCTTAAACGCGTCGCACATGCGTTCATGCTGACAGGGGTCCGAGGTGTCGGCAAAACGACGACAGCGCGCATCATCGCCCGCGCCCTGAACTGTATTGGGCCTGATGGCAAAGGGGAGGCAACGGCTGAGCCCTGCGGCGTCTGCGCCAATTGTACCGCTATCCTGGCGGATCGGCATCCTGACGTGCTGGAGATGGATGCGGCTTCCCGCACCGGGGTTGATGACGTCCGGGAAATCATTGAGCAGACGCGTTTTCGACCGATTCAAGGGCGCATGAAGGTCTTCATCATAGATGAGGTCCACATGCTGTCCCGCAATGCATTCAATGCTTTGCTCAAAACGCTTGAAGAACCGCCGGAGCGCGTCACTTTTATTTTCGCCACCACGGAGTTGCGGAAAGTCCCCGTTACGGTGCTCTCCCGTTGTCAGCGTTTTGACCTGAGACGCGTGCCCAATCAGATGCTGGTGGCGCATTTCGATTCGATTGCGCAGAAGGAGGGGGTCGCGTTCTCGCCGGAGGCGCTTGGTCTCATTGCGCGGGCGAGTGACGGCTCGGTACGTGATGGGCTATCACTTCTTGACCAGGCGATTGCGCGTGGATCGGAGGAGGATGCGAAGCGTATTGAGGAAAATGTCGTCAGCGCCATGCTCGGATTATCCGATCGGGAGACGGTCTATGACCTCTTTGACGCGCTTATCAAAGGTGACGTGGCGCGCGTCCTCAGCGTGACAGACAATGCCTATGCGCTGGGGGTGGAATTAGGCGGTTTACTTGGTGAACTGCTTGAACTCGTGCATTTTATTTCCCGCCTCAAAGCGGTGCCGTCCCTCGGGAAACGCCCCGATTTGACAGAGGTTGAGCGCAGCCGTGGCGTCACCTTCGCGCAGGATCTTTCCATGGCCGTTCTGGGGCGCGCCTGGCAGATCCTGGTCAACGGTTTGAAAGAGCTTGAAATCGCGCCAGACCGCCGCGGCGCGGTGGAAATGATCCTCCTGCGACTCTGTTACGCCAATTCCCTTCCCACACCGGATGATCTGATTCGACAGGCACGGGGGACGATATCGCCGCGCGATGGCGGACCG
Organism: Sorlinia euscelidii; assembly: GCF_036452135.1. Classification (NCBI taxonomy): domain Bacteria; kingdom Pseudomonadati; phylum Pseudomonadota; class Alphaproteobacteria; order Acetobacterales; family Acetobacteraceae; genus Sorlinia; species Sorlinia euscelidii. The sequence continues at coordinate 530,425 of NZ_JAWJZZ010000001.1, read as the reverse complement.
ACATCTCCCGTGAAAGACCATTGTGAGACGGACGCGACGCCGACCGCCTCCATTGCCGGGCCTGCGGACGCTTCTGTCACTGCGGGTCATGACAGAATGCGCCCCGTCGCGCATCGGGACCTCCACCTCGTCGCGGATAATACGCGCCCCGCGTCGGCCGCCTCGTCGGCGCCGCACATCGAGCCGGCATCCGCCGCACATGCTGCGCGCCCACCGCGTCCGATTGATGAGGACTCCGCCAGGGAGAACGCCGCCCCGTCCGAAGGGCCGCCCGAGGCGGTCATGACGGGCACGGATGGCGCCCTGCAACATCCCGTCCAAGTGACGCGCCCGGAAATAACATCGTCCCTGCCACATGTCGCCGCGTCCGAGATCGCAGAATCTGCCTCGGACGCGTCGGTGGCGGCGCAGCCGGACGTCGCCGCCGTGCCGCCAATCCGCTCCTGGCGTGAGATGGTCGCTTACGTTAAGTGGGCGTCCAAGCCGCTTCTGCACGGTTTGCTGCGCCATGCCGCGCATTGCGTGCGGTTCGCGCCGCCGGAAATCGCGATCCGTTTGCAGAGCGGCGTCGATCCCCGCAGTCTCGCGCGACTTCAGGCTGTGCTGAATCTGCATTATCCGGATCGCTTCATGATCATGGCTTCTCATGAGGAGGGCGCGCCGACTTTGGATGAACAAGGCGCGCAGGTGACGGAATCTCACCGGCAATCCATGCAGGAAGATCCTCTCATCCAGGCGATCATCACGCATTTCCCCGGCGCGCATCTCGGCCTGCCGCGCGACCTCTCCCTAGATGATTACGGCCTGCCGCCTGAAAATCTGGATGAGGTGCTGCCATCCGCTTTCTCCGAGGCGGGGCCCGATGCTGAAGGGTTGGAGACGGATTTGCCGGAAGACGATATAAGTCAGCCCGGCTATCGATATCACTAAGGACTTGAAGACATGAAAAATCTCGCCGGCCTGATGAAACAGGCTTCCCAGATGCAAGCCAAAATGGAGGAATTGCAGGCGCGGCTCGACGCTTTGATGATTGAGGGTGAAGCGGGTGCGGGTCTCGTCAAAATCACCCTGAATGGCAAAGGCGATATGCAAAAGCTGGTCATTGACCCGAAATTACTGACGCCGACCGATGCTGAGATGGTGCAGGATCTCATCCTGGCGGCTTTCAGCAATGCGCGCAGCAAAGTTGAAGCGGCCAGCTCAGAGGAAATGCGGCGTCTGACCGGTGGGATCGATCTGCCCGCCGGCTTCAAGCTGCCCTTCTGACTTGGCCTGGCACCGCACAGGCGGGATTGAGCTTGAACGGCTCATCCAGCTTCTCTCCCGGTTACCGGGGCTGGGGCCGCGCTCTGCCCGGCGTGCGGCGCTGTCCTTACTGGCGGAGCCTGAGCGACGCCTTGTCCCCCTTGCCCAGGCCATGCAGGAGGCCGCCGCCCGCATCCAGAGTTGTGAGGTTTGCGGCACGCTGGATGTCACAAATCCGTGTATGATCTGCTCAGATCCGGATCGGGATCACAGCGTGATCTGTGTGGTCGAGCATGTCAGTGACCTTTGGGCGCTTGAACGTGCCATGGTTCATCGTGGCGTTTATCAGGTTCTCGGCGGGACGTTGTCGGCGTTACTGGGTAGAGGCCCGGAAGAGCTGAATACGCAATCCCTGTTTCGTCGCGTCGGGTCAGATGGTGTGTCGGAGGTTATTCTTGCTTTAGGCGCCACGGTCGATGGAGCCGCGACCTCACACTGGCTGGAAGACCGCCTTGCCCGATATGATGTCACTGTGACGCGCGTCGGGCGTGGTGTGCCGATGGGCGGGACGCTTGACGGGTTGGATGACGGCACATTGGTCGCGGCGCTGATGGCGCGGCGTCCCGTCGCGCGGGATGATGGCTGAGCGAAAAAATGCGAGAGCGTGATGAAGGATCGAAGTCGCAGCCATACTGATCGGGATCGCACGCCGAAAAAAAATGAAAATCCATAAACGACACGGCATTTAGCAGAGGCTGATCATGCAATTAACTATTCCGGATTCCATCCCGCGCGTTGCGCTTGTCACGGGCGGCGCGAAACGCATCGGACGCGCACTGGTCATGGCCCTTGCAGCGGAGGGGTTCAAAATCGCGATTCACCGCCATCAAAGCACCGCCGAGGCGGAGGAGCTTCTGGGGGAAATCCATCACCAGGGCTGCATCCTGACGGCCGACCTCGCTGACGAGGCGGCGGTCTCCGGGTTGGTGAATGCTGCATCGGCGCAATTAGGTCCCGTCGGCATCCTCGTCAATAATGCCTCAATTTTTGAGCGCGATGCGTGGGACACTGTCACGGATGAAAGCTGGCAGCGTCATCAGGATATTAATCTTCGCGCGCCGTTCGTACTTTCCCAATCCTTTGCGCGGGCGCTCCCGTCGTCGGCGGAGGGGGTCATTCTTAATTTATTGGATGAGCGGGTCTGGAAATTGACGCCGCATTACACCAGTTATACGGTTTCGAAGTCCGCATTATGGACCTTGACGCAGACTTTGGCCTTAGCTTTGGCGCCGCGCATCCGCGTGAATGCCATCGGGCCGGGTCCGGTTCTGCCAGCGCAAGGTCAGAGTGACGCGGAGTTTCTGCGGATGTGTCACGCCACGCCGCTTCAGCACGGTGCAACGCCGGAGGAAGTCGCCCAGACGGCGATGGCTCTGGCCGCCATGCGCGCCGTGACAGGCCAGATGGTGGCCACGGATGGCGGGCAGCATCTCGCCTGGCAAACATGTTGAGACCGGTTCACTTAGCGGGATAGAGAAGACGAGACGGCGGATGACTTCAGATCAGGAAAACGGTTTCATGCCGCCGCCACATATCGGCCTGCGCTCCTTAAAAACGGAGGTTGGCACTTACATTTTCATTTGTCCTGAGACCGATGAATTAGGGCATGTCGACCCGTCAGAACCACAATATCGCGCAACCGCCTTGATGACCTTTCCCGAGATGGAAGGGTTCGGCATCTTATCCCGTGTCAAGCTTCTGCGACGCCCGCCCGGGCGATCGGTGCTGCGCAATACGTTGCAGCATAATTTTTTACCGGTCCGGTTAGAGGCGGCCGGTTCTGAGGATCAGCTTTTCCTTAAACATGCACCCTCAGGTGATTTTTTCATCCCGATCCTTGATGGCCAGACTGAGCTTCTCACGCGTCGGCGTCAGAAGGGCGAGGCGCCCACGCCGCTTCGGTCGGTAGATTTTAAGGGTGCCGTGCCGGTAGATTTCCAGGATATGGTGACGCGATGGCGTGATCTCGCTTCAGCGCGTCACGATGCGGTGGCATTTCTGGATGTTCTGGCGGGCTTCCCGCAGGATTTCACGCATGACTGCCTCGATATCGCGCTTCTGATGATTGCTGATGATGCGCGGGCCGCATTCCTCTCATTTTTCCTGTTCAATGAGTCGGATATATTGTCCCCGCAGCAGGCGACGTGCCTGGCGTTGCTTGAACGCCTTCCTTCCGCGGAGTGGCTGAAACAGGCAATTTCACGCCTTGCGCAATGGCAGGCGGATCGTGATCTGCCCATGCCGCGGCGCTCGGACGCTACCTACGATTTTATGGGACGTGAGACGAGTTGGCGCGAAAATGCGCGCGACACGGCGGGTGTCGCCCTCCTCTCCGCATTGCGGGAGAATGTCACGCCGCGCCATAAACTGGCGGCCCTGACCAGCGCCCGGGATGAAGGCGTGTATCTTCTGGAATGGATTGCATTTCATCGCACAATTGGCGTCGAGAAGATCTTCATTTACACCAATAATCTGACGGATGGCGCAGACGTGCTGCTGCAACGCCTGCATGATGCCGGGATCGTTCATTGGGTCGATAATACGGGGGAAGGGTGCGCGGGCGTCGATAATCAGTTGAAAGCCTTCGCCCATGCCTACACATTGATGCCAGCTTTGCTGGATTATGAATGGTGTCTGACGGTCGATCTCGATGAGTGGTTCGTACCCTCAGAGGCGTTTGACCATAAATTACCGCCTCTTTTAGCGCAGGAAGCGCTCCAGGATGCCGATGCTGTCGTGGCGACATGGCGTGTCAACGGGCCTGACCACCAGCTTCACTGGTCAGAGCCATTGAGCTGTGAGCGTTTCGTCGCGCTTGAACCGCATCCTCTGGTCAAATCAGTCCATCGTCCGCGGCGCTTTCAACGGTGCTCGCATCATGTGCCGGTTTCGCCGGAGAAACGGTGTTTCAAAACGGTTGATGGCGCGCCGCACGCCATCAACACGCATTCAGTTTATGAAACCAGTTTCTACCATCAGCCGACAGTGAAGGCGGAGGTTCATCATTTCATTCTGCGCTCCTTCGAGGAATTTGTCTGGCGTTATGCGCGGGGTGAAAATGATGGCAATGCTGTCCTGCCGGTCAAACGCTTCCGCTATAATAATCACGGTATTTTTGAGCTTTTCCTCACAAGATTTCGCTTGAAGGGACCGCAACTCTCACCGGTTATCGCGGCGCGGTGTCATGAGGAGATCGCCAGATTAATGTCGATCCCCGGCGTGCGCGACGCCTATCAGGATGTGGTGCGTCATTTCGGCCAGACAGTCTCCCTCTATGTGGAACAAAGTCTCGAAGCCGTGCGTCTGGATACGAATGTCAGTGCGGAAGTACGGGAGGAGTGGGCGCAACTCGTCGAATCCTGGCAGAAGACCGACGCCCCAGTCGCGTGCGTTCATTAAGGCGCGTTTTATCGGGTCTTATAGGTACGGGTCACTTCTGAAGGGCGCTGATTATTCTCGGTGTAATTTTCCAGCACGAATGCGAAGGGCATGTGATCGCGTCCCCTCAATAACAAGGCGCGCTGCTGCAGGATCATGCCGGGGGGCGGAGTCGGCGCGAATCCATGTTCAACCCGACGCGTGAAAGCGAGACTCTTCACCGCGAGCCCGAAAGGGGTTTCAGTCGTGTCGAGCAGCTTATTCATCTCGGCGGAGAGGCGGGATGGCACATACCAGTTCCAGGCATTGGAAAGTTCAATTTCGCCACATTTTATGCTGACATGGCGCAATTTGAGGGCGTCCAGACGCGTCACTTTGAGGCGTCGCCTGATATCCAGGATCTGAGGTGGGGAGGCGGTGTCAAGGGCGACACTGCGTAATGACTGGCCAGGGGCCAGGCGCGCGCATTTTGCGTTAAGGATAATGGATGCGCTTCGACCGCTCGCGAGTTGAACGGCGAGATCGGAAGCCGGGGAGGGCTGCGCTGCAACCGGTCTCAGAATAAATAGCCCGGTAAGGAGGGTTACAACCGGTCCATGGCGGCGGTCATGCCGCCAGGAGCCCGCCCGTCCCCTTACAGGCTTAATTTTCGTGGTCGTCAGAATCCGTGTTGACCTCGATTTCCGCGCCGAGATCGTCATCATCATCATCCAGATCGGCAGCATCCTCAATGACGTCATCATCATCGTCATCCGTGTCGAGATCAACGTCGATATCCTCGCTACGATCATCTTCCGCAACGCGTTTGACCTGGTCCACCGGGGCTTCATCGACGCGCTTAGGACGCGGCATGTCTGTCGGCTGCTCCACACCACATTTGGGGCAGACCGCAGGACTGCGTGTCAGATCGTAAAATTTTGCACCGCAGGAAACGCAAACGCGTTTCAGACCCAATTCCGGTTTCGCCATGGTTACGCCTATTGATCCTGATCTCGGGATATGGACATGCGACAGACGCCGCTTCAAACGCGGCCATGCCAGCTTATGCGGGATCTGTCAAATGCGTTTGCCCCGTCACCATGCGGTTCTTAGTCCCAAAATCCCGCCTGATAAAGGGTGGCCAAGCCCTGCAGCTTAATGGAGGAATATTCCCTGCCGCAGGACGCTAATGGCGATTGCGGCGAGTGATGCGCCATTTCAAGTTGACATCACCGCAGCGGAGCGGGATGAAGCGGGAATGTCTGACCGAGCGGAGAATAATTCCATGTCTGCCCAAGTGGCTCCTCTGCGTGTTCAGCGCGCCCCCGCCCCTCTACGCGGCGACGTGGTGGTGCCGGGAGACAAATCCATCAGTCACCGCGCCTTGATGCTTGCCGCCATGGCTCAAGGCCGGTCGGAGATTTCAGGTTTGCTGGAGGGGGAGGATGTTTTGCGCACGGCGTCCGCCATGCGCGCCCTCGGCGCGGAGATCCGACAGGACGGCGCGCGTTGGGTCGTGTATGGCCATGGCGCGCAGGGTTTGCGGGAGCCTGACGATGTGCTCGATATGGGCAATTCCGGCACGGCAGCCCGTTTGATGGCGGGCATTCTCTCGACGCAGCCTTTCAACAGTTTCATGACGGGTGATGCGAGCCTTCGCGCCCGCCCGATGAAGCGCGTCACCGACCCGCTTCAGAAAAACGGTGCGTGCTTCGTGACGCGGCAAGGGGGGCGCCTCCCCATGGTGGTGGTTGGCACGGCACAGGGGACGCCCATCCATTACCGGCTGCCTGTGGCGTCCGCCCAGGTTAAATCCGCCATCCTCCTCGCCGGACTCAATGCGCAGGGTGAAACGCTGGTTGATGAGCCAACGCCGACGCGTGATCATACCGAAAATATGCTGCGCTATTTCGGGGTCGATGTTGCCGTCAATGAAACGGACTCCGGCGGTCGGCTTATTCGTTTGACGGGACCCGCGCATCTCAACGCGCAAAATGTGATTGTCCCGGGTGATCCCTCATCCGCGGCTTTTCCGATTGTTGCGGCCTTATTGATTCCGGGTTCAGATCTTATAATCCGGAATGTCGGGCTGAACCCTCTGCGGACGGGCCTTCTGACGAGTTTGCAGGAAATGGGCGCGCAAATCACAATTGAGGATATCCGCCGGGAAGGGGGTGAACGCGTTGGTGATTTGCGGGTCAAGGCCTCCACTCTCAGGGCGGTCGACGTGCCTGAAAAGCGGGCGCCCTCCATGATTGATGAATATCCCATTCTTTCCGTCGCCTGTGCTTTTGCCGAAGGCACGTCCCGCCTGCGAGGACTGGGTGAATTGCGCGTCAAGGAAAGTGATCGCCTCAATGCCACGCTCGCTCTGCTGAAGGCGAACCATGTCACCGCGCGCATTGATGGCGATGACCTCGTCATTGAGGGGCGCCCCGATGGTGACGGCCTTGGCGGCGGGCGGGTGGAGACATTGATGGATCATCGTCTCGCGATGAGTGCCATCATTTTCGGCCTCGCCGCGTCAAACCCGATTGACGTCGATGATACCGGCTTCATTAATACGAGCTTTCCCGGCTTCATTGATCTCATGAATAAAATGGGTGCCGGGCTTTGAAAGCCATCATCATCGCCATTGATGGGCCGGCAGCCGCGGGGAAAGGCACGCTGGCCGTCGCGCTGGCGCAGCATCTTGGTCTGCCGCATCTCGATACCGGGCTTCTTTATCGTGCGGTCGGGCGTCTGATGCTGGATGAAGGGCGGGATTGTGCGGGTGACGATGCCAGCGATATCGCGGCCCGGCTTGCGCCGTCAGACCTTAAGCGCACCGATCTACGCCTGCCGGAGGTGGATCGTGCAGCGAGCCTCGTGGCGGCGCAACCTGCCGTGCGCGCAGCCTTGCTGCAACGCCAAAGGGACTTCGCCGCCACCCATGGGGCTGTCATGGATGGGCGGGATATCGGCACGGCTGTTTTCCCCCATGCGGATATAAAATTATTCGTGACCGCTTCAGCGCGTGCTCGCGCCGTGCGTCGATATCAGCAATATCATGATCGTGACCCAAGCCCGGCCGCGTTAAGCCAGCTGGAGGCGGAAATTGAGGCGCGTGACCATATCGACTCCGCGCGTCATGTTTCACCTTTACAGCGGGCTGAGGATGCGATCCTGATTGAAACGGATGATTTGACGCCGGATCAGGTTCTGGCGCGCGCTTTGGATATTGTGGCCCGTCACCCCAAATTCTTAGCGGGAAACCCCTGAATTCGCCTTTTATGTTGACATGGAAGGGTCAGAGGGGCCAGAACACCCAACGGCATGCGCCGCGCCCGACTGCGGGTTTTTCATTATTGGCTTATTTCAAAAATAAGCATGTCGTGGGTCACAGGATCTGCGCAAACAACGTCCTGGCAATAAATTTCCGGGGCAGGAAATTAATACCACATGGCTTCAGCCACTACTCTTGAATCGGGCAAAAACAAAGCCCAGACCCAAGGCAATGAGGATTTCGCCGCTCTCCTTGAAGAAACTCTCGGCTCGGATAGCGGGTTCGAAGGGTCCGTCGTCACGGGGCAGGTCATTCGCCTGAATGACGAGTTCGCCATTGTTGATGTCGGTCTGAAAAGTGAAGGGCGCGTCGCGCTTAAGGAATTCGCCCCCCCAGGTGTGGCAGCGGATGTCAAGCCCGGCGATGTGATCGAACTTTATGTCGAGCGCTACGAGGATCGAGACGGATTAATCGTTCTCTCCCGTGAGAAAGCCCGCCGTGAAGAGGCATGGACCTCACTTGAGCGCGCCTTCGCCAATAATCAGCGCGTCAATGGCACGATTTACGGGCGCGTCAAAGGCGGCTTCACTGTGGATCTCGGTGGGGCGATGGCCTTCCTGCCGGGCAGCCAGGTTGATATCCGCCCCGTGCGGGATGTCGGCCCCCTGATGGGTCAGCCTCAGCCTTTCCAGATTCTGAAAATGGATCGTGCACGCGGTAATATCGTTGTTTCCCGCCGCGCCGTGCTGGAGGAAACCCGTGCCGAGCAGCGTTCCGAACTGATTCAGGGCCTGAAGGAAGGCATGATCCTTGATGGTGTTGTCAAAAACATCACGGATTACGGCGCCTTCGTTGATCTCGGCGGCGTCGATGGGCTACTGCATGTCACGGATATTGCATGGAAGCGTATTAATCACCCCGCTGAAGCTCTGCAGATCGGCCAGCCCGTGCGTGTGCAGGTCATTCGTTTCAACTCGGAGACGCAGCGTATCTCCCTGGGGATGAAGCAGCTCGAAGCTGATCCTTGGGAAAATATTGCGATCAAATACCCGCAGGGCGCGCGTTATACAGGACGTGTCACCAACATCACGGATTACGGCTCGTTTGTTGAGTTGGAAGCCGGCGTTGAAGGGCTCGTCCACGTTTCCGAAATGTCCTGGACCAAGAAAAACGTCCATCCGGGCAAACTCGTCGCCACGTCTCAGGAAGTCGATGTGGTCGTGCTTGATGTGGATAGCAGCAAGCGTCGGATCTCTCTCGGTCTGAAGCAGGTGCAGCGCAATCCGTGGGAGCATTTTGCTGAAGAGCATAAGGTCGGTTCCGTCATTGAGGGTGAAATCCGCAATATTACGGAGTTCGGTCTCTTCGTCGGGCTTTCCGCGGATATTGACGGCATGGTGCATATGTCCGACCTCTCTTGGGATGAGGCCGGTGAGGTCGCCATGGCGAAATATGAGAAAGGCCAGGTCGTTCAGGCCAAGGTACTGGATGTTGATGCGGAGAAAGAGCGTATCTCCCTCGGTATCAAGCAACTGCATGACGACCCTGCCGCGGACACACTGTCCCGCGTGCATAAAGGCGATGTCGTGACGTGCGTCGTCACCGCCATTCAAAGCAACGGGATTGAAGTCAAGGTTGATGATGTCCTTAGCGGCTTCATCCGCCGGGCGGAGCTCGCGCGCGACAAGGCTGAGCAACGGCCGGAGCGCTTCGCTGTTGGTGAGAAGGTCGATGCGAAGGTCGTCTCTGTCGACAAGGCGGCACGCAAGCTGGCGCTGACCATTCGCGGCCGTGAGGTCGAGGAGGACAAGCAGGCGATTAATGAATATGGCTCATCCGATAGTGGTGCCTCCTTGGGAGACATTCTCGGTGCGGCCATTCGTCGCCGGAGCACAGAGGCCTAACTGTCTCAAAATTCAAAGAAAGGCCATCCTTCGGGGTGGCCTTTTTTTTACACCTGTCGATAGGTCGCAGCCCCCCGATTTCGCGCGCGGCGACCATTATCCGTCAGTCATGTTCATGACGGAATGCGACGCGAGGATTTATCTCGATTATCCGCCTTGACGATTTTTATTTGAAGCGGATATGGCCTTGCGTCTCAGGCGAGAGGCTTCCCATGAAGATGAATACTTTTGGACATGGCTTCTTGACCTCAGAATCTGCCTGATCATCAGAGGTCGCGATGCGTCGGCATGCGAATCACTTTTCCGATCTGGAACACAATCTCGCGAACGCCGTCTTAAGGCTTATGTGAATTGAAAAAAAACTTATTTAATAATTGGGAAAAGAAAAGACGTTACAATGACTTCGTAAGAAAATTTAATAGCTGAAATATCCGTAAGATGCGCCAGTAACGAAAATCGGACGTCTTACTCGTGCCTTGCGATTCCTGGAGTAAATTTGGATGGCAGAGCGTAATGCTGAGGAATTTTTTTTTCACATCCGGCACATGCCGATTTACTTCGATGAAGGAAAATTGGCGCCTATTCTGGGATATAGGATGGTTAATCTCTCGCGACGCCGGGCGCACACCCAATAGGGGGCGGGAAAGGGGCGGAGACCGACTTAAAAAACGTATTTTTAGAGTTGGATTTTTCCCCGATGTGGTTAATAAACTCTTTTTGAAAATTGATGGACGAGTTTCACTGCGTCGAGCGGCTCGCGCGACTTTGTCAGGAAGTTCGGATATTGCAGTATGCGGTTGTGAGGCATGAATGACGGTAATCTACAACACGAATTTTACGCATAATCCCAATTCCTACTTGACGCTTTGCGTCGAGCGCGCCGCTCAGGCGGTCTTTGGGCATGACAATGTGGTTGTGGCGGAAAATATGTCGCTCGCGGAGATTGCGGCTTCAGGGGAGCATGATACGCTCATCTGCCTTGACGCGCAAAGGCTCAACCTACCATTGATCCGTCGGGTCCGCACTTCGTTCAAAACGCTCATTCTCTGGACGTTCGAAGATCCGTTCATGCTCGACTTCAATGTCAATAATGCAGCGATTTTTGATTACGTTTTTACAAATGATCCGTCATGCGCGGCACATTACCAGAAGAGAGGGCATTACCTTCCTTTAGCCGCGAGCGCCTCAATCCATAAACGTCCCATCAAATCGGTCAAAGACCTTGATTATGACATTTGTTTCGCGGGGACGATGTGGCCTAACCGGGTCAAGACGTTGCAAATGATCGTGGCCGCTTTCCCGGAAGCGCGCATGAAGCTGATCTGTCCGGGCAACCCCTACCTGCCACCATTGCCCGCCGACCTCGCAGCTTTGGCTATTCAACGCCCGGTAAGTCATGAGTCCTTCATTGACTTCGCCAATGCCAGTGCCGTGACCCTGACAATGTTCCGTGACTATGCCAGCCATGGTGATGTCAGCCAGGCCACAGCGCCGGGGCCGCGTTTCTATGAGCTCGGCCTCGCCGGCACCGCGCAGGTGATTGAGGCGCCGGATGCCATGGACATGCAATATTTCTCGGACGTTGAAGGTATTTCCGTCGTGCGGGATGCGCATGGTATGGTGAACGCCGTTCATGACCTGCTCGAAAATGAGACACGTCGCCAGCGTGCTGCCCGGGCAGCGCAGGAGAGCGTCCTGTCAGCCCATCTTTATGAGCATCGCTTGAAAGAAATCGCTGACCTCACAGGAGCAAACTTCAAACGTCATGTGACGCCGACGGAAATTGCCCCGAGGCGTGGCAAAATGCGGGTGCTGATGTGCACCCATTCCACTATTTTTGAGAAGGATTGGGGTGGGGTCGAGGTTTATCAGCAAACCTTGTGTGCCTCCCTCGGGCGTGAGATTGAATTTTTTTACTGGCTGCGACGCGGCACTGTGTGTCGTCTCACAACCGCGAATGGCCGGGAAATTGAGCAGCATGATGTTGAGGAAATCAACTGGACCGACGCTCTGTGTGATGCTGCGGAGGAACGCGCTTTCTCCCAGGTGATCGGGCGTCACAATATTGATATCGTGCATATCCAGCATCTGGGCCATCATGCGCTCTCCCTTCCCATCATCGCGAAGGCCTGTGGCACGGGCGTTGTCTTCTCCGCGCATGATTTCTGGCTGATTTCCTCCCGCTATAATCTCCTGAACCAGGATCTCCGCTTTGATGAGGGTCAGGTTCGGTCCGTCCTGGCCTCTGACATCATCCACAAAATCACGGATAATGTCGCCTATGGGGGTGACCAGACGCGACGCGCCTTCGTCAGTATGATGTTGCGCAGTGTGGACGCTATACTCTTCGGCACTGAGTATTCGCGCAATCTCACCCATGAGATTTATCCGGTCCTGGATGACAAGCGCAGCTGCGTTTACGGCGTGCCTTCCCCGGAAACGACCTTCCCCGTCACGCCGAAATCATATGCGCCGCTTGAGGGGAGACCTCTCGGCGTGGCGATCATCGGTAATTTCCTCCGCACCAAGGGCGCGGACGCCATCATCAACTTGCTGGAAATCGCGCATCCAGAGCATTTTGAGTTTCATATTTTCGGCTATATCCACCCCGATTATGAAGCGGTCGTTCGTGGTTTGAATCGTGACAACGTCAAATTCTACGGACGTTATAATGCGGGTGATATCAGTGCGCTGACGGTTGCGGATGTCGCGCTCAACCTCTCCATATGGCCGGAGACCTATTGCATCTCACTGTCTGAAGCATGGCAGAGCGGGCTTATCCCGGTTGTGACAGATGTTGGCGCGCTGGGTGACCGTGTCGAGGATGGCGTTAATGGCTTCAAAGTACCGATCGGTCGTCCGGATGTCGTGCTTGAACGCCTCGAACTGCTCCGCTCCTCCGAATATATGCGGAAGGACATCATGCAGAACATTACCCCGGCATTGTGGGTGACGGCTTCTGACTATGCGGAGAAGATGCGCACGCTTTATCATGACATTGCGCCCCTGAGGCCCCTCGGCACGGCGGAGCTACAGGTTGATGCGGGGCAGTTGCATATCCTGCCGCACAAATCATGGCGTCATCAGGCGCCCCCGCGGCATATTTTTGACCCACCGACCCAGCATGATTTGATGATTGAACTGCCCGAACCTGTGATGGATTGGGTCGGTATCCAGGGTGCGGAATATTATGTTGACGATGTCTGTCACCGCGTGTTGTCGCGTTCAGGACTGGAGACATTCCAGCCTGCGGATGAATTCCATATTCGCGGATGGTATGTCCTCCCGGATTGTAACTCATCGGGCGCAATTTACACGGCATTGATCAGTCAGGATGATGACACGGTTATTTTCGTTTCCTGCTCGCGGGAAGCGCGTGGGGATGTGACGGCCTTCCTGCCGAATGCACCTTTACGTTCCGGTTTTTCGGGCAAGGCCGCCCTGCGTGGCAAATGGTGTGAGGGGGCATTCCGGATCGGTCTCGTCAATATCGTCAATGGTGCGGCATCTTTCCTCCTGACGCCGATTATTATTGAAGTTAAGGGCGCGAAAGTGATCAGTCTGCGCAATCAAATCCCTGAAAATGAGGTCGTGCTCAACAGCTTCGACCGCGTTGCGGGGCGAGACGGTGTTCTGCGTGGAATCAAGCTTGATCGTCTGATGCAGCGTAAATGGTATTTTGAGTCGGCCGAATTCCTCTTCTTTATCGACGCGTTTGCGGACTTGCTCGGGCAGGAAGGGGATGCGACAGATAATCTGCCGAGTGCCCAGTTCTTCACCCGTGGGTGGGGCTTCATGCGGCGTTTCGATCGCGCGGGAGATATGTTCCTCGCCTTGGTATCGCGTGACGGTGCGCAGGTGATTTTCTTCGGGTTACAGCGCGCGCCGCGCCTTGATGTGCAAAATGAGTTTAATGAAGCGCCTTTAAGTGTCGGCTTCCAAGGACATATTGATCTTGAAGCGGGGTATTACTCTGATCTCACAGGTCTTTATGACGTTTGCCTCGTCAATACGATCGGCACATCTTACGGCCTCAAAGCGATCAGTATCGAGCTTGAGCTGAAGGAAAACAAGTTGGTGCAGTCGCGATATAGAAGCCTGACGCCTGAGGATGAAGCGCGTTTTGAGGGCGCTATCCGCCAGCGGATCGAGAAACAGGATGGCCTGACTTGGTGAGCTACTACGCCGCTTTCGGAGATCGCCTCCCCCTGTGGGCGGAGATTGATGAAGCCTGGTATTTTGAGCAGAAACCCGACTTGCGCGAGGAGATCCTTGCGCAAGGCTTTACGGATTTAAGTCTTTATCACGAGGCGGTCGGCGCCGCTGCCGGCCTGTCTCCCAACCCTTACTTCGATGAGGTCTGGTATCGCGCAAAATATCCCGAGGTGCGGGAGGCCATCAAAGAGGGCGTTTTCTCCAGCGGGTTTGAGCATTATTGTCAGGAAGGGTTCCGCGTTCGCTCTCCCCACTGGCTCTTTTCTGAAGAGCAATATCGTTGGAGCTACGCGGGTTATGACGATGCATGGCTTGAGGCGCATGGTTATCCCAATGGATATGCGCATTTCCTGAATAATAAAATCTCGCTTACGCTGACCGGCAGTCCGTTTTTTGATCCTTTCGTCACGCGTGCCTGGTTTCAGGCGCAGTCCTCCGATGATCAGGCGGGGCGGCATCCCTATCTCAACGCGCTCAATCCGTCGATGAGCCTTGAGGGTGAACCGCGTCTGTCCTGGTTTTTCGATCCTGACTGGTATCTCGCCAGATATCCTGAGGTGGCGCAGGCTGTTGCAGAAAAGCGCTTTCAATCAGCGCTTCATCATTACCTGACAAATAATACTCCTGAACATTTTGATCCCCTCCCATATTTCAGTGAGTCAGCTTATCGGCAGGCCTACCCGGATGTCGTGCCTGCTTTAGGGGGCGGCATTTTCCGAAGCGCCTATGAGCATTTTCTGCGTCATGGCGCCTATGAGGGGCGTCGTCCCGATGCGGAAATTGATCTCGGCCCCTGGATAGAGCGCTTCCGGCAACTGGGCCCGATGGCGGATCGGGAGGCGGATCACCCTTTCCGACAATGGATGCGCGCGCAATTCGCCCCGGTAGGAGAGACGCATGCCGCGGTCGAGCTTGATGAGCGTGAAACGCGCCCCCTTTTTCTGGAGGAGGCCAGGCAATGTGCTGACATTGCCTTGAGGGGACGCCTCGATTTCACCTGCCATGGAGAGCCCGACATCTCGGTCATTCTCGTCATGCGCAACCAGTTTGCGTTGACGATGCAGGCTCTGGCATCATTACGCGCAAATTACGATGGCCCGATGGAGGTCATCATCGTGGATTCCGGGTCGAGCGATCTGTCAGGGCAGATTGAGAACCACGTTGACGGTCTGCACGTCATGCGGTTTCCCTATAATATCGGTTTCCTTCTCGGCGCCAATGAGGCATTGCCGCGGGTTCGGTCCCCTTTTTGTCTTTACCTCAATAATGACATCAAGCTTTTCCCCAATGCCGTCGCCAATGCGCTTCAGAGACTGAAATCTTCCGATGATATCGGCGCTGTCGGCGCGAAAATCATCCGGTCACACATGCGTCTTCAGGAGGCCGGATCGATCATCTGGCGGGACGGGGCGAGTTACGGTTATCGCCGTCAGGATGACCCGAATATTGGAGAGGCGAATTTCGTCCGCGATGTCGATTATTGTTCTGCCGCATTTTTGATGGTGCGCACTGAAGATGCGCGACATCTGGGCGGGTTTGATCCGAAATTCGCGCCAGCCTATTTTGAGGATACGGATTTCTGTCTGCGCATGCTTAAATCAGGCAAGCGGATCGTCTATGACCCGTCCGTCGCCGTCGAGCACATGGAGAGTGGAAGCTTCGGCCTGACGGATTCCCATGATTGGATCCAGATCAATCATCGCGTCTTCTTCAACCGTCATCGGCAGCTTTTACTTGCCAAACCGCCGCCACATGTCCGTAACGCGGTGCTGGGCCGTGAGCAAAAAAGGGGGCGGGAGACTGTCCTTGTGATTGAGGATCGCCTGCCCGTGCGGCGGCTCGGCTCCGGCTATGTGCGCTCCAATGAGGTCGTTCGGGCGATGAGTGCGCTTGGCTATCAGGTCAGCGTATTTCCCATGATGGACAAGGCGAATGACCCGGCGGATCTCGTCCATGATTTTCCCGATGATGTGGAGCTGCTGACAGACTGGCACCTTGACCGGTTTACGTCATTTATTGAGGAGCGCGCGGGTTATTACGATATCCTCTGGATATGCCGCACGCATAATCTCTCTCGACTTCTTCCCATCGTGACGGAGCACGGGCGATATCTCCCCATGAAGCGCGTCATTCTTGATACGGAGGTGATCGACACGCCGCGGCGTTTCGAAAAAGCGCGCATTCTCGGTGCGCCGAAAATCAAAGAATCTATGGCGGAATTGATCGGCGAGGAACTGGCGAGTTCCCATTTCTGCCAGCAGATCGTCGCGGTTTCCGCAGATGAGGCCAAAATGGTGCGAGAGGCGGGATATGAGCATGTCTCAATCCTCGGCCATGCGCTGGAACCTGACCCGACTCAACGGCCCTACCAGGAGCGGCATCATTTCCTTTTTGTCGGGGCGCTCTACGCGGAAGACACACCGAATTACGACAGTCTCAAATGGCTCATTGAAGAGGTGTTTCCCCATCTTCACGCCATGATTGATGACCCGCCTCTCCTGACAATCGCAGGATATATCGATCCGGATCTCGACATCAAGTCATGGCGGGAATTGCCGCACGTGCGCTGTGTCGGTCCTGTCAGGGATCTTAAGGCGCTTTATGACAGTCATCGCGTTTTCGTGGCGCCGACGCGCTATGCCGGGGGACTCCCTTATAAAGTGCATGAGGCGGCGTCATTCGGCATCCCGATTGTCGCGACGGACCTCTTGGCGCGGCAGGTCAACTGGAAGAACGATGTCGCGCTCCTCTGCGCAACGGCGGGTGACCCGCGCGCTTTCGCGCGGCAGATGGTTTCTCTTTATTATGACGCGGAAATCTGGCATCGCGTGCGTCTTGAAGCACTCGCTGCCGTGACAAATGATTGTGACCCGAATGATTTCAAGGCGCGTGTTGCAGAAATTCTGACGCGAAGCCTTGCGATTTCTCAAATATAGCTTTGATAGAGGTTAGGCAGGTTGATGGCTGTTAAGACAAACGCGAAGCCCAAAGCGCGAAAGAGCAAGGAAGTGGAAAAGAGCCTTAATGCAGGCGCGGCCGTGCAGCACCGGGTATTGGTCTGTAGCGGCGGCCGCTTTGAATCTCAGGCAAATGCGCAGGTCCGTGAATCCGTCATGGATGGCTGGGCCGAATGTCTGGGAGAGGAAAATGTGGCTTCCGTGCATATCAGCGGTGCCGCCGCATCCATACAATATCTGAAACCGACGATCGTTTTTGCTATCGGGTCCTATCTGCCGGAAAGCACCTATTTTGGTGAGGTCTGCCGTGAAGCCCGCAAAATCGGGGCGGTGACCGTTTTCTGGGCGACGGAAGATCCCTATGAGCAGGATGCGCATTACCGGATCTCAAACGATTTCGACGTGGTGTTCTCCTGCGATCATTGGGGCCATAATTTTTACCAGCGTGAGCGGGTTTACCACCTCCCGCTCGCCGCCAGCCGGAAACTGCATTATGTCCCGCTGACGGAGGAGGGTGAACGCCCGATTGACGTGCTTTTCTGCGGTGTCGCTTTTACGAGCCGTAAAGATGTCGTGGCATCCCTCATGCCGGTCCTCTCCCAGCTGAATATCAAGATTATCGGCCCGGGCTGGGGCGAATTCGGGACAGGTTTCTCGGATGCCCGCATCGAGAAAGACCAGTTGATTGAGCTGTATCGGCGGTCAAAAATGGTTCTCAATCTCGGGCGCTCCCTCCATTTTGAAAATAATCGTTACGTCATTACGCCCTCAACACCAGGCCCCCGCACGTTTGAGGCTGCGGCTGCCGGTGCGTTTCAGGTGTTCCATGAGGACACGTATGAAATGCGGCGCTATTTTACGACGGAGGAAATCCCGCCTTTCTCAAATCTGGTTGATTTTGAACGCGTCGTTGCGACCTATATCAAGGATGATGCGGCCCGTTACCGCGCCTCACGCCTTGCGCAGGAGCGCACGCTGGCTGAGCATACTTATGGTAATCGCATCCGTACAGTGATTGAGAAGCTCCAATCAGAGGGTTTGCTCGCCTGAGCCCGCTTCAGTGGCGTCGCGAAGCGGCCGACAGGCGCGCAGGCTGACGCCACGCTTCGGGCGCTCTCACTGTGCGGCATGTTGTCGCCATCGTGATTAACGGCGCGTGAGTTTATATTCCTGCGCCAGGGAATGTTGGATGATCTCGGCATGGGCACCATCGCGCGCCTCAATCATCACCTCCAATTCCGCTGACTGCACGGAGGGCTCGGCGAAGAGCCGCTGATGCGACACTTCAATGATATTCCCGCCTGCTTCGCTGATGCGTCGGGCGATATCGGCCAGCAGGCCGGGACGGTCAGGGATTTGCATATTGAGGAAAAGAATCCGTCCGTCGCGGCGTAAAGCCCTCAGGAGCGTATTTGCAAAAACACGCGTGCTGATATTGCCGCCTGTCACAGGCAACCCGACGCGTTTCCCCTTAAAGATTTCAGCATATTTCACGACGGCCGCCAACGCGGCGGCGCCCGCACCTTCAGAAACGACACGTGCCTGTTCGGCGAGGGTCGCCACGGCGGCTTCAACCTCCAGCTCTGAAACAATCAGCACACGGTCAAGTAGGGGCTGCACCGTTTCCAGACACCGCGCACCCAGCTTCAGGACGGCCATGCCTTCAGCAATCGTTGAGCCGCCCATTGCCGGCGTTTCTTCGGGGAAGCTGGCGAGGGAGGCATAACTTTCCACCTGCACGCCGATGATCCGCGTTTGAGGACTCATGGCCTTCGTCACAATGGCGGAACCACTCAGCAGCCCGCCTCCGCCAATCGGCAGGACAATGTAATCGAGGGGTGGGGCGTCCTCCAGCAATTCAATGGCGAACGTTCCCTGACCCGCCATCACCGCCAGGTCATTAAAGGGATGGACAAGCACACGTCCCTCCCGTTCAAGAATCTTTTCGGCAATCAGGGAGGCTTCAGCGAAATCCTCCCCTTCCGCGACGATCTTCGCCCCCCATTTCCGGGTGCGTTCAATTTTCGCCGAGGGTGTGTGACGGGGCATGACAATGGTGGCGTCAATGCCGAGGAGATGCGCATGGCGAGCGACACCTTGCGCATGATTGCCCGCGGAAACGGCAATAACCCCCCGCGCGCGTTCAGCTTCCGACAGGAGCGCCAATTTGTTGGCGGCTCCACGTTCCTTGAAAGATGAGATGGCCTGCAGATTCTCAAGCTTCAGCCAGATTTCCGTGCCGAGCCGTTTCGAAAGTGCCTCACACGGCACTGTCGGTGAGCGCAGAATACGACGCTGGATGCGCTCATGGGCCGCGCGAACGTCATCAAACGTCAGATTCGTCATGTAACTTTCTCAGGTCCGATCAGCGGATCGTCTTATTTATAAGTGACGGAAAGAACCTCATAAGTGCGGTCACCACCCGGCGCGGGGACGCTGACGCTGTCACCGACGGATTTGCCGATCAATGCCTTGGCAAGCGGGGAGGAAATTGAAATACGCGCCTGTTTGATATCCGCCTCATGCGCGCCGACAATCTGATACAGGCTTTCTTTTTCAGTCTCTTCATCGACAAGCTGGACGTGCGCACCGAATTTTACGGTGTCACCGGAGAGGGAGGCCGGGTCAATGACCTCTGCGGAGGAAATAAGGTCCTCCAGTTCCAGGATGCGGCCTTCGATGAAAGATTGACGTTCCCGCGCAGCGTGATATTCCGCGTTTTCGGAAAGGTCACCATGCGAGCGTGCTTCAGCAATCGCACGGATGACGGCGGGTCGATCTTCACTTTTAAGGCGGCGAAGCTCATCTTCAAGACGTGTCAGCCCGCCGGCCGTCATCGGAATTTTCTGCACGTTGTTTCCCCAAGTCTTTCCTGCGCACAAGATGCCGTGCGTGCGCCTCGTCTAAAAACGCGAAGTTTAAACCCCTTTTATCACCTCTGCAATCATGTCGCCAGAGATAGGGGACAAGCGGGGATTGCCGGATGAAGAGGGCCGGGCCTCACGGACCCGGCCCCAAATGGCGGCATCCCCTCAAAATTTCGTTCAAAAGGATCGCCGGAAATAAGATTGCAGCGGCGATACTTCCAGCGCGCCATCCCGCATGGCGGAGATGGCGTAAATCGCGGCGCGCGCTCCGGCGAGGGTGGTGAAATGCGGCACACCGCCCAGCAGGGAGGAGCGGCGAATGTCGAAACTATCCCGCACAGCCTGTGCACCCGTCACCGTATTGATCACCATCTGGACCTCACCGGAGCGAATCGCGTCGACGCAATGAGGGCGGCCTTCAAGCACCTTGTTAACGCGCCGGACCGTGATACCGGATTCCTCAAGCCGATCCGCCGTGCCCCGCGTCGCCATGATCTGAAAGCCCATATCAATCAATTTGCGACCCAAAGCTTGAATCTGAGGTTTGTGACCGTCCCGCACGGAAAGAAACACCGTGCCTTCCTTCGGGAGGACAACCCCCGCCGCAAGCTGGGCTTTGGCAAAGGCGCGCTCAAAGCTGCTATCCAGCCCGATGACCTCACCGGTGGAACGCATTTCCGGCCCCAGGATCGTGTCCGTATCGGCAAAACGATGGAAGGGAAACACCGCCTCCTTAACCGCCACATGTGGTGCGATGGCGTCACCATCCAGCTTGAATTCGGAAAGCTTCCGGCCAGCCATGACCAGCGCACCAATTTTCGCAATCGGCACACCTGTCGCTTTGGCGACGAAGGGGGCCGTCCGGGAGGCGCGGGGATTCACCTCCAGAACGAAAACTTCATTATCCTTGATGGCATATTGCACGTTCATCAGGCCAATAATGCCCAATTCACGCGCCATGGCCTCCGTCTGGCTGCGCAATTCCGTCACGATGGAGGGGGGCAGGGTGTAAGGGGGGATTGAACAAGCGGAGTCACCTGAATGGATTCCTGCCTCCTCAATATGTTCCATCACCCCGGCAACATAAACGTCATGACCGTCTGAGATGCAGTCTACATCCGCTTCAATCGCGTCATTGAGGTAATGATCCAGCAGGATCGGCCCGGAGGAGACTTCCCGGCCGGCAAGCATGAGCGTGCTGAGGAGGTAACGTTGCAGGCCATTCGGGTCATGCACGATTTCCATGGCGCGCCCGCCCAGAACATAGGAAGGGCGCACGACGACGGGATAACCGACTTTCTCAGCGATAGCCTCCGCCTCACCCGGGTTGCGGGCAATGCCGTTTTCCGGCTGGCGCAGACCCAGTTTGCGTAGAAGCGCCTGGAAGCGCTCACGATCCTCCGCGCGGTCAATGGCATCGGCCGGTGTGCCGAGGAGGGGAATGCCCGCTTTTTCCAACGCGGCGGAAAGTTTGAGCGGAGTCTGGCCACCATATTGGACGATACAGCCCAGAACCTCGCCCTTTTCCTGCTCACGGCGGATCAGGGCGATGACGTCTTCATCGGTCAGAGGCTCAAAATAAAGGCGATCTGACGTGTCATAATCCGTGGAGACCGTCTCCGGGTTACAATTGACCATGATGGTCTCAAACCCGGCCTCACGCAACGCATAGGCGGCATGGACGCAGCAATAATCAAATTCGATGCCTTGGCCGATCCGGTTCGGTCCGCCGCCCAATATGACGATTTTCCGACTCTCTGTCGGCGCGCTTTCACAGATTGGCGTGCCGAACCCACCTTCATAACTGCTGTAAAGATAGGGGGTGGAGGAGGCGAATTCTCCCGCGCATGTATCGATGCGGCGATAAGCAGGTTGCACATCCAGCCGCGCCCGCAGATCGGCGACGGCTTCGGGCGTCATATCGCTCAGCTGGGCGAGCTGCCGATCCGAAAACCCCATCGCTTTAATCTGACGCAGGGCAAGGGGGGAACGGGGCAGGCCAGTTTCACGAATATGCTGCTCGGCCTCGATAATGGTTTGCAATTGCTCCAGAAACCACGGCTCAAACCGACAGGCATGATGGATGTCGCTGATGGACAGGCCCGCACGCAAAGCCTGCGCGGCCATGAGGATGCGTTCCGGTCGCGGTTCGGAAAGGGCCGCGCGATAGGCATCGTGGGAGCCATCGCCGGGCGGCTCAATCGGGTCGAGACCGGTCAGCCCGGTTTCCATCGACCGCAGACCTTTCTGCAGGGCCTCGGTAAAGCAGCGCCCGACGGACATGGCCTCCCCCACTGACTTCATGGAGGTGGAAAGCAGGGCCGGGGCGCCGGGGAATTTTTCAAAAGTGAAACGCGGGATTTTGACAACGACGTAATCAATCGTCGGCTCGAAACTTGCCGGGGTCGTGCCGGTAATGTCGTTCCTTAATTCGTCGAGCGTGTAGCCGATCGCGAGTTTAGCGGCGATTTTCGCAATCGGGAAACCGGTCGCTTTGGAGGCGAGAGCGGAAGAACGTGAGACGCGTGGGTTCATCTCAATGACGACCATGCGCCCATCCACCGGGTTGACGCCGAACTGCACGTTGGACCCGCCCGTTTCCACGCCAATTTTGCGCAGACAGGCGATGGAAGCATCCCGCATTCGCTGGAATTCTTTGTCCGTCAGCGTCAAAGCGGGGGCGACGGTGATGGAGTCGCCTGTATGGACACCCATCGGGTCGATATTTTCGATGGAACAGACGATGATGCAGTTATCCGCTTTGTCGCGGACCACCTCCATCTCAAATTCCTTCCAGCCAAGGACGGACTCTTCAATCAGGACTTCCGTCGTGGGGGAGGCATCCAGCCCGCCCGAGACAATATGGTCAAATTCCTCACGATTATAGGCAATCCCACCGCCTGCGCCGCCCATGGTGAAAGAGGGGCGGATGATCGCGGGCAGGCCGACAATATCCAGCGCCGAGCGTGCTTCCTCCAGCGTGTGCGCGATGGCGCTGCGCGGGCTCTCCACGCCGATTTCATTCATGGCCTCACGGAATTTCTGGCGGTCTTCCGCGCGGTCAATGACATCCGCATCCGCGCCGATCAAAGCGACGCCGTGTTTTTTCAGAAAACCTGACCGGTCGAGGGCCATGGCGACATTCAGCGCCGTTTGCCCACCCATGGTCGGCAGAAGCGCATCGGGTTTTTCCTTGAGAATGATGCGCTCGACAAATTCCGGTGTGATCGGCTCCACATAGGTCGCATTGGCGAGGCCCGGATCGGTCATGATCGTCGCGGGGTTGGAGTTGATCAGAATGACGCGATAACCCTCCTCACGCAGCGCCTTACAAGCCTGCGTGCCGGAATAATCGAACTCACAGGCCTGCCCGATCACAATAGGGCCGGCGCCGATGATGAGGATGGACGCGATATCAGTTCTTTTCGGCATAATCAGGCGGCCTTCTTATTCATCAGCGCAACAAAGCGTTCAAAAAGGTAGAAGCTATCAGAGGGGCCGGGGCTGGCCTCAGGGTGATACTGGACGGAAAAAGCAGGGTAGGTCCGGCTTTCAATCCCTTCATTCGAGCCGTCAAAGAGGCTCGTATGCGTCACGATGACATCCTCCGGCAGGCTTTGCTCATCAACCGCAAAACCGTGATTCTGGCTCGTAATTTCGACTTTACCTGTGGTCAGCTCCTTGACAGGCTGGTTGGCGCCGCGATGGCCCTGCTCCAGCTTATAAGTCCGCGCACCGAGGGCCTGGGCCAGAAGCTGATGCCCCAGGCAGATCCCGAAGATCGGCACGGCTGATTTAAGGAGCGCCTTGATGACCGGCACCGCATACGTCCCGGTGGCCGCCGGGTCCCCCGGACCATTGGACAGGAAAATACCTTCTGGATTATACATCATGATCTCTTCGGCTGAGCTGGTCGCCGGCACAACCGTGACCTCACAACCTGCCGAGACGAGGCAGCGCAGAATATTCAGCTTGGCCCCATAATCAATCGCGACGACCCTTTTCAGCGGGCCGGAGGGCGGCGCGCCCCCCCAGACGGGCTCCGTCCACTTATGAGCCTGCGCGCAGGTCACCGCTTTGGCAAGGTCCATCCCTTCGAGGCCCGGCCATGAGCGCACCTCCGCCAAAAGCGACTCTATCGGAAATATGCCATCCTGAGGGTAGAAGATACCAGCAGATTGCGGGCCTTTCTCGCGCAGAAGGTGCGTGATGAAGCGTGTATCGATTCCGGAAAGCCCGGTCAGGCCCTGGGCCTGCATCCAATCCGCAAGGGGGGCGGTCGCGCGCCAGTTGGCCGGGCTGGTAATGTCCTGCTTGACGATGACACCGCGTGCAGCCACGCGCCGTGCTTCGTCATCCTCTGCATTCGTCCCGACATTGCCGATATGCGGGAAGGTGAAGGTGACGAGTTGGCCCGCATAAGACGGGTCCGTCAATGTCTCCTGATAGCCGGACATGCCGGTGCAGAAGCAGATTTCCCCGATGGCCGCCTGCGTCGTGTGGGCGCCAAAGCCCCGACCCCACAGGATCGTGCCGTCGGCAAGCAGAAGCACAGCCGTTGCGCCATGGGGGCGGCCTGTTTCATCGAGAGATGCTGAGGGACTGGCATCGGTGAGATCTTCCATGGAAATACCGGGAAGTTGCAGAAGTGCAGGCCAGTGCTTGGCTGGAATGGTGCGGGATTGACGCCATTTACGCACCGCTTCCGGCCCGACATTCGTCAACTCGGCCAATTGATCTGCCCCGCCAAGTTTTTTGATCAGGAGGTCGACATCCATGGCGCATTCCCTTTTTACATCTGCATCCGCACCCCTTTATATAATGAGGTGGAACGGGATTGGGAAGTTTTTTCCCATCCGGTGCGGGCTGCAAAAACATGGGAAATTTATTCCCTCGACGATGCTTCTGGGTTATGCCCATGGAGAATATGTAAAAGAATGGCTGGATGGGAGGCCGAAATATGTCGCTACGAGACCGGATTAATGAGGACCTTAAAACCGCCATGAAGGCGCGAGACATGACGCGGGTTGCGCAGCTTCGTGCCATAACCAGCCGGTTCAAGGATCTCGATATCGAATTGCGGGCCAAAGACGCGGAATTGGATGAGGGGACGATGCTGTCGGCGCTGCGCTCCATGATCAAATCCCGGCGTGAATCGGCTGCGCTTTATCGGCAGGGTGACCGGCCCGAACTGGCGGAGAAGGAAGAGGCGGAGATTACGGCAATTGAGCATTATCTGCCGCCGCCGCTGAGCGATGCTGAACTTGACGTTATTGTGCAGAAAGCGCTGGCGGAGACGGGCGCAGATTCCGTTAGGGACCTTAAAAACGTCATGAGCTGGTTGCGGTCACATTACGGTGCACAGCTCGATATGGGGAAAATGAGCGGCATAGTGAAGGCGAAGCTGGGGTGAGCGCGTTATGCCATGAGGCAAATTGAGTCAGCGTGATGCCGCGTTACCTCGCAGGAAGGTATGCACGGCGTGACGTTGCGGGGGAAAATTCATGTCAGGCTCTGAGACATAATGGCGCTCGTTTTCGAGCCTAAATTTCTTGATGATATCAGGGACGCCATCCCGTTGCGCAGCGTCATCGGGCGTCGCACGAAACTGGAGCGCTCCGGCAATCAATGGAAAGCGTGCTGCCCTTTCCATGGGGAAAAGACACCTTCCTTCCATATTTATGATGATCACTTCCATTGTTATGGCTGTGGCGTGCATGGTGATGTTTTCAGTTTCGTCATGCAGAGTGAGGGGCTTTCCTTCCCCGAAGCGGTCGCAGCCCTGGCGGCGGAGGCTGGGCTCGACATGCCGAAACCAGATGCGGGTGCGATTGAAAGATCAGAGGAATCCACCCGCCTAAGGGATATTCTGTCCGAGGCCGCGCAATTTTACCGCAAGGCTTTGACGGGCCATTCAGCGCATCATGCGCGGGCCTATCTGCAGGCGCGCAGTTTAACGCCGGCCACGATCGATTATTTTGGGTTGGGCTGGGCGGATGCGGATCATGGCGCACTCATCCGTCATCTCAAGAAAGCGGGTCATACCGAAAAGGACATTTTCAAAGCCGGGCTTTTAAGGACGGAGAAGGGCGGGGCCGCTTTTTTCTCCCGCATCATCTTCCCGATCCATGACCGGCGCGGCGCGGTGATTTCGTTCGGCGGCCGCGCGATGGGGGAGGCGCAGCCGAAATATGTGAATGGGGCGGAAACGCCACTTTTCTCCAAAAAACGCACTTTATATAATCTTCATAATGCGCGTCAGGCGGTCCTGAAGGACAAGAAGGACCTTCTGGTCGTCGAAGGCTATATGGATGTGATCGCCCTGTCCCAGGCTGGTTTCACGGCGGGCGTCGCGCCGCTGGGGACGGCTGTGACCGCCGAGCAGATTGAACTGATGTGGCGGGAGTCGTCGTCGCCGATCATCTGTCTGGATGGCGATGCGGCGGGCAGCCGGGCTTCCCTGCGCGTGGCTGAACTCGCCCTTCCCATGCTGCGCGCCGACAGGACGCTTCGTTTCTGCCGATTGCCTCAGGGGGAGGATCCGGACAGTCTGATCAAAAATCACGGGCCGGACGCGATGCGGGAAGTGCTTGCCCGGTCTCATTCCCTTCACGATGAGATTTTCATGCTGCTGCGACAGGGATGTGATGGCCGGGTGCCGGAGCAACGGGCTGCGCTGCGACAGCGTCTCGATGCCGCGGCGGAGAAGATTTCTGATAAGACGCTGGGTTATGAATATCGTCGGTCATGGCGTGATAAGGTTTTCGAAAGTTTTCGCAGGGCGCCGACTTCAGGCCACGCCCGGACAAAAAATCTCGCCGCCAGGACGATTGATCTGCCGGTCAATTTTGCTGTGCGGCAAGGTAATGCGGCGCGTCTCGATATTTTGACGGAGATACTCCTTCGTCACCCCGCATTGCTGGACGATGTTGAGCAGGCTTACAGCGCATTGGATTTGCCGCCGGACCTTGCCCTCCTGAGGGAAGGGCTCCTCGAGTTCCATGCTGAGCGGCGTCATCTGACGGGCGAAGCATCGACCTCCCCGATTGCCTGGTTTGAAGCTGAGAGCGAAACGCATGAGGCGATGGCTCGATGTGCCCGGCTTGGACATGCATTACTGGATAAATATGATGCCCGTGCCCTCTCACGCCATGAAAATGACGACTCCCTGCTTACCATCAACGCGCCGGAGCGATGGTGGCACTTTTATGGGCTTGTCAATTTCCCCGCTTTCAGTCAGGAAGTGTCACGGGATGTGGCGGCAGCCCTGAACGACACAACGCTGGAAACCTTTCCCGATGCGCTCAAAGCGCGGCTTTCCGTGCTAGAGCGTCTCAAAGCGGGGGAGCCCCCGGATGATGTCTGACCGCCAATGTCAAACCAACTCTCTTTGATCATCAAAGAGGTTTCGCCGCGTTTTATTTAAACTTATAATGCGGAACATTCCTCGTAGCCCTTGACTTCAAGGCTCGGATAGCCCACCTGCACGCTGCCAAGGTTGCGGGTGAATCGCATATCACGGAGAAAAGACTGGACCTGCCGCACGTGTCGCATTGCGCTGTGCGGCGGGCGTAGCGCTTTTTCTAAGGTTTGGGGACCGCGGATCTGATGGCGAAGGCGGGATATGGGAGTATCGAATGGCGACGAAAACAGCCAGCACGGCCGAGAGAGTTCAGGATCAGGACAACGATAATAACGTTCTTGATACTCTGCCTGCGTCTGTCAAGAGGCTGATCGCCAAAGGGCGCGAGCGTGGGCACATCACGTTTGATGAACTCAACACCGTCCTCCCGCAAGAGCAGATGTCGTCCGAGCAGATTGAGGACGTCATGGCCAACCTGTCGGAAATGGGCATTCAGGTCGTCGATAATGAAGAAAGCGACGATTCTGAGGAAGCCGAAACCCAGGTTGAAGAGCAGGACGAGTCTGAGGAAGCTGAAGAAGCACAGACGGGCAATGTCAGTGAAAGTGCGGGCCGCACGGATGACCCGGTGCGGATGTATCTGCGCGAGATGGGGGCGGTGGAGCTCCTCTCCCGCGAGGGGGAGATCGCCATTGCCAAACGTATTGAGGCGGGTCGGGATGAAATGATTGGCGGGCTGTGTGAAAGCCCCCTGACATTCCGCGCTATCATCTCATGGCATGACCGCCTCAAAGCGGGCGAAATGCTTCTCCGTGAAATTGTTGATCTGGAAGCAAGCCAGACGGATGACGGACCAACAGAGGAAACGGGCGCCGAAGATAAAGAGAGCGGCGCTGACGATGAGGACGATACGGAAGAGGCGCTCGATGAAAATGGCGGCGGCGAGGAAACGGGCGAGGGGGACGGCGCTGGCCTGTCCCTTTCCGCCCTTGAGGAAAAGCTGAAGCCGGAGATCCTCGCGACATTTGAGGCGATTGAGCCGCTTTATCATCATCTGCGCAGCCTCCAGGTTGACCGCATTGAGAACATGACCCGGGGTGAGGCGATTTCCTCCAAGCAGGAAAAAGAATATGAGGAAGTCCGCCACAGGCTCGTGTCAATGGTTGAGCAGATCAGACTTCATAATAATGGCATTGAGGAACTGGTGACGCATCTGAAGTCGCAATTCCAGCGCCTCAATAGCCTTGAGGGGCAGATGCTGCGCCTTGCGGAAAGCTGTCGCGTGACGCGCGACGATTTCCTCGCCAAATATCGCGGGCGGGAGCTTGACCCGAACTGGCTTGACACCGTCTCCGCCCTCTCCTCGAAAGCTTGGAAAAACCTGACCACGCGCCATTATGCACGCATTGCCGAACTGCGCGCGCAGGTGGCGGAGCTGTCGCATCATACCGGCCTGCCCGTCAGTGAGTTCCGCCGGGTTTACGCTGTTGTTTCACGCGGGGAGCGCGACACGACGCGCGCCAAGAAAGAAATGATCGAGGCTAATTTGCGCCTCGTCATTTCAATCGCGAAGAAATACACCAATCGCGGGCTGCAATTTCTGGATCTTATCCAGGAAGGCAATATCGGCCTGATGAAGGCCGTCGATAAATTTGAATATCGCCGCGGCTATAAATTTTCCACCTACGCGACCTGGTGGATCCGTCAGGCCATCACGCGTTCGATCGCGGACCAGGCGCGGACGATCCGCATCCCGGTCCATATGATTGAAACAATCAATAAGCTCGTCCGCACGTCACGCCAGATGCTGCATGAAATCGGGCGTGAGCCAGCCCCGGAGGAACTTGCCGAAAAACTGGGTATGCCGCTTGAGAAGGTGCGGAAAGTCCTTAAAATCGCGAAAGAGCCGATTTCCCTCGAAACGCCTATTGGTGATGAGGAGGACAGCCATCTCGGCGATTTCATTGAGGATAAGACAGCGGTCATCCCGCTGGATGCGGCCATCCAGACCAACCTGCGCGAGGCGACCACGCGCGTGCTCGCATCTCTTACCCCGCGTGAGGAGCGTGTCCTGCGGATGCGCTTCGGTATCGGGATGAATACGGACCACACGCTTGAAGAAGTGGGGCAGCAATTTAACGTGACACGTGAGCGCATTCGACAGATTGAGGCGAAAGCGTTGCGCAAATTGAAGCATCCCAGCCGCAGCCGAAAGTTGCGGTCTTTCCTCGAAGATAATTGACTTCACGGTTAGGCAGAAAGCGCGACATTCCATTCATGGAAGTCGCGTTTTTTTTTGTCTTTTTGTGACAATGTGGCGGGCATTCTTCCGCCGGTCGGTCGAGAGTGCCGCAATTGTGATTGAGCTATCGCGACAATCAACGCCGATCATGGCGGCATCGTTGGATGCTGGTCCGTTCACGATGCGTCGAAACCCTCAAATTTAATGAAACTTTAAAAGCTTTAACGGCTTCAAGTTTTATTAACGATGGGTCTCTGCAGGCAGGGCCTCGTCAGCCGTCGAAGCTGCGTTTCCGATGACAATGACGAACGTGCGCCGAGGTGACGCGTGCTCCTTTTCTGAGAGGGGGGCAAACATTGTTCGGACGGGCTCTGATGAAATGAAGATTAAGCTTCACAGGGGGATCTCGGCAATCTCGGGCAGAGCTGAGATGCTAAGCGCGCCCGCCGCACCGCCTGCCGTCAAAATGCGCCCCTCCTTACCGCGATGGGCGACCTCTTCAAGTCGCTTACCGAAGCGCGTCTCCCCAAGTGGAGGGGGCGGGGCGTCTCAAGTAAAGCCAGGGAGACTAAAATAGAATTCAATAAAAAAAATATTAATAACCTCGGTAATAGGAGGTCGTGAATTGTGGGTTTACTGGCAGAGCAACCGTGTAAACCTTATTTTAAATAATTTGTCTCTCACATTAACCTAACGGGATAGTAGAATAACGCAGAATATCGGTGATGCGACACTAATGTGGAGCGGGCGATGGCGGCAAGGTCGCTTCGTTCCCGCTATTTCAGATGACAATGAAATTGATCTGAATATCTACACCCACAAATGGTGGCGCTTTGGTTCTGAAGGATCTTAAAGTGGCGCAGAAAGATACAGGGAAGTCGAAAAAAACGGTTGGTGCGCGCGCGCAGGACGCGTCAGCGTTCCCGCCTGGCCGTACGCCGGATAAGACGACTTCTGATAGCGCGCCCTCCTCAGTGGATCGATCCATGGATGACGGCACGAAATTGCCGCAGATCCCCCGGGCGCCGCGCCGAACGACGTGGCCGCGTCGTCAGGGGAACAGACACAGCGCACTGATGATGGAATTTCAGAAAATCGCGATGCAGAGCCGGACCATGTTAAGGAGGTCGATGACGCGTTGACGGTTTCTCGTCGGCTCAATGCGGTCAATATGTCTTTGACAGCGCGGAATGCCGATCCGCTGCCCGCCGGCAAAATGACGTGGGACGGCGTGAAAAAGTGGTATTCCAATACGGGCGTGCTGACGGTTGGTTTGAGCGGGCGCATTGATCAGGCTTGTCTCGATTCTGACTCCGGGATCAATAAAATGACCTGGTCGTTTTGGCCATTCACATTTTCGGCGAAAGCGCAGGCGTGGAAGTGGATCAATAAAGCGCTGGGCTCGGACGTTCCTGAAGACACGAATTTTACTTTTATCCCCGCTATTGTCGACACCAAAGCTGAGTTTAAAAGCGACACTATAGTATCTGTCCCGGTATTACTCGCCAATAAGGCTGGCAAGGATGATCCCAGGGTCGATATTCTCACCGGCGATCAAGGCTCGGTTGAACTCAGCGGACAGATCATTTTCGGAAGTGGCTTCCTCAACGTTTATATTACGTCCGGCACGCTGACGATTGATCGTGCTTTTGTCATCACGGGTGATTTCTATATCCAGCCAAAAGGCTCCTATAATTTCAAAGGGCAGGAACCTGACACGACGGCTTCAGCTGCGGGGCGAAGCGTTAAGGAAGCTGACGTTCATTACGATAATGGCAATGCGGACGGGCACAAGCTTTGGGCGCAGGTGCTGAATGGTTCCACCGTTTATCTTGAGGGTGGTTCAGCCACAACGAGTGATACGGGCGTCGTTGTGCTCAATTCCGGTGCGCGTCTCAAAATTGACGTCGAGAGCGTCATGTCCGGCAATTATATTATCGGGTGGGATAATAATTCGGTTGATGCCAATGCCCGGTTTGTCCTGTCGAGCGGCGCCAAGGTTGTGGCCTCCACCAATGTTGACCTTGGAAAATTCGGTTACTCGGGCGATGGAAATCTGGTCATCACCGGTAATTATTGGAATGGCTCGTCGTGGCAGACATCCGCCGTTAAATTCTCAGACGGCGCCACCATTGGCAATCTGACGATTGGCTATAATCCCTTTTTCGACCAGGGTATCGGCAGCGCGCAGACGGTTTTGGGTGATGCGTCTCTCAAAAACCTCCATGCACGTTACGGTGCCACGGCGGCGCTTTCCGGAACCGTCAAGCTCAGCGGTAGCTTTTTGATTGGTGGCGGTGACAAGTCAACCGGCGAAGTTGATCTGGCAAAAGACGCGACGATCTCGAGGCCCGACAAAAATGAAAAGGGGAATGTCGAGATCGTTAACAGTCTCGGCGTCCTGAAGCTCGAAGACTCGGTCAAGATGAACGTCCCGTTGAAAATGGATGACGGGACCGTCACATGTGGCGACAGCGACTATTTCAGCGATGTTGATATGCTCGGGGGCACTTTACCTGCGGCAAAAATGACAGTTTCGGCTCCCTGACCATTTCCGGCGGTACATTTGACGGAACACCGAGCGCCGCCGCCGATAACATCCTTACCGTGGATAAGCTCAGTCTGACAGGTGGGCTGCTCAAAGCCGGATACGCTCATTTTACGGGCAAAACCGCCATCAGTGGCGGCACATTATCGGCGACGTCCCTGAAGTGCGACAGCGCATTGGATGTGTCGGGCAAAGGCGCCGTCAAGCTTTCAGGTGGCACGCTGGCTGGCGTTACTATCAATAGTAGCGGCGATAACACCATCGGGGCCAGCTTCACCTCGCTGCAACTTTCTTCCGACAATTCCGGCACGACGACCCTTACCGGCACAAAACTCCCGACCGTCACCGTCGCTGGCGGGACGCTGAAATTCTCGGCGCAGGATGTTGCCGTCACAACGCTGACAGTTTCAGGGGGGCATGTCGCCAGTGACCATAATGTGACTGTCGATAAGCTCGCCGTCACGAACGGTGATGTCAAATGCGCCACCCTGAAAGTGAGTCAGAGCTTTAGCATCAGCAGCGGTACTGTCACGGCTGACACAATCAATTACACGGCGGACACGCTCGCGATCACGGGTTCCGGCGCGGTTAATCTTTCAGGTGGCGTCCTTAAAGCGGTGACGGTCAACAGCTCCGCTGACAGCACGCTCGGCGCGGATATTACCAACCTCACGCTGCAAACTGGAGATACGGGCACAGTCACGCTGACGGGCGGAATGATTTCGACAATCACGCAGCAGGATGGCAATTTAAACGTGACTAAAACGGTCACGGTCAGGACGCTCGATCTCTCCGGCGGTAAAACGACGATTTCCGGCACGCTCGCCCTGAGTGAGTCCACCGTGACGATTGGGAAGGACGCGAATGTCACGTTGGATGGCGGCACGCTGACCTTCAGTCATGCCGGCACATATGACATGGATGGCGCGTTCAACGTGTCCAAAAATGGCGGCAAGATTGATCTGGGCGGGTCACTTGCCGAGTTCAACATCAAGAATGGCTTTGATGTCAAAGGCGCCCTCGATATCGAGGGCAGCGGTGTCGTCAGCTTATATGGCAATGTCACCGGTTCTGATGATGCGGATATCATTACCGTTCATGCTGGCACGACATTGAAGATCATGAAGGATGCGGTCATCACGCCGAAAATCCATCTGGAAGCTGGCGGCCACGTTTCAGTTGAAGATACCGCCAGCGCAACGGCGACAGTGGTCTGCAGTGACGATGCGTCGCAGAAGGGCGGCGTCCTTCACTTTGCGGATGACGGTTCGTCGGGTCTGATCAAACACATCAATGTCACGATTGAAAATTTCAAGGACGGTGTGCAGCTGGATTTCGACGCGCTGCATGAAAATGGCGCTACTTTCGAGAGAGCTTATTTCCTCGATGGCAAAATTCACGTTCTCTACAAAGAAAAAAATCAGACGACGAGCGAAGTCGAGGAGCATGAGATCATCCTCGAGCATGTCTCAGGGAAAAATCTTTACAATAATGAAGCTTTGAATGCGAGCGTGCTCCCCGATGGGACAATGACGTGGGATAACGCGCGTAAATGGTATATCCATTGGAGCGCTCTCACGATCAAATTGAGTGGACGTATCGATCAAAAGTGCCTTGACTCCGACCAAAATGGAGATAGTGGCGGCATCAATAAAATGTATTGGAGCACGTTTGGCTGGCATGCCTACGCAAAGATTCAGGCGTGGGAAGAGGTCAATAAGGTGCTTGGGACATCTTACGATACATCGACCAATTTCGATTTCCTGCCCATCGTCAGGCAAATTGACGTTAGTTATTCCAATCAGATGAGCACGGATATGATCGTGCCCATCCTGGTGGCGTCAGGATCAGCCTCAGTTAACCCGATTATTAATATCGACGTTTCCAGCGCATATTCAGTTACGTTGAGCGGGCAGATTATTTACGGCGCAGGCTTCCTGAATGTTTACATCACCTCGGGCACGCTTTCCATCAGTCATGCTTTTTCCATCAAAGGTGATTTTTATATCAAAAAGGACGGCGTCTACCATTTTTCCGGCGGCAAGCCCGACACGTCATTCTCGGCTGCCGGGTGCTCTGTCAAAGAGGCAGACGTCCAATATTACAATGATAATGCCGGTGAGAACAAACTCTGGGCGCAGGTCCTCGACGGTTCAACCGTTTACATGCAAGGTGGACGCGCTGAGACGGGTGAATCCGGCGTTATTGTTCTCAATTCGCAGGCCCGTCTGGAAATTGATGTTGAGAGCACGTTATCCGGCAATTATGTGATCGGCTGGGATTACAACACGGTCAAAGTCGCGGCAAAATTCATATTGGACAGCGATGCGAAAGTTGTGGCGTCCGCAGCGATCGACCTGGGTAAGTATGGTTTTTCCGGCGATGGACATGTGGCCGTCTCTGGTAATTATTGGGATGGCGGCTCAAGTAGCTGGAAAACCTCTACGATCTCATTCTCTGATGGGGCATCAATCGGGAATCTCACAGTCGGGTATAACCCGTATTATGATCAGGGTCTCGGTAGCTCTAAAACCACCTTCGGAAATACCACACGCACAAATGACCAGCCGCGTTTCGGCGGGCTTGGCACCCTCGCGGGGTCGATTACGCTGACAGGTGTCATTTCCATCGGTGGGGGTGACGACGTCACTGGCGAGGTTGATCTAGCGAAGGGCGCCAAGATCTCGAGGCCCGACGGTAATGAGACGGGGAGCTTTGACGTCGCTAACAGTCTGGGCATCCTGAAACTCGCCGACTCTGTGACGCTCAACGTCCCGCTTATCGTGGAAGATGGGAAGGTCACTTGCGGGGTCAGCGATATCATTTCATCCCTGACCCTCTCAGGTGGCACGTTCACGGCAACATCCGGCACCTCCGAACTCACGCAGTTAGTGGTCGCTTCCCTGACGCAATCCGGCGGCTCTTTCGATGGCTCATGGGTAAAAATTTCTGGCGATGCGACGGTCAGTGGTGGAAATTTCTCAGTTTCACACCTGACAATTGGCGGCGCCCTGGCCGTCTCCGGCAGTGGTGCGATCAAGATTCTGGACGGTAGTCTGGGCGATGTGACCATTTCCAGCTCCGGCGATAGCAGCATCAGTGCGCCTTTCACATCGCTCGCGCTGCTCAAAGATAATGCCGGCACGACGACGCTGGATAAGAGCTCACTCTCGACGATATCAGTTGCCGGCGGCACGCTGAAACTGACGGCGGATAGCGTGAAGGTGACAAGTTTGACTGTCTCCGGCGGTGATGTCGTTGATATCAAAAAGTCAATCACCGTCGACACGCTTAATGTTTCCGGCGGGACACTCACTTTTGACGGGCTGACGGTGACAACCAAATTTACCGTCTCGGGTGGTTCCGTCACCGTCAATACCATCAGCTACACAAAAGATGTTCTGGCAATCTCCGGTTCAGGCCACGTCGACCTGAAGAAAGGGACGCTGGGGGCCGTCACGGTCAACAGCTCCGCCGATAGCACCTTTGGCACGGATATGACGAGCCTGACGCTGCTTAAGGGTGACACAGGCACGGTCACGCTGAATGGCGGCACGATTGACAAAGTGACGCAGGCAGATGGCACGATCAGTGTCACAGATTCGGTGACCGTCAAAGCGCTTGACCTGACTGGCGGCACAACTGAAATCTCCGGCACGCTGACATTTGATGGCACATCGCTGACGGCGGATACCGGCGCGTCCATCGCGTTCGATGGTGGTTCGCTCATCCTGAAACAAAGTGGCAGTTTCGACATTGAGAGCAGTGTCTCCGTTTCAGCTAACGGCGGCACGATTGATTTCGGCAAATCAAATGCGGAATTGGACTTTAATAACGGCATGTCCGTGAAGGGTGTGCTGAATCTGAAAGGTGACGGCGTCGTCAAATTGTCCGGGACGATTACGGGTGGCCTTGCAAGCAACGTGATTAATGTCGGCGCGGGCACGACATTGATGGTCATGAAAGACGCTGATATCTCGCCCGTCATCAAAGTTGGTGCGCTTGGGGTCGTGAAGTTTGAAGATGGCTCTCAATGTTCCGCCACGGTTGAAATCAGCGATGAAGCCGCCAAAATGGGCTGCACCATCAGCTTTGAAGAAGCGTTCGACGCGACGCAGATGGACACGCACATCAAGGTCGGGATCAAGAATTTCGGCGACGGCGTCAAGCTCGACCTTAAGGGCCTGACTCTCAAGGGCGTGACGATCACGGAGGCTTATTACAAGGCCGGTAAAATTCACTTCATCTATGATTATGTCGCACCGCCTGAAAATCGCGGCGTTCCCCGGCATCATGAACTTATTCTCGACCAGGTCTCCGGCCCCACCCTCAAAGATGATGAGGTCTTGACGATCAGCGCTGACCCGGATGGCGGGACGGAGATTGAGACGTGCTTTTTAAGTGGCACGCGGATTTACACGCCTGAAGGCTGGCGTCTGGTTGAGGATCTGTTACCTGGCGACGCTGTGATCACGTATGAGGATGGCGCGGAAGTTGCGACGGCTGTTCGCTGGGTGGGTTCGGGCGATGTGACGTGCCGGATGGATGTTCCTGGCGACCTTGCGGGCTACGCTGTGCGTATTGTCAAGGATGCTTTTGGGCCTGGTGCGCCTTTTGAGGATGTTCTGGTGACGTCGGAACATTGTGTTTTTGTGGATGGCGGGCTGATCCCTGTGCGTATGCTGGTCAATGGGGGCAGCATTGCCTATGAGCGTGAGATGCCGACATATCGTTTTCATCATATTGAGACGGAGAAGCACGCGATCATCAGTGCGGCGGGGCTGCATATGGAGACCTATCTGGATACGGGCAACCGGGCGCGTTTCAGCGCGGGGCGTGGCGTTGTGGGCTTGCGGCCGAAGACGGTGTCTGAGCTTGCGGCCCCGTTATATGTGACGCGTGGGCAGGTGGAGCCTGTGAGTACGCGCCTTGCCGGGCTTGAGGTGTGCCGTGAGCGGCTTCTGGCATTGCCTGAGGGGGCGCGGTCTGAGGCCTGTGTGACGATGGATGCGGGACTTCACCTTTTAATGCCCGATGGTGGGGCGCTGTGGCCTGTTTCGCATCGTGAGGGGGGGTATGTCTTCAACCTGCCGAAGGGTGTGGATGCGGTGTGCCTTGTCAGCCGGGCGAGCCGGCCTTGTGATGTGATTGGTCCTTATGTGGATGACCGGCGGATGCTGGGCGTGCTGGTGGGGGCGGTGCATCTGATCGGGCCGCAGCACATCACCGAACTCACGCATCATTTCACCGATGATGCCCCAGGGTGGCATGGTGTCGAGCATCCCGCCGCAAGGTGGACAGATGGTTGCGCCGTCTTGAAATTGCCTGCCTCTGAGGAACGTGGCAACTTCGATTTTTCCCTGCATATTCAGTTATTGCAGGAGGGACCTTACTTGATTGTCCCTAAGGCGGATGTGACCCGGCAGGAAATCGCTGCGGCCTGACATCAGCCAAAGAGATCGAGAAAAATGAGCGGCCCCGTGCGGAAAGCATTGGGGCCGTTTTTTCATGAACAGGGTGCAACCGGGCCAACCATGATTTACCTTGCTTTATCGGTCTGAATGTGGTTTACGCAACCTCTTCCCTGCCGGGCGACGGCATCGCAGCGGCTATACCCATAATCCTGGGGAAAGGATGTCACCGCCATCACGGCGTGATCGGGTTGAAGCAATCCAAAGGGAGTTACAATGCCATTATATGAAAGCGTGCTGATTGCACGTAACGATATTTCTCAGGCGCAGGTCGAGGGAATTGTTGAACAGATCGAGAAGCTGCTGACTGAAGGCGGTGGGTCGATCGAAAAACGCGAATTCTGGGGCCTGCGCAGCCTCGCTTACCGCATCAAGAAAAACCGTAAGGGGCATTATGTCCTGCTCGGCCTCAATGCACAGCCCGAACTGATTCGGGAACTGGAGCGTCAGCTGAGCCTCAATGAGGACGTATTGCGCGTCCTGACCCTGCGTGTCGATGCGATTGACCCGGCCCCATCGCCGATCCTGTCGCGCAAAAGTGAGGATCGCGGGGGTGATCGTGGCGGCTTCCGTGCCGGTGGCAACAAGCCGTCAGGGCGCTTTGAAAGCGGACGCGGCGGCCGTCGCGGCGATGACCGTGAAGAATATCGCGCGCGTGAAAACGCCGACATGGATGCGGAGTAAGCCTCATGACAGACACAACAAATGAAGTGAATCCCGCAGCGCGTCGTATGGCCGTCGGGGCGCGTCGTCCTTTTTACCGGCGTCGCAAATCCTGTCCGTTCTCCGGCAAAAATGCGCCGAAGATCGACTATAAGGATGTGCGCCTGTTGAGCCGCTATCTTTCCGAGCGCGGCAAAATTGTGCCGAGCCGCATCACGGCGGTTTCCGCCAAGAAGCAGCGTGAACTCGCCCAGGCGATCAAGCGCGCGCGCTTTCTGGCGCTTCTGCCTTATGTCATGAGCTGAGGGGCACATCATGTCACAAATTGAATTGATCCTCCTCGAGCGTGTTGCGCATCTCGGCCAGATGGGCGATGTCGTGCGCGTCAAGCCTGGTTATGCACGCAATTTCCTGCTGCCGAAGGGCAAGGCCCTGCGCGCGAATGAGACAAACCGCAAGCGTTTTGAAACGGACCGCGCGCAGCTTGAGGCGCTGAACCTCAAAAAGCGTGAAGAGGCGGAACGTCTCGCTGAGCGTATGGACGGTTTGGCGGTCGTCATCATCCGCCAGGCTGGTGACAGTGGCAGCCTTTACGGTTCGGTCACCTCGCGCGATATTGCGGAGGCGATTACCGTGTCTGGTCTGACGGTTGAGCGTACGCAGGTTGTGCTGCCGCATCCGATCAAATTGCTGGGACTCGTGGCTGTGCAGGTTGTGCTCCATCCGGAAGTCACGATTTCCGTCACGGTCAATGTTGCGCGGTCTGAGGAAGAGGCTGAGCGTCAGGCGAAAGGCGAAGTCATCGGGCCTGACCATGATGACGTTGAAGAGCCGGAAGTGCACGCGGAAGAAGGTGAAGTGGTTGCCGAGGCGGAAGCCACGGAAGAGGTCAGCGACGTTTCTGAAAGCTGATCACATCACTATTATGACTTTATGGAAAACCCGGCGATCTCTTTCGCCGGGTTTTTTTTTTCGTTATGAAGGGGGACTGCGCGCATGGGGCCGCCCCACGTGATATCATGGATGAATGACGATGATTTTCTGGCCCATTTCCATGTCCGCCCGCCTTTATGCCTAAATTGCACAAAAATGGCATGATGAGATGCGAGTATGATGACATGCCCTATTAACGAATATTTGTCCAAAACATGAAACCGCGTCAGTCATCAATAGCGCGAAAATTTTTTCCATAAGCATTGACGGGGATTTCGCTTCGGTTTCTCATAAGGGCAACCAAGCTGACAGGAATTGGGGCGACGATGACGTTTCTTTTGGAAAAAATTCTCAAAGCGTTTATTCGGGCGGGCGCGCTGACGGTTATCCTACCGGACGGCACCGCCAGATCTTTTAAAGGCGCGGAGAACGGGCGCGCCGCCACGATACGCATCAATGCCGACTCCGCCCTTCGTGGCCTTCTGCTCAATTCCGAGTTGGCTTTTGGTGAAAGCTGGATGAATGGCGATATCGAAGCCGTTGATTGCAGCCTTGAAGATGTCCTGACGGTGTTGATGGATAATATGCGGTCCTCCAATCACCTCCTGAACCGTCTCGAAGCTTACGGGCGTTACATGACCCGCCGCGTGCGCCAACTTAACGGGCTTGTCCGCGCGCGGAAGAATATCGCGCAGCATTATGACCTGAACCGCGCCCTTTATGCGCTGTTTCTTGATGACGACATGCAATATTCCTGCGCTTATTTTGAGCGCGACGATATGACTCTGGAGGAAGCGCAGGCCGCAAAAAAGCGGCACATCGCCGCGAAATTGCGACTGGATCGCCCGGGTTTGCAGGTGCTGGATATCGGTTGCGGCTGGGGCGGCATGGCATTGACCCTGGCGAAGGATTATGGCGCCCATGTGACGGGCATCACCCTCTCACGGGAGCAGTTGGAGGTCTCACGGCAACGCGCGCAGGAGGCCGGGCTTGATAAGCAGGTGACGTTCGAGCTCCGCGATTATCGCAAATCCCAGCAAACTTATGATCGCATCGTTTCGGTCGGCATGTTTGAGCATGTTGGGATCAATCATTACGACGCGTTTTTTCAAACCGTCGCGCGCAGCCTCAATCCTGACGGGGTAGCGCTTATCCATGCGATCGGGCGGTCGGATGGGCCGGGCTCAACCAATCCGTGGATCAATAAATATATTTTCCCCGGCGGCTATTCCCCGGCATTAAGTGAGGTGCTGCCCAGCGTGGAGCGGTCCGGCCTTTGGCTGACGGATTGTGAGATTTTGCGCCTTCATTACGCCAAGACACTTTCCGCCTGGCGGGAGCGCTTCAGAAAAAATCGCGATCAGATCCGCACACTTTACGATGAGCGTTTCTGTCGGATGTTTGAGTTTTATCTCACCGGTGCGGAGCTGGCTTTTCGTCTTCAAGGCCACATGAATTTCCAGTTGCAACTGACGAAAGATATCAACGCCGTGCCTCTGACCAGAGATTACATGATACAGGATGCGCGTCGGCCGAAGGAAAAATAAGCGGGAGCATGGTATGCAAAGGCCGGGGGCAGCGACCGCGTCTTACGCCGACTTACCTTCGAAGCCGCTTAATAAAGTGGCGAGTTGCGT
The DNA here is from genome assembly GCF_036452135.1 of Sorlinia euscelidii. Taxonomy (NCBI): domain Bacteria; kingdom Pseudomonadati; phylum Pseudomonadota; class Alphaproteobacteria; order Acetobacterales; family Acetobacteraceae; genus Sorlinia; species Sorlinia euscelidii. Next base: position 489,698 of record NZ_JAWJZZ010000001.1, on the reverse strand, counting down.
AAACTCTGCGACGCTCAATGTCTCGGCCCTGCGCGAGGGGTCAATGCCGGCGCGGTCCAGAAGCGTCTCACCATGGAGGGTTTTCAGCGCGCTGCGCAACATTTTGCGCCTTTGGCCGAAGGCGGCGGCGGTCACTCGCCCCATAGCACGGAATAATGCCGCTGGAGGCTGCTCGGCATGGGGTCGGATATCCACCACGGCTGAATCGATTTTGGGTGGGGGCGTGAAGGCACCGGCGGGCACATGCATGACGATGCTGCACGACGCGCAGAACTGGGCCAACACGCTCAGCCGCCCATAAGCGGCCGACCCGGGTTGCGCGCAGATGCGGTCCGCCACCTCCCGTTGAAACATTAGCGTCATACGACGCCACATCGCTGCCTGTGCCAGCCAGTTGACCAGAAGCCTGGTGCCAACATTATAAGGCAGGTTTGCGACGAGCTGCCTCGGCGCGGTCCCGAATGCGGTCATGTCCTGCTTCAGCGCATCCGCCTGGATGATGTGCAGGCGATCCGGGTCGTGCGCCTTGAGATCTTCAAGGATCGGGATGGCGCGTGGGTCAATCTCCACAGCGAAAATCTGAGCGGCTTCCGTCTGAAGCAGCGCGCGCGTCAAGCCGCCGGGGCCTGGCCCGACTTCAACCACCGTCACACCGTCGAGCTGGCCCGCCAACTGCGCGATGCGCGCGACAATGGACGGGTCGAGAAGAAAATGCTGCCCCAGGCTTTTCCGGGGGGAGAGACCGTGCTGCTCCATCGCCTGGCGCAGCGGCGGGAAAGTCGCAGCGTTCGTCACGGACGGTTCAGACCTCACAAAAGCCGAGATTACTGCGCGGATGCATGGGCGTTAGGGCGCAATTTGATGACAGAACGGCGTTCCAGATCGCGCTCAAGCTGACGGGAGGCTTGTTCAACGCGTTCATTCAACAGATTATCCGCGATTTCGCTGGGTGACTGCTGCGCAACGTTTTTTTGCTCACGGGCGCAAACCATAATCAGCGCAATCCCATCCGGGGAGACAAGCGGTTTGCTGGGGACACCGATACCGAGATGACTGATGACGGATTTCATCTGATCGTTCATGCGGTCAAGGACAAGGCTGGACCCATTCCCCGGGTCAGAGGGGCGCTTCTCCCCCAGAGACTTATTGAGCTGCTCCATGGCGCCGCAGCCTCGTACGCGTTTGACAGCGGCTGTGGCCCTGTCAAGTGCCTGTTTCTGCTGTTCCGTCGGGTTCCGCGGGTTTAATGCTGAGGTGAAAGGGAAGAAAGCCTGACGCAACGTCACCAGATTTGCCAGCTGATGCCCGACCGTGCGCCTTGCATGGACGGTCACGATATCATACCCGCCCGCCACCTGAATGGGGTTGGAGATCGCGCCGATCGGCATGGCGCGCACAATGGCGACGACAGGCGGGTCAAGACTATCTTCCTGGACCCACCCGAGAGCGCCCCCATCCAAAGCCGTCTGCGCGCGGGAGAACTGGGCCGCGACAATCGGGAAGGGCGCGCCTTTCCGAAGTTCCGATATGATCGTTTTGGTAAATTCAAGTTCCGGCTCCGGGTGGCGCGGGTCAGCGACCGGGACGAAAATCTCACTGACATTATATTGCGGGCGGCCTTCCTCGGCTTTAAGCGCCGCTTCACGCTGCTCAATTTCCCGTGCGGTAATGCGTGCCCGCCCACCTACTTCCTGACGTAAAATCGTCATCCAACCAAGCTGGACGCGGATCTGGTCGATCAGCGTTGAGAGGGAGACGCCATCATTGCGCAGGCGGCTGCGCAGCGCGTCGGTCGGCATCCCGTTGCGGGCTTCAATATTGCGGATGGTGTCGGCGATCTGCTGCGGCGGGATGTTGATGTGCCGTTTCAGCAGTTCCTGCGTTTTGATGCGTTCATCCACCAATTGCCGGATGATCTGGGGACGCAGGCGCTTCATCAGTTCGGGGCTGATCGATAATCCGGTTGAGAGGGCAAAGAGGCGGCCGCGATTTTCAACGTCACGTTCGGTCAGAACCTGGCCATTGATGGTGCCGATGATCTGCGCTTCCGGGGGGAGGGCGGCGTCAGGCTTTTTTACGGCGTGATGCTTGGCCGCGGTGTGCCGGCCATGCGCGGCGTCAGCAGGTGTGCCATGGCCGAGGCTCAGCAGACTGGCCGCGATCAAACTGTAAGACATGCCCCTCAGGGAGCGACGACGGAAATTATAGAGTGTGAAGGTCACGTTCAATATCAGCCATTTATCCCGAAGGTTCCGATGGTTTTCAGAGTGAAGTTGAAGAGCACCGTTGTATTGCGTTGCTGCCCTCCAATGAAAGTATATTGTTTGATAAACATAACGTCCAAGCCAAAGCAATCATTGGCGTAACCGACATCGCCGCCGATGCTGACGAACTCTTTGCGTGATAACGAGCGACGCCCGTAAACGGATGCGTGATAATGACCATAATCGCCACTGACCCCGGCGGTAATTTCACTGATGGGGGTGGAGTAGGCGCGTGAGACCTGGTTGAAGCGGTAATTCTGTTGATAGAGGTAATAAGGTGTGATGGGCTCATAAATATAGCCCGCATTGACATGGAAGTGATTGACCCCCGTATTCACCAGAGCCTCACCGTAATCGAAAGGCTTTCCGTAAGGGTTGTAACGACCACGCACCGTCAGATCGACAAAGCGGTTGGGGCTCAGCCGGATGCGGCCGACCGGGCTCGATAAGTGATGCCCCAGCCCATCGTAAGGTGAGCGATAAGGGTCAATCGATCTCTGAATGCTCTCCCCGACGAGGAAATCGATCACGTGCCCGCGCCATGTCCAGTTGCCATGCAGCCCGATATTGCCGCGCACGCCACTATCGAGTCGATCTGTACCGTTATAACGGTTGAGGGAAAAGAGCGTGCTGTCCGTAAACTCATATTGGAAGCTATCCTCATTCGGGATGAGGCTGGTGGGCTTATAGAACCGCGTCGGGGAAGCGATGATCTGCGCAATCGGCTCGATAATCTGCACCCCGGCGCCATGTGCGAAACTGCGCATGAAAGGCCAGCTGACTTTCAGCGCTGCGGTGGGGAGAAACTGGCCTGACGTGTGCGTGCCGCCGATCGGTGCGTAGAGGGGCTGCTGACGGTAATGGCTGGCCTGATACCCTGCCGCATCGAGACGCAATGTAAACAGCCATTCCTGTCCGAGCGCGTTATGGAAAGGCCGATCCCAGTTGAGGCGGATCTGCGCCCGATCGGTGTTGACACCTTCAGGGCGGTAAACGACGAAATCCGTCGTATTCAGCGAGAAGACACCCCCGAGCGGATCACGCTGCGCCTGAAAGCCATAGCTGAAACGTGGCAGAACAAAAGGCAATTGCGAGTTCTGAATGACGCCCTGATTCAGCCCTTGATAAAGCTGCGCATCCAGCCGCGCCCAGGACCCAACGCCAAACCCTTCGACAAACCCGTCAGAAGCAAGCACTTCGTTACCGTAACCGGTGATGCGGTAATCGCGCATATAATTTGCCGAAGAGGCAACATTGACATTGGCCCCGGCGCGCCAATTGCGGTTGATGACGAAATCGACCTTGCCGCGCGCATAACCCTGTATGCCCGTGGTGCTTGTGCTTTCCGTCCGATTATCGAGGAAGTTCAGGAAAGACGTGTTGTGACGCGTGGCGTCAGCAACGCCACCCGTGAAGCGGATCTTCCCGAAGCGGAGATTATTCCGATATTGCGCGCTTATCTGCGGGCCGGTGCGCGTGGAGACGAGGGCCTGGACCGTCATATCCTGTGAATCATTAATGACCCAGTAATAAGGGATGGTGGCGTACGTGCCGAGATAGCGGTCATGCGGGCTGATGCCGGGCATGAGGAAGCCGCTTTGCCGTTTCACCGTCGGGTCCGTCATTGAAAATAACGGGAAATAAAAGACAGGCACCCCGAAAAACTGAAGGTAAGCGTGGGAGAATTCTATCCTTTTATGCTCCGAATCCTGTTTGGCGTCATAAGCCCGGATTTGCCAGAAAGGCGGTTTATCGGGATTTTTCTCACAGGTTTTGCACGCCGTATAAATGACCTTGCTGAGATCGTTGATCCGGCTCTCCGTCCGTCTCATCCCATTCGCGGCGATTTTGGCGTTATCCTGCATGCGGATGTAAATGCCGCGCGCAATGGCATTATGCATACCATTGCTCAATTCCAGCGTATTGGTAAAAATCGTGCTGTTGTCAGGCTCGATCATGGCGATGTGGCCCATCGCGCGCATAATGCCGGAATTGCGGTCATAAACGATCTTATCGGCGCGCATAGCCTGATCACCCTGCCAGATCTGCACATTGCCGGACCAGGTGGCGACGCCATCTTTCGTGTAGGATTCGTGATCAGCGAGGTAAGTGACAGGCTCACTTGAGGAGGAGGTTTTGCCGATATTGACTTTCGGCCCCGGCTCCCGACGCATCCCGCCTGCTTTGGCGCTGTCATGTGTTGTCAGCCCGACGCCGCCCAACAGGGCCACAGCGGCGAGATTCCGCCGCCGGTGCCCGTTTCTGCGCCGCTTACCCGCCATTAACCATCCTCCAAATGTAGCAATAGCGCCACAGCGAGACACAAACCGGCAATCGTCGGCGCCCACGCGGCAAGAAGTGGCGGCAGCGCCCCCGATTCGCCAAACTGGGCCGCGATCTTGGAAACGCTGAACAAGGCAAACCCGGCCGCGACGCCGGAGCCCAGCATCCGCGCGACACCGCCGCGCCGCGTCGGGCGCATTGAAAACCCGGCAGAGACGAGGGCCATCGTCCCACAAAGTATCGGCAACGCCAAGAGCGTCTGAAAATGTAATCTGTGACGGATCGTTGAAAATCCGGAAGCCTGAAGCAGCCGGATAAACCGGGGGAGCGCCCAGATCGACAGCGTGTCAGGCGAAGCGAAACTCTGCTCAACCCGGCCCAGTGTCAGGCTGGTCTGGATTTTTGTGTTGCCAATCTGATCCGGCAGATGGTTCGGCCGCACCATCGATACGCCTTCAAGTTCCCAGAAACCTTCATTAAGACGGCCGGAACGGGCGGTAAGGCGCTCGATCAGGTGGTCTCGATCATTCAGACGAAAAATCGAGACCGTCCCGAGGCGCAGTGACACGCCTTCCCGGTGGACATTCTCAGCATGGATGATGGCGACGCCCTTATCTGGTTCCGCCTCTCGTAGCCATAGGTTGGTGCCATTGAATGTCAGGGGGCCGCCGCCGGTCTGAAGATAAGTCTGGTCCAGAAGTTCAGCCTGGCGGAACATGAAGGATGAGAGGGGTGAAATCGCAGTCGTCCCCAGCCCGCCGATCAGCAGGGCCGAGGCAAGGGGCGCCGTCAGAAATTGCCAGGCGGAAATGCCCGCCGCCCGCGCGACGATCAATTCCGAGGAACGTGTCAGCCGCCAGAAACAGACAATTCCGCCCAGCAAAATCCCGAAAGGCATGATGAGTATCATGAAATAGGGGATGTGCAGCCCCGCAATCTCAAAAACGAGGGTGGTGGGCACGTCGGGTTTCGTGGAGACACGCCGCAGCAGGTCAATGAAATCGAAAAGTGAGACCAGCCCGGTCAGGGCCAGGACCATGGCGATGACGACCCAGGTGAAGGAGCGCCCGACATAAAGGGCAAGCGTGACGGAGACACCGACGCGGTGCGGGGAAGGGGGTGAAGCTGCCGCCATGTCAGGAGAGACGGGGCCGCAGACGCTGCCGGAGTTCAGGCCCGAATAACAGCCCGGCGCATAGTGCGGCGGGCAGCCCGGCGACGAGCCACATCAGAGGGACAAGCTGCAAATTCCGGCTCGTCAGATTTTGCAGCAGCAGGTTGAGCGCGATCAACGCCACGACTGACAGGATCGCGATGAAGGGCCGTTTAATATTTCCGTGACGGGAAAAGGCACCGCTCAGGACGGTGAAAAGCGCGACCATCCCGTAAGAAAGCGCGGTCAGGGGGGATGTCAGGCGCTTCCAGGCTTCGACCGCGAATTTTCCGCGGTCCCGGGGGCTGACACTGGCATTTTCAGGGTTCAATAATTCGGAGATCGACATTTCCCCCGCATCACGGGGTTGCCGCGCCGGATGATTTTTGGAGGTGAGGTCAATGAGATTCCGCTTAAAGGTCAAGACATCCAGCCTTCCATTATGCTTGTCGATTTCCTGTCGCGAGCCGTTATAAAGCACAACATGTGGCACATCGTCGACGACGATCATGGAGCCATATTCCGCCAGAATGGTGGCATGGCTTTGCGGCAGGCGGTCATCTTCGACAAAAATGCCCCTCAACTGGCCATTACGGTCCTTACTGCGCACATAGACGGTCATATCCTTTGAAAGCGGCGTAAAAACGCCTTCCTGGATAAGGTAGGCAGCAAGGCGATTCCGTATTTCAAACTGATATTTTTTGAAGGAATGGTAGGATGTCGGGACAATCCAAAGATTGAGCAGATAGCAAAGCACAGTCGCAATGGTGGCGCAGATCACGCCGGGCCGGGCCATCTGGGAAGCAGAGAGCCCCGCCGCCTGCATCACGGTGGTTTCCCGGTCACTCGTCATGCGTTGATAACCGAAGAGAATGACGAGGAACGTGGTGATAGGCAGGATGACAGCGAGGAATGACGGAATCATCAGGCCGGTCAACTCAAGGAAAACACGCAATGAAAGTCCGCGATCCACGACGAGGGAGACGAAGCGCAGAGACTGCATGAGCCAGATCAAAGCGATCGCGCCTGTCGTGATGCCCGTTAACCCTAGCGCCAGTTGCTTGAGGACGTAGCGATCAAGCAGCGTCGTCGGGAAGAGGCGCTGGAAAAGGGTTGGCGACGCGGACATAGTTTTCTCATACCTGCTCCCAAGCCAAGCTCAAAGGGGCAAAGCAGATCCTGAACGTTATTTTGCATTGCCGCTTTTGCGGGCGCGTATTGCCGCCCGAAGGGACGGGGGCCGTCGCACGTCACCTTTCATGATGAGAGGCGGGGTGCTGCGAGCGGGGAAGGGGCTGATGGCGTATTGACATACTGTGCAGGACACGTGGCCCTGCATGGCGATGTTGCGTGGGGCGGGTTCAACCGGGCCGGTCGACGGCACGGCGCCCTAAAGCCGGGTCATCCGTAAAGAAGCCGTCCAGCCCCATATCAAGATAGCGCCTGACCTCGGTGATCATGGCCGCCGGATTACGGGCCTCCGGCGCGGCGCCATTGCGCAATTCTCGGGGAAGAAAAAGATTCTCCGGTCGAGCCGTATAAGAATGCACGAGAAGTCCCGCCTCATGCGCATCGGCGATCAATGATGTCGGCCTGCCCCACGACCCATCTTTTCTGCGTGGGATGAGGTCGGCATTGGAAGGGCCGATAACGTTGGCAAAGCGGCTTACTTTCCGCAGGCCCGCGGGCGTCATGAAGGCGCCGAAATTCGGGGCATGCCGATTTCCCATCAGGTCAGGCGGTATCTCATCCGGCGCCCCCATCAGAAACATCACGCGGGCCTGCGGGTTGATGGCGCGCAATTTGCCGCCGATGGCTTTAAGATTGCTGGTTTCAAAGGATTGAAGTTCAAGCGGGGCGTGGCGCGTATATTGATGGGCGGCGATGGTTTCAAGAAAGATCGTTTCAGGGTCAAGGCCGAGACGATGGAAATGCGTCGAATTCTTGATCTCCGGGATCAGCCCAAATGTCTTCCCGCGCGCCGCGGATTCGGCAGCGACAAAATCAATCACCTCTTCAAAGGTGGGTATATCAAATTGCCCGTCATAGCGCGTATTATGCGGACGGATCTGCGGCAGGCGTTCCTTTGCGCGGAGAGTCTTGATTTCCTTGAGGGTGAAATCTGTGGTGAACCAGCCTGTCTCCGTTACGCCGTCAATGACGAGACTGCGCTTGCGTGCGGCGAATTCGGGTCGCGCAGCGACATCAGTCGTGTCGGTAATATTACTTTCATGGCGCACAACGAGCACGCCATCTTTGGTCATGACAAGGTCAGGTTCGATATAGTCGGCGCCATCTTCCATCGCTTTCGCGTAAGACGCCAATGTATGCTCCGGCCGCAAGGCGGATGCCCCACGATGCGCGAAAACCAATGGGCGTGGGGCGAGGGCGGGCGTGGCGAAAGCCGGTGCACACATCCCGGCAATGCCGAGGAGAAGGGCATGACGACGTGTCAGCATTTTATTATTCCTTACCAGAGAGCGCTGAGTGTCAGAAAATACATGCGCGGGGCGATGGGATAGGCGGTAAACTGACGGGAAACCTGATCGACATTGACCGTCGACCATCCCCGCGTGCCCGTCAGGTTGGTGATGTTGCCCTGGACGCGCAGTGACGACACATGCGGGATGCCCCGAAGGGTGTAACCGGCATTCATGCTGAACTGCGTATTTGGCGCGGCCCAGAGATCATTCATGTAGGTCGTATAACGTTTGCCCATGACATCACCGATCAGTTGGCCGTAAAAACGGCCCCAATTTGTGGTGACCACAAATTTCTCGGTCCAGTCCGGCTGCCCTGCGACGTTGCGTCCCGCGATGCGGATCGTGGAATGGCCGGACGTGTAATCGTCATTATACACTGATTTATTGTAAGAGAGACCATTATAGATGGAGAAATGCTGTCCAAGTTGCGCGGTGAAGGAAAAATCCGTCCCGTTGGTCGAGACGGAGCCAACATTCGCCAGTGTCGTCGCAGCACCGATGATGGAGGATAGGCTCCGGGTTGAGGCGATGGCCACCAAGCGGTTTGAGAAATGCACGTGATAATATTCAAGCTGCGCGGAGATATCCGTCAAAGGGCCGGTATGCAGGCGATGATGGGTGCGCAGGCCGGTCTCGTAGGTCCATGAGGTTTCGACCTTGCCATTCTGACGAAAATTTTCGAAGGCGGCCTGGCTCGTTGATCCCCAGGGCGTGGCATTACCATAACCTGCCGCCTGAAAAGCACGCATATTCTCCTGAATATTTGCAAAGAGTTGCTCATGTGGCGTGATATTCCACAGCGCGCCGAAAGAGGGGAGGAAGGGTTTGACCGCCGCAATCCGGCCCCCAGGCACAGTGATGGATGTTGCCGGGGAAAGTGAGCCCGGCCGGGCCGCGACAGGTAACGTCCCTTTCGTATAGACCAGTTCAGATTTAAACCCCGCCAGAAGAGTCAATTGATCTGAGACTTTCCAGCGATCCTGAAGGTGGGTCATCCAGCTATTTGTACAGAAATAATTTGTGTATTGATGGATCAGCGCATTTTGCTGACGCACATAAGGTGATGTCGGGTTGTCGGCCTGAAGCGGATACCAGCGCCGCGCCTGCGTATTATGATTTCGCTCATACCATCCCCCTAATTCGATAGCATGACGACCGAGATGGTAGCGCAAGGTCGACATCACGCCGCCACGATTATCCCAATATTCCGTTGTTCGCGTGGCGTAACCGGACCCGCCAAACACATTGCTGAGTTGATTGGCACTCTGATCCGGGAAATACGCACTGAATAATGTCGGCAGACCGGCGGCACTGATCGGGCCTGCGACGACACCTTCGCCAAGATTATGATGGTAATAAAAGCTGTTGTCCCAATGCAGGTGGCGGCTGAAGTCATGCTGCCATTTAAAATAGGTCAGGAAATCCTGCCGTTGCGCGGCGGAGTAATAATTGCGGTAATTCAGACCAGCCTGCCGGTAGGCGGGCGTGTTAAGATAGGATTTCGCAGAATTGAAATCCGGGTAGGTGAAAGGCCGCACATACGTGCCGTAACCGCTCGGGAGCACGATCCCATCCTCATTCGGCTCAATCTTGTCAGACCAGTCGAAGAAATAGGTGAATCGGTCGAGCTGGCCCTTATGCACAAATTTCAGATTGACCTGATGGCCCCCCTGATGTCCGGCAAAATCCCAGGCGCGGGCATCCTGGCGCGCCCAGGCAATATAAGCCGCATTTCCATGCCCGAATGCGCCGGTATCCAACCGCGCATAAGTGCGGAATGTTGAGAAACTGCCGAAACTCTGGTCGAGTTGGGCGCCATGATGTGTTTTCGGGTCAAGCGACGTGAAAAGCAGCGTGCCGCCAAGATTGGAAGTTGACGCCGTGCCAAGCGCGCCGGCGCCGGTGGCGACGGTCGCGCTTTTCACATTCTCACTGATGATGGCGCGTTGCGGGGACAGGCCATTAAAATTTCCGTACGCCTGATCACCCAGGGGGATGCCATCCATCGTATAGCCAAGTTGGTTCTTATTGAAGCCGTGGACGAAGAGCGCGGCATTCTGCTCATAATTTCCCCAGGGGTCGGCATTCGTGAAGACCACGCCTGGCAGGATCTGCAGCGCCTTGAGAGGGCTGATCCCGGGCAGAATGCGCTGTGCCTGCGTATGGCCAATCGTCTGCTCGGAGCGCACGCGACGCGCGGTTGCGACGATCTGTTCCGGCGCGGCAGGCGCAGTGACGGATCCTATCTTCTTCGTCGCGTGAGGTCTGGCGGGGTGTTGCCATGAGTCGGGTCGAAGTTTTTTACCAGCGGCATCGGCGCTTTCATACATCAGGGCGAGAGGTGAACAGAAAAGGGGCAAGGTGAGGACGCGGTGCCGCTTGCGAGGCTTCATCTCCGGAAATTCCTTTAGGAGGTCGTGAACGCCCCTCAACTTATTCAGCGTCGACGTGACGGTGTGTGAAGCTTTGATGAAATGAAATTCATGATTTTGGGATGAGTACGTCGCCCGTCCGCGGGAAGCCGGGACGGTCGGGTTTATGGATGAGAATCTGGATAGGGTCGTACAAAGTAAAACTCATCGCGACGCCGCATTATCAGTGACGAAGCTGGGAGGGCGCTGTACCTACTCAGCTTTATGTTGCGCACGAGATCCTGAGACATCAACATGTTGTTGTGAAGGTTATTTGCACAATGTAAAATTCACATGGCGTTAAATACCACAATCATCTGTTGTGAACGCCTCGACAGTATTGTAAAAAAACCTGAATCAGAATTTTGCGAATTTTCTATCTTGCTGCGTCGAAGGAAGAGAGGAAGTTCCGAGCAAATGCAAAGATGTGATATATCTAAGGAATGAGACGCGCATGACGGCGATCAAAAAAGCGAAATTCCCAGAGCACATTGGAATTAACTTTTATTCCGATCCAGAAGTCTTCACCTTTGCCGACGCCATCTATGTATGCGGTTACAATCATTTCGACAATCTCATGGGGGTCTTCACGCGGGAGGGATATCTCATCCCGCAGGCTGCTTTCCATCATCAATCTCCATCAATTCCTAAAGGTCATCCGAACTGGACCGACCCGGCAATCGCGGCTTCCTACCCTGCCATTGATGCGGCTGTTTTTGCAGGTCATGTCCATGATCAATACGGTCACTTCATCACTGAATTCATATCCCGCCTCTGGGCCATCAAAGAAGTAAGAACCAATGAAAAAATCCTCGTGCGATGCGCCCGGGGCCTCGATGAGGTTTTCACGTTCAAATGGGCGATTGAGCTTTTCGACCTTCTAGGACTTACGAAAGATGACTTTATCTGTCCCGATCATCCCATTCGGATCCGTAAACTGATTGTCCCTGCGCCGGCCTTTACTGAACAAGGCTATTGCTACAGGCGCATGGCGGAATATTGTCACACAATTGGGGATCGGGCCATGGAGCGCCTTGATGAGCAAAAGCTTCTCAAAGACAAGGATATTTACGTTTCCCGGTCACAATTGATCTGCGGAACTGTTAAAATTGACAATGAAATCGAGCTGGAACGTCACCTGAGGGATTTGGATTTTGAGATCATTTACCCGGAACAACTCTCCATAAACGAGCAGATTTCGCTGTTCAGGAACAATAATATCGTCGTCGGTCCGGTCGGCTCAGCTCTCCATACGTCGATTTTCACCCCAGCGCCCTGCGGCATTGCTTTGAATGTAAAAAGTGCCGTCGATAGCAATTTTCTGATGATGGATGGCGTTAATGAGGCCCAGATTGACTACATTCAGTCAGACAATATCGTCGAGGCTGAAGAAAAAGACGTCAATTACTATGAAACAAAGACAATCAGAGACGTCGAAAGTTTTGCGCAAACCATTTCTGACTCGGTTAGAGAAAAAAGGAATAATTTCTACATCCCTAATATGGGACGTTTCCCACTCTCATCCCATGTGGATGTGAAATTTTATGACCTTTTAACTCATGAAGGCGCCATCGTAAAATTGGATCCTAGAACGGGATATCTTTCATCATTGGATGACCGGTTTTTCAAAAACCTTGTCCTTGCCACATTTATCGACGGCGATCGAGAGAGAGCTTTCCTCGTTTCCGGCGAGGAGAAAATGGTCAATATCGTCATCCACGACACTTCCCTAACCGGTTTGGCAATACCTGTCGATATAATTGAGAATGAAGGCGGAACCTACGCCTTTTTCATGCCGGAAAACCAACGTTATCTCCAAGCTATACCGATTTCTCAGGGCGGTTGGGTGCAAAACAAAGCTTTGAAAATTCTCGAATGGGAAAGATTTAATCTCAAAGAAAAAACGGCCTTTTCACCAAAGCCAGGGTCAGAAATCGCCCGGCTTTTGAGTGTGATGGCCGGGCTGATGCTGCCTGACAAGCCTTTTCATCTCGATTTTTACCTCAATCAAATCCCGGAAGTTGTCTCCCATATCGTCAATGTCAAAAACAAAATGGAATATTTGCGGGGCGATGACACATTGATTGTCAACCACGCGAGGACGGCGCGTGAAGTTGAGACGGCTCTCCCCTGACATCGAGGGGATCCTCCCATGCGCGTCGTTCTATTCCATCCGGGCATGATGAGGGCCACGCCTTTTCAGGTGCCTGACTCAAAAACGGCCTGAGCAGCTTCATCCGGCCTGACAGACGTGAAGCACGACCCGAATTTCAATGCGGAAACGCGTTGTTGATCAAGCTTCTGTCATCGACCCGAAGTTCTTCGCCACCGGTCACCGTCGAAACGTATCTGTGCCACATAGAATCCGACCAGGGCTCCGAGGGCCGCGCATGGAAACACCCATGAGACGCGATCAAGAATTACCAGGCTGTAAAAAAGACCTGCCGCCACGCCAATCCCAATCGCGATAAGACTTTCCCAATATGTCGGGCCGAAGATGCGTCGACTGCGGCAATGCGGACAGATCTCCGCTGATTGCCGGATCTCCTCATGGCAGACAGGGCAGAGGAAAACGCGGGCCTCCACAACATTATTTTGAGCGCGCGGCCTGAAGCGGTTTTTGAAGAGGACGGCACCACGGTTTTTCCCGCTGGTTTCAGAGCGCGTCATGGTGTGGGCTGCGTGTCATGCTCGCCCTGGGCGATGCGTTTCTGCACTTCCAGGCGCCAGGGCGCATCTTTCGGGGCGGCATCCAAGGCGCGCTCATATAGATGCAAGCTTTGCTCATTGATGCGATTATCCAATTGCGACTGCAGGTCAGCAACATGAATGGCGAGAAGCGGTGTAAACTGAACTCTGAGTGCCGCACGATACAGGGCCAAAGCCTCCAGCGGTCGGTTCTGCTTTTCACGCACGGCGGCCAGAAGAAGGTGCAGTTTGACGTAAGCAGGGTCATCCGGTTGAATGATTGCCACTTGCTTTTCAAGCCGCGTGATGACGGGGCGCAGCTGCGGGTCAATCTCGTTTTGAGGGTTTGAAGCTGATTGTGGGCCGTAACCTGGCTCGCCTTTATATAAATACAGAGCAGTGCCGAAGGTGGGGAGGAGGAGGGTGATCGCGGCGATCACCCGCCAGGAGACGGGACGGGACGGCGCATGCGCCGTAAAGTCGGCGCGCAAGAGACGCCGCGCGATTTCCATTTGCATATCCCTGGCCTCGACGTCATTGAGGTGTCGTGCGCGTTTCTCCTCCTCAAGGGCGTCCAGTTGCGCGGCATAAAATGCCCGTTCTGAGTCCGCGGCGGCGGGGACCGCTTCAAGTCCTCGGCGTTTCAGCAATCCCACAATCAAGGGTGAGATGCACAAAAGCGTCAGGATGATGTAAAGCGCAATCGTCATGTGCCGGCCTTGCCTCCGCCATCATCAGTTGGTGCGCGGCTTTGCAGCAGGATTTCCAGGCGGGCGCGTTCTTCATCCGTCAGAGGCGCTGTTTCCTCACGATGGCGGAAGGTGCGGCGGGCGAGGAGAAGTCCCGAGGCAAGGGCTATGAGAGGCGTTAACCAAAGGAGCGCCGTAGCTGCGGTCAGGCGCGGCTTCAGGCGCACGAAATCCCCGTAGCGGCTTGTCATCCAGGCCATGATGTCGTCCCGACTTTTCCCCTGCGCTACTTGCTGACGCACGACACGACGCAGGTCACGCGCTAAAGAGGCAGAGCTGTCCTCGATCGACTCATTCTGGCAGACAAGGCATCGCAACTCCGCGTCTATCCTTTCAGCCATCTTTTCCTGCGCGGGGTTGGGTAGGAGTTCACGCGGATCATCGACCGCGAAAGCCGGGGAGAGCGTGATCATGAGGAGGCCGATTAACCGGAGACATCGCGTCATGGCGCAGCTTTCAGTAAAGGGCGTATCACCTTTCTGATTGTTTCGGCCGTGATGGGCGCGGGATCATGCCAGACGATGCGCCCATCGGGCATGACCAGAAAACTCTCCGGCACACCATTGATCCCCATCTGGATACCGAAATTCCCATCCACATCCTGTGCTGTCATTTCGTAAGGCTTGTTATTACGCAGTACAAGGGCGCGGGCATTTCCAGGCCGGTCTTTATAGGCAATGCCCCAGATTGTAACCTCATGACTCAAGCTCTGAAGTTCAGGCAGTTCCGTGATGCAGGGGATGCACCAGGAGGCGAAGAAATTAATCAGGACGGGTTTGGACCGTGTCGCCAAAATGGCGTGGCTCAGATGGGGTTCGTCCGGCATCAGTCCCGGAAGGTTGAATTCGGGCATCCGCCTTTTCGTCGCGGGCGTCTCAATCGCGCGCGGGTCAAAGCGCCCCTCACGCATGCCCGATAGCATCGCCCAGAACCCGCCACCCACTGCGACAGCGATCAGGATGGGGAGCGACAAGACAAGACGCCGTTTTTGAACGGGCGTCATATCGTCACCGCTGCATCACCGTTCAAACGCCGTCGGGGCGCGCCGAGCCTGCGGCGTCGATCACAAAGAGACAGCGCACCGCCCGTCGCCATGACCAACCCACCCAGCCAGATCCACGGCGCAAGGGGGTTGACGTGCAGGCGCAATATAAAATGCATCTGCCCATCTTTTTCCCGCCGCGCATCACCCAAAACGCAGTAAAGATCCTGAAGCATATTTGTATGAATGGCCACATCCGTCACCATTTGTCGCTGACGCGCAAAGACGTGCCGGGCCGGATGAAGCACCGTCACAACATGCCCGTGACGTGTGACGACGACATCCGCAATCAATGCATCAAAATTCTTCTCTTTCCGCTGATGAATATTGCCGAGCGTCCATTCATAGCCGTTAAAAGCAACATGCGCGCCCTCCGCCATTTCCGTGATTTTCTGCTGTGATTGCGACATGCCGGTAATGCCGAGCACCGTGATGGCGACACCGATATGCGCCAAAGCCGTGCCCCAGCTGGAGAGGGGGAGGTGGCGCAGGCGCTGCCATCGACCCGGCCAGGATGTACCGAGCGCCACGCGACTTCCGATATCGGTGAGGCTGCCGAGAATCAGCCACACGGCAAATATCGCACAGATCGTCGGCAGGAGGCCGGTTATGACGCACGATGCCAGCACGGCACTGAGGATGAGCGGCACAAACGTCCAGCGTAATCGCCTGAAAATGGGGCGAAGCCAGCCGCGCTTCCAGGAGAGGAGCGGCCCGGTCACCATCACGGCCATGAGGGGAAGCATCAAAGGAATCGTGGTCGCGTCAAAAAACGGTTTGCCGACGGATAACGTCCTGCCTGTAAGGATTTGCATAAAAGGCGGGTACATCGTCCCGACAAGGACAATGGCGCAGATGGTGCAGAGCAGGATATTGTTCAGGATCAACGCTCCCTCCCGCGAAACTGGCATGAAATGCCCCTCATCCACGAGATTTGGGGCGCGCCAGGCAAATAGGGCGAGGGCGGTGCCAATAACGAGGGCCAGGAGGAGAAGGATAAACACCCCCCGCGCCGGGTCATTGGCAAAGGCATGGACGGAGTTGAGAATGCCTGAGCGGACGAGGAACGTTCCGGAAAGTGAAAATGAAAATGTCGCAATGGCGAGGAGGATCGTCCAGACTTTCAACGCCTCACGTTTCTCAACCACAATGGCGGAATGGACCAGCGCTGTTCCGGCCAGCCATGGAATGAGCGAGGCATTTTCGACCGGGTCCCAGAACCAGTATCCGCCCCAGCCCAAAACGTAATAAGACCACCAGGAGCCCATGGCGATGCCGCAGGTCAGGAAGCACCAGGCCCCCAGCGCCCAGGGCCGCACCCATCGCCCCCAGGCCGCATCAACGCGCCCACCGAGCAGCGCCGCGACCGCAAAGGCAAAAGGCACGGCAAACCCGACATAACCGGCATAGAGAACAGGCGGATGGAAAGCGAGACCGGGATCTTGCAAAAGCGGATTCATCCCGAACCCGTCTAATGGTGGCGTGGTGTTAACGCGGTCAAACGGGTTGGATGTCGTCACACAGAAAAGCAGAAAGCCGGTCGAGACGCCGCCCAATATGGCGATGACGCGGGATTTGAGACGGCGCGGCAAATGACGCCCGAAGGCAATGACGGACATGCCGCAAAAGGCCAATATAAGCGCCCAGAGGAGAATAGACCCCTCATGATTGCCCCAGACTCCGGTGATTTTATAAAGGAGCGGTTTATCACGCGCCGAATTCTCAACGATATTGCGGACTGAGAAATCATCTGTGACGGCGCTAAATATCAGAGCCAGAAAAGCAAGCAGGAGGGCGACGAGTTGCGCCGTTGCGAGAAGCGAGGTGAAACGCATCAGGCGCGCATCGCTGCGCCCTGCACCCCAGAGACCTGTAATGCATTGCAGGAAGGCTGCGATACAGGCAAGCGCCAGACTATAATGCCCGGCCTCAGCGCTAAAGCTGAGACGATGCAGAAAATCAGTGAGATGCATGTTCAGCCTGTGCAATCGACTTTCGGGCCTGGGATTTTGTCATCATGTCCCATTCTTCCGCACGCGGTGGTTTACCGAAGCGCGGGTCCCATTTGCCGCTTTTGCGCAGGGCTTCGGCGACTTCCTTCGACATGTAGGTTTCATCATGTTTCGCGAGGACTTCAGAGGCTTGGAGGGTCTTATCCGCCGTCATCACGCCCATGGCGATGACGCTCTGCCCCTCACGGAACAGGTCAGGCAGAACGCCGCGATAAGTAACCGTGACGGCTTTCTGCCCATCTGTCACGTCAAACTGATTTTCCGGCGTGGCGTCCGGCCCCACATTCCGCTTGAGACTGCCTGCGACCACCATGCCCCCCAGGCGGATGGATTGGTCAGGCCGAGGCGGGTGCTCAAGTGCCTGAGATGGCGCCATGAAGAATACGATGCTGGATGAGAAAGCCCGCAGCACGAGTGCCGAGGCCGCGGCGAGGCAGATCAGGCAAAGCAGCATGATCCAGAGGCGATGGGACTTACGGGCATATCGACGCCGCTGACGGGGCGTCCGCCCTTGATACGGGGCATTATGTTCAGACATAGCGGCGCTCCAGCCTCACGATGGGTGCGGCTGATGGGACTCACGCATCCGCAACCGTCTTTGGACGCGGCGCAGCCGTCGCCAACATAAAAGCGCCTGCGTGGCCAGCGTTCCGATCGTCAGCCCGTACGCGGCGATGATGAAGGAGATGTGCGCGCTGATCATCCTTCCTCCCGCGTCACAGCTTGCGCCGTTATGGCTGGCGCATTCACCTCATCGAAGAAAGCCTCATATCTGTCTGAGAAGCGCGTGCGCCGCCATTTTATTTCAAGGAGAGCGGCCCTGACCTGCCCTGTCACCAGCGCTGCGAAACCAAGAAAAAACCCGACCATACAGACGGCGAGTGGCAGCAACATGGAAAGGGACATGGCGGGGGCATGTGTCAGGGTGATGCTGTCAGGCTGGTGAAGTGTGTTCCACCAATTGACGCTGAATTTGATGATTGGCAGATCAACCACCCCGGCCAGCGCCAGGATGGAAGCGGCGCGATAGCCACGTTGCGCATCATCAAAACCTCGAATCAGCGCAATATGACCGATATAGAGGAAAAACAGCAGCAGGACAGAGGTCAGCCGCGCATCCCAGACCCACCACGTGCCCCACATCGGTTTACCCCAGAGCGAGCCGGTGATCAGGCAGAGGGCGGTCACCGTCGCACCAATCGGCCCGATTTCCCGCGCGGCGATATTGGCGATCGGGTGTCGCCAGACGAGGGAGGACGCGCCGCAGATTGCCAGAAGGAAATAGCCGGTCGAGGCCAGTATCGCCATGGGGACATGGATATACATAATGCGCACCGTTTCACCCTGCTGCCAGTCAGCTGGCGCGAAGATCAGCGCCCAGACAAGTCCGACGGCAAGCGTGATGAAGCCCGCAATGGTCAGGAGGGGGAGGAGCCATTGCGTCACCCGGATGAACCGGCCCGGATTGGCGAAGCGCTCCATAAGTTTGGGGCTTTGGGCGGGCCATCCGTCGGGAGATATGTTCGGCATGGTTTTCAAACGAAACTCACGATATAAACGTACAGAATATCGCATACATGATTCACCCCCTGATTGGCCACATAAAGCGGTCATGGTGGCGCAGATCCGCGCCAATGAGATCGGACTATGTCCCGGGAGGGGGCGTTATCGACGCACAAGTAACAAAGCGCGGTCCGGGCCGCGTTGTCAGGGAGCGCATGAAATACTGGTTGATTAAGTCCGAGCCTGCTGCATTTTCCTGGGACATGCAATGTCACAATAATGTCGAGCCCTGGACCGGCGTACGGAATTTTCAGGCGCGTAATAATCTGGCTGCGATGGAAAAAGGTGATCGGGCCTTTTTTTATCATTCCGTGACGGAAAAAGCGATTCGCGGCATCGTTGAGATCGTGCGCACCGCTTACCCGGACCCCACCTCTGATGACCCAAAATGGGTGTGCGTTGACGTGCGCACGGTGAAACCCATGGCGCGGCCCGTTACCCTTGCCCAGATAAAAGCCACGCCGGCACTTTCCGAAATGGCCCTTCTACGGCAATCCCGCCTCTCTGTCGCGTCGATAACGGCGGAAGAATGGGGCGTTATCTGCAAAATGGGCGGCATCACGTGACATGGCGCGGGTCCGCGCCTGATCTGGCCCATAAAGTGGCCGATCCTTTGCGTCGCCGTAAACCGGTTAAGTTGCGGCCCAGACAGGTTTGATGTTCATAAATTCCAGCAGGCCGAACTCGGTCAGCTCCCGCCCGTAACCACTCGCCTTGATTCCGCCGATCGGGAGGTTCGGGTCGGAGCTTGACCCCTTATTGATATTGACAGCCCCGGCTTCAATTTCGCCCGCCAGTCGCTCGGCTTTTGCCAGATCCTTCGTCCAGAGGCTGGATGAAAGGCCGAAATCACTGTCATTCGCCAATCTGATGGCGTCATCCGTATCTTTCGCGACAATGACACAGGCAACAGGGCCGAAGAGCTCCTCCCGGAAACACGCCATTTCCGGCGTCACGTCCGTCAGGAGGGTCGGCGCATACCAGGCGCCAGGTTGACGCGGTTTTGACCCTCCCACAACAAGTTTCGCCCCTTCCTTAACCGCCATCTGCACCTGTTTGTGCAGGGCATCACGCAGGTCAATGCGTGACATCGGGCCGAGAAAGGTCTCTCTATCGAGCGGGTCGCCCGGTTGAATGGCGGCAATACGTTCGGCAAAACGATCGGAGAAGTCTTCCGCAATCGACTCATCGATGATGAATCGCTTCGCCGCAATGCATACCTGACCAGCATTTCCGAAGCGGGACGCGACAGCGCCATCAACGGCTTTTTCAAGGTCGGCATCGGCAAGAATGATGAAAGGGTCAGATCCGCCCAGTTCCATCACCGTCTTTTTACCCGCCTCACCGGCAAGCTGACTGATGGCACGGCCTGCGGCGACACTGCCCGTCAAAGCAACGCCCGCAATGCGTTTGTCCTGGATGATCTGACGGGACTGTTCTCGCCGGAAGTTCGCGGCAATGAAAACATCACCCATCCCGACGGACGCGGCGATATCATTCAACATTAAGCCGCATTGCATGGTGCATTCCGCGGGTTTGACGAGATAGCCGTTACCGCCCGCCATGATCGGCACGGCGGCGCGGATAATCTGATAGAAAGGGAAATTCCAGGGCGTGATGCCAAAAACAGTGCCGACCGGATCGAAACGGAGCCAGGCGCGCCCGGTGGGGATGTTCACTTCGCGCGGCGTCAGGATTCTGGGTGTATTTTCGACGATCCAGCGTGTCAATTGCACGCAACGGTCAATCTCCGCCAAAGATTGGGTGATAGGCTTGCCCATTTCAATGCTGGCCTGCCGGGCAAGATTTTCCTTGGCACTCTCAATCGCGGCGCCAAATTGTTTCAGAAGCTCAAGCCGGGCCGCCATGCCCATATCCCGCCACGTCTCAAAGCCCAGGGCCGCCCGCTGAAGCACGCCATCCACCGCATTATCTTCGATGAAGGGGTGGAAGGCGAGATCCGCGCCTGTTGCCGGGTTCACGGTTTGGATGCCCCAGCTTTTGATGTCTCGATTCATGTTTTGGCGGCCTTTTCACGTCATTTCTTGTTAAACACGTTGGTGCGAGTCGAAGAGAGGCGTCGATTGGCTGAAAATTGGGGTGCAGGACAAGCCCGCCCATCAATCCATGTATCGACCGGGACTTCGACAACTGAGACATAAAACATCGTCGCTTTTCACGATGATGCAAGGTCGCGTCATTTATTCTTTCACCATCGTGGCGTGTGCAACCGGCTGAGCACCGTGCTACTATCGAAACATATTTACTGAGGAGGGTCGCGCCATGACGTCATCTGATGCGTCGTCACCAGGTTTTGCAGTCATCCGGTCGAAACTCGATGCCGATTCATTGCAGCAATTACAGGGCGCTCTTGCCGATGTCGAGAAAGGCCGCGGTCTACTCGTCCGGCTGGCTGATCTCATGGGCGGCGCGATCGGGCAGGCCGCGCGGCTGAGCCTTCAGGGGATCGGGCTGGCGCCATCTCTTCAGGCCAAGTTTCAGGGCATCGCGGAGGTTGCCATCACCCGTGCTTTTGATGTCGCTGTCATGGGCATGTCGAAACCCGTGGCCCGTCCGCGTCATCGCCTCAGAGAGGGGGGTGCTCAGGTTGCGGTGGCGATATCGGGCGCGGTCGGAGGTTTTAGCGGGGCGCTCGGCCTTTTGCCCGATGTGGGCTTCACCACCCTCACTATTATGCGTGAAATCGCCGATATCGCCCGGCAGGAGGGGGAGGATCTGTCCGACCCGGACACGCGCCGGGCTTGTCTGGAAGTCTTTGCTCTGCGAAGCTTCGCCTCGACGGCGCAGGGTGAGGAGAGTGAACTTGGGTTTTTCTCCGCACGCGCGCTGATGCGGGGGCGTCCAATCGTCATGCTGATCGGGGAGGTCGCGTCACATTACGGAATGGGCCTGTCGCGCAAATTTGCCCTCCAAATGATGCCGGTTGCGGGCGCGCTTTGCGGGGCGTCGCTCAATGCGGCATTTCTGGCACATTATCGCTCTCTCGCGCGGGCGCATTTCACAATCCGCCGTCTGGAGCGCACCCACGGCATGAGCGTGCGGGAAACGGCCGACCATATGGCCGAAGCTGCACGTGAAGGTCGCTCAACGACGTGATGGATTTTTACCGAGTGTGAGGATGCCTTCAAAGATACAGCCCGCTAACGCACCAAGAAGACTCACCGTCGATATAATGAACCATAATCCTGCAAGGCGCGGGTAAAAAATATAGATCATCTGCATGATGAAGAAAGAGACGAGAAAGGCTTTTGTCAGTTCCAAAATGCTCTCCATAGCGACCCAGGCCCTGTGCCAGCATAACATTATATGACAGGCGGCAAAACGTCCCGTCGGCGGACGCGCCCTTTTACCATGCAGGATATGCTTGAGGGTTATCACCGAGGGCGTTTCCTAATGGCGGACAATGCGGATGATGAGATTTTGCACTGGTTCCAGCCGTTGCAACGCGGCGTGATGCCACTGAATGACCGGTTTCACCTCCCTCGACGCCTGCGCCGCACGGTTCTGGCCGGTCGTTATGACGTGACCTCTGACCGCGATTTCATGCGCATGCTGGACCTTTGCGCCGCGCAACATCCGACCCGCACGGAGACATGGATCAACCAACCTCTCAGAAAACTCTATCTGGCGCTGTTTGACGCCGGTTACGCGCATTCCATTGAAGTCTGGGCGGGGCGTGAGCTCGTGGGCGGTTTATTCGGCGTCCATATTGGTGGCGCGTTTTTTGGTGAAACGATGGTCTCCCGCGCCAGAGATGCTTCAAAGATTGCGCTGGTTCATCTGGTCGCGACGCTTCGCCGGCAGGGTTTCACCTTGCTTGACACGCAATATCCAACGTCGCACCTTGCGCAATTCGGCTGTCTCATCTGGGACGCATCGCAATATCAGGACGCCCTTTCCGAGGCACTTCAACGCGACGTGGTCTGGTGTGCAGATGTCAGGCTGGATGCTTTAATGTCGGAGATTCAGTCTTTGAAGGTCCGCGATGCGGCCTGACGAGGAATTTAAATTTTTCGGAAAGGATTTTCCGCTCATGTCCTTAAAAACACGTCTCGCTGCCTGCAGTGCCGCCATGATCGCCGGTGTCATGATGCCGGGCGTGCCGTTAACGGCCTTTGCGCAAGTCAAACCCGCGATCGGGAAGGAAAGCGGAACCGCCTCCCAGCATCCCCCCCTGACGCCCATGCGCGATGCAGAAGTCACCTACGCGGTGCAGCCCAAAAAATTCCCGAAACCTCTGGATGTGACCGTATCCTTTAAGGCGGGCGGCGATTTTATGCGGGTCGACGGACCGCAACATATCGCGACCACAATTTTCAATCGCAAAGACCATTTTGTCACGCTGATCCTGCATCAGCAGAAACTTTATAATCGCTTCTCCCCTAAAGTGGGTTTAAGGAACCCCTTCATGCTTGATCTGTCGATGGCTTTCACGCCGCAGGGCCAGGCAAATGTCGCGGGGCTGACCTGCACGCGCTGGGCGATCACCAGTCGGTACGGCGCCGCGACCGCATGTGTGACAGATGACGGCATTATCCTGTCAGAAGAGGGGGTCGATGCTGATGGCGTGAATGGTAAGCTTGTCGCCAAACAGGTCAGTTACCGCGAATTGCCCGGTTCGGTTTTTGACGTGCCTGCGGGTTACAGCGCCCTCCCTGTCAAAAGTGACAAAGAGAAACATTGAAGATATCAGGGACGATGCCGGGGCGGGCGCCGCGCCCATCCATTACGGGGTGCGCTGATATGGGTCTGACTCATTTTGTTACAAAACAAGCGGCTCTCCGCCGTTTTCCCGGCATGTTTCCGCGCCAGTCTGCATGCAGATCCGGCGCGCTGCAAAAATGCCGCACGTCACAATCGCATTTCAGGAGCGTATGATGCGGGGCATTTTCGTCAAAACATTGTTATCGGCAGTGCTGGGCCTTTCAATCTACTTGTCCCCGCCTCTCATGGCGCACCCTTATGGGCACGGATTCCATCGCGGTGGGCCGCATTTTGGCCCCGGCGGTCACCATCGGTTCCGCCCGATGCGCAGGCCCTATTTCGGTCCGCGCGGGCCCTATTGGGGGCCGCGCTTCGGGCCGCCCCTCCCGCCGCCCGTCTTCAATGATGGTTGGGGTTGGGGCTGGGGGCCGGGTTACTGGTATGGCGGCAATGGCCTGGGCACGGGGCTTGTCGTTGGTGGGCTGATTGGCGGGGCCGTGGGCATGGAGGTCGCTTCAAGCGCGCAACAGGTCGTTTATCCGCCAGCGCAGATCAACATCGTCAACGCCCCCATTTATCCGCCCCCGCCGCCTGAATTGCCGCCCGCGCCCCCGTGGTTTCAGCCTGCGCCTTGAGGTTCAGCGCCCTCTTCGGAGCGCGACAGGGGTCTGCACACGCCACACAGGACGAAATAAAATCGAACCTTAAATAACTTGACCTGTTTGCAGGGTGGGCGTTCGACGTGGTTTACGCTATGAGGGTCGTCCATGCCAATTGCCCAAGGGTCGCCTCGATATCTGCGCGGCATCGTGCTGCGCCAGGGATAACGGGCACTCATCAGGACGGAGAAGCGCGTATGATCGACGTTGGAGACAAAGCGCCGAAATTTTCCCTCCAGGCATCGGGGGGACGCACGGTGCAGGACACGGATTATCAGGGGCAGCCCTACCTTCTTTATTTCTATCCCAAGGCCGATACGCCAGGTTGTACCACGCAGGCCTGTGACCTGCAGAGTGATCTGCCACAATTACAAAGGCTTGGCCTTCAGGTGATCGGTGTCAGCCCCGATCCGGTGCCCAAACTTGATAAATTTGCTGAAAAATTCGGACTGACCTTCCCTCTGGCAAGTGATGCGGATCACGCTTTGTCAAAGATTTACGATGTCTGGGTTGAGAAAAAGAATTACGGCAAAACCTATCTTGGTATTCAGCGAAGCTCCTTCCTGATTGATCGCGATGGCAAAATCCGCTGCGTGTGGCGAAACGTCAAAGCTGCGGAACATGCCCGCCTCGTCAAGGAAGCCGCCGCCGAGCTATAGATTGGTGGAACGTGGCACACCGGCATCGGTGAAAGCTGGAACATCCTCTTTCTGGCGAAGGGCGCTTTATGGCGGCCTTGTGATTGCCGCGCTGTCCGCGTTGGGCCTCATTTATCTGGTCATCCAGTTTCGATCAGGCCCGGTGGATGTCACCCCGATCATCTCGCGCTTCTTCCCGATATCGATTGAACGAAGCCTTTTGCGCGGCCCTCCTGCGGGCCGCCTCTCTGCGGCGCGGTTCAGGATCGGCTGGCGCAGTCCGGCGCACGGCCTGCCCTCCGGCTTCGGCGTCTGGGCGGATGATCTCAAAATTATCGGACGGGATGGGGATGTTCTCGTATCGGCGCAGCACGCTTATATGCGCCTCCTGCCGCGCTATCTTCTGCATAAGCGATTCAGACCGGTCACACTAATGGCCGACCATGGTTTTGTGAAATTGCGGTTTTTTGAGGATGGTGATCTTGACCTGGATTGGCCGGATGCGCGTCGCCACATGTATCCGATCCCACCCTTTTCGCTTCGCCTCCTGCATGAGCTGAAAATCGACCATGTGTCGGTCAGCCTTCTTGACAGTGCCTCCGGCAAACTTCTCAGCCTCGACGCGGCGCAGGGCGCTTTGTCACGTGCTTATACCGGGCATTACACTTTATCCTGGGATGGCGCTCTGGAAGGCGGCGTGCGTGCCGGTCCTCAAAACCTGGGACATGTTGCGGTCACGACCCATTCATTGCCGGACGGGTCGGTCTGGCAGGGTGTCCTGCCGATGCAAAACCTTGCAGACCTGCAAAATTTTCTACCGCCCGCCGCAAGCTGGCAGGTGCCTGCGACTTTGACAGGCACCGTCACACTGCGCACGCATGGGCCAGCATTGATGGTGCTTCCGGACTCTCAAATCCATCTCACGCAACTTGATGGGGATGCGAAACTGGGTTCGGGGCATATTCGGCAAAAAAAGGGGCCGGAACTCGCTTTGGGGGATGGTATGGCTGCCATTACGGCTACCCCGCCGGATGCAGCGTCGAATGCGGAGCGACCCATCCTCAGAATGCTGCATCGCACAACCGGGGCAAATGATGCGGCGCGCCTCACACTTTCTCACCTTTCCCTACGGATGCGCGGTGCTGACGGAAAGTTGCATGATGTCACGGCCCGAGGTCAGCTCAATCTCGACCATTTTGCTGCACCGAAAAATATATCGGGTAACATCCATGCCGCTTTGCCCGGGCCTATCCAGATCCCCCAATTGATGACGATATGGCCGATGCAGTTCATCCCGCCGGTCCGGCTCTGGGTTGGGCAGAATTTGACGCAGGGCAGGGCGGAGGGTCTCGATGTCACAGCGCAACTCGCCAGCCCGAACGGGTTCGATAAACTCGATATTGCGGGCCTTCAAGGGAAATGGCATGTGCGGGACGCGACGCTTTTCTGGCGACGTCCCATCCCGCCGGGCATTCACCTTGATGCGGATCTGTCGATCACGCAAAAGGATGCGCTCGATATCGCCTTCCTGCGCGGGTGGCAGACGTCACGCCTGGCATCATCCGGCAAAGCCCCCGGTGGGCAGAATGGCCACTCCCTGCGGTTGAAGGGCGGGCACATGCGCATCAACGGGTTGTTCGACGCCGCCCAGATGGCGGATCTCAAACTCAATCTGGTGGGTGATCTGTCCGGCTTCATCAATGTGCTGTCGGAGCCGGAACTGAAATTACTGAAAGGCAAAAAATTACCGTTCACGAAGCCGTCCGGCCAGGTCGATGCGCAGCTTGCCCTGCAGTTTCCGCTGCATAGCGATGCCCCGCCCGAGACTTTCCGGGCGAATATCAAAGCCGCCTTTCAGAAGGTTGAACTCCAGAACCTCGTGCTGGGGCAATCTGTTTCCGACGTGTCCGGTCATCTGGTGGCAACCCAGTCCCGGATGGCCCTGGATGCGAAAGGCGCTTTCGGGCCATTACCGACACAGGTCCATGTCAATCTCCTCTTCATGCCGAAAGGCGCGTCGGATCAGGCGGAGTCCTTCGATGCGCAATCTGTCGTAACGCCTGGTGATCTTCGCAAAATCCTGCCGGATGCCGAATTCTGGTTCCGGGGTCATGCGCTTCTAAAATCGCATTACGCGGCGACGGAAGATGGTCACGCATCACTTCAGACATCGCTTGACATGCAAGATGCCGGGATTTCGATCCCCTTATGGCAAAAGCCGCCCGGCATGGCCGCCAAGGCGATGGCGGAGGTCAAATTCCATAATCGCATCATTACGGATCTGCCGCGTTTCGCCGTCACCGGGGACAATATTGATGTGTCAGGTTGGGGGCAAACTGATCATGGTAAGATCTCCATTCTGACACTCAATAAAATGTGCCTCGCTGGCAGTTCAGGGACGGGACGTGTGGTGTTTCCGGCGCGTCGCGAGACGCCTGTGGATGCGCGCCTCAGCCTTTCGAGGCTCGACATCACGCCATGGCTGCAAAAGCCGGGAAATGCTGCATCGTCCAAAGCCGGGCACGAAACGCCGAAGGCGCATCCCGTGTCTCCGGAGGCCGCGCATTGGCAGGCCTCATTGCGGGCTGATGACGTGGTTTACCGTGGGCGGGCGATATACAAGGATTTGCAGTTCACGTCGGCGGGGCAGGGGATACGTGTCAGGCGCGGGACTTTATATGCGGGCGGTGTTTCCCCCCTCAGCGCGGAACTCACACCTAAGGGGCAGCGCGCGCATCTGCAAATTCACGTGCAAAATCTGGGAGGAAGTCTCGAAAATCTCGCCATTTATGATCGGCTCGAGGGCGGACATCTTGCCTTTGATGGTGTGACGGAAGGGGATTGCTGCCAGGCCCTTCCGCGGATGCGCGGCCAGCTGGATGTCGGTGCTTTCAACTTTCGTAAGCCGCCACGCCTGTTGCAGACATTGGCCCATGCTGCGTTAGTGGATTGGTCAAAAACAAATCCGCAGCGTTTCGCGTTGGATCGCCTCCATGCCAAACTGACGATTGACCCCTCTCAGATACTGATCGAAGACGGGTATTTCGGCAATCGCGCCCTCGGGGCGACGCTGCGCGGCCTCGTCAATTTGCGCCAGAAGAAGCTTGACCTGCATGGGACGGTCATTCCCGCCTTCGGGTTTAATGCGATATTGGGACGCTTCCCGAAACTCGGCCATCTCTTCTCCCCTGAAAAAGAGGGGGGCGTTTTTGCCGCGACTTATGTGATCACGGGTGATTTCAAAGATCCGCATCTTGAAGCCAATCCGTTTTCCGTTTTTCTGCCTGGCGTGATACGATCCTTCAACGAATAGAATGTGATGTGAAGGGCCTTGACGCGGACTGAAGTTGCGTCAGGGCTGGGGGAGGGTTCGATGGGCGCAGCAGCCGAAGATGATTTGTTTGGCACCGCGTCACCGCCGGAATCAGATCCCCGACGCACCCAAACCAACGTGTCACTGAAAACCCAGCCCCTTGCGGATCGCCTCCGCCCGACGCGGCTGCGTGACGTGGTGGGGCAGGCGCATCTTCTCGGCGAGGCGGGGCGCATCACGCGCATGCTGACGCAATCCAGCCTTTCGAGCCTCATTTTGTGGGGCGGGCCGGGTTGCGGTAAAACCACGATGGCGCGCCTTCTGGCGGGTGAGGCTGGGCTGCGTTTCGCGCCGATATCCGCCGTGTTCTCCGGTGTGGCGGAGCTCAAGAAGGAATTTGACGCGGCGCAACGCTACCAGGCTGCATCCGGGCGGGGCACCCTGTTATTCGTGGATGAGATCCATCGTTTCAACCGTGCCCAGCAGGATAGTTTCCTCCCCTTTGTGGAGAAGGGGACGGTTGTGCTGGTCGGCGCCACGACGGAAAATCCGTCCTTTTCCCTGAATAGTGCACTCCTCTCACGCTGTCAGGTTCTCATTCTTAACCGATTGGATGATGCCGCCCTTGAAGCACTGCTTCAGCGCGCTGAAGATGATGCAGGGCGGGCGCTCCCGTTGACACCGGATGCGCGCGCCAGTCTGCGCGCCATGGCGGATGGGGATGGGCGCTACCTGCTGAACCTTGCGGAGCAGCTCCTCTCCCTCAAAGCGGAGGCTCCCCTTGATTCAACGGCTTTATCCGCCATCCTCACACGTCGCGCCGCCTTATATGATCGGGATCGGGAAGAGCATTATAATCTCATCTCCGCCCTGCATAAAGCACTGCGCGGCTCTGACCCCGATGCGGCGCTCTACTGGTTTGCCCGCATGTTGGAAGGGGGGAGGACCCGCGTTACATTGCCCGCCGGCTGAATCGTTTTGCTGCGGAAGATATTGGTATGGCTGACCCAACCGCCCTGCCGCTTTCCATCGCGGCATGGCAGAGTTATGAGCGCCTCGGCAGCCCGGAAGGCGAGTTGGCTTTAGCGCAACTTATCGTGCATCTGGCCACGGCCCCGAAGTCAAATGCTGTCTACACCGCCTATAAAATGGCGCGGGCCACGGCGCGTGAGACGGGTAGCCTCGGCCCGCCTTTGCATATCCGTAATGCGCCCACCCAATTGATGCGGGAAATCGGTTACGGCAAAGGTTATGAATATGATCACGACGCTGAAGACGGGTTTTCAGGTCAGAATTTCTTCCCCGATGACATGGCGCGTGTGACATTTTACCGCCCGACGCCGCGCGGCCACGAGGCTGAAATCACGAAAGTTCTGGACAATTACGCACGACTCCGGGCAAGGCGTGGGTCATGAGTGTCATGACACGTGTTATCGACCAGGATGAGGCCGAGATGAGGGTCGATCGCTGGTTCCGCCGGCATTATCCTTCTCTCACCCAAGGGGCCCTGCAGAAATTATGTCGAACCGGGCAGATCCGCCTCGACGGAAAGCGCGTCACAGCATCAACGCGCGTCATTGCCGGGCAGAATCTTCGTATCCCTCCATTACCCGAAGGGGCGCGTGCGCCGCTCGGTGGGCAGAAGCGCCCCCTTGACCCCAGCCTGATCCGTGACATCCAACGTATGGTTGTCTATCAGGATAAAGCGTTAATCGTGCTCAATAAGCCGTCCGGCCTGGCGACGCAGGGCGGGCCCGGGATCACAACGCATATTGACATGATGCTTGATGGGCTGCGGGAGGGGGAGGCGGAGCGTCCCCGCCTTGTTCACCGCATTGATCGTGACACGTCGGGGCTCCTCCTGGTGGCGCGCACGCCGGGCGTGGCAGCAAAACTGGCGGCGGCTTTTCGCGGGCGACATGTCAAAAAAACCTATTGGGCGGTCGTGGTCGGGCGTCCCTCCCCGCAATCCGGCACGATTGATCAACCCCTCGTGAAATTGGGGGCCGGGCAGGGCGCACTGATGATGGCGGCGGATCGGAAGGATGCCGATGCCCAGCGGGCCTTGACGGATTATGAGGTTGTCGATGCGGCGGGGCGCAAACTGACCTGGCTGCAACTCAACCCCCTGACAGGGCGGACGCACCAATTGCGCGTGCATTGTGAAAGCCTCGGGACACCGATATTAGGTGACCCGAAATATGGCGGGGATAAAACCCATATTGAGGGTTTCGAAGATCGCCTGCATCTCCATGCACGGCATCTTGAAATTCCGCATCCTGAGGGCGGTATGTTAAGCGTTGCCGCGCCATTGCCGCCCCATATGAATGAAACGTTCCGCCGCCTTGGATTTGCGGCGGGCGAGACCCCGAAGGCGAAACGTTTAAAAAACAAGGCGGGCTCATGATGAAACGCATATTGGCGGGTTTAGTCGTCATTCTCAGTCTGGCCGCGATCGGCATCGTTGCGACACAGATCATCCTCAGCCGTTTGATTGACCGGCAGCATCTCATTGCGCTGGTCAAAGCGCATACGGGCGATGATCTTCAATTTGGCGGGGTCCGTGTTTCCGCCTTTCCGCAAATCGGCCTGACTCTGGAACATGTCACGCTTCGCGACCCGGATTTCGTGGAAGGCGCGCCGATGGCACAGGTGGGTTCCGTCCGCGTGGCGGTCGATATCCTGCCCCTTCTGCATCATAATCTCCGCATCAAGCGGATCGACCTTGAAAATGGCCAGATCAACATGCGCCGCGATGCGTCCGGTAAGGCGAACTGGATGCTTCACCCGGTGCAAGAGGCCCGCTCGGATTCAGCCGATGGGCATGTTGTGTCGGGCCGGAAGCAGAAATACCGCGTGCATCTCGCGGGGATCAGGCTGCGTAACGTTATTTGCAGCCTTGATGATCAGCTTACCCATCGTTCCGGCCAGGTTCTGATTGAAAATGCGACGTTTGACGGGCTGCGCTCCAACGCGCCGGCGATTGAAGTGCATGCGCGTCATGGTGAGACACCTTTCAGCCTGAGTGGTCATGTCGGTTCATTCGCGGACTTCGAGAATCCGCGCAAACCCTGGCATATCGGGTTGGGCCTGATCCTCGGCTCCGGCGATCGTGAGGATGGCTGGGTGAATTACTCAGGCGCCTTGCGGGATGTCACGCATTTGCGGGGCTGGTCAGGGGAAATCAAAGCGCGGATGCGTCGGACACAACAACTGCAGGCAATCTTCAGTCATGTCCGCCTGCCGGATATAGAGGGGCTTTCCGGGCGGGTCGTCTTCAGTGATCATCCGCTTTCGGAGGATCCCGCCCGCCAGGACAATGATAAACGCCCCTGGTATCAGTCCCTGACGCTGGAGATGGCGGACCTCGATATTGGCTACTTACATGTGCCTGGTTTTTTTGAAGGGCGAAATATCAGCGTGTCCGCCCGGAACACGCGGGATGCATTGAAATTTTCGACCGTCATTCCGTCCCCCGGGAAGGATTGGGCCATTCAGGCAACCGTCCCGGCTTTGTCTGACCTTAATGACTCTCTGCATAGCCGTTTTGAAAAAACCTTTCCTTTCTCAGCGCGTCTGGCGCCGAACACGCACCGGATCGCTTTTTTTGACCGGGATGGCGTGATTCACGTCAACGGGCATGCGGGACGATCTGAGGCGTCATTTGACATGGATGGGCGCGCGCAATATCTCCCTGTCGGGCCAATCCTCCTCGAAGACGCGATTTTTGACGCCCGCGCGGAGGCGCATTTCGGCACATCCCTCGACGTTAAGAGCCTGAAACTCAGAAGTCGCGCTTTAAGCCTCAATGGGCAGGGCCATGTGACCTTCCCTCCTGATGCGACATCGCGGGGCAAGGTTAAGGCGCAGTTTGATGTGACGCATGTCGACTTCCTGAACCTCAAGCAGGTGGCGCCCCCACCTGTCATCGCGCCGAAGCCGGAAGCACGTTCGGAAACGACGCCTTCCCCTGCCGTACCGCCACCGACGGACGCCGGCGCGACGGCGGAGGCTGCGCCGTCTTCAGATGAAGCGGCCATCAAAAGTTATTGGGTGCAGGATAGCTGGCGGCGACTCTCTGACGGCGTGGCCGATAAATTTGACTGGTCCATCATCGCGAACGGAAAGAACCTCAAATTTGGTGACCAGCTTTATGATGCTGTGAAACTCAGTGCAGATTATGCCGCTCAGGTCTGGCGTCTGAACCTTTCTGAAAACAGCGCCAAAACCGGTATGATGGTGGGCAGTGTCGTCTATAATGGTGAGACGTCCTCCCCATCCCTCGTACTCCATGCGTCGCCCGTGACGGTTCCGGCGGAATTGCTGCTTGGCGCGCTGGATATGGCCCCCTTTCTGAAGGGACCGGTTGAAATTGTGGGTGATCTCCAAGGGCCAGCAACCTCACGTGCTGCGTTTCAACGTCATATGACGGGCCATCTCGGCCTTTCCATGGTGGGCGGGCGCATCCGGACGGCGCCCTTCCGGCCCTATCTGAAAGGTGGGATCGGGGCTTTTCTGGATGGGAGTGAACTTCCCGTGCGGTGCTTCGGTCTGCATATGAATGTGGCGCCGACGCAACTTGATGTCGATCTGATCGGGCTCGATGCGGCACCTGTGGAAATGTCGGGTCACGGGACCTTTAACCGGGAGAGTGAAACACTCGATTTCAGCATCGAGCCGGTCATTTCCGTCGCCGGGGCAGGTGCGTCAAAGCGCCTGCGCGTGCAAGGATTGCTGGAAAATCCACATGTGACCGCGGCGCAGGGTGAAGATGGCCGAACCGGCTTTACAATCAATGAGCAGAAAACTGATCGCTGTCCCGCATGGCTGCATACAGCGCGTGAAGGCCGGGCCGGCGTGAATGCGGCAATGGTGAAAAAGAGCAAGGGCGCGGCAGATCTGTTGAAAAGCCTCGGCTTGTTCCGGTGAGGGGCGGCCGGGTTTTCTGGTCTGAGGTCACGATTGAACGCGCGGCGGATGGTTGGGGCATCATGCTTGACGGGAAACCGATCACGCTCCCAGCCGGGTCACGCTTGGTTGTGTCCGCTGCCGCCCTCGCTGGCGGAATCGCCGATGAATGGCGATCCTGCCGCAAAAATACGATGTTCAAGCCGGACTGCATGCCGCTTACGCAACTAGCGGCCACGCAATTGGAACGCGTTGCGCCGCGTCGGCATGAGGTCGTGGGGCAGTTGATCCGTATCTTCCGCGCTGACGCGCTTTTATATCGCCATGGTGATGACTCGCTGGGGCGGGCGCAGACGCGGGTTTTCGCGTCACCGCGTGCGAAGTTTGAGGCGATGTTTGGATGTGATCTGCCCTGGGCTGAAGAGATCACACCGACTGACATCGCGGATGGGGTTATCGAAGCTGTTGAAGCGCGATTATCAAGCTATGACGATGTCACCCTGACCGGCCTCTCCGTCCTTTCATCCATGACGGCGAGCCTCATCCTCGCCCATGCCATTTTTTCCGGTGCCGTCACGATTGATGAGGGGATTGCCTGCGCCTTTATCGAAGAGAACGCACAGATGGCGCGCTGGGGGCGCGACAGTGAACGTGAGGCGGGACAGGCATCCTGCTGCCGTGAGATGGCGCACGTGCTGCGCTATGCTGCCTTGAGTGCGGCAGGCCATGCGGTGTGACGGGTTTCAGCGCCATATTCGCAGCGAGGGAGCGCCACGCGCCGAAGTCAAACCGTGCCGCGTGATCAGGGAAGCAGGATGGTCGCGACGGCCGTCGCCGCAATCCCTTCTTCCCGCCCTGTAAAGCCGAGGCGCTCAGACGTCGTTGCCTTGACGGAAATCCGCTCCATATCGACCTCGAGTAAGGATGCAAGCCGTGCGCGCATCGCCGCGACATGCGGCCCGATTTTAGGGCGCTCACAGATAATGGTGATGTCGGCATTAATGAGGCGGCCGCCGCGCTCACGGATGCGCTGCCCCGCATGGATGAGGAAACGGGCCGAGTCCATATCCTTCCATTCATCCTTCGAAGGCGGGAAGTGATAGCCGATATCACCTTCAGATAAAGCGCCGTAAATCGCGTCGCATAAAGTGTGAATCCCCACATCGGCGTCAGAATGCCCGGCAAGGCCGCGTTCATGCGGGATTTTAACGCCGCAAATGATCAGATCACGGTCATCCGCGAAAGCATGAACATCGTAACCAAGTCCTGTGCGCGGGCAGGGGGGCGTGCCCAGTAATCTCTCCAATCGCACCAGGTCCTCCGCTTGGGTGAGTTTGATATTATCTTCATCGCCCGGGACGATGGCCACCGCTTCACCTGCTGCCTCAAATAAGGCGGCGTCGTCGGTTTCCGACCGCTCATGCTGCCTGTGATGGGCCAGAAGAGCCGCGAAGTGAAAACCCTGAGGGGTTTGCGCGCGGTGAAGATTCGCCCGGTCAATTGTGCCTTGGATAATGTCGCCTTCAACACGTTTGAGGGTGTCGGCGAGTTTGACGGCCGGGATGGCGGCTTTAAAACGCTGGAGGGCATCGAGAACGCCCTGGGTCACGTCATGCGGCACGTAGGGGCGTGCACCATCATGGACAAGCACATAGTCGGGAGGGGTTTCAAGCGCCGCCAGGGCCTCCAGCCCGGCGCGGACACTATCCTGCCTTTCTGCCCCGCCTGGTACAGGCGGGAGGGTCGGTAAACCGTCAAGAACCTGGGAGAGCGCCGCCGCGTCACCAATAGGCTGGATCACATCGGCAAAAGGCAGAAGCGCCTCAGCGGCATGGCGGATGACCGGCTTGCCATCGAACAGCCAATATTGCTTCGGGAGATCCGCGGCATTTCTGGCCGCGCCATCGAAGGCCGACATGCCGCCTTTTGAAACGAGGCGTTCCAGCCCGGAGGCAAAGCGACGACCGGTACCGGCCGCAAGAAGAATGACGGCTACTCGCATGGCTCATGCAATGCTTGTTTGTCCCGCATTCGTCAAGAGGTGAAGCATGATGCCCTGTCCTCACGACATCGGGGCGAAGTTTCTTTGCTTTTCGTAAAAAAGGCCGGTGCAGCTCTCGCCACACCGGCCCGCCTGGCCTCAATGGGAGGTCAGTTTACTGCCCGATATCGCGCAGCCGGATACCGCGGCGCAATTTCGATTCAATGCTTTCGAGCGAGACATCCTTCGTTTCAGGCACGAAGCTCTGTGTAAAGATGATAAAGGCCGCATTGAGCGCGGCGAAAAGCCACATCGTATTCCCCGCGCCCAGCATGGAGAGTAAAGGCAGGAAGGTCAGCCCGATGACAAAATTGGTCGACCAGTTGGAGAATGTCGAGCATGTCACGCCGAAATCCCGGCCTTTGAGAGGTTGGATCTCAGAGCACAGCACCCAGATCATCGGGCCGGCAGAGGAGGCGAACCCGACGATGAAGAGCAGCAGGAAGCCGACAGAGAGGTAAGGCAGAATCGGCGACGTATCCACCCCGATTGTCAGAAGGACAGCAAGTCCACCCATGCCCAGCGCCATCGCGAAAAACCCGACCGTGAGGAGTCTGCGGCGGCCGAAATTATCCGCGTAACCAATGGCGATAAAGGTTGCAAGGCAGTTGACGAGCCCAACAATCGCGGTGCTCCATAAAGCCCCATCCTGACCGAAGCCTGAGCTTTCAAAAATGGTGGGTGCGAAATACATGACCGCGTTGATACCTGTCAGCTGCTGCACAAGCTGCAACACAATGCCGAGGAAGACGGCGCGACGGAAATTCCCGTCCTGCAAAAACATACCGAAACCACGCTGGCTTTTTTTGATCTCAAGCTGTTCCTTGATGTCCTCAACTTCACGCGAAACTTCAGACTGGGATTCGCGCAGGTCATGCAGCACGGCGAGGGCTTCCTTTTCCCGTCCGCGCAGCATCAGCCAACGCGGGCTGTCGGGCAGGAAGAATGCACCGATGAAGAAAAGTATTCCGGGGACCGCGACAATCCCGAGCATCATCCGCCAGGCGCCCCAATAGGCGAGGATCGCGTCCGAGACGAAAGCGAGGAGGATGCCGATCGTGACCATGAGCTGGTAGGTTGAGATCAACCCGCCACGGCGACGCTCATCAGCGACTTCCGAAATGTAAAGCGGGGCGACAAAGCTCGCGACGCCGACGGCGAGGCCCAGCACTGCCCGCGCCACCATAAGGAAAATGGCGGAGGGGGCGAAGGCACAGAGTAGTGAACCGAGAACGAATAGAAAAGCGCTGATGATGAGCGCCATGCGTCGCCCCAGATGAAGCGAGATCGGGTTGGCGCCAAGGGCGCCGGCCATCGCGCCGAACATCATGAAGCTGACGATGAGCCCTTGTTCCGTGTTCGAGGCATTGAATTCATGCGCTATGAATTGACGTGCACCAGAGATGACGCCGATATCGAGCCCAAACATCAAGCCTGCAATTGATGCGAGAAGTGCTGCGAATAGCATCCGCCCGGCGAGCGGACGGTGCGAAGGTTCGGCTGCCGCCTGGTCTATATCACTCAAAACGAATATCCTTATTTTTCAAGGGAAGTGGTCGGCCCGGTCAGGCACGTCCCACACGGCGCAATAATCAACAACCAATGATGCCTATAACACATAATTCACACGGAAAACATGACTTTCACGTGATGAGCGCGTCAGGGAGGGGGATGGTTGCAACGTGGCGTCTTTTAACGCTTTTTAAGAAGTTCAAGGGTCTGGACGGGTCGCATCATGATCATTCCATACCTAAAATTTAACATTTAAATGTTTTATTTTATCACGTCGCCGGACGTCACGTCGGTTATGTTGTGATTCCGCCTGAGGGGCGCGTGCTCCCGGGGCAGGGCAGCCCTTGCAACCTAATGGATTGTCGCTTTGTAATGCGGGCTGTCGAGACTGAAAGTCGGGACGAGCACGTCAAATCGTTGCCCGGTCGAGGGAATAATGACGTGATAAGTGCCCTGCATAATGCCTGATGGCGTATGCAGGGCGGCGCCGGATGTATATTCAAAGACGGCGCCGCTTGCGATAATCGGCTGCTCACCAATGATCCCTTCGCCATGAACATGATCAGATCGGCCACTCCCATCTGTGATGCACCAATGACGACTTAGAATCTGGATGGTTTGAGCGCCGTTATTTTCAACCTGAATGGTGTAGGCCCAGACATAGCGATGCTCATCCGGCGCGGATTGATCATCCAGCCAGAAAGGACGCACGGTAACGACGATATCGCCGGTGCGCGCTTCGAACGCGGGGTGAGCGTCGAGAATATCCGAAAACTCACCACTGGTTTGCGGGAGAAGCCCCGAGCTGGAGTCACGATCTGCCATAAGCGCGTTTTAGCTTCTGAGTTCGATGGAATGCAACGAATCTTTAATGATCCATTTCATCCAGCGCCTGAGCGAGATCCGCGATCAGATCGTCACTCTCCTCCAACCCGATAGACAGGCGTAGCACGGCCTCGGTAATCCCGAGCCGGGCGCGATCTTCCGCTGGCACGCGCATATGGGTTGTCGAGGCCGGATGTGTGATCAGACTACGGGAGTCGCCCAGATTATTTGAGATGGCGATAAGCTTGAGCGCATTCATGAATCGAAAGGCCTTTTCTTGATCACCCCGCAGTTCAAACGCGATGAGGCTGCCGCCGTGACTCATCTGCTGACGGATGAGGGACGCGGCGGGGTGATCCGCGCGCCCGGGGTAATGCAACGCTTGGATCGCTTTATGCCCGGCGAGGAATTCCGCCACGCGGGCCGCGCTTGACGCCATGGCGCGGTCACGAAGGGGAAGGGTCTCAAGCCCTTTCAGCAGGACCCACGCGTTGAAGGGCGACAGGCTGTTGCCCGTATTCCGTGTAAAAGGCTGCACGACATCTTTGATCCAATCCGCTTTTCCCAAAATGGCGCCGCCAAGGACGCGACCCTGGCCGTCAATATGCTTCGTGCAGGAATAGAGAACGACATCCGCGCCAAGTGACAATGGTTTCTGCCCGATGGGCGACGCAAAAACATTATCTACCATCAGAAGCGCCCCCGCACGATTCGACAGGTCAGCAATTTTTCGGATATCGATGATATCGAGCATCGGGTTGGACGGGGTTTCGATCAACACGGCTGATGTTGGCACGGATAAGGCGTCTTCCCAACCTGCCGCATCATGGACGTCGACAAAGACAGTCTCGATCCCGTAACGCGGAAGCAGCGTCGCGATGATCCAGTGGCAGGACCCGAACAGGGCGCGTGAAGCGACGACCCGGTCACCCGATTTGGCATGCGCTAAAAGCGCGGAAGAGATAGCCCCCATCCCCGTTGAGGTGACGATACAGGCCTCAGCGCCTTCAAGCCGCGCAAGGCGATCCTGTAAAGCATCCGTTGTCGGGTTACCGAAACGGGAATATTGGAAATGATTTTCCTCCCCTCTGAAAGTTGCGGCGGCCTGCTCCGCACTATCGTAAACGAAGCCGGAAGTCAGGAAGATGGCTTCACTCGTCTCACCATGCGGTGTGCGGTCAAGATCCGCATGGAGGAGGGATGTTGTCAGGCCGAATTGATGGGATTTCATAGCAGGAAACACTCCAAAATGGGCGTCAGACGCCATTCTGGCCGTGGAAAGCCGAGATCACTTGCGTGATACGGGCCTCTTTAGCGCAATTTATTTTACCTCGCTGCAAGCCGGCCTTCCAAATGACGAGGGTCATCGCATTAGCTGCGTGACACGGCCATATGAGCAAGCTTCGCGGGCGACGTCAATGCACGTTGCGCCGCGCTTGTGCGGATGAGGCGTTTCATGTAGGTAAATGCCCATGCGGGTGTAGTTCAATGGTAGAACGGCAGCTTCCCAAGCTGCATACGAGGGTTCGATTCCCTTCGCCCGCTCCATATTTCCCGGGAAAATTTGTGTTGAAAAGCTATATGCCGCAAGGGATTCGGGTTAAGATGTAAATCTGTTATATTACAAACCTAAAAAAGCAAAGGATTTCAGCCGTGGAGCCCTATTTGAGCCCTAGTTCAGCCCTACAAGGCTTCAGAACAGACGTCGGAAAATCACAGGAAACAGCCCCTCACCCAGCGCAACTTTATCGTCAGGTTGAATGGGAAATGATCGGCGTCCGCCGTGCTGCAAAAATCTTCAACGAGGATGTTCAGACCGCCACCGAACAAGGGCGCTTGCATGAGATCGGCGCGGGGAGGGTGCTCTTCAAACGCCTCGCGCACCGCCTGATCCCAATGCTCGAAGGGGATGTCAGGGGCAATTTGCAAGACGTGGCAGCGATGAGGGGGCGTTCAGGGATTCGCCCTAAACTTCACGCCGCGCCTCTCGCATCTTTTGCGGATGATGTGGAGAACTCGGCGCGCGTTGGGCGGTCATTGAGCAGATTCCGGATATTTAAGAGGTCTTGCCCGTCATTGAGGAAGCGCCCATTCGGGGAGTAACAATGGCCGTCATTTCGGAACTCAAAATGATGCCTGCCTCCGTTATAATCAATGTGCGCGATGAGTGTGCCCGAATATTCGCCCGCGATATCAAAGTTGTAGATCTCGGTGCGCTCTTGGGCATAGGGGCCATTCGTGGCGAGGCAGCCGCTTGAATAGGCGCTGCCGGGCGTCGTTGATCCGGTGTAAAGCTTGTTGAGGACGAGGTCGCCGTCACTGCCAATATTGCCGTGGACATTGATGGCCCCCGTGAAGGTGTCGCCCGCTTTCTTAGCGAAAAGCCCGTTTGCCCAGCTTTGGAGTGCGCTCATCTTTTCACTGAGCAGGCGTGTGACCTGACTCAAGGGCGTGGCCTGATTGTCAGATTGCGCCTCTTTAAGGTCTTTCAGCGCGTGTCCCCCGGCGCTCTTATCGTCGCCCCAGGCGGCACCATTGGCGTCCTTGACGGCTTTGACCAGCCCCTCGGCGAGTTGCTCGACATTGACAGCGTCCGTATTGGCTTCCCCCTTGACAATGCCGGTAAGCTTATGCCCGGTAAAGTCAGAAGCACCAAATTTGCCCGAGGCAAGCTTATCGAGCGTTTCTGAGGAGGCGGCGAGGGGCGTCGTAAAGTTGGGGAAGGTCTTTTTGAGGATCGCTTTAATGAGGCGGATGTGATCACCCGACTGCGAGACGAGATCGGTGGTTTTAGGGTTGGACTCATCCAATTGCCCGATGTTCTGGGCGGTCTCTAAAGGCAAGGCACCTCACTTGAACTGAAAATCTTGGGAGCGGACATGTTGGAAAAAGCCGGGAAATATCAACACCAACAACAACAGCTTTAACCGATTTTTTGAAAGGATTTTTAAAAACCCCCCAGGGGTCCCCGGAAACCGACGAAAGGACGTCGGCAAGCGCGTCAGTCGAGCCCTAAACGAGCCTCAAAATCTCAGCGATGCGGGAGAAAACGAGGCTGGATAAGGGTTTTGTGGGGGAGGCAGGAGCTTTCAAAGCTTCTGAGGGGGTTGGAAAGGGCGGTTTTGAGCGTGTCTTGAGAGGTATACGCAAAATCGCCAAGTCAGGGCGGGATGCATGTCTTTGAAAAAGAAAAATCGGACGTTGCCCCGGCCACGTAACTGCGAGAGTCATAGGTGATACCGGGGCTTTCCAGGCAATGGTGGGCGACGAAAAGTTAACGTTGCTTCTCATCCTCAGATGAAAGTAATTTCCTCAAACTGATTGCCGCTGCTGGAGCGCTCACCGAAGCAGTTGCGATCGTTCCGCACAGAAAAGGATTCACGTGGAGGAGGGCAAGCACGCCTGCGGAAATGAGACCAGTCAACGACACAGCTAGAGTCACCAACACCGACGCCTTCTGAACCCAGCAAAACTCTTTAACTAGATGGTCTTCGCGAGCTGATCGCGCATTGTCCATGGTGAACCGATGCTCCTGCTCACGATTAATCCGATCAATTATTTGATAAGGGAGTTCTTTGAAGCCTGCATCGACATAATCTTTCAACATGTCGGCCGAGGGATATGGCGACGAGGATATTTGCCTCACTGAAGCTTCAGCCTGAAAGCTCATCCCATAATCGGACTTTGCAGACTCTTTGGCGATAGCGGGGCCTACTAGGTTGGGATCAAGATGTCCCGACACCGTGTATCGAGGTGCATCCGACTTAACGGCGGAAGGTTTGGACTGAGGCTCCATTTAAGAATCCTGCCGATAAAGATGGGCGAAGCGAAGCTACAACTCTCTCCTTATCTGCTTGAAGATTCACTTGGTCAACAGACGGGTCTTGATAGATTGGTCTGGGTGGGAGCACTTGCTGCCTGACCGGAAAAAGATCGAACGCTGAGCTGACTCCGAAAAGAATGCTCGAAAAAAGATTCGATCCGATAGCGCGATCATATAAACTCATAACACTTCCCCCTAGGCCTTGTTTTTGTTTGTTAGGGTTTGGCTGCCCGACATCGGCTCTGGCATTGTAACCCTTTTAGCAAACAACTCCAAGAAAGACCTATCTCATGGAACCGATCTCGATTTGACGTCCCATTCATCCGATTAATTGTCAACCTTACTTGCAACATTTTTTCTCAGATGCGGGTTCCAGAAGCTGTAGTAAATTTGGGTAAATCCTTATTCCTCC
Source organism: Sorlinia euscelidii (assembly GCF_036452135.1). Lineage (NCBI taxonomy): Bacteria > Pseudomonadati > Pseudomonadota > Alphaproteobacteria > Acetobacterales > Acetobacteraceae > Sorlinia > Sorlinia euscelidii. The sequence continues at coordinate 448,194 of NZ_JAWJZZ010000001.1, read as the reverse complement.
CGCGTAAGACGTGATCGCTCAGTCAAGCCCTTGACCAGCCTCTTAAGCTGTTATCTAGATGACGAAGGTCAGCGGTGCCGACGCGAAAAACTGCTTGGCCTCCCCAGCCATCATAGGGCAACCATTTACTCGCACGGCCCTCAAGCTTCTTCGAATAGCCCTGAAAACGACCGCTAATCAGACGAGAGCCACGTCGAGCCGACCAATCCCGACTCGGAGAGGTCCGCGCGACGACGACGACGTTGGTGGCACCGACCACGCTCGACCCATTCGACCACAAGAAAACCAAGACGAATCAATCAGTTAGGGGAGCGTGCAAGTAAATGGTTGCCCTGTGAAGCAAAGCCAAGCCAAAAAAAAAAGAAAAAAACATACTCAATATACTTACCACCTCTGAGAGCCTCTCAACACCTCTCACCATCTCAAAGAGCCTCTAAAAACCTCTGAGAGTTTCTCAAGCCTCCTCCTCCATGGTGGCTATCCTTCCCCCTCATGAGTTTATGTTTCTTAATTATGTCTCTAGGGGGGGGGGATGTCGTGTTCCCAACCTCCATGGTCACGTGAGTGACCCTCCTAACCTCTTCATTCCTCATTAAGCTTGCAGTAAGTCGTTATATAACATACTGTGCGTTTATTCTTTAATGCGGTAAAGTCTGGGAGGCTGACGAGATGCCCATCTACAAGATGTATGTTGAGAAAGAAGATCGTCAGAATGGCGGTGCTTACCTGAAGAGCCTGCGTGAGACGGCTGGCATTGCCATTCGGGATGTTGCGGATGCGCTGAGGCTTAACCGTGTCTATCTTTACTCGATTGAGAGGGGAGATGCGCCTTTGCGGCCTGAATATCTGCCGAAGGTGGCGTGGCTCTATGGGGTGGATTTGGCGGAGATGTCGAAGCGCTATCTCCGCTATCGTGACCCTTTGATCTATGCGTTCATTTTTGGAGATGAGGGTGATCCGGGGTTGAGAGAGATGCGTCAGGAGTTTGTGGAGGGGGAGAAGGGGTGAGGTGGGGCGCTGTCGGCTTCGAGAGATTTCGACACCTCAACGCCAGTCTGGCTCATTAATTTGTGCTGGCGAAATGTTTGTCGACCTCTTTATGCGAAATGATGTTGTCGCGTCGCAATTCGGCCTCAAACCGGTCAATTTCATTCAACCAGATGCTGACGGGTTCCGACATTTTTGTTAAAACATCTCTGATCTTGCGATATCGCATCTCAAGTGATTGGTCGACAATCGGTTCGTGGTGGGCAATCCTGTTACGAAGGTCATTTGCTTCATTCAATATGTTGAGGAACGCCCGACGATTTGAGTCTCTTCGGGTCTCCTGAGGTAAAATGCGATGGAGCGTCAAATCCCAGAGCTCGTTATGATGTCTGTTAAAAAGCTGCTTCCACCACCCAAAAGTGAGATTGGGTAAGAGGTCACCCCGCCCATGCTTATCGACCGTTTTCTTGAGCTGGTTGAGATAATTTTGCCTGGGAGTTTCTTTGATCCCAGATCTGACAACGTCATCTAAACCAGCCAGAATTGCCTCAGACCAAAACCAATCTGGCCCGAATTTCTGAGTTAAGATCACGTTCATCCTATTGCGCAGAAGCAGCTCGAAGGTTTGCAACAAAGGGTAGAGGCTTGTTGATAGACGAATGTTGCGGGTGTAAAGTCGAGCCGCTTCATCGCGGCGGCCCTCCGATAAACGGAGAAAAGTACTTAGCCTCTCCTTCGAAAACGCTTCCTCAAGGACATCGAACAGCATCAAACCAATCCTCCTTGACAGAGAGCAACATCTGCATTATAGTTCATCTTGTATGCCCCGGTACCGTCTATGTCTCTAGCAGTTATGCGGCCGGGGTTTTTATCTCCAAGTTTCGATATCCCTAGCAAATGCGGCACCAGACGGCCATAGTCGTCATATCTTTTTGTTATCCTACCCAAAAAACGCACGTCAGCTGCTCTCCAGGCCTCAGCCGGATCAGCATTTGAGACCTCGTGCGGCGAGGCTGCTGCGCCTGCATGCTGGGCCACGTGCCCGCGGTGCAGCGCAACGAAAATAGGCGGGGCTATGAGCTCCGCCTATCTCTTTGAGGCGCAACTGACGACGTCAGGGGGCGGCCATGGCAATGTAAAGTTGTGGCCAGGCTGGCATTTAATCCCGATGCCGCTCTCTTGAACGAAGTCAATAATTTATAACTCTGAGAATGACAAAGTAGCTTCATCGGAGGATTTTCGTAAACTCGACGACATCAACTGATACGAATGGCGGATGCGTCGAGATTTGTGACACCGAGGAAGGTCACCTGCATGTTATTGTCGAGATGTAACGTTGTATTGCCGCCGGAGACTGTAGCCGTCGCGAGTAAGTCTTGAACCGCCTGCGATGCACTGGCCGGATTATAAAAATATTGGAAGAAAAAATCCCCTTTGGAGGCATCAAAATCTGTAATAGTGATGTTGCCGCCATTATGTCCAGATAGCACACCGAAGGAATTTGCACCTGCCCCACCCGTTATCGTTACAATGGAGTCACCTGACGTACCTGCAAATGCTGTCCCAAATACAAAATGGTCATCGCCCGACCCACTAGTGAAACTGGACGTGCCGGGTCCTGACCAATACTCGATATTGCCCGACGACGCAGAAGCGTCATAAGTTTGATCGCCGGTGGCATCGGGCTGATTGGCGGTGAAGATCGTGTATCCCGACATGTTCGCAACCGCATTCAGACCTTGCGCACCCCAGACCGTGCTATTTGCTCCGCCCGCCAGGGTCGAATTGCCTGTTCCGTTGAGGAACCTCAATGCTCCCTCAACGCTGATGGATTGATTCTGTCCTTGCAGAACGGAAAGATTACCAGACGCCGATATCGTATCACCGGCCGCGCCTGAAATTGTTCCCTCTCCGCCCGCATTATCGAACGTGACTGTAGAACCGGCCCCACCGGAAACTGAGCTATTGGACTGGACCTTAATCGTGCTACCAACGGTTGCGTTGTCGAAGACTGAGGCACTTTGCCCTAAATCATATAATCCGCGACCCCCATTGATCGTCACATAATCTCTGCCGTAAGAGGTGCCGAGATTGAAAGTGGCTTCCCCTTTCGTTGTGTCCGCCAAAGCGTTAGTCGTAATTCCTTGTCCAAATACGGTATCTTGCCCCTGGGAGACGATGTGATTTGTACCTGCCCCCAAACCGATGAGGTTTTGTGCGCCTGACACCGATACGTGATTTTCTCCACTCGATGTGCTTATAACGTTACCGCCGCTGAGGAGAACCCCCTTGACTTTGGGATCCAGTCCAAATTGATCGTTCGGCGTCTGACTTTCTTGCCATGCAATGCCCGAGTTGACGGCAATCGACCAATCTCCTTGAGATTCGCTCATATCCACGATACGAGCCGCCTGTAAGACAGATAGGCTCCCACTTATCGCTCCGCTTAAATCATAATCGCCCATCTGTGAGCCGCCATCGAGAATGGCCAGTCGGCGGGGCTGGTCTACGGATAGTGAGAAGTTCGCGACGGCAGTTTGGCTCACGTCATGTACGAGCAGGTGAGTCGCACCGTCGGGTAAAGAGTCGACGTTGTTACCGTCTGAAGCGACGTTCCAGTCAACCTGGCAGATAGGTTTATCCGATGCGGGCGTGCCGTCCGGGGGAATGACTTGAAAAGTATTACTGGAGATAGCGTCGTTTATGGCGTCTACATATTGCTGAGCAAGTTGAGTCGAAAGCTCTTCGGGCGCGTCAAAATTATATGAAGCGCCACCGATTCCCCCGTTTACGGTGAGTGTTGCCATTCGAAGTTCCTTTAAAGTCGTGAAGAAATGCCGTTCAATGAAAAGAGCTTTCGAGTTAGCATTATTAGATTTAATTTAGGTGAAAATCCCTTTCGTTGAAACTAGGTGCAAGTGCGTGCCGTCGGCGCGTCTGACAAATCTCGGTGGCTTCCCACCTCTCGGACCCTACCAGCATTGGGAGCCCATGATGTGAACGCTTGAAAAGAAGTAATTTCTTCACGCAGGAGCCCGTTGAGCGGCTGATATGAGCTGGGCCAGGCGTGAGCTGGCCACCATTGCGTCCCGACGCCAACCTTTGTAGTCTCATTCGGTGCGATTGTGGCTGACGCCGAATGCAGGAACCATACTTCTCAAATATCCTTCGTGAAGGCATGAAGAAACTCGCTGATTTACTTTGAGAGAACGGATCAACTTACGACTGATTCATGGGCAGGAGCTTTTGGAAAAGGAGTTAACCGACGAATGCCCGGCAGCTTAAGAGCGCGCGGGGAGATAGTTCTCTGCACGTCGCCAATCATCCACACTTCGTCGGCTCGGACGCTCTTAGTGAACACAGAGAGTGGCAAGGTTTAGGGGAATTTGAAAGGTGATCAGGGGGATTGAGAGGGATTTGAGTAAACTTAAGGGCGCCTAAATTCACTCAAATGATTTTGTGACAACTGCAGTTTACTCAAAGGGGTGGATAGTTTCTAAGATCATTGCTGCACTTCAAGCGACAAGCCCGTGTTTAAGGTCGTAGATTAAGGTCTGCATTGTCGTTGCCAACACCACAAAATTGTTTCTATAAGCGCGGATGCTGACAACGCCGTCATCGTCAAAACAAGGGTTAGACCTTAGCTAGAGCCAGAGCGGCCCCCGCAGGGTTGGCGGCGTAAGTCGGTGGGTGACATTGGTGACTTTACTTCGACTGCCGTCGGTAAACATCCATGTAGTTTTTTAGTCTTTGCTCAAAAACTTCAAGTCTTATTCGAGTTATCAGAGAGTCGTCCTCTTCGTGAAGCTTTTTAGTCGTTTCTTTAAACAAGTTATATGCTGAAATTCCCCGGGAAGGGTCAAATCCCAAATAAACGTCGGCTTTTACACCGGCATCTACACCGCACAAATACTCTCCCAAAGCGTCGGGAGGGGTGAAGCTTATCGGGCTGGCTTCGGACAATTTCTGTGAGGAGTGTTGGAACGCGTTTTTACAGCGGAATTTCGCGCCTTGTACAGCATCCTCCAAGAGTTCTTCTCGCTCATCAATTGTAAGATTTTTATATCCGACGCTTCCATCAAAACCTGTAATTGCTCGTTCCTCAAAGTTGGCCTTCTGAGAATCAGCGATACGTTGATAATCGCGACTGAGCTGCTCTATAGCTTTCGCGAAACTCAATTGACCTTTATCCGCCCGAACCATTTCTATGACGAGACAATCGGCTCGTTCAGTGTCGTAGGGGACGCCGGACGGTAAAAAAAGAGACAATCTTTTGAAAGTCCGTCCAAAACACTTGGCCCACTGGCCTCGAGTCTTATCCTCAAATTTGAATTTCCCTAAGCACCGGATGGCCGCGCCACGCTCAGCGTCCAAAAAGACAACCATTTCGTCTGGCGATTGCGCCACCTCTTCCGAGGTCAAATCATCCGGGATGGGTAAAGGGAATACTCTTCCATAAACGGTGTCATTCACAAATATGAATGCCGCGAGAACAGAAAGTATACAGAAATTTTTTTTCATTGAAACCCTCGGTCGCTTCTTTCCGGCGCTGATATTCCTTGAGCTTCTGACTAATCCAGTTGAGGAACTTGCAGTCAAGTTCGTCTAGACACTACTTTTTCCAAAAAATTTTATTTATAAAAGCTTTGATTTCAGATTGGCGATTTTCATCGGCCTCCCTCACTCTGTCTTAAATCCTGAGATTTGCGTAGGTGAAACGGCTGTCCCTACAAAATTTGACGGACTTTGTTGCGACGCTACGGTTTCCAAAATTTCCGTTAAAAGCTTTTGCAGTTCCAGCTTATTCTCTCGATTAAAGCTTTCCAACCTATCCAGAGCGAACACGACAGATCGCGCAGCAGTTTCAATTGAGGCCGAGCTGTCCTTGATTTCAGCCAAGATAGCATTAGTTCGCTTCGTCACGGATTCGATGTCACTCCCGGCAAAGCTGAGAGTGGTTTTGAAGGACGACACTTCATCACAGGTTTTTACGATACTTCCTTTGATTTCAGAAAGCTGTTCACACACATACCCGAGGGGTGCGATCAAACAGATAAATAAGAAGATTAAGTCAACGTAAGTTAATGATGCGAGCAAGTGCATGAGCTTCCCCAAACATCCCCTTCACCTCGCGAAAACCAAGAAGGGTCGTCACATGGGCGAATATATCATCGGCCGGTCGGCAAAATCAAATTTCACCTTCAGGAGGCGTCACCCAAGCGTAGCAGAGCCTTTTCCAATAGACGCCTGACGGCTTCAGGGCGCGTGGGAAGATCGCTCTCCTCGCGTCGCCAATCATCCAATTGACTCAGTAGACCGCGCTCCATCCTGACATTGACGGCCTCGCTGTCAATCGTTGGACGACCTCTCGTCGGTTTTTTAGCGCTTTCGTTTGACATGAACGTTTTATAGCGTTAAAAAAGGCGAGAGGCAAGCGGTCTTGACCACTGCTTGCCCCTCTGACAGCAAGCAAGGAGAACAGTCCTATGCCTACCGCTACCGTTTTATCTAACACAGACGTATCACTATCTGCATTCTCTTTCGAGGGTACGGACGTGCGTTTCCTCACCAAATCCGACGAACCTTGGTGGGTTCTCGCGGATGTATGTAAAGTCTTGGAGATTCGTAACAGCTCGGATGCGGCTAACCGGCTGGATGAAGACGAAAGGTCCACTATCGCTATTACCGATAGTGGGAATCTCAATGCCTCACGGACCATTATCAACGAGTCCGGCCTTTACTCCCTGATCCTCACCTCCCGCAAGCCCGCGGCAAAACGGTTCAAGAAGTGGGTCACCGCGGAGGTCCTCCCCACCAACCTTTCAATTTGCTACTTCAATCGTCGCTCAACGAGCTAAGCTTCTGCAAAATGGACTCGACCTTATCTTCCAATTTTTGTAGGCGCCTATCAGATAATCCTTCCCTGATTTGAAACGATTGCCGTCTACTCGAACGCTCAGTGGATAAACCGACTAGGTCCAAATAAGCATTTTGGATCGTCTTAAAGGTTGGATTCTCGTCTAAATTAGAATGAGGGTCTGACGAGGCTTTGAGCATGTCTAAAGCTTCGTTTAAATGCCGCAAAACCACACTTAACCTATCGTCGCTAATACCACTTCCGCTTGGTGACGCAGCATCGAATTGGTGGGTATCGCTCCCTACTACCTGAGTCGCACTTGTCGGCTTAGCGACATCAAGCGAGCGTTCCAAGCGCCTTTGAATCTCTGAATTTAATGAGCGCCCCTCTTGTTCGGCGATATTTTCGAGCCGCTCTTTCAAATCCCAAGGAAGGCGAATGCGGAATTGTGGATCATCTCTCGTGGCCACGACAAACCTTCTATTTGACATCCGTCACACGGTATGACAACATTGTCACACGGTATGACACCTTACCGGAAGCGATTAACTTTTGTCCACAAATAGGCACTGAAGCGCCGGCAAGCTGACTTCAGTACCCCCATCACAAGGATCGAGTTCGTGACTAACACGCAACCTAACATAACGATCTGTCACACTCCAGCATCACATGAATCGACAGGTTTTTTCGAGGGCCAACCTATTCGCATCGTTATCGCGAAAGGGGAGCCGCGATGGGCTCTAAGCGACGTTTGCAGGGCATTGTCGATTACCAATGCCAGGAATGTTGCGGCCAAATTGGATGATGACGAAAAGGATGTCCATCTTGTGGACACCCTTGGCGGACCTCAGGCAACCACCTTCATCAACGAGTCCGGCCTTTACGCCCTGATCCTCACCTCTCGCAAACCCGCTGCAAAACGGTTCAAGAAGTGGGTCACCGCGGAGGTTCTCCCCACCATCCGCAAAACCGGCGGCTACATGGTCGCCGCGCCCAACGAGACCCCTGAGGAACTCGCGCACCGTGCGCTGACGGTTCTCAACGACACGCTCCGCCGTAAAGACGCGGAGATCGCCACCCTTGAACCCAAAGCGCTCGCATTCGACTCCCTCATCAATAACGGTGAGCTTCCCTCACTCCGCACCTTCTTTAAGCAATTTCACGAGCTCAATCTCAACGCCATCTCAGAAACACTCGGTGAGCTCGGCTATTTGCGGCGTTCGGATCGATATGCGGGGCAGTGGGAGGTGCGGCGGAGTCATCCGCGCGCGGCAGCGCTTTTCCGGCAGCGGATCAATCAGGGCCTGAAGTGGAATTACGTCACCGTCCTTCTGACCCCTCTAGGGCAGGAAGAAATGGCGCGGCTCTACCGCCAGGGTGCCTTCCCTAAGCTCGTCCGATTCTCCCATTGAGTTCTGTTAACGTTCCGTTTATGTTCTTATCGGACTCCGCGGAACGTTCCTCTTAGGAAATTTGAAAATGCAATCAGTTGCTGATCTCAAAAGCGTGTGCACGCTGCTGCTCCATGACAAATTTGGCCCCATCGCCATCGTCGATAACGAGGTCGGAACAATCTTCACGCCTTACGCATGTGACGACCGATTTTTCGCGGCAGTCTCCCGACTTGATGATGGGTGGGCGTCGACCTTCGCGGTGGAGCGCGAAGACGTTGAATGGCGTCGCTGTTCAACCTGTGAGGAAGCTTTCGCCGCGCTCTCCCTTTCCGTCGCGAAGTTCAATTGGAGGAGCTATGCACCTCTTCAAACAGTCTAATAGTGACTTCTGGTTCGTCTCATTCGTGCATGCGCTCTCCGGTAAAAGGGTAAGGCGCAGCACGAAGGAAAAAACCCAAGGAGCGGCCCGCAAGGCCGCTCTGAGGATCGTTCAGGAATTTGAGGAGGGTCCAAGAAAACGCAGAACCAGGCTGAATGAGGGTCTGACATTGCGCCAGGCACTGACGCAATATCTCAGATGGCTCAAAGCGGAAGGGAAGCCGTCGTTGAGGATGGCAGAGGGGCTCGCGCGTAAAACCCTTGGGGAGCTCAAGCCCGCCCGTTTCGCGCTCAAAGCCGCGCTGCCAATCGTGCAACTCTCCCCCGCGCACATTGAAGAACTCGTCATGGCGCGGCGGGAGGAGGGCAATGCACCGCAAACAATTGCGCATGAGATCAAAATGATCCGGGCGGCGGTCAATTACGCGGCGGCTTTGGGGCACGTCTACCCGCCCAAAATGGATTTGCGGGGCCGCGCCGGAAACGCTTGGCGCATGCCTTCGGTCAAGCCAAAGACGCGTTACCTCAGTCGGGAGGAGTGGATGCAGGTTTACGACCATCTCAACCCACTCCGTCCCGTCCATGTGACGCGTCAATGTGGTTACGCTTACGAACTGCCCCTCGAAATGCGGACGATTATCGCGCGTCAGATGGTGCAGGATTTGTTCGTCGTCATCACCCTTACCGGAGGACGTTGGTCGGAGGTGGCACGATTGACCTGGGACCGGGTCGATACGGCAGGGTTTGCCTGGGTGCGGCTCTGGGGGTCGAAGACCGATAAAGAGCGCATCCTGCCTCTGCCTGAGATGGCCCGAAAGGTGCTTCAGAGGCGCTTTGAGGCGCGTCAGAGCATCATGGTCTTCCCGGGTCGGAATGAAACGGACTTCTGTTCCGCCGTCCCAGCCCGCGCGATCATCCAGGCAATGGAGGCAGTGGGGTTGAACCGCCCCGACATTGTCGAGATGCACGGCAAGGCCACGGTGCACTCACTCCGGCACACCTTTGCATCGTGGCTTTTGCAGGGTGGGGCGGATTTGTCAGAGGTTCAGGAGGGGCTCGGCCATACCACTTTGGATATGACCCGACGCTATGCGCATTTGTCGAAAAGCAGGAGCGCAGAGCGGATTGCCTCCGCATTGAATGCTGTGATCCCCCTTTGAAGCTTTTAGGGCTCGATGCTGAAAAATCACAGATATTGAGCCCTAAAATAGCCCTAGTAAGACGATTTTTGAACGTGGAATAGGTGAAACATCATGAATTTCAATGGATTAGCCAACGTCTCATTTCACGATTCTGTGCTTCCCAAGCTGCATACGAGGGTTCGATTCCCTTCACCCGCTCCATTATCTCCGTGAAAATCTGTGTCGAAAAGCTTCATGCCGCAAGGGTTTTGGCCTGTGGAGTGAATTCGTTATATCACAAACAAAAAAGACAAAGCTTTCCGCCAGATCGCAAGGAAAATGACCGTTGCCTGGCGTGCCCGTCGAGATTGGAGCGGGCGCGCGTTCTCTGGCGGGCAGATATCAGTCCTTTGCCACGCGTTTCATTGCAGACGACATGGTTGAGGTGAAAACCCGAGGTTGGACGGCTTAACGGAAAACTTTTGTTTCAAGCGAAACGTTTCAGAAACTCGCGTGAGAAGCAAGGAATGCGTTCCCTCCGCATGATCAGGAACGTCTCAGCCTTGCTTGGTAACAAGATGTGGCAAGCTGAGATGAGTTTGACTGATAGAACCAAATATTTTTCCTGTCTGACGATATGTTTGTCTCTGACCCTTCTTTTTCTGCCACGCGAAGCGTTTGCAGCATGTGATGGGTCAACGGGCACAGTGACATGTACGGGGTCGATCACCTCGACCATCGGCACAGGCCCCAACAGCTCAATCACGACCCTCAACATCGCCTCCGGTGCATCGGTAAACACCTCGGGATTGAGTGTGAGTACGGGCTCAGGGGCGTCCGCGGACAATCGAAATGTCATCAACGTCAATGGATCATTGCAGAGTGCCGGTAACAATAGGGGGCCGTGGAACGAGGGAAGAAACGTCGTCGAATTTAAAGACTATACGGTCGTGAATATTTCATCGACGGGAAGTATTGTGCAAACAAACACGGCTACGAATACGGGGGGATCAGCGCGATTGGCGGTGGCAACATCGTCAATAATTACGGCACGCTCAGGACCGGCGGCGGGGCGATTTTCTACGCCGAAACAAATAACTCATCTACGAATACAGTTGCCAACACGATCAATAATTACGGCACAATGACATCAGGTGCACAGGGGACAGGTGTCGTCATCGGCACCGGTGTTGCGAACCCAATCAATTTTACAAATTTCGAAGGTGGCGTCGTTAACGGGAATATTTCTCTCAGACCTTCATCGACAGTCGTAAATATCGTGACCCTGTATAATGGATCGACGTTTAACGGCAGCATACTCGGCGGCGGGGACCCCTCGATTTTAAACCTGACCGGTTCCAGCGGATCCAATACACTTTCAAACGCGACCAGTCTCTTCGGAACACTCAATAAAAGCGGGCGGGAACCTGGGTCGTCAATGTGCCATCCACCCTTTCAAGCCTGAGTTCAAACCTTGCGGTCAACGTCAATGGTGGGACGCTGATTTTCGCCGCCAATGAATCGTCAAGCCAGACACATGTCACAATTAATGAAGGGGGCACGCTTCAGCTCGGTCAGGGCGGCACGACAGGTTGGATTGATAATGTAAACGTCAATAATGGTACGCTCGCTTTTAACAGATCAGACAATAATAGTTATACAAACAATATTTCAGGCTCCGGCGCCGTTACGCAAAGCGGCACAGGCACAACAACGCTTACGGCCAATAACAGCTATACGGGTGCCACCTCCATCAGCGACGGCACTTTGGCGCTCAGCGGCGCGGGCGCGGTCGCTGCATCAAGCGGCGTGCATAATAAGGGGACGTTTGACGTCTCCGGCACTTCGAGTTCAACGCCCTCTATCCAGTCCCTTGACGGCAATGGCGGCACGATCCTCGGACAGAACACATTGACGATCACCAACGCCAACACCGCCTTTGGCAATGATTATGCGGGGGTGATGTCGGGCACGGGTGGCCTGACCATCTCCGGCGGGACACAGGGCCTCTCCGGCCAAAATACCTATACCGGCGCGACAACCGTCAATAGCGGCGCAGGTCTGACATTGTCTGGCGCCATTGCCGGTGCGCTCACGAATGGGGGCACGACGGATGTCAATGGCGGCATTGTCAACGGCGCGACAACAAATACAGGCACTTTGACAGGCGAAAATGCAAGCTTCCAGGCCATCAGCAATAATGGCGGCTCCGTCGATCTCAGCAATTCTCAGGCCGGTGCCATTACAAATGCGCTGAACGCGACTTTTACAGCGCGTGGCGGCACGATTGCTTCCGCTTCCAATGCCGGGACAATGACGCTCGGCGATGGTCAGAATGTCACCGGCAATGTCACGAATGATGGAACGCTCACCCTCGACCGCGCCGCGATCGGCGGAACTTTAGCTGCAGAGTCCGGCCAATTCACCGTCACTTCCAATAATGCTTCTGCCAACTCCCTGAGCGGTGACAGCGATGCCACGCTTGACGGTATTCTGACCCTGAACAACGCGCAGGATACGTATGCGGGTGTCATGTCAGGCGCAGGCGGGCTGACAATCGCAGGAGGTGCGGAAACCCTGACGGGCAACAACACCTATTCCGGCCAGACATCCATCGGCAGTGGGGCGAGCCTGACCCTCGGAACCGGCGGCACATCCGGTATGTTCGGGAGCGACTCCAATGTCGTTGATAACGGCACGCTCACGGTCAATCGAAGCAATGATGTGACGATGAATGGTGTCATTTCCGGCGCCGGCGTCTTTAATCAGACAGGCACGGGAACGACGATTCTCAACGGAAATAACACATATACCGGCACGACAACCGTCTCCGCCGGTGAGCTGCAAGTCAATGGCGACCAGTCCGCCGCGACGGGCGATACCATCGTCCAATCCGGCGCCCAACTCACCGGTAGCGGAACAATCGGCGGCAATGTCTCGATTGCCGACAACGCGATTGTTGCGCCGGGTAAAACCCAGCCGGACGCTGCAACGCTCACCATCAACGGAAATTTCAATCTCAGCTATAATGCGATTCAAAATTGGGATCTCGGTCAGGCCAATGTTGTCGGAGGTCAATATAATGATCTCGCCATCGTTAAAGGTGACCTCGTCTTTAGTGGGACCGTGAATGTGAGAGGCACGAATGTCGACGACACCGACACGCCCATCTCCGTCTCCAATGGTCTCGGTCGCGGCATCTACCGTATTTACACTTATGACGGCGCCCTTTCCGGCGCCAATGGATCATCCACGCCCAATGCCCGCCTCGGTACGGTGGATACGGCGCCGGATACGCAGCTCCTTCTGCAAACGAGCATCGACCACGAAATCAATCTCGTCGTCATCGACAATGTTCTGCCTTTCTGGGACGGCGGGAGCACGGTGTCACCGGGAGGTGGCGGTTTGCCGGGAAATGGCACCGTCAATGGTGGCGATGGCACGTGGACAACCGACAATGCCAATTGGACGGATGCAACGGGCAGCATCGATAATATCTGGTCGTCCGGCACCTTCGCGATCTTCGCCGCGCAAGCCGGCACGGTGACCGTGCGTGACACGACCGCGAACGGCACCCCGTCCAACGTCACCGCCGAGGGTATGCAGTTCGCAAATCGTGATGGCGGCATTTATCGTTTGACCGGCGACGATATTTACGCGGCTTCAGGTACAATGATCATGCGCGTCGGCGATGGGACACAACAGGGATCCTCAATCACGGCGAACCTTGATACGGTTATCAATGATCGTCTCGTGGAGGGTGGGACATCTTTACAGAAGGTTGATGCAGGCACGCTCATCATCTCACAGGACCAGACTTACCGCGGCAACACCGTCATTAACGGCGGTACATTGCAACTCGGCAATGGTGGCACGACGGGGCGTCTGATCGCGAGCCCTGCCATCGTCAATGATGGCAATCTGACCATCAATTTCAGCAATGATAACGTCATTTCGCAGCCCATCAGTGGGCAGGGAAGCGTGACCCACGCAGGTACAGGCACAACGACACTGAGAGATAGTAATAGTTACAGCGGGGGGACGTCTGTTGCCAATGGCACCCTGAAGGGGACCGCTTCAAGCTTCGGCGCTGGCGGGATCAATATCGGCGGGAACGGAAGTCTCATCATAGATCAGGCAAGCAACACCTCGATGAGCAACAGCTTCTCAGGCAGCGGCGCCATGTCGAAAATCGGATCGGGAAATGTGACGCTGAACAATGATAGTCCTGACTTCAGCGGTCAGGTCGACGTCCTCGCCGGTGGATTAGGGATTGACGGAAACATATCTAATGCCCGTTTCAACGCGCAGGATAGTGGCACAATTTACGGAACAGGCAGCATCGGGCCAACAACCGTCGGAAATGGGGGCACCCTGGCACCGGGCGGGCCGGGCGCCGTTGGCGCATTATCGGTAAATGGCGAACTGAGCATGGGCGCTGGATCTATATTCTCTGCCACGGGCACCGGGCAGGAAGTCGGCACGTCCATCAATGTCAACGGATCCAGCCGCAATATCCTTGCAAGCAGCTTCGTCAATGTAAGCGGCAATGTCAGTCTCGCCGGAGGGACGGCAGCCCTTAACGTCGCGCCAGGCTCCATACTTCGGGTTAATCAGGTCTACAGGCTCATTGAAGCAACCGGCAACATCTCCGGTCAATTTGACCAGTTATCGACCAATCTTGGCAGCCAGTATGTTTTTCTCGATCCGAGCTTATTTTACACTGGTAAGCTCGTCGGCGTGGCACTTAACCGAAATAATACGAGCTTCACGATTTTAAGTCGGTCGCGCAATGAATATGCGTCAGGCGCGGCGCTCGACCGTCTGCCTTCCGGCAACCCGTTATCACTGGCGATCGCGGGGCGTGATAGCAACGATGCGCGCAGCGCCTTGAATGCTGTATCAGGTGAGATCCATGCTTCCGCTGTTACGGCGCTGATTGAAGATGCCTTCATGCTGCGTGAAACCGTCGCAGAACGTCTCAGCAGCGCCGATTGTGACGGGCCTGACTCTTCCGGGTCGATCCAGACCGCAATTCTTTCCGAAAAATCCCCTTCAAATCGCTGTCATGCTGACCGTCTCGTCCTTTGGCACCAGGCCTATGGCAGTCTCGGCCGAAACTTCGGTGACGGAAACGCCGCGACGATGAACCATACATCTGCCGGTTTCCTTATGGGGGCCGATGTGCCGGTTTTCAGCACAGCCCGCATCGGCGCCATGATCGGTTACAGCAATGACGCCTTCCATGTTTCAAGCGGGCGAGATTCTTCGGGCCATAGTAACAATGTCACATTCGGCGCCTATGGCGGCAATCACTGGGGCCGGGTCAATCTCCGCCTCGGTGCAAATTATACGTGGAATATGATGCGCATGAACCGCGCCGTGAACTTTAACGGGTATAATGGCGCGAAACTCAACGCCGATTACCTCTCCGGAACGGCTCAGGGCTTTGGCGAAATCGGTTACCGAATGCGCGGCCGCAAAACCGTGTTTGAGCCTTTTGCCGGGTTATCCTATGTCAGCGTCCATAGTGGAAGTTTTCAGGAGAGGGGAAGTATAGAGGCCCTCAATGGTCGGTCATTCACGAAGGGCGTGACTTTTTCAACTTTCGGATTGCGGACATCGGCATCTTACCAGATGGGCAAGTCCATGCTCATGCCGCGTCTCATGATCGGCTACCGCCATAGTTTTGGCTCTCTCGCGCCCAAAGCTCCCATGAGTTTTGCTGCATCCGACGACGCGGCAATGCGCATCGCTGGCACGCCGCTCGCATCAGATGTCGCCGTGCTTGATGCCGGCTTCAATCTGAGGGTCACGGATCGGATAGATGTCGGATTATTTTATCTCGGACAATATGGCGTTAAGGCGATCGACAGCGGATTGAAAGGAAATATGCGCGTCACGTTCTGAAGGACAGAGTGCATTTCATTCGAAAAATGAAGTGAAAATTCGCCGAAGGCATGAAATCGCCACCCGGGTCATAGCTGATCAATAATCGAAATTTTGATATCACATATCCTTGTCGGTCCATCGGGTAACAGGTGACGATGGCGGCGCGGTGCCACGATATTCGTGGTGACATCGCTCAGATCCGGTTGATTTCTGATGGGCGGTGTTCGCCTTCTCCCGTCCCCGGCGACGCTGGAAAGACCTAAATGAAAGGCGTCTCGCAGGAAGGGACCGACCATTCGGACAGTCTCGGTAACCACAGTTTCAACGCGCCTGATCTCCAACGCCACCTGTTTGGAGGACCAGAAAAGGCAGATTCGAATTTGCAACGTCAGATTGTGACAGGTGCAAAAAATTGTTCGATAGGTCCTTTGTCGAGGCGATAGAGGCGCAAAAAATCATTCAGAAGTTGGGTGAGGGATTCAAAGGTCAATCCCGACAAAATATAACGAATTTCAAATCCGATTTAATTGTTGAGAAATTTTTAAAGATTTTGACACCACCAGAAAATCACCGCATGAATATCTTCATAAGGAAGAGGTGATAAGAAATTACAGTGGCGGGAAAAAAGTGAGAGCACCAAGCGGGCCTATCGGCAGGAAGGCGGAGATGTTTCAGAAATTGATCAATTTGACCTTCTTCCATGGGGTTGTTACCGGCTTGTCCCTGATGGCGCTCTGCTTCATATCGACACGCTTATTCCGGTCCCTTCAGCGTCAGGCAAAAATGCGGGAGACGGCGCAGATTGCGCGGAGATGCCTTGAGGAGATTGAAAGCCAGGTCGGCGAATTGCGAAATCTCAAACGCGAAATGATTTCTGAAAAAGAGTCTCATATGTCTCAGATGATGGCGTGGGATGAGGAGAAAAAGAACTTCGTGACGACGCGTCTGAGCGCTCTATTGAAAGAAATCCGACTGGAAAGTGATCGCGCAGCGGTTCGCGACCAATGCTTGAGATTTATGGAATTCATGACGTCATCCTCGGTTCCGGTTCAGGACGGCAATCGCCACGCCCCGGCTCCCGATCATCAATACGAATCTGAAATTTTGTGCTGAGTGTGGCAATGTTTGTCGCAGCGCCGCTGCTAACGTCTGAATAATCAAAAAAAACGTTCGTTTGAAAGCTTTGGAAATTCTCGGCTGTTCTTCCGCGGCCCGCCCGTTTGATGGCGCGATGCATATTACTCGATTTGCTCCCGCAATGACCCGTTCCGCGCGGCCTCATTTCAGTGGGCAGGTCCTGGCAAGCTTGCTTCCAGATCAGGAACGACCTGATTTAACAGTAAAAACTGCAACCCGTGCGTCCTCTCATCCCCAGGTCCGAGGAGAGTAGAAATTCGAGTTCGTGAGAATCCAAGTCGGTCAAAAGGCGGTTTCACGAACTACATTATTGCATAAAGATAATAAGAGACTAAACGACATTTAATGTCTATTCATTAGCGACGGTTGAAATTGCTATAATTTCATCTTGTTACATTGATATAAACCAGGTTTTAACAAAACTTACTGTCACATTAACAGCCCCGGCCTTAAAGCTGAGCTTGATTTGAGTGACGCGGCGCCGGGTGGGGTGTGTTAATACGGTGTTCTCCCGCCGTCATTGCCCGTCTCCACCCAATGTTTTTCGTATGAACTCATGACAATCATCGAATGGCGTCGCGCTGATTCCGGGGGATCATTAAGTGACGCAGCATGAGACTGAGAATAATTTAAAGACGGGTCTTGGATATATGAAGGAAAGATCGCGAAGGCTCTATTCCGCGCATTCTTCACGCGCCCCTCTATCTCGGCATTCGGGTGAGACGTCGCTCACCGAGCGTTCTTTACCTGAAACAACCATTATTGACGGCACCCTCGACTTAACCGCGCCACATGTGAGCGTGATGAATTTGCAGTTTGCGCGTGGCTATTTGCAGGTCGGGAGCACTGTCACGCTGGACTACCTCAATGTGACAGGAGGTACGGTAAATTTTGACACACTGATCGTCCGAAAGAAACTCACCGTCAGTGGCGGCACGCTGACGGTCAAAACCATTACTTATACAAATGATGTCCTTGCAATCTCCGGTTCAGGTGCCGTCAAGCTTTCGGCAGGCACGCTGGGCGCGGTTACGGTTGCAAGCAGTTCTGACAACACGTTCGGCACGGATATGACAAGCCTGACCGTGCAGGCTGGCGATACAGGCACCGTCAAACTGTCAGGTGGGACGCTGGGTAAATTGTCACAGCAGGCCGGCACCCTCAACGTCACGGGTGATGTGACTGTCCAGGCGATGGACCTCTCCGCCGGTACGATGACGATCTCCGGCACGCTGCATTTCAGCGGATCGTCGATGAGCGTCTCGAAAAATGCCGCGCTCGAACTGGATGGGGGGACACTCATCATTGAGCAAGCCGGCACTTACAGTGTCGATGGCCGTTTCACGATGTCG
Organism: Sorlinia euscelidii; assembly: GCF_036452135.1. Taxonomy (NCBI): domain Bacteria; kingdom Pseudomonadati; phylum Pseudomonadota; class Alphaproteobacteria; order Acetobacterales; family Acetobacteraceae; genus Sorlinia; species Sorlinia euscelidii. The sequence goes on along the minus strand of NZ_JAWJZZ010000001.1, from coordinate 430,076 downwards.
CATGAGAGTGGCAGCACGATCGATTTCGCCGATTCCGGCGGTGAAATCATTGTCAAGAACGGTATGAGTGTTGGCCCGCTGACCGTAAAGGGCGTTGGCACTCTGGCGCTTAATGGTTTCATCACCGGATGGCATGACGAAGACCGCATCAATGTCATCGCCGGGGCAACCCTCAGTCTTGCCGATGATGAGCATGTGGAGCCGCCCATTATCCTGGGGGCCGGTGGCTGTGTGTCTTTCGGGAATACATTTTGCGCCGTGGCTACCGTCAAAGTTGATGAGAGTGTTTCGAAGGGTGGTGCCACCATCGCCTTCCGACAGTCACTGCTGGATGATGATCGGGTGGTGTGGGTCAATGTCGCGATTGAGGGCTACCAGGATGGTGTGAAGCTGGACTTCAAAGCCCTCAAATATGCCGATGTCACGGTGCAGGACGCGCATTACGACAATCGCGAAATGACCATCGTCTATAAGGTCAAGGGTGAAGATTTCACCCGCGAAATCATTATCTTCAACTTCTCAGGGCCTGACCTGAAGGATGGTGAAAAATTCACGGTCATTTCTGACGGCGCCGGGGGTACGGAGTTCGAAACGTGCTTCCTCAGCGGCACGAAGATTTTGACGCCCGATGGCTGGCGCGCGGTTGAGGCGCTGATGCCCGGTGATCTTGTCATCACACTCAAGAATGGTGACGAAGTCGCGACACCGATTCGCTGGGTGGGGCAGGGGGAAGCTGCGTGCCGTCCCGACCTTCCTGACGATTTATCGGGTTACGCCGTGCGCATTGCACGTGGTGCTTTCGGCGAAGATATCCCGTTTGAAGATGTTCTGCTGACGTCGGAACATTGTGTCTTCGTGGATGGAGGTCTCATTCCTGTCCGCATGTTGGTGAATGGGGAAAGTATCACGTACGAGCGCGCGCTGTCATTTTATCGGTTTCATCATATCGAGACTGCGCAACACGCGATTATCAGCGCGGCAGGTTTGTTAACGGAGACCTATCTCGATACGGGCAACCGCGCACGCTTCAGGGAGGGCATGGGCGTGGTGCCTTTAAAACCGAAGCGGGCTGATGATCTCGCTGCGCCGCTACGTGTGAAGCGTGCGGAAGTTGAGCCTGTTTACCATCGTCTCTCGAAAAATCGCTTATGCATCGAGCCTCCGCTGGCACGGCCGCGTCCGGCCAACCTGGCGCGGCCTTTGACGATGGATGCCGCGTTGCGCCTCATTTTGCCGGGAGGCAAGGAGATCCTCCCATTATCGCGCCGCCAGGATGGTTATGTGTTCAAAGTGCCGCGTCATGTTGAAAAATTTCATATAGTGAGTCGGGCGAGCCGTCCATGTGATGTTGTCGGGCCCTATATGGATGATCGCCGTATGCTTGGAGTGCTCGTCGGCGAGATTCATTTGATCGAAGCGCAGCGCATGACGCGGCTAACCCGACACCTCACTGATCACGGTGAAGGGTGGCACGATATTGAGCATCCCGCTGCGCGGTGGACAAATGGGCGGGCTGTTCTGACATTGTCTGAATGCCTCACTGACCTGAAGTCAGATGCTCTCCTGTTTATACAGATTTTGCAGCAAGGGCCTTACCTGACATTGACCGCCCAGGACCCGTCCGGGCACATTATCGCTGCGGCTTAAAAGGCGGTTTTACAGATTGGCAAGATTTATCCTCGCGCCCGGATGTTCATCCGGGGCGAGAAATGAACGGTGTCGGCAAATCCGGGCGGTCACACGCACCCTCGTCGCGACGCGATGCGGCTTCATGCGTCCAATCCTCATGATGCGCCCCGTTAACGACCCTGTCGGATGCGAACAGGCGAAATGACCACCTCACGCGAGCGTGAACGTCCAAATAAAAAGGTTTTAAAAAAAAAATAACAACCATTCGGAACATGCTCCGTTAACAAAATCCAGGCTGATCGCTCAGGTTCGTTCTGGATCGATTTGGTGACAAAATTTTTGCCAATCGAACAAATTTTTGTGAAGTCCAAATTAATCACCACATTATTTACGATTTCGAAACCCATCGAATGAATATGATCACTCGAGGCGGAATATTGCCGTCGTAATAATATTTCAATTTGTAAGTCATTAGCATGGTTTGGATTAAATCATGACTTTTTTTGATTATGATATTTTAAAAGATATATGGCTACTTGATTCGGCGGGTAACACCTTTTACATCAACGAAAAACTGGTTACGCCCGCGCGTTTAGAGAACAGTAAGGTCGTCGCTGTCCTCCCCGATGTTCGTAACCGAACACTCGGCGCGGCCGCTTTCTGTAACGCGCATCATATTCGCCACCCCTATATTGGCGGCGAAATGGCGAATGGGATTGCGTCGGAGGCGATGGTGAAGAGCCTCGCCCAGGCGGGGCTGCTCGGGTTTTTCGGCGCAGCGGGCCTGGCGCCCGGAAATGTTGAGAAAGCCATCATCAACTTCAAGGAAGCATTGGGGGCTGAAAAGTCATGGGGCGTTAATCTCATCCATGCGCCAGGTGATCAAAGCCTTGAGAGGGCCCTTGTCGCGCTTTTTCTGAAGCATGGCGTCCGACGTGTTTCGGCCTCAGCTTTCATGTCCGTTACAGCAGCCGTGGTGCAATATGCGGCATCGGGGCTGGAGGAGGGCCGGATGGCGCGGTGATGAGGAAAAACTTCGTCTTCGCGAAAGTCTCGCGACCTGAGATCGCGAGGATCTTCCTTTCACCCGCCCCTCAGGAGATCCTTGATGCGCTTGTCGCGGAAGGCGCCTTGACATCAGATGAGGCACGCCTCGCCCGGCGGGTGCCGATAGCGGAAAATATCACGGTGGAGGCCGACTCAGGCGGTCACACGGATAACCGTCCCCTCTCGGTCATCCTGCCCCTGGTCCTCGGCTTGCGGGAGGAATTACGGACCGAATTTGCTTACAGTAACCCGGTCTATGTCGGTGCGGCGGGTGGCCTCGGTACGCCGGAAGCGATTGCAGCCTCTTTTGCGATGGGGGCGGATTACGTCCTGACCGGCTCCGTCAATCAGTCAGCCATTGAGGCGGGGATCAGCACCGGCGTTAAATCATTACTCGCCAAAGCGAAGGCGACGGATATGGTTATGGCCCCGTCTGCCGATATGTTTGAGATCGGGGCCAAAGTGCAGGTCCTCAAATCGGGCACGATGTTTGCCATTCGGGCTCAGAAACTCTTCGACCTTTATCAGCGTCACACCGCCTTCTCCGACATCCCGGAAGATCAGCGCAAACGCGTCGAGAAAGAGATTTTCAATGCGTCTCTGACGGAGATCTGGGATAAAACACGTCAATTCTGGGAAAAGCGCAACGCGAAAGAAGTCGAGCGCGCGCTGAAAAATCCCCGTTATCAAATGGCTCTGACCTTCAGATGGTATCTTGGCCTTGCCAGCCATTGGGCAATCCAGGGTGAGACGTCGCGCGCGCTGGATTATCAGATCTGGTGCGGCCCGGCGATGGGCGCCTTCAATGAATGGGTAAAGGGCTCCTTTCTCGAAGACGTCTCACAGCGAAACGTCGCGCAGATCGGGCGCAATCTGATGCTCGGTGCGATGCTCACGGAAAGACTGAATCAACTCCGCCTGTATGGCGTGCACATACCGCCGGATCAATCCCGCTTCCGGCCCGTCCCTCTTGACGAAAATCTGCGGCCAACCCCGCCGCAATAACATCTCCCCTGAGATTCGCTCCGCGCAGGTAATCCAACATGTCATATTCGTATCAAATCGCTATTGTGGGCGTCGCGGCCCTGTTCCCCGGATCTGGAGACCGACATGGTTTCTGGAAGGATATTCTGGCAGGTCGAGACCTTATCACCGAGATACCTTCCACCCATTGGTCCATTGCCGATTATTACGATCCCGACCCGAAATCCCCGGATAAAATCTACGCAAAAAGAGGGGCTTTCCTCAATGAGGTTGCGTTTGACCCCTTGAAAAACGGCATGCCGCCAAAAATCATGCCGGTCACCGACACGTCGCAAATTCTGGGCCTCGTTGTGGCTCAGGCGGTTCTCGATGACGCGCTCAAAGGGCAGTTTTCAGAAATGGACCGCGAGCGCGCAAGTGTCATATTGGGCGTGACGTCGGGCAGGAGCTTCTGACAACTTTGGCGAGCCGCCTTCAAAGGCCCGTCTGGCGCGATGCATTGCGGAAAAATGGCGTGGATGACGCGCTGGCGGAAAAGATCTGTCAGGATATTTCCGACCGTTATCCGCCGTGGGAGGAGTCCAGCTTCCCCGGCCTGCTGGGCAATGTCATTGCGGGCCGGATTGCTAATCGGTTCGATCTGCGTGGCACAAACTGCATTACGGACGCTGCATGCGCCAGCAGTCTCTCCGCGCTTTCCATGTCCATTAATGAGCTGGTTTCCCACCAGTCCGATCTTGTCATTACCGGGGCGTCGACACGATGAACGACGTCTGCATGTATACTTGTTTCAGCAAAACCCCGGCGCTCTCCCGCACGGGGATTGCCGCCCATTTTCGTCGGAAGCCGATGGCACCCTGCTGGGTGAAGGGTTGGGCATGTTTGCATTGAAGCGCCTGGAGGATGCGGAGGCGCATGGTGATCATATTTATGCGGTCATTCGCGGTTTAGGCAGTTCGTCAGACGGTAAAAGTAAAAGTATTTACGCGCCGCGCGCCGAGGGGCAAATGAAGGCCTTGCGCCGCGCTTACGACGTTGCCGGTTATGGCCCTGAAACCGTCGAACTTGTCGAAGCCCATGGGACCGGCACAATCGCGGGTGATGCTGCCGAATTCACGGCGTTGGATGCTGTCTTCTCTGAAGCCGGGGCGGGACGCCATCAATGGTGCGCTCTTGGGTCCGTCAAGTCGCAGATCGGGCATACGAAAGCCGCGGCGGGCGCAGCGGGTCTCTTCAAGGCGGTTATGGCGTTGCATCATAAAATCCTGCCGCCTTCGATCAAAATCAGCCAACCTAATCCCGCACTTCATATCGAAGAGAGTCCGTTCTACCTCAATACGCAGGCACGCCCCTGGATGACGTCCGGTGACCATCCGCGCCGTGCGGCAGTCAGTTCATTCGGGTTCGGGGGCTCCAACTTCCATGTGACGTTGGAGGAATATCAAGGCGCATCACCGCCGCCGCCCAAAACACGTTACGCGCAAAGTGAACTCTTCGTTATTTCAGCGGCCGATGGATCGCAACTTGTGGAAAAAATGCGCGCCTTGCAAAGCGCTTCCGGCGATTTTGATGAGATGGCGCGCGCATCGCACAAAGCCTATTCACGGCAGGATTGTCGCGTCGCAATTATTGCCGCCGACCTTCCCGATCTCAAGAAAAAGCTCGCTTTTGCTATTGAGAAAATTGAAGCGGCGCCGGGCCAGGGCTGGGCGCTGCCTCAGAAAATCTTTTACGGTACCGGCGGGACGGAAGGTCATTTGGGTTTTGTCTTCCCCGGACAGGGAAGCCAATACACCCAGATGGGCGCGGATATCGCCATGAATTTCGATGTCGCGCGGGAGGTCTGGGACGCGGCTTCAAAGATCAATCCGGAACTGCGGGAGACTGTCTTCCCCCGCCCCGGTTTCGGGGAGGAGGCGGCGCGATCAAAATTCGTTCCGTTCAAGAGTACTTCCGTCGTGCAACCCGCGATTGCCGCCATGTCCGCCGCCTTACTCGCCCTGCTGAAAGAACTCGGCATCGCACCTTTTGCCGTGGCGGGGCACAGTCTTGGGGAGCTTTCGGCCCTTTATAGCGCCGATGCCATTGATTTTACGGATTTGCTCCGCGTCTGCAAGGCGCGCGGCAAGGCGATGGAAAAAGCGGGAAAGGATCATGCAGGTGCAATGCTTGCTGCCTTTGCTTCCGAAGAGGCGCTGGCGGAACTCATCAACGCGGGACGGGAAGATCTGGTCGGGGCCAACTTTAATCATCCACAGCAAACTGTTCTGTCTGGCTCGGTCGCCGCGATGGAGTCCGCCGCATCCTGGCTCAGCGAGCGGGGCATCGCGTTTAAGGTTCTTCCCGTTTCCGGCGCCTTTCATTCTCCTTTAATGCAAACCGCTTCACAGGATTTTTCAGCATTTTTGCAGTCCATCACGTTTCGTAAGCCGCGGGTCGAGATATTCAACAGTGCGGGCGCCGCATCCACATCGACGGATGCGGTTGATTACCGGGAATATCTCGCGGCCCAAATCCTCATGCCTGTCCGTTTCATCGACCAGATCAAGGCCATGTATCAAGCCGGTGTGAGAACTTTCATTGAGGTTGGGCCGGGAAATATCCTGCAAAGTTTCATCACGCAAATTCTCGGTCATATGCCGCACCAGGTCATCGCGCTGGATAAACGCGGCGCGAATGGGTTGGACTCACTTTGGGAGGCATTGGCGCGGCTGATTGTCGCCGGTATCGACGTGGATCTGGCGGCTCTCTGGAATAACGTGGCGACGTCCGAGGGGCAGGCCGCAAAACGCGAAGGCCGGATGACCATCCCCGTCATTGGCGCGAACCCGAAATTCCCGCGTCAGAACAATCCTGTCACTAGGGCGGCGTCACAGCCTGCGCCGAGGCCCGACGACCCCATGCACAAGCCCATTGAAAAGGTGCCGCCTTCAGCCGCTGCAGCCATGGCTGCGATGCCGCAACGTGAAGCAGCGCCTAACGGAGTTGATAAGATTATGCATCAAGATCCTCATTCGAACTCACCCATTGAGACGAACTCACCCGACATAGCGAAACCTCAGGTCGCACAAAGTGACTTTTCGGATCGCGCAGTGCCTCCAGCAGAGGCGGCACCGGATGCGGTCGCGGCGCGACGCACTTCGTTGCTCGCCGCCAGCCGCGCCATCTCCCATGATGACGCCCCCGTCGCGGCTTCACCCCAGTCGGCCCCCGCCGCGGCCCCGAGCATGGCGGCTCCCGCTGCAGGAGAGATCTCCGGCATTTTGATGGAAATTATTGCGGAGATGACGGGTTACCCGGTGGAAATGCTGGAGACGCATATGGAGCTTGAGGCGGATCTCGGGGTGGATTCCATCAAACGTATCGAGATCTTCTCCGCCCTGCGTCAGCGCGTGCCGTCATTGCCGGAGGTGGATGCGGCAGAACTCAGCGCTTTACGAAGCCTCGACCAGATCATCGCGCGGCTGGGAGACGTGTCGCAAGCGCCCGCCTCGGCGTCCACGAAGGACCATGCTGAGACTTTGCAAGCGGATCAACAGTGTTCCGGGGATAGCATTGCGCCTCCGTCGATTTCGCCTTCCGCCGGAATGCAAGCGGCGTCTGCCACAGTCCCCGATCAGCCCTCGCCGCCATCCCCGCTGTCACCACCCATGGCACTGCCGACTGAACAAAATCGTGAGGATTCCAGGCCCGCTTTGGCTGAAGCGGCTTCACCCCAGTCGGCCCCCGCCGCGGCCCCGAGCATGGCGGCTCCCGCTGCGGGAGAGATCTCCGGCATTTTGATGGAAATTATTGCGGAGATGACGGGTTACCCGGTGGAAATGCTGGAGACGCATATGGAGCTTGAGGCGGATCTCGGGGTGGATTCAATCAAACGCATTGAGATCTTCTCCGCCCTGCGTCAACGCGTGCCGTCACTGCCGGAAGTGGATGCGGCGGAACTTGGCGCGTTACGCAGCCTCGACCAGATCATCGCGCGGCTGGGAGACGTGTCGCAAGCGCCCGCCTCGGCGTCCACGAAGGACCATGCTGAGACTTTGCAAGCGGATCAACAGGGTTCCGGGGATAGCATTGCGCCTCCGTCGATTTCGCCTTCCGCCGGAATGCAAGCGGCGTCTGCCACAGTCCCCGATCAGCCCTCGCCGCCATCACCGCTGTCACCACCCAGGGCACTGCCGACTGAACAAAATCGTGAGGATTCCAGGCCCGCTCTGGCTGAAGCGGCTTCACCCCAGTCGACCCCCGCCGCGGCCCCGAGCATGGCGGCCCCCGCTGCGGGAGAGATCTCCGGCATTTTGATGGAAATTATTGCGGAGATGACGGGTTACCCGGTGGAAATGCTGGAGACGCATATGGAGCTTGAAGCGGATCTCGGGGTGGATTCAATCAAACGCATTGAGATCTTCTCTGCCCTGCGTCAACGCGTGCCGTCACTGCCGGAGGTGGATGCGGCGGAACTCAGCGCGTTACGAAGCCTCGACCAGATCATCGCACGTCTCAGCACCGTTATGTCCCCGCACGGGCCTGAAGGGCGGGATGGCGGCGACGTCGCGCCGGGGTCAACGCTGGACGGCGCTGAAACCGCGCCCCGGAGGCCCCTGGACGATCAGACGTCACCAACGCTTATGAAGGCAGGTTCTGCGCCTGATGCTGGAGAGAACGCCCCTGCAAGTGGACAACCCGTTGCGAATGGTCATGCGAAAACCTCAAATGATGTCGAACTGAATGGCCATGATCGGCATCATGCGCTGACGAGATCCGTGCGATCCGTCACAGCCGCGCCTCTCATGCGCTTCTCCAGCGTGTCATTCGGCCGCAGGGTCTTCCTCGCGGGGGATCATAATGACGTGAATGAGGCGCTCGCCCAGCACCTGGCCGCGCGTGGGATGAATGTCGATATCGGGCATACACCGCCGGAGGATGCAGAGACGGTGATTTTCTCTTTCGGGCTGCATGAAAATCCGGAATTTGCCGACACGGTTGAAGCGGCGCGTCGCCTTTTTGACATCGCGCACAAGGTCGCGCCCCGTTTTGAGCAGTCCGGCGGTGTCTTCGTGACGCTTCAGGATACAGGGGGTGATTTCGGGCTTTCAGGCCAGACGGATCATCCCTGGGTGTCAGGCTTCACGGCCTTTGCCAGTAGCGCCGCGAAGGAATGGCCGAAAGCCCATGTCAAAGCCATTGACATCGAATGTGGCGACCGCCAGCCGGAGGATATCGCGGCGGCTCTGGAACTGGAACTGCTTTGCGGTTGGGACACGAATTGGGTGGGTCTGCGTGAGGATGGACAGCGTTCCACCATTACAAAAAAGGATACGAACCCTGTTGCCCACCGGTCACGCCACTTGCGGGCCATGGATGTCATACTCGTGACCGGCGGGGCACGCGGGATTACAAATGCCGTGCTGCAATCCCTGACGGCGGAGACAAAGCTGCGCATCGCGCTTCTCGGCCGGCAGGCGCTGATTGATGAAGAGCCGGCCACGCAGGGTGCGATGTCGGAGAAAGATCTCAAAGCGGCGCTCATCAAAGATATGACGCAGAGAGGCGACGGGCCCACTCCGGCCCTCGTCAATAAAAAACTCTCGGCCATCCTGAAGAACAGGGAGATCCATGAAAACCTCAAGAAACTGACCGATGCGGGAAATGAGGTGCGCTACTTTTCCGTCAATATTCAGGATGAGGCGGCGGTTGATCAGATCGTGCAAAAAGTCCGCACCGATTGGGGCCTGATCAGTGGCCTCATCCATGGTGCGGGAGAACTCGTCGATAAAAAGATTTCAGCCCTGACAAGGGAGGAGTTTGAGCGTGTCTACCGCACGAAGGTTATCGGGTTGCGCAACCTGCTGAAATCGACTGAGGGTGAACCGCTGCGATTCATCTCCCTCTTTTCCTCGATTGTCGCGAGCAGCGGTAATCCCGGGCAGCTTGCTTACGGCATGGCCAATAGTGTGCTGAACGGCGTCGCCGCCTGGGAGAACAGGCGGCGCGGGCAGGATTGCAATGTCCGCTCCATCATGTGGGGGCCCTGGCATGGTGGAATGGTGACGCCGGACTTGCAGGAACGCTTCAAGACTCATGGGATTCACTGCATTCCCCTCAATGATGGCGCGCTCGCGGCGACGGATGAGGTTTTCGATGCGGATGCGAGCACGGCGGAAGTGATCATCACGGCAAACGGTTTTGCGTGAAGCATATCGCGATGCAGGCTCATCACTTTCCCCCTATCGCCATCATCGGGCGAGGCTGTGTTCTTCCGGGGGCATTGACGGCGGAAGCGCTGTGGCGCCTCGTGCAGGAAGGTGGCAGCGCCATCAGCCCCGCCCCGGAGACATTATGGGCGACGCTTAAGCAGGATCGCCTGAGCACGGCGCAACCGCGTGATCCGGACACGTGCTGGACGGATCGCGGCGGGTATATTGACGGGTTTGACGATGTGTTCAACCCCGCCGATTATCATCTTGGCCCGGACCAGCTGGCACAGACGGAGCGCTCCACGCGCTGGCTTCTTCACGCGGCACGCGACGCCCTCGCGCCTTTGCGGCAAAGCGGGAATTTCAATGGGGATCGATGCGGCGCGATCGTTGGTAATCTCTTTCTGCCGACAAGTGAGGCGGCTGATTTTGCGGCGTCTGTCTGGTCCGGGCAGTCGGCGCGGCATGCTGCGCGAGCATTTTCATCGGGCCTGCCCGTAGAATTTGTGGCGGCTGCTTTCGGGTTGAAAGGTGCGCATTTCGCGATTGACTCCGCCTGCGCCTCGTCCCTCTACGCCATCAAGCTTGCCTGTGATCGCCTCCATGATGGAGAGGCGGATCAGATGATAGCTGGCGGTTTAAGCGGCGCGGATGATCTGTTTCTGCATGTGGGTTTTGCGGCTCTTAACGCGTTGAGCCGGTCGGGTGATTCCCTCCCATTCCACCAGGCGGCGGATGGGCTCGTGCCCGCGCATGGTTGCGCCATCTTCACGCTTGAGCGTCTTGAGGACGCCATCCGGGCGGATCGCGAAATACTGGGTGTGATCCGGGGATTGGCCTGTCCAATGATGGGCGGCAGAAGACATTGGTCGCGCCATCCATTGAGGGGCAGGTCAGGGCGATGCGCGCAGCCTATGACGTGAGCGGACTCAGTCCTGACGATGTTGACCTTATCGAATGCCATGCGACAGGTACTTTGACAGGGGATGCTGCAGAACTTGCAAGCATGTCGCAGGTTTTCACAAATCGCCAAGGCCTGGTGATCGGGTCTCTCAAATCCAATATTGGTCACGCCATGACAGCGGCGGGCGCTGCGGGCCTGATGAAGCTTCTCGGTGCCATCGCGCATAAAACGCTGCCGCCCGCGCGCCTGACGGGCGCGCTTATTCCCGATCTCTCAAGGGCGCGTTTCAGTCTGTTGGAAAAGCCTGAGAAATGGGTTGCGGACGGGCCGCGTCGGGCAGGTATCAATGCTTTCGGGTTTGGCGGCAATAACGCGCATCTCATTATTGAGGAGTGGCAGGGTCAGCCCATTGCGGAAGCACACGCCAATGAGGCGCGGGGCGACCTCGTCGTCGTCGGTGTCGATCTGCGACGCGCTGCGCCGGTCACAGAAGCCACGCCATCGGAAATTGCGGAAAAAGGTAGAATCCCGGAGGTCGGGATCGCACTGAAAGGGCTCAAATTTCCGCCGAAAGACCTGCAATCCGCTCTACCGCAACAGGCGATGATGTTTACTTCGGCGCGGACGGCGTTTCCGGAAGGGTTACATCAGGATAAAGTGGATATCGGGGTCTATATAGGCATGAGCGCCGACGCCAATATCAGTCGATATATTGCACGCCTCCGCCTTCCGGCAGGGCGCGGCGAGGCGGAGAAAACCGGCATCGTCCCACCCCTCGATGCGGCGCGTACAATTGGCGTGCTCGGCAATGTGGTGGCCAATCGCATCAATAGTCAGATGGATCTTTCCGGCCCCGGTATCGCGATCGCGGCTGAGGAGGCTTCCGGCCTTGTGGCGCTGAAACTGGCCGTGCGCGCGTTGTCGGCCGGGGAAATTTCAAGTGCGATTATCGGCGCGGTTGACCTCTCCTGCGATCCTGTTCATCGCGCGGCGTTGCGGGCCATGGGTCTGGAAAGGACAGCTGGTGACGGCGTCGTTTCCCTGGTCCTGACATCGAGGGAAAATGCGATGGCGTCAGGCTGCGACATTCTTGCCGCTTTCAAACCGCATGACGTGAATCGCGCCTTTCAAGCCGTCCCACAGGACGATAAAATTCATGGCGTTTCCCACGCGGCGCAGGGCTTAATGCAAATAGTTATGCGGATATTCGATGAGCGCCCGGAAAAGAGCGCCACGATGGCGCCACCCTCTCTGAAAACCGTGTCGGATGCGGTGTTTGGCCTGTCACCCGATATGCGGGGGGCGGCAAATTCGGGGGACGATGTCTTTGATCGATGGAACCATGAACCTGACTCCGATGCGCCCGGTTTTGAAGTGCCGATGCATTGGCCGGAGGTCAGATGGAACAGATGCTCGTCATCGGTGGCCGACACGCTGACCAGACAGAATGAAATCTGTGACGGGGATACGACGCCGACAGCGCCCACATCCGCGGAAACTTCAAAGCGGCCAGGGCCGAAATTTGATCGGCAAGACCTCTTGAAACTGGCGACCGGGAGGATCTCAGAATTTTTCGGTGAAAGTTTCAAAGCGCAGGATGACGTCCCGAAACAGACGCGCATGCCGGGACCGCCCCTCCTGCTGGTGGACCGGATCACTGGGATTGACGCGCCGCAGGGTGAGATCGGCGCCGGGTCCATCTGGAGTGAGACGGACGTCTCCGGCGATGGCTGGTACATGCATCATGGGCGCATGGCGTCCGGCGTATTGGTGGAGACGGGCCAGGCCGATCTGCTGCTTATTTCCTGGATGGGGGTGGATAAGTTCAATGAGGGGCAACGCGTTTATCGGTTGCTCGGATGTGAAATCACATTTCATGATGCGCTCCCGAAAGCGGGCGAGATTTTGTCCCACGACATCCATATCGACCGTCATGTCAGCGCGGGTTCCACGCGGCTTTTCTTCTTCCACTCAACCTGCAGGGTGGATGGAGAAAAACGCCTTTCCATCACAAATGGCCAGGCCGGGTTCTTCACGGAAGAGGAATTAAACGGGTCGCGCGGTCTCTTCCTCCCCCCAACGCCGCCTGCACCGCCGAAAGGGCATCATGTTCTCCCGGAGGTCATCAGCGCGCAGACCCGCTTTTCGGATGATCAGATTGAGGCTTTCGCGGCCGGGCATGTCAGTCGTTGCTTCGGCCCGGCATTTGAGGCGGCGGATCGCCACGTCAACACGCCCCGTCTGCCATCGAACGCGTTGCGGTTTCTGCAGCGTGTATCGGCTTTCGACGTCAAAGGTGGTTTCTGGCAACGCGGTTATATGAAGGCGGAACGCGATATCACCGCAGAAAGCTGGTTTTTCCGCGGTCACTTCCACAATGACCCCTGTATGCCTGGGACGCTGATCCTTGAAGGTGGTTTGCAGCTCATGATGTTCTATCTCGCCGCAATCGGCCAGAGTCTGCATCGTGACGGCTATCGGTTTCAACCCGCTTTCGAAGAAAAAATTCTTGTCAAATGCCGGGGGCAGGTCACGCCGCGGAACCGGCAACTTACTTATGAATGCCATGTCTCCAGCTTGACGCTGGAAGGAGATACACCCCGCCTGACGGGGACGCTTCTCTGCACTGTCGATGGCCTTCTGTCCTTTCAGGCCGAGCACGTCAGCTTATGCCTGACTCCTGCGGCATGAAATGACGCCTGACACGATGTAGTGGGCGCGCAGATTGAGAATGGTTCAAGTCATGATAAACATTATTGAGACGACAGATGCAGCGCGTCACCTCGACCGTGAGGATCTTCAGCGCTTCACGGAGGGTGAGCATCGGGATATCGTGCTGCCCGTCTTCAACATCCCGGCCCGTTACCTGAAGCTGCCCCAACCGCCACTCCTTTTTATGGATGAGGTGACGGAAATCATTTTTATTGATCAGTCGGCGAAAAAAGGCGTCATCCAAACGCATGTCTGCCTTGAAGACAGCCCGCTGGGCGGTGTTGCCGGGCGTGTATCACCGGGCATCATGGTTGAGTCGCTGCAAAGCTGCCTCATCCTCGCCGCCTGCCTGAATCTCGACATTGAACATGTGGGCGCTTACCGATATCGCCTGTTGGAAGGGGAGGTCAGATGGTTGGCGTCGCTCCCGATGCTGACAGACCAGCTGACCTGCAAAGTGACGCTGTCAGGCCGGTTCAACGTCGGATCGATTTATATTTATCATGTTGCGGCTGAATGCTGGTGTGCTGACACCATGCTGATGACCGCGCGCGCCGGCCGTTTGATGTTTGACATTGATCCTGACAAGTCCCGATCAATGGCGCCGTCAAATTTTGTCGTGGCTGCGGCAAGTCCATCGACAAAACCCCTGGCCCATTCGGGGACAATGTCGCAGCGCCAGCAATTTTCCGCTGAGGATGTCGCGGCCTTCTCGGAGGGACATACTTATCGGTGTTTCGGAAAGGGGTTTGAGCAAACGCGATGGCATCAGCGCGCCCCGCGGATCCCGGCCGGGATGATGCGCATGATTGACGCTGTCGAGGCTTTTGACCCGAAAGGCGGCCCGTGGAAGCGCGGTTATCTGCGGGGCATCATGGCGGCGACGCGGGATAAATGGTTCTTCGCCCGCCATTTCGAGGGTGATCCCTGTATGCCTTCAAGCCTGATGCTGGATGGCGGTTTTCAGCTCATGTCGTTTTATCTCGCCGCCTGCGGCTTTACGATTGATCGGGATGGGTGGATTTTTGAGCCAAGTACCGCGAATTTCTTCAAATATAAATCGAAGGATGAAATCACCCCTGATTGTGAGGATGTGCATTTCGAAATCTTCGTGCACGATCTTTTGATCATTGAAAATACACCCACCTTGCGGGCTGACTTCAGTTGTTCCGCCTCTGGGCGGCGCGTTTTTTATGCGTGGGATATGGAGATCAGATTAACAGACGACCCTCTCTTCAAACCCGTTTCCCGCGATGCAGCGCCTTCAGACGACTTCGCGGCGGTCCTGCCTCTGACAAATCGACCGTTGGCAGACATTGAAGATGACATGATTATTGATATCAAAGAGGCAAACTGGCTTTATGATCACCGACCAGTATATGGCGTCCCCACTTTTCCGCTCGCTTACACTCTAGACCTCATCGCGTCCGCCGCGCGCAGCGTTTCCGGTGGACAAAAGATTGTCGGGCTGCAGAATGTTCATGCGATGAAGTGGATTATCGCAGCCCCTGACCCTGTCAAACTTCGAACGCGCGTGACAAGGCTTGATCACGCAACGGCGCGGGTCAGGCTCGCTGTCTGGCGTGAGGCGCGCAACCCGAAATTATCGCGCTATGAGGACGCGGCGAGCGCCACCGTAAGTTTCGCGCCCGAATATCCGGAGGCGCCTCAGCCGATCACGCCGCCGCCAGACCTTAAACCGGTCCGCGATCCTTACACGGCGGAGTGGGCCTTCCACGGTCCCGCCTTTCAGAAGGTGCGGCAGATGAACATGTCCCGAAGCGGAAGCCTGACAATATGTGATGCGTCGGAGGGCGCTGTTCCTATCGGGGGCCTGGCTCCCGCCCTGATTGATGCCGCGTTACATGGCCTCCCTAACCATAGGCCGCGCTTATGGTGCCACGATATTGGCGAAAATTTCGTCTCATTCCCGTCAAATTTCGATGAGGTCCAGATTTTCGGCCCCACGCCCGACTCAGGCGAGGTCACCTGTATCGCGCGATTTGGCGGGTACGATGGTGACCGATTGATCACGCAACATGTCGATATTGTGCGGGCAGGGACGTTATGGATGCGGTTTCGCTTGACCATGCGGCTGTTCGATCTGGGCCCCTTGGGTAAAACGCCGTCGGATAAACGTCGGTTATTTCTACAGCGGCAGCATGTTCCCGGTGTGGGGCTGAGCCGGATGGATGGGGAAACGACGCGGTTGCGCATTCAGGATATGCAGAGTCTCGCCTTCCTGCCTGGGACGATTGAGGACGTTTATGCCATCCCCTCGACGGAGAAACACCCGGAATGGCAGATCGCGATTAAGGAGCATGTCGGAACGCGCACGGGTGTCCACCCCTCAGAAGTTGATTGCCGCGTGGCCGCCAGTTCCGAGGCGTCGATATCGACGCTTGAACAACTCTGCCGCAGGTTCAGGATTGATGTGCAGGATGATGGCAAGGTGATTTCGATCACAGATCATCCCGCGCACGCTTCGTGACATCCTGCCTTACGTGAAAAGAATGTTTCCGCTGGAGGGTCTAAGATGAAGACAATCTCGATGACGGGTGTAACCGGCTTCCTCGGCGCGTCACTGGCGGCCAGATTATTATGTGCAGGCTGGCGCGTCATTGCCCTGTCGCGACGCGACCCTGATGGGGCCCGGACGCGCGGCGCGATTGAAGAGGCACTCAACGGGTTTGATATAATGCTTCCCGACTCTCACTGGGCGCATCTCGTTGTTATCGACGCCGCCCAACGGCCGCTTCATACGTGCCTGGAGGATCCGCTTGTCGCGGAAAGCGATGTTTTCTGGCATGGCGCGGCTGAAATGGCTTTCCTCAACAGCAACCTGCCGATAGCTTTCCGCTCCAATGTGTGTTTTACCTCTGAGATGTATCAGACGATCCGACGGGTCGCGCCGAATTGCCAGCGTTTCTATTACGTCTCAACAGCCTATACATGCGGTATGGGGGGCGCACTGTTCTGGAGGAGCTTCACACAACCTATCCCTGCATCAATGCCTACCAGACATCCAAATGGTGTGCTGAACATGCTCTGAACCATCTGCATCAGTCCCACGGCCTGCCCGTCACCATATTTCGGCCGACAATGATTGTCGGACATTCAAAAACGGCGTGGACGCGTAAAAATGGTCTCGGCATTTATCGTTTCGTGGATGCCATCGTGATGATCAAGCGATTGGGCGGCTCTGCCATCCGCATGAACCTTTCCGCGACCGGTCGGCCGGATATGGTCCCGATCGACCAGGTGATAGAGGAGGCTTACGGGCTCCTCTCCGATCGGCGGGCGGAAAGCGGCTTTGAAATTTTTCACGCCGCGGCGGGCTGTCCGTTTACGACGCAGCAACTCACCACGATGGGTGGGCAGATCCTCGGCGTGAACGTCACATACGGGCCGCCTGAAACGGACCTGGACCGTGAGGCCCATAATCTGACGAAATGGCTTCTGCCATTTGGCAGTGAAACCTGGCAGTTTGATCGCTCCCAGCTTGAAAAAACCCTGGCGCGAAACGTCGCACCGATTACGCCTTCGGCTGAGGATCTCCTCAAACTCGTGCGATGGTATTGCGCCAGCGAATGACTTTATCGATACGAAGTGGCTTTATGTAACGCTTTAAACGTTTGAAGTCTGGCATGAGGTTGGCGCGCGCATGACGATAATCAGCGGCTTTGTTCGTTACATGGATTTAATTTGCTCCTTATTGGTAAAAAGGGGCATAATGTAAGTGTAGATACGGGAGTGAATAAAGACAAAAATATTTACAACATTTTCAAAAGAAATATCACCCAAATTTATTTTAGATTTACATTATTCTCACCTGGTCTGAATCGGGCCAGATGCTGCCGTGAGGTAAATGGCCAATCACGTTGACAAGCTGGCTTGGATTTCATCCTCGTCACCTCCTGCGATCGTCATGTTTCGCTGAGGGTTGATCGACCGTGCATGAGTTATTGGACCGAATTGCTGTGTTCTGGCCCGATTCGGAAGTTACAAGCCGCGCATCGCTGCCTGTTGGCGATAACAAACTATTTGGATAAGGGTGCCCTGAGCTTTGTTTGCGACGATGATACGCATCTCGCGGCATATAAAAATAGAGAATTTCCGGCGAAAATGACGATGGATGACGTCCATTGTTATAAAAATAACAGGATACTCTCATGCGTTTATTATTGTCATTAATTTTCATCTTTTCGATATTTTCAGTCCAGAATATTTATGCAGTCGCTAATGATGTGCCTAATAAGGGCACGGTATTCAGGGTGGATACGCGTCCACCGGACGAAATTTTCAGGGATGGCTTTCGATCATGGGGTGACGACGACAATGTCCGGGATCACTCCACGGGTGCAAGCTGTTATAATCACCGCCGTGAGAGCGCCTTCGTCGCTGTCACGACGGACCCCGAATATGCGGGCCAATATGCCCGGCGACTTGCTGAGCAGATGGAGGGGACCGCCTATGTTTACATCATCACATCTCGCGACAATATGTATAATTTTTTTGAAACGCTTCGTCTGGCCGGTTATCAGACGGGTCTCGGCATGGCGGAAAGGCAATCGGAATGGATTGCCGTGGGCTCAATCGCTGCAAATACAATTTCCGGTGTGAGAGCTTATGTTCACGGCGTCGCGCCAACACCGCCCGTAATACATAATCCAAATTTCAACCCCAGTCTTCAACCACAAATCAACACGCAGTCTTATCGTCAGAGAACGGCAGACGCCTTGCCCGGTGAAGTTGTCTGGGAAGCCAGGCGCAATCCCGTCATCGGGGCCTGTATGGCGGCCACACTCTGGTGCTCTCATAGCAGCGCGCGATCAAATAATGTCGCATGTCGTTTCCGGGAACAAATCGGACCGGTGACCTGGGCCGCCCTAGAAGATAACAAATGGTGAAACATGAAAAAAACAATGATAATGGCATTTCTCTGTGCAACATTTATCGCCTCCCCCGTATTTGCGCGACCCTATTTGCGGGAATACTGCCACAATATTAATGGACGCTTTTTAGAAGACTCTCACGTGAGAAACTTCGCCATATTCGTGACGGAGAGCACGCTCAACATCATGACGTCGAGCGCAGGCGACCCCTTTTTCATCAATACAAAAGATCCCAACTTTGACTCGATCTACAGCACTGTCCGCACGGCGGAACTCGTCGGCACGACGATCGATTTCTGCTACCTGCCGCAAGATCACAGTATTGTCGGAATGAGTCTCAACAGGTTGTCCTGATGGCGGGAATTGGATGCCGTTTTTAGGAATTGAGACGGCATTCTCGTCTCATCAACAACGAAAAAAGTTTGGGTTTCATAGGAAGGATTGAGACTGGGCGGAGCAGCATGCTCCGCCTTTTCTTCTTCTGGTCTTGACGGCCGATTCCGCTAAGAGCTCGGTAAGGTGGGTGGCGCCGATGATGCGCCATCGGCGCAGGCTCAGCGCGTATGGCGATGGCCGGACCTGCGGCAACGATCTCGTCAGGGGCGCGCCGCGGCCAATGCTTCGCGCCTGTCGCAACATGATGCCCGGAAGGTATGCACCCAAAAAAAAAGTAAAACCCATCGGCAGGATGTGGCGCGATAAATGATCGCTGAAGTGACGGAATTCATGACGGGGGCACCTGACATTGCGCGCTCGAACGACCATTGTTGCAAAGTCTCGCGCGTCAAACATTGTATAGAGGCAAATTGAACCGGATAAAAGGAAATGAAGTCGCGTTATTCACTCTGGCGATGAGGGAGATTTGCCACGAATAAACCCGGACCCGACGATGGGTTACCGCGCAAGATCATTGAGAATTTTCAGATATCCTTGACAATACAGCGGATCAAATTTTGTTTAATGAAAATCTTATCGACAGTCACCATGAAAGATAGGCGTTGCGATTGTTGAAAAGAAACTATATAATAATTTATATATAATAATAAAAAAGATAGTGAAATGTCTGAAATCAGAAAAATAAGAGAATTTACGTCAACTGTACTCAAAACAAAAATAACGGGACTTTCTGATGAAATCGCTCGCGATTATCAGGAGTGTTCCGTCAAGATCACCGGCTTGAATGCGAAGCAAACGGTTGATCTGAAAATCGAGGCCATTGACGCCGGTGAGTCAACGACGATCTTTGCACAGAAAATCACCTTGGGTAAGGAGGTGCATCTCGTCGGGCCATTAAAAATTGACCGTCGATGCCAGCTTGTAATCAGCGGTGATGTGTCCGGGCAATTGATCAATCCTGCGGATTGTAAGATTGAGTCGGTTATTTCTTACGATGATTCTTCGATGAAAACTTTGAGATTAGGTGTTTTCTTCGACGGTACGGGCTGTAATGCCCATAATAGCGAGAAATACTTCAACTCCTTCACCTCGATCGGTGACTATCTTGAAAGTTTGATCGAGAGAGTAAATGACAGTATCGTCCCGAAATCATATCGGTATTCGCCCCAGCTCAGTTACGTATCCGGTCTATCAAATATCTGGAACCTTTATAGAAGTTTCACTGAAGGTCGTATCGATAAAAAGACCTACCAGGCGAAAACGTACATTGAAGGCGCTGGCACAAAAAAAGACGCGCTCGACTCAATGTTTACGATGGGCACAGGGTGGTCACCGCCCGGGGGGCCTCAGACAGGGGTCATCGCCAAAACGGATGATGCCGTGAAGCAGATCAAAAAGCTGCTCGCCAAACTCGGAAATGATTTCGATCGCGTCGAATTATATATTTTCGGCTTCAGTCGGGGTTCAACTTCTGCGCGCCACTTCGCGAACAGGATTGAAAAACAGGATCGCACACTTCTTTCCGCGTTTAACACGGCAAAATACGGCGCGCCGGAAGTCAGGTTTATCGGATTATATGACACGGTCGCGTCCATCCTGGCGCTCTCTCAAGGGGATATTGATGTCGGTGACAGCAAAACCGGCGATGTCGATATTTCAATGGATGATGCCATTGCCGGAGACGTATTCCACATCACGGCTGGTCACGAAGTGCGGGAAAATTACTCGTCAAATCACGTCACGCCTGTCTTCAAAAAGGAGCTGAAGCTTCCCGGTGTCCATGAGGATATTGGCGGCCAGTTTCATGAGAAGGTGGAAGAGCGCATGTATCTCACACAGGTACTCTACAGTTCTTCACGGCAAAAAATCGATAATGAGGACACATCCTCTTACAAAAAATCCAAGGAGGATCTGCAGAGGCTCCTCAACGTCGTGCATTGGGGAAAAATATACGAGGCGAGCGGGATCTCCATCGCATCGGAGGTGCGGGACAGGCCGCTCCTCCCCACGCTTTACGCAAATGCTGTCCAGTTACGGCGCGAGGCTGTTTATCCGGGGCTCAATTTCGTGGCCTTTCAGGCCATGCGCTATTACGCCGGGAATATCGGGCTCGCTTTTTCCGAGCTTCCGGGAGAGGATGTCGAGACTATTCCTGACGATCTGCAGGATCTTCATGATCAGGCCCTGCAGCAGATTGATCATCTCCTGGCTGGCGGCACGGCGACAAGTCTCGTGGATTATCTTTCACCCGCTCTGGGCGCGAAATATGTCCATAACTCCGCTTTCTGGGATGAAGCCCCTAATGACCTGGTTGTCGATGAAACGGGGATCATTGATGACGCGACCTTCAATCTGCTGCTGATCAATCGCCCGCATGAGGGGAATGTGCGTCGCGAATTCAATGCGGATGGCAGCGTCTATACTGATCCCGCCTGATGATGACAGGACCGCATCGCAAATGCGGTCCGATTGAAGCGGCTTGAACCTAACCCGAACGATGGCATGCGGGCGCCACTTCCGTCCGCAGCGCCTACGTTCGGGTTGATCGATCGCTGTCAATGAGGTTCGGGCAAAGAAGTCGGCGTGGATGGGGTGGCACGACTCATCATCCCGCGTCCCGACAGGATATAACCCGTCGAAAGATAAAAGCGGACATCAAAATTTACGATTTCTTGGCAAATGCAACGTATCTTTTTCCCAAGAGCGATGCTGTAGAAATTCACTGCGGTAAAAAGAAAAACCTGTCTCTGCGCCTCAAATTTTTTACAGGATGACCACCATGCGCAGCAGCGTTTCGACAAGAGAACTCTGCGGGAAAATATAAAAAGACGGGGGTGTTTGTGAATTCCATGGGACCGAATCAAATTTACCTGATGATCACCTTTGCGACCGCTTTCGCGTTCATCTTTATATCCCTGCGCATATTGCGCGTTTTCAGACAACGCGGCGAAATAAGGAAGGCTGTTCGGCTTACCCGGGAATGTCTCAGGGACATTGGAAGCCACGCGGATCATCTGCGAACGCGCAGGGGACAGACATTGCGCGGAAATCTCCCTTATCCGACCGCCGCCACCGGGTGGGAAAGTGAGAAAAAAACGTTCATCTCCGTCCATTTAAGACCCATATTGAAACAGATCCGGTCCGAAAGTGACCGCGCGACCGCCGCGACACAATGTTCAAAATTCATTGAACTCATTGCGTCGTCACCGAATGTGGATCAGGACGTGGCGGGCTCAGAAATAACGGCCGCCACGGTGCGCGCACCCTTTTGACCTGAAGCTGCTCAGAGCCGAGGCGTCACCTGCTGTCATGCCCCTGGATGCGCATTGCGGCATTTTTTGACGAGATTCTCTGCAGCAATGAACCGTCTCATTTATCCTTATGATCTGACCAACGTGCCATGAATGCTATTTGCGGTGAGGGTAATCGTCTTCAGAAGGTCGCTTATATTTGCGGTCACGGCGGTGAACAGGTCTCGGTGACACGCGAAGCGCGACCTCTCGCAAATTCAGGGTTTTTCGTCCAATGGCTGGTTGACAGTGCCTAATCGGCTCAAACAAACCATAAAATCTTGATATTGTTGCGCATGACACGCGCTAAAACCGTATAAGTTAACGGTATCACGCGCCAATAATAAAAGTAAAACAGTTTTCAAATTCGGGAAATTTCGAAAACTATCTGTTAATATCAATCACAAAGCGCAAAGATGTCATTTCGTTACCGAAAACTGAATCAGTTTTTAACAAAAATTACTGTAATCTTTCTTACCATGAATCTAACAGGCCCAAGGAATTTGGGTGATGCGACGCCAGGTGAGGCGCGCAATTGCGATCTTCTCCCTTCGCAATTGTCCGAACCGGCCATGTGAATTCTGTCCGGGCGCTTCACACCATGCGGTCGGCGTCGCGCTGATTCAGGGAGATCGTGAAGTGACGCAGAACAAGACTGAAAACACACCGGCAACAGCACGAAAATATCTGAGAGACAGGGAGCAGAAACGTCTCGACCCATCCGCAGCAATGGATGAGCAGCTTAAGAAATACCGCTTGAGCGCTGCCGGTTTTGCGGCTGAAAGCTCGGAAATAGAGACGAAATGGACCTGGAATTACAATACGGGCGGGCACGTCGCGTCAATCGACATGCAAGGTTCTGTTGGTCAGTTCATCATTTATTATTGGCTCAACTTTGCATTTCAGAATAATGAGCTGATGTGGGACGAAATCGGCAGGATGCTGCCCACCGAGCATGATCCACATCAAAATTTCTACTGTCTGCCTATTCCTGGCTCGGTCCAATGGAATGCTTATGACGGCGTCGATATCACGACTCCCGTTCTGGCGATGGGCACCGGTGGCGTGTCTGGTATAAATTTTCATCGATCCGGAAGGATTAGTGGTCAGATCATCAATCCGGCGGGAAGACTGGACCTGAGAACCGATGAAAACGTCACTCTTACAGTAACAAATGCTTTTGCGGCCAATACATATTTAGGCATGGAAGCCCACTCGACCTACTGCTACAAGGGAGAAGCCGCTAATGTGATCATTACTTCTGCAGGTTACCGCGTCAATCTTGTCGACGTTACTTACAGAAACGGATATTCCCTAACAACTTATCGTTGGGCGCAGGTTTTTACGAACGGTCAAATTAACTGCGGTGACGACACCACCATTAAAACGGAAGGTTCGGGGATCATCGTCCTCGACTCCTATACAGGGCTCAGTGTGGGTGAGCGGACGACTTTTACCGGTGATTTCGTCATCGGGTGGAATGTCTGCTCCCTCAATGCCGCTTATCACAGCTTCATCCTCTCTGCCGGGACACACATGGCTGTCTCAAACTACCTCAATTTCGGGGGTCACGGCTTCACGGGGACGGGTGAAATGGCCGTCTTCGGAAATTATAGGGATTATGACTGGCACACATCGGAAGTCCAATGTTCCGACGGTGCGACGATTGGTAATCTGACGCTCGGTTACAATCCTTTTTACAGTCTCGGCATCGGTGGTAAATCGACCGCGGTCGGCAATAAAACCGTGGTGAATAAGCAGCCATTATACGGCGTTAAAGCAAAGTTCAGTGGGACAATCAGCCTGAATGGCACGCTCAATCTGGGTGGCGGGGACGGCGTCTCTGGCACGCTTACCCTGGCCGACAATGCAAAGATCACAGATCCGAAGAATCTTGGGAAAATCAAGCTTGTCAATCGTGACGGTGTGCTGGAACTCGGCAAGTCTGTTACGCTCGATGCGCCTCTGACAATGGATGATGGCACGGTCACGTGCGACACAGGCGATCACTTGAAATCCCTCACGATCAATGGCGGCACGTTCAAGGCGACATCCGGCACCTCCTACGCCACTGAGCTTTTAATCGATCAATTCACCCAGAATGGTGGAACATTCAGTGCGTCATGGCTGAAGATTTCCGGGGACGCATCGATCAGCGCCGGGTCTTTCAAAGCTGAAACACTTCAATGCGGTGGTGCATTGAAAATTTCGGGAAAGGGTGCTGCGCAGATCGATAGCGGTGACCTCGGGGACGTCACCATATCGAGCACGTCAGACAATATCATCGGCGCATCTTTCACGACGCTCGCCCTGACGACAGGGAATTCAGGCGTCACCACCCTGACAGACGCCTATTTGACGACCATCACGGTCTCGGCCGGCACACTCAAATTCACAGCAAAAAAAGCCTCCGTGACAAGCCTCACCGTAAATGGCGGCACCGTCAGCGGTCGCAATACGATCACGATCTCGACACTCGAGGTTAAAGGCGGTTCGCTGAACTTCGACAGCTTGATCATCAAGAAAAAACTCACCGTCAGCGGCGGCTCCCTCACCGTCAAGACCATCACGTACACAAATGATGTGCTGGCCATCTCAGGCGCAGGTAAGGTCAATCTCGCAGGTGGCACGCTTGGCGCGGTGACGGTCAATAGTTCTGCCGATAGTTCATTTGGCGCGGATATGTCAGGCCTGACCCTGCAAAGCGGTAATTCCGGCACGGTCAGCTTGACAGGCGGCACGCTCGACAAGCTGACGCAGCAGGCCGGCACGCTGAAAGTCACGGATAACGTCACCATAAAAGCGCTCAACCTCACCGGCGGCACGACGGAGATTTCCGGCACACTTAACTTTGACGGCACGTCTTTTTCCGTCGGGCCGGATGTGACAGTAAGGCTGGATGGCGGCAAGCTGATCATCAATCAGGCCGGGTCGTTCAATCCCAAGGGAAATTGGGAAGTCACCAGTAAAGGTGGCACGATTGACTTCGGCACATCCTCAGCCGAGTTGACGTTTGGAAAGGGGCTGAAGCTGGCTGGCGCCCTGACCTTCACAGGCAAAGGTGTCGTCACACTCACTGCAGATGTTCAAGGGGATGCCGAGAGTGACGTGATTCACGTTAAATCGGGCGTCACATTGCGGGTCTCGAAAAACGTTACGATTGCGCCGAAAATTCAACTTCATGGTTCAGCGGAGATCTCTTTCGAAGATGGCGCGCATACCTCTGCAACTGTGACCGTCAGCGACGAGGTTTCAGAGTCCGGTTGCACGATCAGCTTTAAGCAGGACCTCCCCTCTGATCCGGCCGTCACCCACATCACGGTCAAAATTGAAAATTTTGGCGATGGGGTCAAGCTCGATATTGAGGGTCTCAAGCAGCAAAATATGACGGTCAAGCGGGCTTATTATGAAGCGGGTAAAATCCATATT
The DNA here is from genome assembly GCF_036452135.1 of Sorlinia euscelidii. NCBI lineage: Bacteria > Pseudomonadati > Pseudomonadota > Alphaproteobacteria > Acetobacterales > Acetobacteraceae > Sorlinia > Sorlinia euscelidii. The sequence goes on along the minus strand of NZ_JAWJZZ010000001.1, from coordinate 404,596 downwards.
CTGTATGAAATCGCCTCAGAATCCGCGAATACCAGATCGAGCAAGCTGCATGAACTTATATTTGACAATGTCTCGGGGAAGAACCTCAAGGATGGACAGGATCTCACGGTTAATCCGGACGGTCATGGCGGGACGGAGATCGAGACGTGCTTTTTAAGTGGCACGCGGATTTACACGCCTGAAGGCTGGCGTCTGGTTGAGGATCTGCTACCTGGCGACGCTGTGATCACGTATGAGGATGGCGCGGAAGTTGCGACGGCTGTTCGCTGGGTGGGTTCGGGCGATGTGACGTGCCGGATGGATGTTCCTGGCGACCTTGCGGGCTACGCTGTGCGCATCGTCAAGGATGCTTTCGGCCCGGGTGCGCCGTTTGAGGATGTTCTGGTGACGTCGGAACATTGTGTTTTTGTGGATGGCGGGCTGATCCCTGTGCGTATGCTGGTCAATGGGGGCAGCATTGCCTATGAGCGTGAGATGCCGACATATCGTTTTCATCATATTGAGACGGAGAAGCACGCGATCATCAGTGCGGCGGGGCTGCATATGGAGACCTATCTGGACACGGGCAACCGGGCGCGTTTCAGCGCGGGGCGTGGCGTTGTGGGCTTGCGGCCGAAGACGGTGTCTGAGCTTGCGGCCCCGTTATATGTGACGCGTGGGCAGGTGGAGCCTGTGAGTGCGCGCCTTGCCGGGCTTGAGGTGTGCCGTGAGCGGCTTCTGGCATTGCCTGAGGGGGCGCGGTCTGAGGCCTGTGTGACGATGGATGCGGGACTTCACCTTTTAATGCCCGATGGTGGGGCGCTGTGGCCTGTTTCGCATCGTGAGGGGGGGTATGTCTTCAACCTGCCGAAGGGTGTGGATGCGGTGTGCCTTGTCAGCCGGGCGAGCCGGCCTTGTGATGTGATTGGTCCTTATGTGGATGACCGGCGGATGCTGGGCGTGCTGGTGGGGGCGGTGCATCTGATCGGGCCGCAGCACATCACCGAACTCACGCATCATTTCACCGATGATGCCCCAGGGTGGCATGGTGTCGAGCATCCCGCCGCAAGGTGGACAGATGGTTGCGCCGTCTTGAAATTGCCTGACCAATCCGCGCAATCATGCGCCTCAATATTGCTGCATGTCAGAATATTAAGTTGCGGCCCTTATCTGACCGATTTGAAAAAAAACGCGAACAAAGCTGAAGCCGTCGCGGCCTGATGTCGACAGCGGGATGTTAAAACGGCTTACACCGGATTCAGTCGTGAACGCCGTGTTGAGGACACGGCGTTACGCGTGGATGCAGCGCAATAAGAGGCGCGTGAAAAGAGAAGGTCAGAAAAGAATAGCTGACACTACGGATATTTTAACTCTTTACATTTTTGCGACGTAAAGCATCGAAACGAAAATCCTAAACGTGAAAATTCTTGAAAGAACTGGCAGGGAAAGCTATAATAAATCTTAATAACAACAATAATAATAAAGAGATTTTTAAATGGCGAAACTAAAGAAAATCAAAGAATTTTCTGCTGGTGTTTATGATGCGGAAATTACGAACTTATCTGATGACATCACCCGCTTTTACACGGAATGTTCGATAAAAATACAGGGGATTTACGCGCAGCAAACCATCGATCTCAAAATCAAGACTGTCACGGATGGTCATGAGGACATCATCTTTACGCAGAAATTTTCGCTGGGGGAAGAAACGCGCACTATCGGACCGTTCAAGATCGATCGCAAATGCAAGCTCTCCATCGGTGGGAAAGTCATCGGGCACTGGAATCACTGGGCCGACTGCAAAATTGAATCGATTATGTCCTATGATGAAAGCGCCATGAAAACTCTTCGGATCGGCGTGTTTTTCGATGGGACTGGATGTAACGCCTATAATAGCTTAAAGCATCAGGCCTCTTTTTCTTCCGGTTTGCAATTCCGGCAGAGTTTATACGCGTCAATCGGCGATTGCGTCATCCCTAAAGCGTATTTCTACAATAAAGAAACCAGTAAAGTCAGTTGCACGACAAATATCTGGAAACTTTATCAAAGCTTTCAGGAAGGCCAGATCGATAGCCGTATCTATCAGGTCAAAACCTATGTCGAGGGTTCAGGCACGAAGGCGGGCGAGACTGATTCCGTCTTCACCATGGCGACGGGCTGGTCAGCGCCGCTCACCACTCAGACGGGCGTTATTGCCAAGACAGATGATGCGGTGCAACAGATCAAAAACCTGCTTGCAGGCTTGGACGCCGATTTTGAACGGGTCGAACTCTGTCTTTTCGGCTTCAGCCGCGGGGCGACCTCGGCACGTCATTTTGCGAACAGGGTGGAAAATCAGGACCGGAACCTTCTTGCCGTTTTCGACACGCAGAAATATGGCGTGCCGGAGATCCGTTTCATCGGATTGTTTGACAGTGTCGCGTCAATTCTTGCGCTCTCACAATGGGATGTGGATGTGGGTGACAGCAAGACAGGTGACGTCAATATCGCTCTGGATGACGCCACGGCGGCCGACATCTTCCATATCACCGCGGCGCATGAGGCGCGTGAGAACTACTCCCTGAACCATGTCACGCCCAATTATGCCAAGGAGCTGCAACTGCCGGGTGTCCACGCCGATATTGGTGGATTTTATCATGACATGCTGCAGGAGAAATTATATCTCACGCAAATTCTTTACAGCTCATCCTGGAGTAAAATGCGCATCGAAGACACGTCATCTTATAAACTGACATCGGCGGCGCGTGATAAATTACTCAGCCATGCACGTTGGGGCAAAATCTTTCAGATCTGCGATGTCAACGTGTCATCGGACGTGCTGGATCGTCCTTTCCTGTCGACGCTTTACGCGAATGCCGTTCAGCTTAAACGTGACGCCGTCTATAACGGGCTTGAACGCGTTTCATTTCAGGCGATGCGCCATTATTGTGAGCAGATCGGCCTTTCCTTCACTAAACTTCCGGATGAGCCTGTCGAGATGATCCCTGATGACCTTCAAGACCTTCATCAGAAGGCCGTTCAAGAGGTTGATCGCATTCTTAATGGGCAGGAAGCAAGAAGTCTTGCCGATGCGCTCCCCCCGGAAGTGGCGGCGAAATATATTCATAATTCGTCTTTCTGGGATGAAATGCCAACAAGTTGGGTTGTCTCCGATCACGGCATCATCGACGAAGTGACCTTCAACCTCCTCCTCACCAACCGGCCGCATGATAGTTATTCACGACGGGAATATCACGCTGACGGCACTGTGTTTCTACCCGGGAAATAACGCTTTCCACATTGAAAGGCGGATCTGCGTCCGTCAGGCCTGTGAGGCGGAACGCATCGTCAGGAGGTCTCGATAGGAAGCAATTTGGACGTCGATTGATTTCTTAGAACTGTCCGCAATACGCGTCAGGGTGCCATATGAAGATCGGTTCGCACAAAAACGGAACGGTCTTCAGCACTTCGCGATTATTCGGTCACGATCGTCCGCATTGTCATTGGCCTCTTTCAGAAAGTCGCAATCCTCCGGCATTAAATTGCGGGCGCGCGCGTCGAGCCTATGAAATACAGGCTCGACGACGCGCCGCGCTGTGACCAAAGGTGCACATGCGTCGAATTCCCAGCTTTTCGATGAAGATATCAGCGCGTTGACCGGTTCAAGCGTTTCCAGATGACGTGCACCATGCGTGTCGAGAAAGCTTTCAGTCTGCACGCCGTTGGCCCGAATAACGGCATGCTCCTCTAAAGCCAGGTGGTAATAAGCATAGCTTCGGATCGAATGGTCATAGAAAATTGATTTTCCATTCACAAGCATGCGCACGGGTATGAAGCCGCCATCAATGAAAAGACAATGCTCGTTGGTCAGCAACAGGTCCTGATGCGGCGCGAGGTCCGCAATCGCGTCCTTCCGAATGCGCACCGGCCATCCCGCCTCATCATCATGAGGGGAGTCCGAGGCGAAACCATAACCCTGGCCGACCCACGTGACGGCTTTGACAGTCCGCCTGCCTGTTTTTACATCATAGGCGTAGACATCATCTCCAACGCGAAGCGTCTCGACGGCTTTTTCTCCTCGCGGTGTTTCGATCATGCTCCCTTCGAGGAAACAAGTAACTAACGCATTGAGCGTAAAGGGATAATTCGGCGAGACGACTTTAGAGATATAATCATTGCGCCCAAGTTTATAAATATCTCCGGGCAATCTGAAGTATAGATTGCCTCTACCCTGAGAATTCGCCAGAATGATGGTTCTGTCTAAAGATTGATCATATCGGACGAGGACAGAAAAAGGTTCAGTCCCCGGATTAACACCGAAGGAAATCTGGATTGATTTAGGTGACGACGATTTCACATCAAAAACGTAACTATAGCCCGGAGGCACGCCGCGTGACCGACCTGGAGTGATTTGATCAAAGGCGGCGGCATATCTTATCTCCCCGCCTGATGTGGTAACATCAATTTCAAAGTGATATTCCCCAGCGGGGCTTTTCGCATCGGGGTAAAGTGTGGGATTTGATGCCGAACCGTAAAGATTCGGGTAGATCAATAGAAAATCGTTGCCCGACTTCAGTTGATAGGTTTTCTTGTCCCAACTCCAGTTGATCGTGGCCATCGAACCTCTGACTGCGAGCGAAAGAATTTAAGGATTAGTTAAATAAATTAGCACAAGGTTAATGCCCTCAATCATAAAAAACACTTTATAGCCGAGGGAATTTGGCTCCCGATGGTTTGGGCACGATCAAAGTGTGACTTTGGGGAGGTGGCGGACCATCTCATACAAATATAAATGAGAAGTTCGCCCTCTTTACCCTTGCGGGAAAAGGTAATTCGCCGGTGCATCAAGGGCGGCACGGACTTTTCAAATACTCGGAAAGGAGACTTTGATGCTGCTCAAGCCAGTTTTCAGTGAGCGCGAGGCATCACCTTACGCCCCTCGAACGGGGTGATTTCAGAAAATATGGGGTGATTTTCCTGTCTCGTTTCAATCCAGCGGGTCGATGTAATCTGTTCCATTCCAGATCCGTTTGCGCCCTTTACTGAGGCCGAGATCATACAGCCCGTGATGGGCGGTGGGCAGGATGGTGATGTCGCCAGTTACGTCATTATAGACTTCGGTCCAATGACCTTTTTCACTAAGGAAGATCGACGTTGCGCATCCGATGGCGCCGCATAGACGCGCAGACTGCAACTGCGTGAAAAGCGCCTGCTGACGCTTTGACCGGCCCAGATCCGCCATGGTCACAAGGATGATCGGGTCATCATTATGGCGGCGTGCATCTTTGATCGCCTCCGCATTGAGCTGCCGCGCAAGGCTTTCAATCGCCGGCGTTGCGGGCGTCGTGAGTGTCAATGATTTCGAGGCAGCCCGCACGGTGACGGCGTTCAGGGTCAGCGCGCTGCTCCAGACGGCGCATAATAAGAGGCTGCGGCGATAAAGAGATGATTTCAAAAGCATTGACCTCTCACTGAATGTCATCATGCGCGACGGATTGTGACAACCAGGACGTCGCGATGCCCCGGCGCGGAAGGGTCGACCCGGGTGATGGGCGTCACACCATGATAGACCCGGTGATCATCAACGAATGCACTGTCTAACGGGTTGCGCAGGGTGAAACGTCCGACCTCGTTCTTTGACAGATCATGGATTGAGGTCACGCCCTCCGCGACGTTCTGCCGCGCCACCATCATGACCCAGACCCAGTCAACACCATCCCGATGGAGCCCCTCCGGCGTGGGGTTGCCCGTCCCTTCCTCCGCAACTTCAATCCGAAACTGATGCATTTCCGCGTGCCATTTTTCAGGCTGGGCGGCGTCTGGCGTCAAAATTGTGGCGAGATGATAGAGATGACCGAGAATTTTCAGTAGAAGCGGGTTGCGTCCCGTGGCTTCCTCAACCGGGCTGAACCAGCGCTGCACGCCGCCATTCAACGTATTATAGTCGCGACTTTGATAATGCGGCTGGTGCTGCTTGGCCGTGATGTGGCCATCATGAAGTGAGAAGACCCCATAGCGGCGGCGGCGATAACGCCCCCCATCCGCCATGTAACGGTCAAGCCCGAGATGGTTCCAGCTCTCCGCAAAATGGGGCCAGCTCTCCAGTTCCTGCGGCGTGAAAGCGGATTTCATCTCCTCACCCGTTGCGAAAACGAACCCGCTTTGGATGAGCGATTTCCTTATATCATCCGGTAGGCTCGGCTTCTGATCCGACGGGTGGTGATCTGAATGCTTCATGTTGGTGGCCCCGACCTCATTCATAACAGTGCTGCGCTGCACCCCGTCCACGTCCGTATGAAGCCGGGCCTCGCGTCACATCGCCTCGGTTCAGCTGCGGTAGGAACCATTAATATCGACATAACCATGGGTCAGATCGCAACCCCAAATCCGCGCTGCTCCATTGCCGAGACCGAGATCAATCTGGATGGTGACGTGACGCTCATGAAGGTGCTTCTGGATAGGGGCCTCCTCATAATCCGCAAGCAACATGCCATTACGCGCAATCCAATGACCGCCGATCCCGACGGAAAGCGTGTCCCGGTTGGCGGGCTCACCACTTTTCCCCACGGCCATGACGATCCGCCCCCAATTTGCATCCTCGCCGGAAATCGCGGTTTTGACGAGAGGGGAGTTGGCGACAGCCAGCCCGATTCGTCTGGCAGAATGCGAGTCGACGCCCCCCGAGACATCAATCTGAATGAGCTTGCTCAGGCCTTCCCCATCTTTGACGATCATAATGGCGAGTTCCTGCATGGTGTCCGCGAAGGCGCGGCGGAAATCGGCAAAAGACGGGTCGTTCACGTCGCGGACCTTGTCGTTCGCGGCCGCGCCGGTCGCGAAGGCGAGGACCATATCCGAGGTGGACGTGTCTGAATCGACCGTGATGCTGTTGAAGCTGGTTTCAACGGTGCTGGAGACGAGCGTCTGCAACGCGTCATGGCCAATCCGGGCATCCGTCGTGATGAAAGCCAACATCGTTGCCATGTCGGGCGCGACCATGCCGCTTCCTTTGGCGATACCCTGAATTGTCACCGTCGTCTCGCCGATTTTCACCTGTTTGGACACGGCTTTCGGGAAGGTATCGGTCGTCATGATGGCGCGGGCTGCGTCTTCCCAACCGTCCGGCTTGAGACTATTAAATAAATCCGGCAGAGCATCGGTGATTTTCTGGGTGGGTAAAATCTCCCCGATGACCCCGGTTGACGCTAGAAAGACCTCCGAAGACGCACAGCTGATCAGCCGCGCCGCGTGGGCGGCTGTGACCTGCGTGGCCTGCGCCCCCGCCCGCCCGGTAAAAACATTGGCATTACCGGAATTGACGACCAGGGCTCGCGCATTGCCGAGTGAAAGGCAGGCCTTACACCAGTCAATCGGCGCCCCCGGGCAGCGGCTTTTCGTGAAGACCCCCGCAACCGACGTGCCTTTATCAAACACCATCATCATCAGATCAGGCCGGTCCATATATTTGATCTGCGCCGCCGACGCGCCGAGACGCACACCCTTGACCGGTATGAATGACGGCAAGGGGCACGCCAAAGGGGAGACGGAGGTGATATTGGCCATTATCTGGGTCCTTTTCTGCACTTCAGGGAGCATATCGTTGGGAGCGGCATCTCACGGCGGCTGAATCAAAAGAGGCCCGGCCCGACAATATTGTCGTAAAAGCCGGGCCCCGATAAATATGGCTGAGATCGCCTGATTCGAAATTATTTCGCCTTAGCCGGCGCCACAGCTTTGCCTTTATCATCGTAATGGACGATTTTGACCTGTGACATGGCGTTTTGCACTACCTTCTGCACGTCTTCACGCACGAGTTGCTGGCGGATTTCCTCCCGCACCTCATTCAGCGGCGGTACTTTCGCCTTGCGGCTACCGAGGACTTCAATCACGTGCCAGCCATACTGCGTTTTGACCGGTGTCTGGCTGACGGTATTCGGCTTCATTTTGAAAGCAGCATCTGAGAAAGCCGGAAGCATGTCAGTTTTCTTGAACCAACCGAGATCACCGCCACTTGCACCCGTGCCCTTATCGGTGGAGAGTTTTTTGGCCAGGTCGGCGAAGTTTGCGCCTTTCTTGAGCTGGGCAATGGCATCCTTCGCCTGCGCTTCCGTCGCGACAAGAATGTGGCGGGCGTGGATCTCAATATCATTTTTATGGGCTTCGTAATCTTTCTGATAAGCCTGCTGGATGGCGGCATCCGTCACCATCGGGCGGACTTTTTCAGAGAGATAGGCGTTCTGCAATGCGCTGTTGGCTGCATTCTCCATCATGGCCTTGACTTCAGGCTTCTTGGCCAGTCCGTCACGCTCTGCGGCGATCTGAACCGCTTTCTGGCTGATCATCTGGTTCGTCAACGCGCCGATGATGGTCTGGACAGGGAGGCGCTGCAGCTGAGGGGGCAGGTTGGCGGCGGCCTGTCTGACATCGTTGAGATAGATCTTCTCGCCATTAACGGAGGCAATAAGGGGGTTTTCATTTTCTTTTGCTGCGGGGGCAGGCACTGTCGATTTCGCCGGAGCGGGCGCCGCGAAAACCGAGGACGACAAAGCTGTGCCGGAAATGATCATGGCGCCAAGGAGCGCGGAGCGGATAAGCCGCATGTTGTTTAACCCTCAAAGAATTGCGTCGGTCACGAATTATGAAGGCTTTGAGGTGTCATAACAAGACGCGGCGGCTAAATAATCGTAATTTAATAAAACCCCCTTCCGGGCAGGAGAGTGCGGCCAGCGCGCCTCACGACGAGGTTGCGGGGGTGAGAAGCGGCGACATCGTACTTGACCCGGCAAATGCAGGTGTTGGCGATAGTTGGTGCTGGTGTTAGAATCCCGCGCCTTGTTTCTGAAGTCGTTCAGCTTCTGGTTGTCAAAAGGACTATTATGTTCGGATCTCTCGCCCGTGCGCTTTTTGGTACCGCAAATGAGCGTTCGCTCAAAGCCTTTCAGCGGCGTGTGCCCGAAATCAATGCCCTTGAGCCCCAGATGCAGGCCCTGAGTGACGACGCATTACGCGCCAGAACGGATGATTTCCGTGCGCGGATCGCCGCCGGGGAGGCGCCGTCAAAAATCCTGCCGGAAGCTTTCGCTGTCTGTCGCGAGGCGTCCCGGCGTGTGCTCGGCATGCGGCATTTTGATGTGCAACTCGTCGGCGGCATGGTGCTGGATGCCGGCAAAATTGCTGAAATGCGCACGGGTGAGGGCAAAACCCTTGTCGCAACCCTCGCCGCTTACTTCAGCGCTTTGCAAGGCAAGGGTGTGCATGTCGTCACGGTCAATGATTACCTTGCGCGTCGCGATGCCGAGGAGATGGGCCGGCTCTATGGTTTTCTGGGCCTCAAAACCGGCGTGATCGTCTCCAACATGTCGGATGAGGAGCGTCGGGAAGCTTACGCGGCCGACGTCACATACGGCACAAATAACGAGTTCGGCTTCGATTATCTGCGCGATAATATGAAGTATGGCCTCTCAGAGATGGTGCAGCGGCCATTTTATCATGCCATCGTCGATGAGGTGGATAGTATCCTGATTGACGAGGCCCGGACGCCCCTCATTATCTCCGGCCCGACCGACGACACGTCAGAACTTTACCGCGCCGTCGATGCGGTGGTCGCAGAACTGGTCAAATCAGCGCAGCATTATGAAAAAGATGAAAAAGCGCGTTCCGTCATTTTGACGGAGCAGGGCGCGGATGTGGTGGAAGAAGCGTTGCGCGATGCCGGTGTCCTGTCAGATGGCGGGTTGTATGACCTGCAGAACGTCGCGGTCACGCATCACGTGCAGCAATCCCTGCGGGCTTACACGCTCTATCAACGCGATGTCGAATATATCGTGCGGGATGGCAAAGTCGTCATTATTGACGAGTTTACCGGGCGCATGATGGATGGGCGGCGTTATTCCGACGGGCTGCACCAGGCGCTGGAGGCCAAGGAAAAAGTCGAAATCGAGCCGGAAAACCAGACTCTGGCCTCGATCACCTTCCAGAATTATTTCCGCCTCTATCCTAAATTATCGGGCATGACCGGCACCGCCATGACGGAAGCGGATGAGTTTGCCGAGATCTACAAGCTCGATGTCGTGGAAATCCCGACCAATGTCCCGGTCGCCCGCATCGATACGGATGATGAGATTTACATCACCGCGCGTGAGAAATTTGATGCGGTGGCTGATCTCATCTCCAAAGTCGCGGCGACGCGCCAGCCTGTCCTTGTCGGCACGACATCCATTGAAAAGAGTGAGCATCTCTCCGCCCTGCTCAAGAAACGCGGCGTGCCGCACCAGGTGCTGAATGCCCGTTTCCATGAAATGGAATCGCAGATCGTCGCGCAGGCCGGGGCGTCAGGCTCCATCACCATCGCCACCAACATGGCGGGGCGCGGAACGGATATTAAATTGGGCGGTAATGTCGAGATGCTGATCAAGCAGCAGATCGCCGCCATTGAAGATGAGGATGAACGCGCCGCGCGTGAGGCCGAATTGCGCGCCAAAGTGGCGGAGGACCATGAGCGCGTTAAATCTCTGGGGGGCTCTTCGTGATCGGCACGGAGCGCCATGAAAGCCGACGGATCGATAATCAGTTACGTGGACGTTCCGGCCGTCAGGGTGACCCGGGCTGCTCGCGCTTCTTCCTGTCGCTGGAAGATGACCTCATGCGCATTTATGGCGGCGAGAAAATGGGGTCACTCTGGAAGAAACTGGGCATGAAAGAGGGGGAGGCGATTGTCCATCCCTGGCTCAATAAAGCGCTGGAACGTGCGCAGAAGAAAGTCGAGGCCCGCAATTTCGACCTGCGTAAAAATATCCTCAAATATGACGATGTGATGAATGATCAGCGCAAGGAGGTTTATCAGCATCGGCGTGAATATATGGCGATGGAGGATGTCTCCAGCGTCATTGAGGAAATGCGCGCCCATGCGATTGAGGATGCGGTCGCGGCACGTATCCCTGAAAAATCCTTCCCTGAACAATGGGAAAGCGCGGATCTTGAGTCGGATCTTCATCAGCTTCTGGCGCTTGACGTCCCGGTTCAGAACTGGGCGCAGGAGGATGGGGTGGACCGCGATGTCGTTTCGGCACGTGTGGAGGAGCAGGCGACGCAATCCGCCGCTGCCCGCGCCGCCAATATCGGCCCCGCTTTAATGCGCAGTATCGAAAAGCAAGCTCTGCTGACGACATTTGACTCCGTCTGGAAGGAGCATCTCCATGCCCTTGACCAGATTCGTGAAGGGATCGGCCTCCGCGCCTATGGACAACGTGACCCGTTAAATGAATATAAGCATGAGGCTTTTAACCTCTTCTCCAATATGCTGGATGAGTTGCGGTATCGGACAACATCCACACTTTCCCGCATTGAAATCCTCTCCCCGCGTGAGGCGGAGGCTTTTGCGGAGACGCGACAGGACGTATTCGGCGCTCAGATGACCTTTGCGCATGACGAGGTTATCGGGGTGGACGGCAATGTGGTGCCGCGGACGGATAAGGACCCGTCGCCCGAAATTTCGTCGTTCAACGCGATGGATGAAACGCCACGCAACGCGCCGTGCCCCTGCGGGTCCGGCAAGAAGTTCAAACATTGTCACGGTCGATTGGCGTGACACGCTTAGCCCGGGGGTAAGAATGGCCGGCCATTCACAATTTAAGAACATCATGCACCGCAAAGGTGCGCAGGATGCGAAACGCGCCAAGCAATTCGCGAAAGTCCTGCGCGAAATCACCGTCGCGGTGCGCTCCGGCTCGCCGGACCCCACGGCCAACCCGCGTCTGCGTGCGGCCATGACGGCCGGGCGTGAAATCAATATGCCGAAGGATAATATTGAGCGGGCCATCAAAAAAGCTTCCGGGGCCGGGGCAGGGGATGATTATACCGAAGTGCGTTATGAGGGTTACGGCCCGGCAGGCGTCGCCATCATTGTGGAAGGTCTGACGGATAATCGTAACCGCACAGCGAGTGAAGTGCGCGCCGCTTTCTCAAAACATGGTGGTTCCCTCGGGGAGAGTAATTCCGTCTCCTTCATGTTTGCGCATGTCGGAGTCATCAGCTTCCCCACTGACATCGCAAGTGAGGAGGAGATGCTGGATGCCGCGATTGAAGCGGGTGCCGACAATGTCCTGCTGACGGAAGACGGGCATGAAATCATCTGCGCGATGGAGAATTTCTTCGCCGTGCGCGACGCGCTTGAAACGCGTTTCGGGGAGCCGCAATCTGCGAAACTGGATTGGCGGCCGGAAAACAGCGTGGTGCTGAATGAGGAAACGGCGCGTTCCGTCCTGAAATTGATCGACGTGTTGGAAGATAACGACGATGTGCAGGCGGTTTATGCCAATTTTGACCTCCCGGACGATGTTGCACGGGCCCTGGCTGCCTGAATGACGCGACTGATCGGCATTGACCCCGGACTACGCTTTACGGGCTGGGGCATTATCGATGTTGAGGGCAACCACATGCGCCACGTGGCTTCCGGCGTGATTGGCAGTGACGGCGATGAATCCGTTCCGCATCGCCTGTGTGAGCTCCATGGCGCTTTGACGGCTCTTATCAGGGAGTATAATCCTCAGGAAGCCGCGGTGGAGGAGACGTACGTTAATCGCAATGGCGCTTCCACCCTCAAACTTGGCTATGCGCGCGGCGTTGCACTTTTAGTGCCGGCCTATGAGGGTTTATTTGTGGCGGAATACGGTGCCAAGCAAGTCAAAAAATCTGTCGTGGGCACGGGTGCCGCCACGAAGGAACAGGTGACCCTCATGATCACGCGTCTCCTGCCCGGTGCCATCATTAAAAAAGCAGATGCGTCGGATGCGCTGGCCGTGGCCATCTGCCACGCCCATCATCGCGCAAGCCACGCCGCCTACGCCCGAGGAAGGCGCATGGCATGATCGGACGCCTCGTCGGACATGTCGTCGCAACGGAGCTTGATCACTGCCTGATCGATGTTCATGGCGTCGGATATCTCGTCTCCGCATCCAGCCCGACCTTGTCGCAGTTACCGCCGTCATCCGAGAAGGCGACGCTGCTGATTGAGACGCATGTGCGCGAGGATGCGATCCAGCTTTTCGGCTTTGCTTCGCAAGGGGAGCGCGCCTGGTTCCGCACCTTGACGACCGTGCAGGGTGTGGGGTCGAAGGTCGCGCTCGCGATCCTTTCCGTCTGCCCGCCAGAGGCCCTGCCGCTGATCATCGCCAGTGGCGATAAAGCTCAGCTCGCCCGCGCAACCGGGGTCGGGCCGCGACTGGCAAGCCGCATTATTTCCGAGCTCTCGGCAAAAACGGCAAATCTGCCAGATTCCGCGTCGGTCGCAAACCCGGCAGCGTCAGGCGTATCCTCCTCTCTTGAGGGTGACGCCATGACGGCTTTGGAAAGCCTCGGTTTCCGTCGCGTGGAAGTCTGGGATGTCCTGACCCGCATCATCAAAACCCATGAAGGGGCGAATCTGGAGAAAATCCTGGGGCTGACGTTGAAAGAACTCGGACGATGAGCGCCCCGGAGGACCGGATCCTCGACCCTGAACGAAAAGAGGATGATTTTTCCGAGAGCACGCTCCGGCCGCAAACGCTTGACGACTTTACCGGCCAGCGCGCCAGTCGTGAAAATCTTTCCGTCTTTATCCAGGCGGCAAAAGCGCGGGGTGATGCGCTGGATCATGTGCTTCTCCACGGCCCGCCGGGGTTGGGTAAAACCACCCTTGCCCAGATCGTCGCACGGGAGTTGGGGGTCGGTTTCAGGGCGACATCCGGGCCGGTCATTCAACGGATCGGGGATCTCGCTGCTATTCTAACAAATCTCCAGCCGCGCGACGTGCTCTTCATTGATGAAATTCACCGCCTGCAGCCAGCGATCGAAGAAATCCTCTATCCCGCCATGGAGGATTACCAACTCGATCTGATCATCGGCGAGGGGCCCGCGGCGCGGTCCGTGCGGATTGACCTGCCGCCTTTTACGCTGGTCGCTGCCACGACGCGTGCCGGATTACTGGCCACGCCCCTTCGGGATCGCTTCGGCATTCCGTTGCGGCTGATCTTTTATTCACCGGAGGAACTGCGTGCGATCGTCAGTCGCGGTGCGGCGCGCCTCGGTGTTAATCTGACGGAAGACGGCGCCGCGGAAATCGCCCGTCGCTCACGCGGGACGCCGCGCATTGCTGGACGCCTGCTGCGCCGCGTGCGGGATTTCGCGGCTGTGGGGGCACCGCGAGACCGTGCCATAACGCGGGAAATGGCGGATGCGGCCCTCACGCGGCTTGAGGTCGACCCTATAGGGCTGGACGCGATGGACCGGCGTTATCTGATGCGGATTGCGACATTTCATCATGGTGGGCCGGTCGGTATTGAAACACTTGCCGCCGCCTTGTCCGAGGCGCGCGACAGTCTTGAAGATGTTGTTGAGCCCTATTTAATTCAGGAGGGATTGATCATGCGCACTTCGCGGGGGCGCGTCCTGGGTGAACGGGGATGGGCGCATCTCGGCCTGAAGCCGCCCCAGAATGCCGTGATGCAAAGTGACCTCCCGCTTGATGGATCCATTGATGCGCCATGAATTTTCCATTCGTATTTATTATGAAGACACTGACGCGGCAGGGATTGTCTATCACGCGCGCTATCTGCATTTCGCCGATCGTGCGCGGACGGAGCTTCTGCGCCAGAATGGGATTTCCCTCCAGCAACTGGCGGAGGAGGAAGGACGTGTCTTTCTCGTGCGCAGCCTGACCGTCCATTACAGGAAACCGATTTTCCTTGATGATGAGATCACTGTCTGCTCTGAAGAAATGGAAACTTCCATCTCGCGATCGATTATAAGGCAGGTGATTGAGCGCAATGGCGAGGAATGCGCACGGCTGGAAGTTGAGCTTGTCTGCCTTGATCGCGCCACGAACCGGCCCGGGCGTTTTCCGCCTCAGATTGTCTCGGCATTAGGTGCGTATCGCGCGACGCATCTCGCCAGGTGACGCGGACGGCAAATCATCGTAAAGAAAGCAAAATCAGGGCGCGAGTCCTGAGGTGTATACGGGGAAAAAGGCTTCCCCAGGGAGGTTGGATTGGATCGTACGGTAGATACAGCAAATCTGGGGGCGCAAGCGATCAACCTGTCCCCGTTGCACCTTTTTATGCACGCATCCATCGTCGTGCAGCTTGTCATTCTGGGGCTCGTTTTCTGCAGCGCCTTTGTCTGGGCCGTCATTATTGAAAAATATATGTCGGTCCGGCGCGTCAATCGTGAAGCGGACGCTTTTGAGGAGCGCTTTTGGTCCGGCGGCAGTCTCGACGATATCTATGAAGCGGAGGGGGCAAAACCCTCCAACCCCATGGCGGCCGTCTTCGGCGCGGCGATGGGGGAGTGGCGACGCTCCGCCCGGATCAACGGTGCGGATATGAGCCGTGGCGGCGTGCGGGAACGTGTTGATCGCGCCATCACCATCACCGTCACGCGGGAAATGGATCGTCTCGGCAAGCGGCTGATCGCGCTGGCGACAATCGGCCCGGTTGCGCCTTTTATCGGCTTGTTCGGGACGGTTTGGGGCATCATGCACGCATTCGGGTCCATCGCCGCGCAGCACAATACCAACCTCGCCGTCGTCGCGCCGGGTATCTCCGAAGCCCTTTTCGCCACGGCGATCGGGCTCCTGACGGCCATTCCGGCTTATGTCGCCTATAACGTGACCAGCGGCGCTCTGGACCTTTTTGCTGAGCGTCTCAATTCCTTCGGGATTGAGTTTGCCGCAATCCTGTCCCGTCAGTCAGAAGAGCGGAGCTGAGTCATGGGCATGCCATCTGCCGGAGGGTCGCGGCGGGGGCGGCGCTTTCGTCCCAGCGCGGAAATCAACGTCACCCCGCTTGTCGACGTCATGCTGGTGCTGCTCATCATCTTCATGGTGACAGCGCCGATGCTGACGAGCGGCATCAACGTCGATCTGCCGAAATCCAGCGCCGCGCCGCATAATGTCGATGTCAAACCCGTCAATGTCTCCGTCAAGGAGGATGGGACGATCTATCTGGATGACCATCCCGTGGCGGAGCAGGATCTCGTCGCGCAATTGCGTGAGCGGGTGCATGACGACCAGCAGCAACGCATTCATGTAAGGGGGGATCTGCGGCTGAGTTACGGCCAGGTGGCCCGTATCATGGCCATGATTGCGGGGGCCGGTTTCAAACGCATCGCGCTTGACACGCGGGAACAGCCGGCGGGCCAATAGGGAAGGGGTCGACATTGCACCGTCCTCTCTCTGCGGATACGCGGCGTTTCCGGCGTTCAGCTGTGGCGTCCGGGTTGCTGCATCTTGGCGTGATCCTCTGGATTGTCATCCATATGCATGGGTCCGTCCCGCCGGAGCCACCCCCACTTGACTCCGTCGATGTCACGCTGGATGTGGATGCGCCACCGTCGATCCCGCATAAGTCCGATCAGCTTTCGAAAGAGAAGTCGCCCGCCCCTGCGCTCGTGATGGAGGATGCGCCGCCCGCGCCGGACGTGCCGAAAGACGTGCCGAATGAGGAGCCGCCGCCCGCCCCGCCACCGCCGCCGCCCATCCCTCCCGCGGCGACAAGTGACGCGCAGACATTGCCGGAGCTTAAACCGATGGAAAAGCTCCCGGATGACGATGCGGAGCCGATCAAGACTGTCCCGACGCCGCCTGCACCACCATCCGCAGCGCATCAGGTGGTGCCGCCTCAGGCCCTGACCCGCAAGGACGTCGCGCCGCCCAAAATTTACCAGCCATCGCACATCGCGCAGCCCAATGTGACGAAGAAAATGCAGACGGATTCCCATTCCCTGCTTTCAACACTTGATGCGTTCCGCGTTGATCAGAAGCAAACCCACCCGCCTAAGGCGCGTGCCAATCCGAAACAGGGTGGTGCCCCGAAGGGGGCTGGCGCGCCGGAAGGGGATATCACCAGCGCCTTGACGCCGACGCAGCGCGGGGCCATCGGGCAGGGCGTGCGACGGTGCTATACGCAGGATACAGCCGCGCAGAATTACGCCAGTTTTTCCGCCGCGTTGGAAATCACCGTGGATGCGCAGGGCGTTGCGCGTCGCGCGGAATTATCTGCCGATACAATCCGGCGGGCGGAGTCAGATCCTGTCTTTCAGGTTTTTGCTGAGCGCGCGCGTCAGGCTGTTTTAAGCCCGACTTGTGCCAAGCTGCGTCTGCCGCCGCAAATGCTCGGGGATGTGCATCGGTTGAAGTTCATTTTTAGGCCGTAATCTTCGGCCAGGATCATTGACGGAGGAGCTTGATATGCGTGGCACTGATATGTTCATTGGTGATGACGAGGCTGAAAGCCTGCGCCAGTTCCTCCTCTCTCGTCGGACAGCGCTTGGCATGGGGGTGGCCGCGATCAGCCTTTCCGCCCTCTCACCCCGTTCTGGCTTTGCGCAAGGTTCAGGCCAGTCGGGCGCCGCCATCACGGTCGATCAGGCCCGCTCTGCCCCGATCCCCATTGGCATTCCCAGCTTCGGACCCGGCCTGGGTGCGCAGATCAGCGAGGTTATCGCCGCGGATCTGGGCAATACGGGGCTTTTCAAGGTGCTGGCCTCGTCCCCCGGCGCACCTGACTTCGACATGCTGAAAAGCGAGGGTGCGCGCGCCGCTGTCAGTGGCAATGTATTGGGGAGCGGCGATGTGCAGGTTGAGATGCGCCTTTGGGACGTCCTGACCGGCGGGCAAATCCAGGGCACGCGTTATTCCGCCAATCGGGCGAACTGGCGCCGCATCGCACATATCATTGCGGACGTCATTTACGAGCGTCTGGTGGGTGAAAAAGGGTATTTCGACACGCGCATTGCTTATATTTCCCGCACGGGTCCGGGGCGTCAGCTGACGACGCGGCTGGCCATTATGGATCAGGATGGGGAGAACGCGCATATTCTGACTCAGGGACGGTGGCTGACCTTGACACCACGATTTGACCCGCGACAGGATCGCCTCGCTTTTATGTCGTACGCCAATAACCGCCCGCGCGTTTATCTTTTTGACATTAAGTCGGCGCAGCAGAGATTGCTCGGCGAATTTCATGGTATCTCCTTTGCGCCGCGTTTCTCTCCCGATGGTCATCAGGTTGTGCTGTCTGCTACACGGGCGGGCGGTTCTGATATCTGGGTGGTTGATCTCGCTTCCGGCGTGAAACGGCAGATCACCAGTTCAGGCGCGATTGATACGAGCCCCTGTTTCAGCCCCGATGGCACGCAGATTGTCTTTAACTCGGATCGCGGCGGGTCGCCCCAGCTTTATATCATGAGCGCATCCGGCGGTAATGCGCGGCGAATTTCCTACGGTCAGGGGAGTTACGGCTCCCCCGTCTGGTCGCCGCGCGGGGATGTGATTGCCTTCAGCCGTATCGCCAATGGCAGTTTCTCCCTTGGTGTGATGGGGCCGGATGGTGGGGGTGAACGTATCCTGACAGAGGGCTTTACGGTTGAAAGCCCCACATTCTGCCCGAATGGGCGCGTGCTGGCTTATTGCCGCCAGACGCGGGCCGGACATCGCGGCGCAGGTTTTTCAACGATGATCGACACAATCGATATTACCGGTTTTCATGGACGGACGATTCCAACGCGCACCGGTGCGTCGGACCCGGCCTGGTCACCTTATAACGGTTAAGATTTTCGGACAGGAAGCGGCGCATTTTCTGGGGAACCCGCCAATACTCCATTAAGGTTTCTCAGGTGGTTCCGTGGGAACTTGACCGCCTCCGAGAAGTTTGATTATGGAAGAATTGGACGCTTTATGTCCAAAAAACGCTGCGCGATGGGGTTTGAATTCATCCCTCATCCTAGTAGTCGATCCGTTTATCTGGTTCGGACCTGATGTCAGGCCGGCCTTTCAGGATGGCATATTATGAATTTCAAACTCTTAAGCTGTGTCGGTATCGCGCTTGCGTTGACCGCGTGTTCCGGTAAGCCAAGCAATACCGGTTCCACCGATGGCAATGGCGCCGTCGCACAGGAAACGGGCGTGACGCCCGGCAGTGAAGCCGATCTCGTCGCCAATGTCGGGGACCGTGTCTATTTCGCGCTCAATCGCAATGAGCTTTCCAGCGATGCGCAGGCGACGCTGGATAAGCAGGCGGAATGGCTGGGGCGTTACCCGCAAGTGACCGTGCAACTCGCCGGTAACTGCGATGACCGTGGGACGGAGGAATATAATATTGCTCTCGGCCAGCGTCGCGCCAATGCCGCGCGGGATTACCTCGTGGCCAGAGGCGTGAGTGCGTCGCGCATCACCACGATTTCCTACGGTAAGGATCGTCCGACAGCGCAGGGCGATAATGAGGAAGCGTGGTCGCAGAACCGTAATTCAATCACGTCTGTTCAGTAAAAACATGTCGCCCGCAGCCGGATAAAAGCTTCGGTTGCCGGCGGGCTTTTTATCATTTATCGAATGTAGTCGGCACGGTCCTGGATCGCGCCGACAATAAACTTTACCTGCAGGCTGGATTGATCCTCGCATCATACGGCGTGGAGAGACAAATTGCGACATCACAACGCTAAATGGTTGACCCGATTTTCCTGCATCACCGGACTCGGACTCGTGATCCTCTTTTCCACTTCGCCGCTCAGCGCGCGCGCGGAGGATGAAGGCGGGACGCGAGACCTCGTCGCGCAATTATTGCAGCGCGTGGCCGCTCTGGAAGCGTCGCAACGGGAATTGCGCGGTGATGTCGACCAATTGAGTAATCAGGTCAAAACTCAATCTGAGGCGCTCAATAAAAAACTGGAGGACGCGCAGTTCAATGCGGGTGCGGGCTCAGGCATGGCGGCCAAAAGCAAGGATGCCGCGGCACCTCAGGAGAAGACGGAGAGCGCCCGAGCCGCTCCCCCCGCAGACCTCATCAAGCAGGGCAAAGCGGCACTTTTAGCTCGCAATTTCGATGTCAGCCAGGCGAAGGCGCAGGCGGCCATCAAAGCAGCGCGTGATACGAAGACGAGAGTCGATGCACGCTTCCTGCTCGCGCAGTCTCTCGCTGGGCAGAAAAATTATAAGGGGTCGGCACTGGCCTATTTTGACGCGTACAAGGCCGCGCCCCGCGCTGTTTCCGCGCAGGAATCCCTCCTCGGTGTCTCGGCCTCCATGCTGGCCCTGGACCGTCGCAAAGATGCGTGTGAGGCTTTGGGGAAATTGAAACATGATTTTCCGGACATGTCATCGCGCATCCACAAGGCCTATAATTCATTCTTCCGACGGGCGCATTGCGGCTGAGTGAGTTTCTGCCGGTTCACGAGGCTGAATTCGCGGGGTTGATGACGCCTTACGGGCCGTTCCCTGCCGATGAGGCACGTTATCGCGTTGCCGTTGCGGTTTCCGGCGGTGCGGATAGTCTCTGCCTCGGCCTTCTGGCGCATCGCTGGCGCGCGCGCAGCGTCGCCCTGATCGTCGATCACGGGCTGCGTCCCGAAGCCGCGCGGGAAGCTCAGGAAACGCAGCAGCTTCTGACCCGTCAAGGGGTGGAAGCTCATATCCTTCGCCTCACCCATCTGTCGAAAATGCGTGGCGTGCAGGCGCGCGCGCGCGCGGCGAGATACGACATCTTCACGCGATGGTGTCGTCAACATGGCATTATGGATCTTCTCGTGGCGCATCATCGCCGCGATCAGGCCGAAACGTATTTTTTAAGAAAGGAAAAACGGAGCGGCGCGGCCGGCCTCGCCGGAATGGCGGCGGCCCGTTTCACACCCGACGTTCGGATCATCCGCCCGTTACGCGATATGCCCCCCGAACGATTGCGCGCAACCCTTGACGCAGAAAATATAAAATGGGTTGAGGATCCATCAAATCTCAACGCGCAATTTCGACGCGTCGCGATCCGGCAAAGCGTGTCAAAGCAGGATATTGACCGCGCTTTGAGCGAGACGCGCCGACACGCCGCTTTGCGTCAGAAGGCTGAGACGAGCCTCGCCACATATTGCGGACAACTTATTCCTCATCCTTTTGGCTTTGTCCGTATCTTGGGGGAACTGCCATCCGCTGACATATTGTCGCGCATTTGCCAGGCTGTTTCCGGTGCGGACTGGGCGCCGTCAAGGAGACGGCTGGCGCAGCTCCGCGAAGCCCCTCAAGACACCACGTTGGGTGGCGTATGGCTCTTCCAGCGTCGACATGCGGGTGTGACGCGAGGCTGGTGCCTTGTCCGGGAGCCTGTTGCGGCCGCGCAGCTCATTAATGTCGATGATGCTGCGCTGGCGGAGGATCTCATCTGGGACCAACGCTGGCGCCTTCAGGGACGGCCCGTGCCGGGTATCGCCATCCGCCGCCTCGGCAGGGCTGCGTCGCAATTCAAATCGCGGGACCTGCCCGCACGCTGCCTCATGGCTTTGCCCGCCATCTGGCGCGGTGATCGGCTCATCGCCGTCCCCCACTTCGGATTCTGTAACGATGAGGCGGTGGCTCAACTCCGCTTTGTAGCGTGGCGGCGCGCACCCGTCACGGATGCATCCTTATGGTGCCAGGCGCCGCCCGAAGCCCCGTATTCGCGCCTGTGAACAGGATCCTCAAGGTCCTGCGACGGGATAAACCTGTTTTTTAACGACAAAGCGTCTTCAGGCGGGGTTGGTAACATGCGTGCTCATGCTTATGTTATCTTCACTCGGTTGAGTTTCCCTCTCATCTGTTCGACAATCCGTCATGTGCGACCACGCCCAAGCCGGGCTGTATTTTGGTAGAGAATCTTATGAATAAACTAGGGCGTAGTCTTCTGGTCTGGATAGCGGTCATCGTTGCGATCGTCATGGTCTTCGTGGCATTCCAGCCGCATGATGAGCATGCTGTGACGCAGCAGCTTGCCTATTCCGACTTCGTCCATGACGTTGAAAAGGGTCAGGTCAGGTCCGTCACCATCCGGGATCAGGACATTACCGGCAAATTGAAGGATGGCGTCGCTTTCCAGACCTATGCGCCGATTGACCCGACCCTCGTCTCGCGACTGACTTCCAAAAATGTCGAAGTCAACGCCAAGCCGCCTGAGCCTGAGGGAAGCCCGGTTTTAAGGGCGATCGCCAACTACCTCCCCATTATCCTGATGGTCGGCATCGTGATCCTGTTTCTGCGCCAGATGCAGATGGGGAATGGCAAGGCGATGAGCTTCGGACGGTCCCGCGCAAGGCTGCTGAGTGAGAAGCAGGGGAAAGTCACGTTTAATGATGTTGCCGGGATTGATGAGGCGAAAAGTGAACTGGAGGAAATCGTTGATTTTCTGAAAGATCCGCAGAAGTTCACGCGCCTCGGGGGTAAAATCCCGAAGGGCGCATTGCTTGTCGGGCCGCCAGGTACGGGTAAAACATTGTTGGCGCGCGCCATTGCGGGCGAGGCCAATGTGCCGTTCTTCAGCATCTCCGGCTCCGACTTCGTTGAAATGTTCGTCGGTGTCGGCGCGTCCCGCGTGCGTGACATGTTTGAGCAGGGGAAGAAATCAGCGCCCTGCATCATCTTCATTGATGAGATCGACGCGGTCGGGCGTCATCGCGGTGCCGGGCTGGGCGGCGGCAATGATGAGCGGGAACAGACACTCAACCAGATGCTGGTGGAGATGGATGGTTTCGAAAGCAATGAGGGCGTGATCCTGATCGCCGCGACCAACCGCCCCGACGTGCTTGACCCCGCGTTACTGCGTCCGGGGCGTTTTGATCGTCAGGTGGTTGTGCCCAACCCGGATGTGACGGGTCGGGAGCGCATCCTGCGCGTCCATATGCGCAAGGTTTCCCTCGGTAATGACGTTGACCCACGCGTGATTGCCCGTGGCACGCCCGGTTTCTCCGGGGCGGACCTCGCCAATCTCGTAAATGAGGCGGCGCTGATGGCGGCGCGTCTCGGCAAACGTTCCGTCAGTATGCGGGATATCGAGGCCGCGAAGGACAAAGTGCTGATGGGCGCGGAGAGGCGTTCCATGGTGATGAGTGAGGAAGACAAGCGTCTTACCGCTTATCATGAAGGTGGCCACGCCCTTTGCGCGATGCTGACGCCCGGATGTGACCCGGTGCATAAGGCGACGATCATCCCACGCGGGCGTGCCCTCGGCCTTGTTATGAGCCTGCCTGAGGGGGATGCTTATTCAAAGACGAAAAGCAAATGCCTGGCTGAGCTGGTTCTGGCCATGGGTGGCCGCGCTGCGGAGGAGATTATTTTCGGGAAGGAAAATATCTGCACGGGCGCCTCCAGCGATATCAAAATGGCAACGGATCAGGCGCGCCGTATGGTGACGGAATGGGGCATGAGCGAGAAGCTCGGCACAATTGCTTACGGAGATAACGGGCAGGAAGTGTTTCTCGGACATTCTGTCACGCAGAATAAATCCGTGTCCGAGGCGACGGCGCAGGAAATTGACCGGGAGGTGCGCGATATTGTGGAGCACGCTTACCGTCGCGCTCACAGTCTTTTGTTGGAACATATTGACGACCTGCATCGTTTGGCGAAAGCCCTGCTGGAATTCGAAACCCTGACAGGTGATGAGATCAGCCAGCTCCTGAAGGGGCAACCGATTGAGCGGGCCGATATCTCAGATGATGGGCCGGAAAACCGTCGGGCCTCCGTGCCGACCGTCAGTACCGGTTGGGGGGCAGGTCCCCTGACAGGTGCGGCGTCTCCGCAGCATGGATAGGAGGAGAGAGGGCTTCGGCCCTTTTTCTTCAAGTTTCAGTCCGGCCGCAAAGCCTGCGGCAATTTGTATGTTACAAGGCGATGTCAATGTCTAAAGCTTCGTCCACGCGCCGCCTCTTCGGTACAGATGGCATTCGCGGGCTTGCCAATTGTTTCCCCATGACGATCGATATCGCGCAAAAGCTTGGCCAGGCTGCGGGAATATTTTTCCGTCGGGGTGATCACCGTCACCGTGTCGTCCTGGGTAAAGATACGCGCCTGTCCGGTTACATGCTTGAGAATGCCCTTGTCTCCGGCTTTCTTTCGGCCGGGATGGACGTCACCCTGGTGGGGCCGTTGCCGACCCCGGCCATCGCCATGTTGACGCGTTCGCTGCGGGCGGATCTGGGCGTGATGATTTCGGCCTCCCATAATCCTTTCGGGGATAATGGCATCAAATTATTCGGCCCTGACGGCTATAAATTGTCCGATGAGGATGAGGCGAAGATTGAAGCGCTCATGGCGCAGGATCTCTCAGATTATCTCGCGCCACCCCAGGATGTCGGCCGTGCCTCGCGCCTCAATGACGCTGCAGGACGATATATTGAAAGCGCGAAAGCGTCGCTTCCCAATCGATGCCGACTGGACGGATTGAAGATCGTCCTCGATTGCGCAAATGGTGCGGCTTACCGGGTCGGCCCCACAGCATTGTGGGAACTGGGCGCGGATGTCGTTAAAATCGGTTGTTCACCCAATGGCACCAACATCAACCATCGCTGTGGCTCCACCGCGCCGCAAAGATTGCGTGAAGCCGTTCTACAGGAGAGGGCGGATATTGGCATTGCGCTGGACGGCGATGCAGACCGCCTCATCATAATCGATGAACGCGGGGAGATCGTTGATGGGGATCAGGTCCTGGCCTTGATTGCGTCCCATTGGCAGAGCGCAGGGCTTTTGCGCTCCAATAATATCGTCGCGACGGTGATGTCTAATCTCGGGCTGGAGCGCTTTCTGCAGGATCACGGACTTGAATTGCATCGCACCGCGGTCGGTGACCGCTACGTCGTGGAGCGCATGCGGTTTTTAGGTAGTCAGATCGGCGGGGAGCAATCGGGGCATATGGTGCTGTCCGATTACGGCACCACGGGTGATGGCCTCGTTGCCGCGCTTCAGGTGCTCGCTGTGCTTGTTGAAACGAAGAAGCCCGCCAGTGAGGCCTGCCGTATGTTCACGCCTTTTCCGCAGACGCTGCGCAGCATACGTTTCAGCGAGGGAAATCCACTTCAGGCAGATTGCGTCATCGACGCGCAACGCCATGCGGAGGGGCAATTGCAGGGTCGCGGGCGCATCTTATTGCGCGCCAGCGGCACGGAGCCGCTGATCCGCATCATGGTCGAGGCAGATGACGGGCAGCTTGTCGAGAACGTCGCGGATGCTCTCACGGAGGCTGTTGAGTCGGTCGCCAGACTATCAACACCGATAAAGTAAGCGTGGCCCGTAAAAACGGGCGCTTATAAATTGACCCCGGCAAGCATCTCAGTCAAAGAGACGCTTGCCGGGGCCGTGCGCTTCACCTTCGCAAATGTCGCTGGGTCCTAGGCGTTGATAAGCGACGATGGTTGCGGGTTTGTGACGCGGGAAACAGGTTGGAATTCCTCCCTCAGCACATAGCCGCGTCCCCAGACAGTGCCAATAAGATTATCAATACCGTGTTCCTGCAATTTGCGCCGCAGCTTGCAGATGAAGACGTCGATGATCTTCATCTCAGGCTCATCACGTCCACCATAAAGATGATTTAGGAAAGCATCCTTGGTGAGGATCGTGCCGCGTCGCAGCACAAGAAGCTCTAAGATCGCGTATTCTTTACCGGTAAGCGGAATGGAAACGCCGGAGGCAAAAGCGCTTTTGGCGTTAAGGTCAATTGTCAGATTACCCAGAGTAATGACAGCCGTGCTGAATCCGCGCGACCGTCTTGCGACCGCATGGAGACGTGCGATCAATTCTTCATCATCATAAGGGCGTTCGATAAAATCATCCGCGCCTGCATTGAACGTCGCAATCTTATCCCGGGCGGAACTGCCCTGTGACGTCACGATAATCGGCGTTTCAACGCGTGCGCGGCGGACACGGCGTATGACATCGCAACCGTCAAGGTCATCGATCGAGAGATCAACGATGGCGAGGTCATAATCATAGTGTTGTAGCATTTCAATCGCGTCGAAGCCGCTCCCCGCGTGGTCCACGGTAAACCCGCCTTGGTGAAGGGTCTTCAGCGCTGAAACACTCTCGCCACAATCATTTTCGACTAGAAGGAGGCGCATGTTTTCATTCTCCACATCTGATGAATTTTTATTACTACCTAGGTTTGATAAGGACAAGTCAATTACGCCTTCAATGTGAAAAAGTTTTTCCCATTGCTAAGTAATAGTTAAGGAGAACGTAAATTTCCAAGGGAAACCATTGATTAACAACAAAAAATAGGTTGAACCTTTTACTAAACTTCAACTTAGTGTTGCAGAATGAGCACGTTACGCTAAGATTTGAGAGGGCGACAATATCAGCCCATTCAGTTTAGCTTAACGTTTTGGACGTTATAAAGGTCCGTATTAAGAAAGAAGTTTTTAAAAATAATCTTTTCGGATAACTTGCAGCGTCAGATAACGAAGCGGGAACATTGTTCAGCGAGGAATCGGACTTAGGTGACGATGCATTCTATGTATGACATGCCGTCGGAGGAGATCTCCCTCCGGCAGCTCAGCATTTTGCGGAAGAGCGAGCGCAACTTGGCGCGCGCAAATGCCTTGGCGGCGTGTGAGCAGGAGGAAAGGCTTCGCTCTGAACGCACGCGCGTTGAGCGTGCGATCTATGAAGAGGAATATGAAGTCCTCGCACTTTCCATGGACGACGTTGAAGTTGAACAGTTTATGAGCTGGCTTCCGCAGGCACGCCGGGCTGTGTCAGAGGCGCGACGTCTTGAGGGACGGGCGCGGATTGACATGCTTTATGCCCTTACAGCGCTGGAGACAGCGTCCGCTGCTGTTGAGGAGGCGGACGTTGAGCGTCAGGTCACGCCGTCACGTCTTCCGCAATCTGTCTGATATTGCAGCTGACCTCTCACCGCTTTGCAGCCTGACCATTCCCAGGCTGAAAATCTTTTCAGCTGGACTGAAGGAGTCGATCAAGAGCTGTCAGAAGGCGTTGATGCTGTGCTTCTGAGCCTATAGTGATGCGGACCCAATCGGATATGCGTTGCGTCGCCATGTGGCGTACCAGAATATTTTCTTTCCTCAGATCCCGCGTCAGATCGTCGGCGCGGACATTGATATGGCGCGCCGCGATAAAATTCGCCTGAGAGGGCAGGATCGTGAACCCCCGCGCTTCCAGCGCGCGAGTCAGATCCTCCCGCAAGCGCGTTACCTGCTGCACCGTCTCCTCCAGCCACATCGTGTCCTCAATGGCGGCAATGGCGCCGGCCTGCGCCATGCGGGAGAGAGGGTAGGAGTTGAAGCTGTCCTTAACGCGGGTCAAAGCGTCAATCAGCTTCGGGTGCGCCAGGGCAAAGCCGACACGCAGCCCGGCAAGTCCCCGACTTTTGGATAAGGTCTCAACGACGATGAGGTTAGGGTTTTCGCTGACGAGGCTTGCGGCGCTCTCCGCGCCGAAATCGACATAGGCTTCATCAATCAGCACCACGCAATCCCGCCTTGCGCGGACAAGTCGCTCAATCTCCCGGCGGGGGAGGGCTAAACCCGTATTGGCATTCGGATTGGCAATGACAATTCCGCCAGCAGGCCGCGCGAGATAGGCATCGACGTTGATTGTGAAATCGTCAGAGAGCGGGACATGTTGATAGGTCAGACCGAATAAACGGCAATAAACGGTATAAAATCCGTACGTGACATCCGCGAAGAGTATGGGCCGATCGTCCTGCATCAAGGCCCGAAAGGCATGAGCCAGAACCTCATCCGACCCGTTTCCGACAAAAACATTGCCCATGTCACATGCGTAAAGCCGTGCGATTGATCTCCTCAAAGCGGCGGCTGTCGGGTCAGGATAGAGACGCAAATCGGCATTACACGCGGTGCGCAAGGCTTCGAGCGCGGCAGGTGATGGCGGGAAGGGCAACTCGTTTGTGTTGAGCTTGACCAGATCCGCTTCCTGACTCTGTTCTCCCGGAATATAGGGGTCCAACTGAGGGACGAGACGGCTCCAATAAGGGTTCATCATCTTACGTCCGATCCGTTCCAGAGCGGCATTGCCGTTCATCCGTCCGGGTCAGTTCAGCCCGTGAGTGAGCGAGGTCACGCGCGCAGACGCCGTCCACATCTTTCAGGTCAAGATCAGCGCCGTGCTCAAGGAGGAGCTTGACGATGTCATGGCGCTCAAACATCAGGGCGAACATTAAAGGCGTGCGACCCAGATGGTTTTGATGGTCGATCTTCGCGCCATGCTCAAGCAGCAGGCGCGCCACGCGCTCATGCCCTTTAAAAGCAACCCCGCTCAACGCGGTCGCGCCTTTCCTGTCTTCAGCATCCACCTTGGCACCGTGGCGCAGTAAAAGCGCCGCCGCATCGTAACGGTTTTTATATGTTGCAACAATCAACGCTGTGTGTCCGCGACTATCTGCCGCGTCAACCTCCATACCGGCTTCAATAAATTGTTTGATGGTGTTCAAGTCACCCTCACGCGCGGCATCAAGGAAAAGCGCGGCGATCTGCTCGTCCGTCAAGTGGCCTTCAGAGTCTTTTTCGCGCATTGCGAAGTCCTGTTCAATATGCTTCACCATCGTCGATTGCGGCACAGATGATGCGCCATTCGATCCCGCAATCGCGATATATATGGGAAATCTTGCACCAATCTTCCTTACTACGAAGGTTTTTCCCGCAGGACCAGCCTTTAAAACTGCGTTTAATGCACTATATTTCGCTTTGAGCCGTCTTGGCGGGGCAAAATCACGAAATGTTTATCTCGTGACGAAACCGTCATGATTGCTCCGGTTTAAGTGCAAAATCCACTTTTTATACCGTAGGTTAGCGGCTGTGACGCGGGGCCGCTGTTAATGAGCTGAGTGAAGAGATGATTTTTTTAGGCCACGCTCTTGCGTTCCGGCCGAAGCGTCCTAAAACCCTATCTGAAAATTCTGTGCAAAATATGTGTGATTTTCTGTCGGGTTGGAGTCGCCATATCGCTGCGCTACAGCGTCGAGCCGATTGCTGTGTCCTGTCTGTCGGTTCAACGAGATGATGAGAAATTGGAGGTCAGTTTTTGATGCGTTCTTTAAGTAACCAAGTCGCGTACAACGCGCAGGCGGGCTCTGGCGGCGCCGGTTCAGGTGATATCGCGCAGCTGACGATCAACACCATCCGAACCCTCTCCATGGATGCCGTTCAGAAAGCCAACTCCGGCCATCCTGGCACGGCCATGGCACTCGCCCCGGCAATGTATGCCCTTTGGCAGCATGAACTCAAATATGACCCCCAGCAACCGCTTTGGCCGGCGCGGGACCGCTTTGTCCTGTCAATCGGCCATGCTTCCGTCCTGCTTTACTCCACCATCTTCCTGACCGGCATCCGTGATATTGAACACGGCAAGGTGGTTGATCGCCCGTCCCTGACCGTCAAGGATATTGAGCAGTTTCGTCAGCTCAGCTCCAAAACGCCGGGCCATCCCGAATATCGCTTTACGTCAGGCGTTGAAACCACGACCGGTCCGCTGGGACAGGGCTGCGGTAATTCCGTCGGTATGGCGATCGCTGAGAAACATATCCAGGCGACGTATGGCCGTCCCGGCTTTGAGGATCTTTTCAGCCATTACGTTTATACGTTCTGCGGCGATGGCGACATGATGGAGGGTGTTGCCTCCGAAGCCGCGTCGACTGCCGGTCATCTGGGCCTCGGTAATCTGATCTGGCTCTACGACAGCAACCAAATTTCCATTGAAGGTTCAACGGAAATCGCGTTCACGGAAGATGTGGGCAAACGCTTTGAAGGTTATAAGTGGCATGTCCAGACCCTCAGCGACGCGAATGACGTCGATGCCATCCGCAAGGCGCTTGAGGCCGCGCGTCAAGTCAAGGACCGCCCCAGCCTGATCATCCTCAAGACGGTCATCGGTTACGGTGCGCCGAAAAAGGCGGGTACGGCGGCGGCTCACGGTGAGCCGCTTGGTGCGGAAGAAATTGCCGGCGCCAAAAAAGCCTATGGCTGGCCATCGACCGAACCTTTTTATGTGCCCGATGGTGTGCAGGATCATTTCAAACAAGGTCTTGGCAAGCGCGGTGCGGAAGCCTATGCCGCCTGGACGAAGAAATTTGCTGAATATACAGCGAAATATCCGGACGAGGCGGAGCAGCTTAAGGCGATTTACGAGCATCGTTTGCCGAAAGGCTGGGATAAGGACCTTCCGAAATGGGAGGCTGACCCCAAAGGTGTGGCCTCACGCGCCAGTTCCGGCAAGGTCATCAACGCCATTGCGAAAAATGTGCCCTGGATGATCGGTGGCTCCGCCGATCTCTCCCCGTCAACCAAAACGAACCTGACATTTGATGGGGCAGGGAGCTTTCAGCCCGCACAATGGAATGGCAGCTATGCGGGCCGCAACCTGCATTTCGGTGTGCGTGAACATGCGATGGGCGCCATCTGCAATGGTATCGCGCTTTCCGGCATCCGTCCTTACTGCTCAGGCTTTCTGATCTTCTCTGACTACATGAAGGCACCGATCCGTCTCTCCGCCATTATGGAGTTGCCGGTGATCTACATCTTCACCCATGACTCTATTGGTGTTGGTGAAGATGGTCCGACGCACCAGCCGATTGAGCAGCTCGCCCAGTTGCGCGCGACGCCAGGCCTGATGACAATCCGGCCTGCCGACGCCAATGAGGTGGATGCAGCCTGGCGCACGATCATGCCGCTGACGGAGAAGCCGGCCGTGCTGATCCTGAGCCGTCAGAACCTGCCGACGATTGACCGCAGCAAATATGCACCTGCGGAAAATCTCTCGAAGGGCGCTTACGTCCTGGCATGTTGCGGGTCGAAACCGGATGTGATCCTGATGGCGTCCGGGTCGGAAGTGGGCCTGGTCGTTGAGGTCTATGAGAAGCTGATTGCGGAGGGCGTCAAGGCCCGTGTCGTTTCCTTCCCGTCATTCGACTTGTTCGAAGAGCAGGATCAGGCTTATAAAGACAGCGTATTACCCCCTGATGTTAAGGGACGTGTTGCTGTTGAGCAGGCGGCCGCATTCGGGTGGGATCGATATACAGGGCAGGGTGGCGATATCATCGCCATGAACAGCTTTGGCGCTTCAGCCCCGCTCAGCGCGCTGCTGACCAAATTTGGCTTCACGCCTGAAAAGGTTTACGAGGCTGCCCTTAAACAGTCTAAACGGAAGTAAGACTTTGCTTGGGCCTCGTCAGTCTTCTGCCGAGGCCCTCATTTTTTGTTACGCCTTGCATTGCGGTTCCGAAACTTGTTTCGCTGCGGTGAAACCGTGAATGCCAAGGTGATGGTATGATGAGAGGAGGACGTCATGGGCGTCGAACAAAAGCCTAACGCGGGGAAAGTCGCAAATGTATTGCGAGGGATGGCAGAATTTGGCCAGTCTCCGTGGCTTGATTTCATCCAGCGTTCGTTCACCGCAGACGGCAGCTTGAAAAAACTCGTTGACGAAGATGGACTCAAGGGTGTCACGTCAAACCCTGCAATTTTTGAAAAAGCGATGGGCTACGGCTCAGATTATGACGCGCAAATCAAAGAATTGCTTGCTGACGAGATCCTCTCCCCCGGAGAGCTCTACGAGAAACTCGCCATCACGGATATTCGCGCCACAGCCGACGTGATGCATCCGGTTTTTGAGGCAACCAAGGGCCTCGATGGCTATGTCAGCCTCGAAGTATCGCCTTACCTTGCATTCGAGACGGACGCGACCGCTGACGAGGCGCGCCGCCTCTGGCGTGAGGTCGGATGCAAAAATCTGATGATTAAAATCCCTGGCACGCATGAGGGTGTCCCGGCCTTCCAGCAGGTGACGTCGGAAGGGATCAGTGTCAATGTCACGCTGCTCTTCTCCTTCGCCGCCTATAAAGATGTGTTGGAAGCCTATCTGAAAGGGCTCGAAACCCGCCATGCGCGCGGTGAGTCGATTGACAAGATCGCCAGCGTCGCGTCCTTCTTCGTCAGCCGAATTGACGGCAAAATTGACGCTGAAATTGATCGTCGCGTCAAAGAAGGCGATAAGGATGCCGAGGCCCTCAAGGCGCTGCGCGGCAAAGTGGCGATCGCCAACGCCAAGATGGCGTATCAGCACTACCTTGAGGTCATCAAGTCACCACGCTGGCAGAAGCTTGCCGCGGCGGGGGCGCAGCCTCAGCGTCTGCTCTGGGCGTCGACAGGCACGAAGGATAAAGCCTATTCAGACGTGCTTTATGTTGATGAGCTGATTGGTAAGGAAACGGTCAATACCATTCCGCCCGCCACTTTTGACGCTTTCCGTGACCATGGCAAACTACGCGCGAGCCTCACGGAGGATGTCGAAGCTGCACGCCATGTGATGGATGAGCAGAAGCGTCTCGGCCTGAATCTTGACGCGGTGACGGAAACCCTCGTGACGGAAGGCTGTGCCTCCTTCTGTGACGCTTTCGACAAGTTGCTGGGTGCCGTCGCGCAGAAGCAGAAGGCAATGCTCGGTGACAAGGTGTTGAAACAATCCGTTCAACTCCCTGAAGCGTTGAAAAAAGATGCCGCGGAAATCACCGAAGCGTGGCGCAAAGAGGGTAAGCTCCGCAAACTCTGGGCACGTGATCCATCTGTCTGGACGGGCGGTGAGGAAGCAAAGTGGCTTAAATGGCTCGATATCGTTGAGGAGCGTCTTGCGCACGCGGTGGAGCTTGAAGCTTTCGCGCATGATGTGCGGGCACGGGGTTTCACCGATGTGCTTCTGCTCGGTATGGGCGGGTCAAGCCTCGGGCCGGAAGTGATTGCCGAAACGTTTGGCCGTCACGCCAATTTCCCGAAACTGCATGTTCTCGACAGCACGGACCCGCAGCAGATCAAAGCATTTGAAAATGCTGTTGATCTCAAGAAAACATTGTTCATCGTGTCCTCCAAATCCGGTGGGACGTTGGAGCCGAATATCCTGAAAGCTTATTTCTTCGCTGCGGCGGAGAAGGCCCTCGGCAAGGCGCCCGGCGCACATTTTGTCGCGGTGACTGATCCCGGCTCCCACATGGAGGAAGTCGCGAAGAAAGATCTTTTCTGGAAGATCTTCTACGGCGAGAAACAGATTGGGGGACGTTTCTCCGTTCTCTCCAATTTCGGGCTGGTGCCGGCGGCGGCGAGTGGGCTTGACGTTAATGCCTTCCTGCGTTCAGCCCTCCATGCTGTTAAATCCGCCGCTGCGAGCAATCCACCGGCGCAAAATGAGGCTTTCCAGCTTGGTGCGATCCTTGGTGCCGCGGCGACGCGTCACAAACAGGACAAGGTCACGATTATTGCCTCACCTGAGATTTACGATCTCGGTGCCTGGTTGGAGCAGCTCATTGCCGAGTCAACGGGCAAGAAGGGCACGGGCCTCGTGCCGATCGATGACGAGACGCTCGGCGGCCCCGAAGTCTACGGGAAGGATCGCGTCTTCGCCTATCTTCGCCTAAGCGATAAGGCTTCGGCGGCGCAGGATAAGGCGGTCAAGGCACTTGCTGAGGCGGGTCACCCCGTTATCACCATCGACCTTGCGGATAAAATGGCAATCGCGCAGGCTTTCTTCCATTGGGAGTTTGCAACAGCGGTCGCGGGCTCGGTCCTCGGTATCGACCCGTTTGATCAGCCAGACGTCGAATTCAGTAAAGTCGAGACGAAGAAGCTCACGAACGCTTTCAATGAGACGGGCAAATTGCCGGATGAGGCAGCTTTCGCAAAAGATGGCGCTTTTGCCTTCTACGCGGATGCGTCCAACGCCAAAGCTTTGGCGGGTCACGATGTGGGGACGATCCTCAAGGCCTTCTTCGGTCGAGTCAAAGCGGGCGATTATATCGGCTTGCTTGCTTACATCGCGCGTGATGAAAAGACGCGGGCCTGGATTCAGGATGTGCGGCTGACATTACGTGATCACCTCAAAGTGGCGACGGCTGCCGAGTTTGGTCCCCGCTTCCTGCATTCGACGGGGCAGGCTTATAAAGGTGGCCCGGATAGCGGTGTCTTCCTGCAAATCACGGCTGAAGATCACGCTGATCTTCCCGTGCCAGGCGAGAAATTCACCTTTGGTGTTGTCAAGGCAGCGCAGGCACGGGGTGATTTCGATGTGCTGTCCGAACGCGGCCGCCGCGCCTTGCGTATCCACATAAGTGGGCCGCTTGAGGCCGGACTGAAGGCACTCGCGGAGGCGATCAGCAAAGCGTTGTAATGTGGATGCGGCCCGACCTCCATCGGGCCGTTTCTCCGAAGAGAAATCACGTTTTCGTAACGTGTTTGAAGGTTTAAGAGAATGCAAATTGGTATAATTGGTCTGGGCCGGATGGGTGGCAATATCGCGGTGCGTCTGACGCGCCACGGCCATGACGTCGTCCTTTTTGATCGTGATCAGGCAGCCGTGTCCCGCACGGCGGAGCGGGCGGAATCCGGCCGTGGCAAGCCGGCGAGCAGCGTATCGGATGTTGTCAGCAAGTTGACGGCGGCGCGTAAAATTGTCTGGGTGATGCTGCCTGCCGGTGACATTACCGAAGCCTGCG
Organism: Sorlinia euscelidii; assembly: GCF_036452135.1. NCBI lineage: Bacteria > Pseudomonadati > Pseudomonadota > Alphaproteobacteria > Acetobacterales > Acetobacteraceae > Sorlinia > Sorlinia euscelidii. Next base: position 370,370 of record NZ_JAWJZZ010000001.1, on the reverse strand, counting down.
TGCAGGAGCTTCATGGGCTGCTCGGCAAGGACGACATCGTGATTGATGGCGGAAATTCCTACTATAAAGACGATATGCGCCGCGCGAAGCAGCTGGCCGAGAAAGGTATTCATTACGTCGATGTCGGCACATCCGGCGGCGTTTGGGGCCTTGAGCGCGGCTACTGCATGATGTATGGCGGCACGAAGGACTCAACGGATCATATTGACCCGATCCTGAAGGCCCTGGCGCCGGGTAAAGGCGATGTTGTGCCCACAACGGGGCGTGACCGTGACGGCCTCGACCCGCGCGCTGAGGAAGGTTACCTGCATTGCGGTCCCGCAGGTTCCGGCCATTTCGTCAAGATGGTGCATAACGGCATCGAGTACGGCATGATGCAGGCTTTCGCAGAGGGCTTTGACATTATGCAGTCCAAGAGCTCTGATGTTCTGCCGGAAGACCAGCGCTTCGACCTCAACACGGCGGATATTGCTGAAGTGTGGCGCCGTGGCAGTGTCGTTTCCTCATGGCTGCTTGACCTGACGGCTGACGCTTTGGCGAAAAACGGCTCCCTGTCGGAATTCTCCGGTGAAGTTGCCGATTCCGGTGAGGGTCGCTGGACGATTGAGGCCGCGATTGAGGAATCCGTTCCCGCGCCCGTGATCATAGCGTCGCTTTTCACACGGTTCCGCTCACGCTCCGGCAATAATTTTGCCGAGAAAGTTTTATCGGCCATGCGCTTTGGTTTCGGTGGTCACGTCGAGAAGAAGTAAGCATTTTACGGGGGCGGCGAAATGCCGCCCTCCCATTCCGAAAACTTCTGCCTTCGCTGCGTTTTTCGATTAGATAGATTTTTATAAGGGTAAGTTGCGCAGGCGGCGTAAATTGTCGCAGGTGGGGCTTAAAGGGCTGGTTATGAACGACGTTTTGACGAGCGACCGTGAGATGCTGTCGCCAACACAGTCATTGCGCAGATTGCGCAAGGCGCCACCGGGTGTCATGGTCATTTTTGGCGGTGGCGGTGATCTTACCAAACGTCTCCTTATCCCGGCTATTTATAATCTCGATTGCGCCGATTTATTGAGTGACGAATTCTCGGTAATCGTTGTCGATTGGGCTGAGATGACGTCAGAGACGCTTCTGGCGCAATTCCGGGAATCCATCGATGATTTCGTCAGTAAACGCGGTTCCAGCGCTGCCAAACTAAAGGAGGAGAACTGGGATCGTATCACGGGAAATATCCAGTATATTCGTGGATCATTTGAGGAAGAGAGCACTTATACCCGTTTGAAAGAGGCCCTGGGTGAGCGCAGTGCCGTTTTTTACCTGGCTGTTGCAGCGCGTTTCTTTGGCCCTGTTGTTGACCTTATCGGCTCAACCGGCCTCGCGCAAGAGACTGAAAATTGCTCACGCCGTGTTATCATCGAAAAACCTTTCGGCTCTGACCTGAATTCAGCCAAAGAGCTGAATGCGCGCCTTTTGCGCTCGCTCGGTGAAACGCAGATTTACCGCATTGATCATTATCTCGGAAAAGAGACGGTGCAGAATATCCTCGCCCTTCGCTTTTCAAACGGCTTTTTTGAGCCGCTCTGGAATCGGGATAATATCGATCATATCCAGATCACCGCGGCGGAGACAGTGGGGGTTGAGCGTCGGGGTCGCTTTTATGAAAGCACGGGCGCTATACGGGATATGGTGCCGAATCACCTGATGCAGCTCCTTTCAATGGTGGCGATGGAAGCGCCGACGTCTTTCGATGCGGAAGCCGTCCGAAATGAAAAATCAAAAGTTCTGAGCGCGATCCAGCCTGTCACGCGTGAGAATGCCGTGCGCGGCCAATATGTCAGTGGTTCCTTCAAAAATGGTGACCATGCGGAGGCGCTGCGCGGCTATCGGGGTGAGCCCGATGTCTCGATGGGGAGTGAGACGGAAACGTACGTCGCCATGAAGCTGCGGATCGATAATTGGCGCTGGGCCGGTGTTCCGTTTTACATCCGCACGGGGAAGCGTCTTCGCTGCCGCAAAACGGAAATCGCCATCCATTTCAAGCAGGCGCCTTACGCACTTTTCCGCGATACGCCGGTTGATAAATTGACACCCAATATCATGGTGCTGCACATCCAACCGACGGAAGGGGTGACGATGCAGTTTTCTGCCAAAGTCCCCGGCCCCTCCGTCCGACTTGGCGGCGTACGCATGAAGTTCGATTACTCGGACTGGTTTCAGGAAGGGCCCAGCACGGGTTATGAGACATTGATCTATGATTGCCTGATCGGTGACCAGACATTGTTTCAACGCGCGGACTCGATTGAGGAGGGATGGCGCATCGTGCAGCCTGTGCTCAGCCAGCAGAGTGCGGAGCAGCCACCCTTATGTTTCTATGCGGCAGGCCTCGATGGCCCGCGTGAGGCTGATGAGCTTCTATCACGCAACCGCCGCAAGTGGCTGCCGCTCAAGTAATTTTTCAGGGAAAAGGGAGGGGGCTTCATATGGGACAGCCGGATGATCAACCTCGTCAGGAAAATAGCTCGGCCGCAACGACGATCAGACTGGTCGTTTCCGACATGGACGGGACCATCCTCAATAAGGGGAAGATCCTGAGTGAGGAGACACTGCAAGCCGCACGGAAATTATCAGCGCAGGGGATCAAGCTCTGCCTGGTCAGTTCCCGTTTTCCACCGGGGATGGAGAGGTTCCGTCGCCAGATGGGGCTGGATACGCCTCTCGGCGCGCTCAATGGTGCTGAAATCGTCGATTCCCAGGGTAAAATCCTTTCATCACTGACACTCGCGCCGGAAACCGTTCAGCACGCCTGCAGGATTTTGCAGGAAAACGGCGTTGATGCGTGGCTCTACAGTCAGCGTGACTGGTATGTGACGGATAAATCAGCACCACATGTCCAGCATGAGAGTGATGTCGTCGGCACGCCGCCACAGGTGGTTGATGATCTCAGCGCCCATTTTCATCAGGTCGGTAAAATTCAGGGCGTATGCGATGATGCGGAGAAGCTTGAAAAGCTTGAACGTGACATCGCTGAGACGTTGGGAGACGCGGCGAGTGTCCATCGTTCAAGCGACTATTACCTCGATATTACGCCACAAAAGGCCAATAAGGGCTTTGCTCTGAAGTTCCTCGCCGCGCATTATGGTTTCAGTCTGGAAGAGGTCGCCTGTATCGGTGATATGAGCAATGATGTGCCCATGCTCAAGCTCGGCCAGGTCTCTATCGCCATGGGCAATGCGCGGGATGACGTCAAGCGTCACGCGAAATATGTGACCGCAAGCAATGCGGAGGAGGGCTGGGCCAAGGCGATGGCGCAATTCGTCCTCCCTCATGCGCCGGTTACCGGAATAAACAGGAAGGAAACGCCATGAGCGGCGATACCGTCAAAACAGCGAAAATCATCGTCCGTGCTGATGGCGCGGAGGTCGCTCTCGATATGGCGCAACGCCTTGTCGCGCTGGCTCAGGCCAGTAAAGATACTTTCCGCATCGCCTTGTCAGGGGGCAGCACGCCGAAAAAGCTTTTTGAGCTTCTGGCCTCGCCTGGTTTTGTCGCACGTATGCCGTGGGAGCGCGTTGCATTTTACTATGGCGATGAGCGTCACGTGCCCCATGATGATGCCGCCAGTAATTACCGTATGAGTTGTGAGACGCTGTTTAATCATGTTGCAGCCACGGAGGGGCGCGTTTACCCGATCCCGACCCATGGCACAGCGGAAGAGGATGCGGCTTCCTATCAAAAGCTGCTACAGGCGCATTATGGCGCGCCGGATCTTGACCCGGCGCGGCCGTTCTTTGACGTTGTCATGCTGGGGATGGGGCAGGACGGGCATACAGCGTCACTTTTCCCCCGGCAACCCGTTTTGCAGGAGCGTGAGAAGTGGGTTGCGACATGTGTGCCGGATGATGCGCCCCATACACGCATCACCCTGACCTACCCCGCCATAGCCTCCAGCCGGCATGTCGTTTTTCTGCTTGAGGGCAGGGGAAAGGCAGAAATGTTCCGCCGTGTCCGATCGGGCGACGATGCGTTACCCTCCAGCCATGTCACGTCACAGGGTGAGATGACGTTTCTATGCGACAAAGCCGTTACTGAGGGCGTTTCATGACCGGCTTATCATCGGAAGACATCTCGCATCAGCGTGACGCGCAGCTTCAATTCAAGCGGGAGGCGGCGCAGGCTGCCGTAAAATATATTGAAGACGGCATGGCGGTCGGGCTGGGAAGTGGCACGACAGCAAGCGTCATGATTGATGCGCTCGCCGTGCGCGTCAAAAATGAGAATCTCCGCATCCGGGCGATCCCGACTTCGGAAGCAAGCGGAGAACAAGCGCGGCGGCTGGGGATCACTTTATCGGATTTCGTCCAGGACCCTATTCTCGATATTGCCATCGATGGCGCGGACGAGGTCCATCGTGAAACTCTGACGCTGATTAAAGGGCGTGGCGGCGCGCTCTTGCGGGAAAAAATCGTCGCCTCGGCGGCACGGAAATTCATCGTCATTGTCGATGATCGGAAAATCGTCGATTCTCTCGGTTCCCGCATGCCTCTACCGATTGAGGTCATCCCCTGGGGGTGGGAGCGTATCCAGACCCTGCTGATTTCCAAAATCGGGGCGCGCACAGCGCATCCCCGGACAGAGAAAGACGGCAGGATTTATCAGACGGATAACCATAATTTCATCCTTGACTGCGTGTTTGACCCGATCACCGATGCGGCCTCCCTCGCACGTGACATCGCAGCGATCACGGGCGTTGTTGACCACGGACTTTTTATCGACATGGCCTCAGAAGTGCTTGTTGCAGGTCAGAATGGCGTGGCAAGTTTACGGCGATAACGGAGGAATTCATGGAACGTTATGCGTCAAAACTAGTCGTTGTGATGGGTGTGACCGGCACAGGTAAATCGGCAATCGCCAAGGCGTTGAGCACGGCGTTTGACTGGCCGTTTCAAGAGGGGGATGAGCTTCATGGCCCCGCCAATATCGAAAAAATGAGTCACGGCATCCCCCTGACGGATGAGGATCGCTGGCCCTGGCTGGAACGCTGCCATCAATGGCTCCGTCAGCACCGTGAGACGGGTGGCGTTCTGACATGTTCTGCCCTGAAGCGCGTCTATCGCGACGTGTTGCGTCAGGATCTCGATCTCACCTTCCTGTATTTATGGGCGCCCCAGGCGGCGTTGGAGGATCGGCTCAGGCATCGGCAGCATCATTTCATGCCGGCATCGCTCGTGCCAAGCCAGTTGCGAACGCTGGAGCCGCCTTCTGAAGACGAGCCTGTCATCCCCGTTGACGCCTCACCACCGAAAGATGTGGTGTGTCGCGACGCGATTGACGCCGTTCGTTTACAGCTGATCGGTGAGGTGCCGCCCGTTCTGGGATCGTGACCCGATAAGTCGTGACGGTTTGATCCAGGTCGTGGCGCGCCTTGACTGACCAATGCGGTTTGAAAAAGTCTAGCAATCAACGGGGGTTTAAGCGTCGGGCTGGCCCTCATGCGCGTTGCCTTGCGCCGCCTTTGCTGCAACAGATTGTTCCGCCGTGCGGGATAGCTCCGTCACCACGCCATGCAGGGTGCGGAGCTCCTGCTCCGTGATTTCCCCCCGCTGGAAATAATGTCGCAGATTGCGGATCATCCCTGGGCGCTTCTGCACATTGCGCCAGAAGCCGGTCTCATCCAGGCGCCGGGTCAGATTTCCGAAAAAATTCTCGATAGCGCCTTTACTGGCCACTTGTGTCTCATTCGTCATAAGGACGTGCGGCGCGGTATTGTCGGCCGCCATCCACCATTCATAAGCCATGATCAGCACAGCCTGTGCGAGGTTAAGAGACATGAAGTCCGGATTGAGAGGATACCGGATCAGCGTGTCAGCGCGGGCCATATCCTCATTATCGAGCCCGGCGCGTTCCGGCCCGAAGAGAATGCCCGTGCGGAGGTGACGGGCTTCAGTCAGGCGCATGTCAGCGGCGGCATTACGGGGTGTCATCACCGTCTTGATAATATGACGCGGGCGCGGGCAGGTGGCGAAGACACGATGCAGGTCCGCAACCGCCTCATCCACCGTCTCATAAATTGTCGCCGCATCAAGGATTCGGTGCGCCCCGGAGGATGCATACCAGGCGCGCTCCTGCGGCCATCCATCGCGCGGTGCAACGAGACGCAGGTGAAAAAGCCCGCCATTCGCCATGGCGCGAGCGGTGGTGCCGATATTTTCCGCCAATTGAGGCCGGACAAGGATAATGACCGGGCTATTCTCCGTCGTCGGGCCGATGGCGGCGCCGCCGTCACGCCCTGTCATACGCGCCTCCAGACTGTGCCCTGCGCCGAATCCTCCAGCACAATGCCCATCTCATGAAGCTGGTCCCGAATGGCATCCGCACGGGCAAAATCGCGCGCGGCTTTTGCGGTGGAACGCTCAGCGACAAGACGGGTGACGTCTGGGTCCGCATCCTGCCGACCGAACCATTGATCCGGGTTCGAGTTCAAAAGGCCCAGGAGGGCGCCGGCGGCTTTCAAAGACGCGGCGGCCTCACGGTCTCCCCCCAATGCGCGGGTCGCGTCATGATGCATAAGCGCAAGTGCCTGAGCCGTGTTGAGATCGTCGCAAAGTGCTTCCATCACGGCTGGCGCAACAACTGCTTCAGGAAGCGCAACGCCCTGATGCGCCTCAAGAGCGCGGTAAAAGCGATCCAATGTGTTTTTCGCCTCTGCCAGTCGCTCCCATGAAAAATCGAGCACGGCGCGATAATGGGTGCTCAGCATCAGAAGGCGCAAAGCTTCCGCTGGCGCTTTGGCGAGCACATCGCGGACGGTGTAGAAATTGCCCAGTGATTTGGACATTTTCTCGCCATTGGAGAGCAGCATGGCGTTATGCAGCCAATAATTGGCGAAGCGGCTCTCAGGGGCGCAGCAAAGTGACTGGGCGCGTTCATTCTCATGATGCGGGAAGAGCAGATCGTCCCCGCCGCCGTGAATATCGAAAGACTCACCAAGGTAACGCCGCGACATGGCTGAGCATTCAATGTGCCAGCCCGGGCGTCCAAACCCGTAGGGACTGTCCCAACCGGGTTGATCGGCCGCGGAGGGTTTCCAAAGCACAAAATCCCCGGGGTGACGTTTGTAAGGCGCGACTTCTACCCGTGCCCCGGCCAGCAGCTCCTCCGGCGCGCGTCCCGAAAGCGCGCCGTAGGAGGTGAAATCCGCGACGGAAAACAGCACATGGCCTTCCGCAATATAAGCGTGGTTTGAGGCGATGAGGGTCGCGATCATCTCCAGCATTTCACTTATATGCTGCGTTGCGCGTGGCTCAATATCGGGCGGGACAATGTCCAGCTCCGCCACATCCGCATGAAACATCGCGGCCGTCCGCGCCGTCAGCTCTGCAATGCTCTCACCATTTTCAGCCGCGCGGGCGGTGATTTTATCATCCACATCGGTAATATTGCGCACGTAGGTGACATGCGGGTAAAGGCGTCGCAATAAACGCACCAATATATCGGCGCTGAGCATGGCGCGCAGATTGCCGATATGCACCGCATCATAAACGGTCGGGCCGCAATAATAGACGCGCACGTGGCCAGCTTCGAGGGGTTTGAAGACCTCTTTCTTCCGGGTAAAGCTATTGTGCAGCGTGAGCTTGTGATAAGACGGCGTCATAATGGGCTTTCATTGCTTGAGTCTGTCGGGCAACGCAACTCTCATTCTCACAAATTGCTGAAATAACTTGGCGATTTATTTGTTTTGGCGTCTTAACGTGACTGAAGATTCCAGCCAGCAGGCGCGGCTCTGGCGGGCACAATTGCACCGGCTCATCCTTCTGGCTCTGCCACTCAGTTTTTCGCAACTGAGTGAAATCGCCATGGGCGTCACCGATTCGATCCTCCTTGGCGGGTTGGGGGCGACGGCGCTGGCCGTGGGCGGCCTGACCTCGACATTGTTTTTCTGTACGCTGATCACGTTCCAATCCGCCCTCGGCGCGGCCAGTATCCTGATCGCCACGCGGCGCGGGGAAGCCCATGCGCGTCAGAAACATCTGACCTCCCTCGCTGACCTGGTGACAACGGGCGTCGCGCTGGGCGCGTTTCTCTGCGTGCCGGTATTTCTGATCCTGTTTCCGATTGGTGCGATCTTCTCATGGCTGGGTGAGCCGGAGATCATCGTCACGCAAGGCCGCAATTTCATGCACATCCTCCTCTGGGGATTGCCGCCAATATTGGTCGTGATCGGGCTGCTGCGCGTCATCCTGCCAGCCTTGGGGAGTGAATTCCTTCTTCTCTGGACGATGCCGCTTATGGCGCTGGCCAATGGTTTTCTCAATGCAACGTTAATTTATGGCTGGTTCGGCCTGCAGCCGCGCGGCATGTGGGGCTCCGCGGTCGCGACGACCATAACGGGTTGGGGCACGGCGATCGCGCTGATTATCGTGTCCCTGTCGTGCCATCACCTTAGGGATCATCTGCGCCTGACCCGGGTCGACTGGCCGCAACTGTGGAAGATGCTCAAACTCGGCCTTCCCATGGTGGGCGCAAGCGGCGCGGAACTCATGGCCTTTGAAATTTCCGGCCTTAATGCGGGTGTGCTCGGCACGGATTCCGCCGCGGCGCATCAGGTGGCGCTGAATATCGCGACGCTGAGCTTCATGGTCAATCTGGCTTTGTCGCAGGCCGTCAATATCCGCGTGTCATTCTGGCTGGGCGCGCGGGATGTCGTTGCGGCGGGGCGCTCCGCCGTCACCTGCATCGGGCTCTCCATGCTCTGGAGCCTGTTTGCGGCAACCGTCATTTTTGTCTTCTCCGATGATATTGCCCGGTTCATCATCGACCCGAAAACGGATAATGCCCCGCATGTTATCGCAATGGCATCGAGCCTGCTGAAGATCAGCGGATTGTTCCAAATCGTCGATGGTCTGCAAGCTGCCTGTAACGGGATTTTGCGGGGATGTCAGGATACGCTTCTGCCGATGATCTTCATGTTCATCACTTATATCCCGATTTCGGTTTTCGGTGGGCGCTGGGTGGCTTTTCAGGGGCATTACGGTGTTGAAGGGCTTTGGTGGGGGCTTGCGGCAGGGCTGGCCGTGCTGTCGCTCATGCTCGTCATTCGTATGGGTTACGTTCTGCGGGCGCGGCGTGTAGCATTGGGGGTGGCCTGATAGGTGGGCTGAACAGGTCGATTACAGATTTCGGTTGATTTATCGCGATAAAATCGCTACTTGCCCCATCATTGCCGGGAACGTGGACATATCGGACCGGACCGCTCTGGGTGCTGCCCCATCGGTTGAGGTATTGGATATGCGCCCGCTTCTTCTAATTCGAGAGGAAGCCTACCGGCGCAACAGGTGGTGATCTTGCAGCGCAGAGGTCGCCCATATTGTGAAATGAGTTCTTGCAAAAATGAGCAAGCGCCAGGAAAGCAAATATAAGATTAACCGTCGCCTTGGGGTCAACCTTTGGGGACGTGCCAAATCACCGGTCAATAAACGTGAATATGGCCCGGGCCAGCACGGACAGCGCCGCAAGCAGAAGCCGTCAGACTACTCTGTGCAGCTGATGGCGAAGCAGAAGCTGAAGGGCTATTACGGCAATATCAGCGAGAAGCAGTTTCGCCGTTATTATGATGAGGCTGTGCGCCGCAAGGGTGACACCTCGGAAAACCTGATTGACCTGCTCGAGCGTCGCCTTGATGCGGTGATTTACCGCCTCAAATTCGCGATCACGCCTTTTGCGGCGCGTCAGTTTGTCAGCCATGGCCATATCACGGTCAATGGGCGTAAAGTGAACATCCCGTCTTTCCTCGTGCGTGATGGTGACGTCATCGAAGTGCGTGAGAAAAGCAAGCAACTGGCCATCGTCCTCGACGCCGCGCAAAGTGGTGAGCGTGACGTGCCTGAATATATCGAGGCGGATCATCGCCAGATGAAAGGCAAGTTCCTCCGCACCCCACGTCTGACGGATGTGCCATATCCGGTGCAGATGGAACCGAACCTCGTCGTCGAGTTCTATTCTCGCTGATTTTCAGCTTCGGCTGAAGAATTGCGACAACGCCGGACCGGGGCAGCCTGGTCCGGCGTCTTTGTTTCGCGTGTTGTTGGAACATTCCCATGTCTGAAAGCCCCCTCACATCCGCGTCCCAAAAGGCCCTGACGCAGGAGATCACCAAGCGGCGCAGTTTTGCGATCATCTCCCATCCTGATGCGGGTAAGACGACCCTGACAGAGCGCATTTTGCGGGCAGGTGGTGCCATCCAGATGGCGGGCAATGTCCGTGCCAAGGGTGAGAGACGCCGCACCCGCTCGGACTGGATGGGGATTGAGCGGGATCGCGGCATTTCCGTCGTCACTTCTGTGATGACGTTTGAATATGGCGGGTGCATCTTTAATCTTCTTGATACGCCGGGCCATGAGGATTTCTCCGAGGATACGTATCGCACCTTAACCGCCGTCGATTGCGCGGTGATGGTGATTGATGCCGCAAAGGGCATTGAGGCGCGGACGCGGAAGCTTTTCGAAATCTGCCGCCTGCGGGATATTCCCATTGTCACATTCATCAATAAAATGGACCGTGAGGCGCAGGATTGTTTCGGGTTGCTGGATGAGATCTCCGCCGCCCTGGCTTTGGACACCGCGCCTGCCACCTGGCCGATCGGGCGCGCCGCGCAATTTGTCGGGACATATGATCTGCGCACGCGGGCAACACATTTCATCGCGGCGCCTTTGCCGGATGATGATCCGAGAATGGTGCAGCTTGCGGAGGAGTTAGAGCTTGTTGAGGGGGCGCTGCCACCTTTCGACCGCGACGGCTTCAATGCGGGCCATCTTACCCCGGTCTTTTTCGGTAGTGCGATGAAGGAGATCGGGGTGACCGATCTGCTGGATGCGCTCGTCGCTTACGGGCCTGCACCACGCGCCCAACCGGCCGAAACGCGGGATGTCAAAGGTGATGAGCCCGGCGTAACGGCGCTGGTCTTCAAAATCCAGGCGAATATGGACCCGAACCACCGTGATCGCATCGCCTTCGCGCGCGTATGCTCGGGGCGGCTCCACCGCGGGATGCGTCTCAAACATGTGCGCACCGGCAAGCAGTTCGCGTTGCACACCCCGCAATTCTTCTTCGCGCGGGAGCGTCAGCTGGCGGAAGAGGCTTTTGCCGGTGACGTTGTGGGCATACCCAACCATGGCACGCTGCGCATCGGCGATACGCTGACGGAAGGGGAAGATCTGCGCTTCACAGGCGTGCCGTATTTCGCACCTGAAATCCTGCGTCGTGTGCGACTTGATGACGCCATGAAAGCGAAAAAACTGCGTCAGGCGCTGGTCGAGCTCGCGGAAGAGGGGGTTGTTCAGCTCTTCCGGCCGCAGGATGGCCTGGCGCCGATTGTCGGCGTTGTCGGCGTCCTGCAGCTGGATGTGCTGCAATCTCGCCTGAAGGCTGAGTATGGTGTGGCGATCGGGTTTGAATCGACGCCTTTCACCATGGCGCGCTGGATCACAGGACAGGACAAAGTCATTGAGGCTTTCAGCCAGGCGCAGCGAAGCGCGATGGCCGATGACATTGATGGCGATCCCGTCTTTCTGGCAAGCTCAGCCTTTATGCTGCGTCGCACCATTGAAATGACGCCTGACCTGACTTTTCATGACATTAAGCAGATCGGCACGCAGAAGATCTGATTTTAGCATAAGGGATGAGGCGCGCCTGCCGGGTGCTCCTCTTCCCTGACGATGGATGTGACGCGCCGCATTGTGTCGAGATGGATCACGAGGTCGGCGCGCTCGGGCATTTCGTCAATGATGTGCCGCGTCAGGCGTTCATAATGCTGGACAAAGCGGGTCACTTCCGTATCGCTCATAACATGTCGCCCGCTTTCCCCACGTTGCGTCATTTCCCGCCTCAAAGCATTTTCCTGCTCTTGTCGCCATTGCGTGACGATGTTGAAATCAGGCGGGGAGAAAAAACAAAGCGCGTCGAGCTGTGAAAAGACTTTTTGATAGTCAGACGCCAAAGCGTCATTGACGGCGGCGCGCCACACGCCATGAGGATCGTCCTTCGCCTCAAGGCCATTTACCGCTTCGGACAGGGCGCTCACAGATTGCGGTCGGGCGCCTACGCACCATCCCTCCAATATAACCACGTCAGGATGGGATGGAGACTGGACCCATTTGTCGGACGGGAGCACGTCATCAAGGCTCTTATCGAACGAAGGGATGAGGGTTGGTTGTCCTTCCATTAAGCTGTTGATCGTGCGGATCGCCAAAGCGATGTCGTGCGTCCCTGGCACGCCGCGTGTCCTGAAGAGTGGGTGGATGGCCGCGGCGTGCTCATGCCGCTTCAGGCGCGGGAGATAGAAATCGTCGAGAGAGAGGATGAGCGTGGTCAGGCCGGATGATTCAAGCAGATGTCGTGCGTTGCTACAGGCGGTGGACTTACCCGCACCTTGTGGACCGCAAACGCCAATCAGGATAGGGCGGTCTGACCTGACGCGGTCCTGAATAAAGGCGGCGATCAGCGTCGGGACGTCAAGGAGAGAAGCTGCATCCGCTTTTGATCGGTCAGGGCGCACGGACATGCACATGGTCCCTTTGAAACTGTTTGGAAAATGTAGCGACGCCGCGCGCACTGGTTGAAGGCGCGTCTGCGCGACGACCATCCTGGAAACGCATCCCGCGGGAAGGCTACCACAAAGCGGCGGCAAGGCGCACGGCGCGTCAGGAATAAATCTTCACGTTTCACTGAGCCGCGTCGCCGTCATCGGGCGGGGCAGTAAGCCGGGGCAGGGAGAGAGGTAATGAACTGGGCAGGCAGTTGGACAAAAAAAATCCCTCTGGCGAACCAGAGGGACTTCTTCCGAGAGACGCTTGCACGTCTCTCAAACCATGAGCGGTGAATTACCGGAGGATAATTTCAACGCGACGGTTCTGAGGCTCACGGGTGTTCGGACCCGTCGGGACCAGCGGATGCTGCTCACCATAGCCATGGATGTCGATTGCCGTCTCGGGGACACCGTTACGGATCAGCTCAGCCTTGACAGCTTTCGCACGACGCTCGGACAGGCCGAGATTGTAACGCTGGCCGCGCGCACCCGGGTGAGCCGCGGAGTTATCGGTGTAACCGTTAACTTCGATGCGGGTCGTCTGGACGTGCGTTGAAGCTTCAGCAGCCTGACGGACGATCTCGCTCGCGCGGGATGTCAGTGTCGACTTATCCCAGTCAAAGAAGACCAGGTAGGTGCGTGCCGGAGCAACCGCAGGCGGTGTCACGACAGGCGCCGGCGGCGGCGGCGGCGGGGCTGTGTCAAACGCATACCGCATACCCAGAATGAACTGGTGATTGAAGCGGTGGTCGAAATTGACATTGCCCTGCGCTGTTGCGCCAGCAGCCGTGGTTGTGCCCGACGTGTAAGCGCCTGCGCTGAAGGTCTGGCCAATCATACGGTATTCCGTCGTGACAGCAAGACCGGGAACGCCCGGGATGTCCCAAGCCGCACCGATGATGCCCTGGTAGGCAAAGCCACCGCGCGTCTGGTTCAGGCTGTTGGCAGCGCCGTTTGTGTAGGTCGTCGAGAAGTCATAGGTCTGCCAGAGATAACCGGCACCGACACCGACATAAGGTGTCATCGGCAGGTTAAGACCGAAGCGGGTGAGGTCAATGTCGTAAAGGACATTGATGAAGCCGCCGTAAGACCGGTCATGACCGCTTGTCGAACCGGGGACAGCTGTGCCGCCACGGTGGTTGATTTGCGACCAGTTATAGACGCCCTCAACCTCAGCGCGCAGACCGTTGCCGAAGCCCCAGCCAAACGACGCGAAACCTGTATAGCCATTTTTGTGGCGCAGGTTACCAACGGTGCCACCCGCATTATCGGAGCCATCAGCGAAGGAGCCGGGCGCGAAGTGCGCGTGCTGGTTTTGAACAAGATTATAACCGGCGCCAATATTGACGTAGGGGCCGGTGATGGTGCTGGCCGATGCTACCACAGGGGCAGCGACCATTGCCGTCATGGCAAGAAGTGCCGTGCGCAGACGCATTTATTTCGTCCTCTATTCATTCATCCAATCAAGATTGCTGCATCTTCCTTCTAGCCGAAGGGAAGAGACTGCAACGTTCCTAGCGCGATGCATACGCCGGTATAAGACCGTAGGTTGCGCTTGAGGAAGGTCCCAACACGCTGATTTTGACAGGATCTCACAGACTGTGTCGGGGATGCAACAGTGGACCTCTCCACTGATTTGAAATGAAACACTGTAGAGATGCGTGATATAGCCGCTATCTACCTGCGACTCAACGTGAATTCCCCTCGAGAATCAACGGTCTTATAATATTATGTGAGTATAAGGCGCTAATAGCGGCGAAGCAAGTTTCAATTATCACATCCTTCAGAAATTAAAAATTGTTTTACCTCATCGAGATCTACATCTTTAGTTGTAAACGCTTCACCAATATCGTGGAGGAGGATCAACATAATCCTCCGATCAACCATTTTCTTGTCTCGCGCCATATGGGTGATCAGGCGGGCTGCACTCAAGCGATGCGAGAGGTTGGACAGGGTGCACGGCATGCCATGCGCCTTCAGGTGGTGGTCGACACGAGTCAGAACCGAGGCATCGCAATAATTTTTCCGGACCGAAAGAGAGGCTGCGAGGTGCAGGCCGATGGACACCGCTTCACCATGCAGAAGGCGTCCATCATAATGAAATTCGGCCTCAAGCGCATGGCCGAAACTATGGCCAAGATTCAGCAGGGCGCGACCATTATGGGGGGAGATTTCCCGCTCATCCTCCAGCACAACGGACGCTTTGAAAGCGCAGGCGCGCCGAACGCCCTCCTGGATCGTCTTTTCATCCCCTTCCAGCAGGGCAGCGCCATTCGCCTCACACCATGTAAAAAGATCACGATCACCGATCAGTCCGGCTTTGACAATCTCAGCATATCCCGCGACGCGCTCCCGTCGTGGCAGGGTTCTCAAGGTGGATGTGTCCGTCAGAACGGCGCTTGGCTGATGAAAGGCGCCAACAAGGTTTTTGCCGCGCGCGGTGTTGATGCCGGTTTTCCCGCCGACAGAGCTGTCAACCTGCGCCAGCAAGGTCGTTGGAATCTGCACGAAAGGCACGCCGCGTAAAAGTGTCGCGGCGACGAAACCGCTCAGATCCCCGACGACGCCGCCACCTAACCCGATGACCGCCGTGCGACGTTCAACGCCATGAGTCAGCACGTTTTCACAGAGTTGGGCATATTGCGTGAAAGATTTGGATTCCTCGCCGCCGGGGATGATTTCCGCATGGGTTTCGAAGCCGACCTCATGCAATGAGGCCTCTAATCTCGACAGATAAAGGGGGGCGACCCGCGCATCCGTGACAATTACGGCACGGCGCTGTTGCAGAATTGGCGCGAGCAGCGCGCCGGCACGGTCAAGCACATCACTGCCGATTACGATATCGTAAGGATGATCAGGGAGGGCAATCGGGAGGCGGGCAGGCGGGTTGTGGGATGAAAGGGCCGTCACGACCCGTTCAACGGCGGAACGGACGGTTTCATCGCCGCAATCGACGATGATATCGGCCTCAGCATAAATGTGATGACGTGTTTTCCTCAAGGTTTCCAGCACTTCTGAAATATTGCCATCGGCCAGTAACGGGCGTCCGGGGCGTCCCTCAAGCCGTTTGCGCAGAATGTTGAGGGGGCAGCGAAGCCAGACGGAATGGCCGTTTTCCCGGATGATCTGCCTTGTCTGGGGGTTCATGAAAGCGCCGCCCCCTGTTGCGAGCACCATGGGCCGCCCGTCAAGGAGGCGCTGTATGACGCGTCGCTCACCTTCACGGAAGGCTGCCTCTCCATGTCGATCAAAAATTTCGGAGACGCTGCACCCGGCGGCGCGTTCAATCTCCTGATCCGCGTCGATGAAGGGCAGGTCCAGAGCGTGCGCCAAACGACGGCCGATGGTCGTCTTGCCCGCGCCCATCAGGCCGATCAGCACAATGACGCGTGGGAGGGGCGCAGGCTTCCGCCTGTCAGCTTGTCCTGCGACGGCATCTTTTGGAGTCATCAAGGGCGTTGCAGGTTTGATGGTCATGGTATGACAGGTCATTATCGGCTTGAATGAGAAAGGCGAAGGCTACCATATCGGGCCTCGACTCGCTATGAAGCTTTTAACTTATATCTGTCATCAGAAACGTGCACGCTGTGCCGGATCATGATGCCGGCATCGGGAATGAAGGGATCATCGTCATGTCGAGCCTGAGTTGGCCTAAAATCTCACTTGCTTTGGTGGCGGTGCTCCTTCTTGGCGGGGCGGCGGCGATTTTTTACCTTGGTGCGACGCTCAGCCCACCGGCTCAGACCGTTATTCAGAAGGAGCTCGCTTTGCCGGGTGCCGCGGCGGGTGGCTATACGCCGTCTGTCTCCTCGCTGCCGGACCTGCCAGCCCCGCCGCCCCTGCCTGGCGCCGCGCCTTGACACGTTGAGACGGCGTGACATCACCGTCCCGACACGTTGAGGCTTTTCTGGAAATGCTGGCCGCGGAACGCAACGCGGCATTACAGACGCGCGCAGCTTATGAAACGGACCTCCGTCATTTCACCAGCTTCATGGCATCGCAGGGCCTGAATGCTGAGGACGCGGTGATGCAGGCTGAGAGCGGCCTCGTTGAAGCTTACATGCAAAGTTTGGGGAAAGACGGACTGTCGGCCCGGACGGCCGCACGCCGCCTGGCCTGTCTGCGGCAGTTTTTCCAGTTCTGCGTGCGGGAATCGTGGCGCAAGGATGACCCGACGGCCAAAATCGAGAGCCCGTCTCTGGGCCTCGTCTTACCGAAATTCCTGACTGAGGCGGAGATTGAGCGCCTCCTTGAGGCGGGCACGCGCGGCCATGAAGACCCGCGTCGCAACCTGGTTTCCCGCGCGGCTCTGGAACTGCTTTACAGTGCAGGGCTACGTATCTCCGAGTTGCTGAATTTGCCAGCCCGCATCGCTTTATCCGAGTCGACGATGATTCCGATACGCGGCAAAGGGGGGCGGGAGCGATTGATCCCGATTTCGGAAAAAGCCCGCGACTCGATTCTGGCATTGCAGGCGCATGACGCGGCATTGCGAAGCAAATGGCTTTTCCCCGGGCGGGACCCGCAACGTCATCTGACGCGGCAGGGATTCGACAAAATCCTGCATCAATGCGCCCTTCATGCGGGGATTGACCCGGCGCGCCTGTCCCCACACGTTTTAAGACACTCCTTTGCCACGCATCTGCTGGAACGCGGTGCGGATCTCCGCGCTTTGCAGACGCTTCTCGGCCACGCGGATATCGCGACAACACAGCTTTACACGCATGTCCTGCAGGCGCGCTTGCAGGCGCTTGTGGAGACTCATCACCCCCTTGCATGCAACGTGGATTGTTGAAGCTCTCGCAAGCGTGCTACATATCGGGCATGCTTCAATATCTTGACTTCGAAAAGCCCGTCGCGGAGCTTGAAAACAAAATCGCCGAATTTCGACAGATGGTCAAAGACGGTGGGGGCATCAACATCTCTGACGAGATTGCCAAGCTCTCCGGGAAGGTGGAAAAGCAGTTACGCATGCTCTACGCCAAACTGACCCCATGGCAGAAAGTTCTGGTCGCGCGGCATGCGCAGCGACCGCAGGCATTGCAATATTTCGATGCGCTCCTGACCGAGTTCACGCCTTTAGCGGGCGACCGGCTTGGCTATGATGATCAGGCCATTATCGGGGGTATGGGTCGGCTGGAAGGTCGCCCCGTCATCGTGATCGGCACGCAGCGCGGCTATGACACAGAGTCACGCCTGAAACATAATTTCGGCATGCCCAAGCCGGAAGGATATCGCAAGGCCCAGCGTCTCGTTGAACTGGCGGGTCGCTTCAAAATGCCGATTCTTACTTTTGTTGACACGTCCGGCGCATGGCCCGGTATTGATGCCGAGGCGCGCGGTCAGGCGGAAGCCATTGCACAAACTGTCGCGTATTTCCTTCGTGCGCCCGTGCCGACGATTGCGACGATTATCGGTGAGGGTGGGTCTGGCGGCGCGGTGGCGCTGGCGGCGACGAACAGCGTGATGATGCTGGAGCACGCGATCTACTCCGTCATCGCCCCGGAGGGTGCGGCCTCAATCCTCTGGCGGGACCCGAAACAGGCTTCTGTCGCGGCGGAGGCCCTTAAATTGACGGCGCCTGACCTCCTGAAACTGAAACTGATTGACCGCGTGATTGAGGAGCCTGTGGGTGGCGCGCAGCGGCGACCGGAGGAGGCGATCAAATCTGTCGGAGCGGCCCTCCATGAGGAGCTTGAGCGCCTCACCCGTCTGGAACCGGGCGTGCTGCTTTCGCAGCGCCGGGACAAATTCCTGTCAATGGGGCATGCGCATTAGGGTCGCGTTGCATCAGTCGACGGGCGGCTCGCCTTCCTCAGGGGTGACGCCGAGTTCGAGGAAGAGCTGTCGGATCTCCTGACTGGCCGCCGCCACGCGGTCCGGCACGTAACCCTTGGCAACAAGGGCCACGCTATGCACGCCGGCCGCGCTTTCATACGGGTAGGAGCCAAGGTCGAGTTCAGCGAATCGGCTTTGGATATTTTCGAGCCCGGCAGCAAGCGCGCCCTCTCCAATCCGCCCACGCCAAGTTGCGGAGATGAGGGGTGGGCCTTTCTGAAGGGTTGGGGCGAGGGCGTCGAACATGGACTGCATAATGCGTGGCACGCCCGCAAGGACATAAACATTCCCGATCCGAAACCCTGGCGCGACGGAAGCCGCACATTTGATCGGTTGTGCTCCATGTGGCAGATAGGCCATGCGCTGCCGGGCGGCGTTGAATTTCTCCGCACCCATCGCGTGCATCAGGGCGTCGAATGTCTCCTGATGCACCGTTAATTGCACGCCAAAAGCGTCGGCGATGCACCTTGCAGTGATGTCGTCGTGGGTTGGCCCGATCCCACCCGTCGTAAAAACATAGTCGTAAGCTGCGCGGCACAGATTGACCGTTTCAACAATGCGCGCGGCGCGGTCGGGAATGATGTGCACGCTTTCGAGAGCAATGCCAAGTTCGGCGAGACGGCGCGCGATAAATATCGTATTGGCATCCTGAGTACGACCCGAGAGTATTTCGTTGCCGATGACGACAAGACAGGCTTTGGCCGGCATGTGAAAAACTTTCATCAAAATCTTCCGCGTTTTCGCAGGATACCGGTTGTCGAAAGGATAGCAAAATGGATTCACAACTTGCCGTGCCGCAGCTTCAATGCTCGACCGCACTCCGGACGCAGCTCGGTGAGGGGCCGATTTGGGTTGCGGAACGAGAGGCGCTCTATTTTGTCGATATCGTCAATAAGAACCTCCATCGCCTTCGCCCGCGTCATAATGCCCTCAAAACCTGGGCAACGCCTTTAAGGCCGGTTTTCGTTGTGCCAACCGATATGGGGTCACTCCTCGTCGGAATGGAGGATGGATTATATTTATTTGATGAGACGGAGGGTGATTTCACCTGTATCCAACCCATCCCGATGGCGGATGGGGATCACACCCGTCTGAATGATGCCTGTGTTGATGCGGAGGGACGCCTCTGGTTCGGAACGATGGATGAGGAGGAGAAAGAGGGGAAGGGCATTCTCTTCTGCTTCAAGGCTGTGCCCGGTGGATACGCCGTCAGCCAGCATGATGATGACTTCATCGTGACGAATGGGCCGTCCGTCACGCCCGACGGTAGAACGCTCTATGTCAGTGACACGCCGCGCGGCGTCATTTACCGCCACAATTTATCGCCGGATGGTACGTTGTCGGACAAAACGGTGTTCGCGAAGTTCAGTGATGGGGAAGGGGGGCCGGATGGTGTCGTCTGTGATGCTGACGGCAACTTATGGGCGTCCTCATGGGGGGGCGGCAAAATTATCGTCTTCCGGCCTGATGGGTCACGCCGCCTGGAATTGTCTCTCCCGAGCCCGAATATGACTAAAGTGGCTTTTACCGGCCCTAAACTCTCGACTGTTTATGCGACGTCAGCACGTCAGAACCTGTCGGAAGAAACATTGGCACAATATCCTGAAGCAGGCGGCCTTTTCTCCGGAGAGACGCCATTTCGCGGGATCGAAACGCGTCTTTTCAGATGTCTCGCCGTCTGATGTTAAAGAAGTGATAGGAGGAGCGGGATGAGGGGCGCGTCCGCTTCCGGCATGTCATAATGCGCCATCTCAGAGGGGCGGACCCATGCAAGGGTTTGGCCCTCTTTTGCCGTGGGCGTGCCGGACCAGGCGCGGCACAGATATAACGGCATGAGTAAATGACCCGTGCCGATATCGTGGGACGCAAAAGTGAAGGGAGAGAGGCAGGACGGGTTGATCCCGATACCCAATTCCTCACGTAACTCGCGTATCAGCGCGGCTTCCGGCGTTTCTCCGGCTTCCACCTTGCCGCCGGGGAACTCCCATAACCCGGCCATATTTTTACCCTTTGGTCGGGTCGCGAGCAGGATGCGCCCATCCGCATCGATAAGTGCGACGGCGACAACGAGGATGAGGCGTTTCCCGGTTTTCGGATCAGACATAGGCGGCGTTTCAGTCTTTAAGGTGGTGGTGCTTTCCGTGGCGGGGGGCGTTGTCGTTTCGAAGATAAGAACCGGCTGGCGGCCCCCGCGGGCCACGAGATGTCGAATATCCGCCCCAACCTGCCGAAAGCCCGCGTGGGTGAGAACGGAAATCGACGCCCGGTTATCCTCAGCGACTTCCGCATAAATGCGTTCAATATTGAGCCGTGCGAAGGCCCATTTCAGAACGGCCTGCACGGCCTGGGTGGCGATGCCCTGCCCCCAATGTGCCCGGCCCACCCAATAACCGACGCGCGCCGCCTTCCGCAATTTCTCAAACGTGACGCCGATACAGCCGAGCAATACGCCGTTTCGCTCCATCGCGAAGTGCCATGCCGTTCCCGCCTCGGCCTGACGCTGGGTGCCGGTGATCCAGCTTTCAGCCAGCCCGCGCGGGTAGGGAAAGGGCAGGTTGCTCAGCATCCGGACGACCTCCCAATCATTGGCGAGGCGATGCACCGCCTCAGCGTCCCGCGGTTCCAGCGGGCGGAGAGTGAGATGGTCAGAAAAAGGGTGGGGTGGGG
This sequence comes from Sorlinia euscelidii, assembly GCF_036452135.1. NCBI lineage: Bacteria > Pseudomonadati > Pseudomonadota > Alphaproteobacteria > Acetobacterales > Acetobacteraceae > Sorlinia > Sorlinia euscelidii. Next base: position 349,297 of record NZ_JAWJZZ010000001.1, on the reverse strand, counting down.
CGGTGTGATGTGAGAGATCGATCGTCATGAAAGCACATCTCTCATCAATGAAATCTCCCTTGGTAGTTTTAAGGCACGTCGCATCATCATCGGGGACGGGTCGTGTCCAGGCTGTCGATAAATTGTTTTGCGACCCGGCCGGAACGGCTCCCTCGCTCAAGTGACCAGATGAGCGCCTCCTGATGAAGTTTGTCCTGTGAAAGGCTTATGCGTGACGCATCTGCGTAGGCATCAACCATATCAAGATAAGTCGTCTGATCACAACCATGCAGACCGATCCACAAGCCGAAACGATCAGAGAGGGAGACTTTCTCCTCAACCACCTCTTTCGGGTCGATGGCGTGATCGGACTCGTTTTCCATCATATCTCGCGGCATGAGGTGGCGCCGATTGGAGGTGGCGTAGATAAGAACATTCTCCGGCCGTCCCGCCAGGCCACCATCCAGGGCAGATTTGAGGAGCTTGTAATGCATGTCCTGACTCTCAAATGAGAGGTCATCGCAGAAAATAATGCAGCGTCGCGCCTGTCCGCGCAGAAGGCGCATGAGATCGGGGAGAGATGCGAGATCTCCCGCCTGGATTTCGATGATCGCCAGGGCGTGCGGCAGGGCCTGGTTGACGTCGGCATGGGCCGCTTTCACGATGGATGATTTGCCCATCCCGCGCGCGCCCCATAGCATGACATTATTGGCGGAAAGCCCTTCGGCAAACCGGCGCGTATTGGCAAGCACACGGTCATATTGCATCGACACACCCCGCAGGAGGGCGGCCTCAACATGTGCAACGCGGGAAATCGGGGTAAAAATCCGGCTTCTGCCAGACCACATATAGGCATCTGACGGGTGAAGATCGATGACATCGGGCACGGGGGGTGCCAGACGCTCAAGCGCCGCCGCGATCCGCTCACAATTTTTGAGAAATTCCTGTCTCATAAGGCTTTCTTATAGGATGCGCTGCCTTGACGCCAGCGCCCCACCATTTATGGTCTCCCTCAAGAGGGAAGACATCCCTTGAACCTTGAATTGTCTATCATGGGCGGCATCAATGCTTACAAATAGTGGGATTGTTCAGTTTCTTCCGCTGATCATCGTTTTCATCATATTTTATTTTTTGCTGATCCGCCCGCAACAGGCGCGTCAGAAGGAGCTGAAACTGAAACTTGCGGGACTTCGACGCGGTGACCGCATTGTGACGTCTGGCGGGATCATCGCCACAGTCATTCTCGCGAAGGAAAATGATCCCGAAATTGACATTGAAATTGCGTCGGAAACGCGCGTGAAACTGCTCCGCGCGAATGTTGCCACAGTGTTAAGCAGCAGCGCGAAACCGGCGAATGACGTCAAGAAACCGAAGCAGAAATAACGGGCGCGGCCGGCATGGCGCCGGCCGACATCGATCTCAGGCTGCCAGAAGGTTGGCTTCAGCAAACGCGTAATTGGCGAGATTATCCAGAAAGTTGGAGATGTAATCGGGACGGCGGTTCCGATAATCAATGTAATAAGCGTGTTCCCACACATCGGCGCAGAGAAGGATTTTACCCTGATCTTCCGAGAGGGGGCTGGCCGCGTTCGCCGTTTTTGTCACGGCAAGCTTGCCATCTTTCCCGAGGACAAGCCACGCCCAACCTGACCCGAATTGCGTTGTGGCGGCGGTTTTAAACGCGGTCTTGAACGCGTCGACACTGCCGAAATCCTCATTGATTTTCGCCTCAAGGCGACCGGGGAGCTTACCGCCCTCCGGGGAAAGGCTTTTCCAGCAGATGCAGTGATTGAGGTGCTGACCGGCATTATTAAAAACCGGCGTGTCATCCGCATTCTTGCGCGCTGCCAGAATGATGTCCTCGAGGGATTTGCCCTGGTAGGCAGGTTTGGCCTCGACGAGGCCATTCAAAGCCGTGACATAAGCCTGATGATGCTTGCCGTGATGAAATTCGAGCGTCTCCTGGCACATATTTCTCTTTGCAAGGGCGCTTGCCTCGAAGGGCAATGGGGGCAGTTCAAAGGCCATAAAACTCTCCTATCACGTAGACGGTCATATGAAATCACCATGCGCGACGAGGCATGACGTCATCGTGCACTTGATGATCTCCGTCAGGTTGCTTAGTGCCCGGATGATGTCTTGCTGACAATGATTTTCCGAGGGCATCAGGGACGGCACTGTAGTCCCGCTGCGCATGCTGTGCAATGGTGAGGGGTGGAGGCAGGTCCGAAGTGGCGGTTTGACGGCAAGAGTGATCGGCGCATTGTGGCACGACATCACCTTGACATGCGACGTGGAAATCGTGCAGCAGATAGACTGGGGTTACCGTGACGATTGGGGTAACAATATGCATCTGCGCGCCTGCTGAATTATAGATGACGGCTGCAGAATGATGCCCCGCTTGCAGCACCGATTCGAATTGCTTGTCGGCCCATAATGTAAAGAATGGGTGCGAATATTCGTTGGAGAAGGTCAAATCCGGCCCGCCGACTTCAATTTTGCCCCTTGATACGCATCGCTTCAGTTGGAACCGGCTTTAATTCCATCAAAATCGACTCAATATTTTGGCGCGTCGCGATGAAACCCTGCTATTGCTAGCAAGGATCTGCCCCCGTCTCAATTCAGCCGGGCTGTCTTTCCCGTGAGGGCCTGGGAGACGCGTTTCCGCTAGGTGGTCACGATCATGGCGCCACACTAAAATTTTCACGATCTACACGGTGTCATGCGCGCTCCAATGCCGGTTCAGGGGAGGGTTTCTGACGCGCATTCGGCTCTGCCGCCCGGCGTGTGAAGTGCCCCGCAATATCCGCAAGTTCCACAAATTGATCGACCTGGCGCCGAAGATCATCACCGATCAGGCTGGGGCTGGAGCGTAGGGATGAGATGACTGTTACGCGCACACCGCGCCGTTGCACGGCCTCCGTGACTCGTCTGAGATCTGAATCCCCGCTGAAGATCACGGCGTGGTCAATATGGCGCGACTGCTCCATAAGATCGACCGCGATCTCGACATCCATATTGCCTTTGAGGCGTTTGCGCCCGCCTTGATCCGTAAATTCCCGAACTGTTTTGGTGACAAGGGAATAACCGTTATAGGCCAGCCAGTCTGTCAGCGGCTTTAACGGGGAATAATCCTCTGTCTCAGGTATGGCGACGTAATAAAACGCGCGCATAAGTCGGGATTTCAAACGAAAAAAATCAAGCACCATTCTATAATCGACTTCGAATCCCAGATTTCGCGCAGCGAAATACAGGCTAGAACCATCGATAAAGAGAGACGTTTTTTCATTCTTATCAAACATAGCGACATATCACTATAAAAAATTTTTTTGTTCAAGTTTTTTTTCAATATCTGTGGATATCGATTCGATCTGCTTTGTCGAAAAAACGAAAGTAGATCGCGTGATATTCGGAATAAAATTGTGAATATTGAAGATTTCGAATTCTGTTCTCAAATTCCACATTATGTAAAAAAAACGTTTTGCATGTGGGTGCTTTGGCGAGAAAGATCGGGTTTGTGATATGGCGATAGGTTTTAAATGCCTCTTTTACATGGCTTTACAGCGCAAATGGTAATTTAAGATATTTCATAATAGTACGGTACAGATATTGTCATTTGGCAAGTATTTCCGAAACGATCTTTTTAATATTAACTTATATTTTTTTCGCAAAATGTTTTGTGGGTCACGTTTATAATTGCTTTCTCCCCCTGCAGCACGTTTTTCACTATCCATACTCATATGAAATTCTTGCTGCCGAAGCGATCGCGGGCGTCATTTTAACGCATGCCGAGATCAGGGCGCCACCTTGGCGAAATCAATGCGTGATGCAGAGCGCTGGGGCGAGGGCGCTGAGATCTTCCTTCAGGCGGGTCAGGCAGGGGTGGCCTCCCCATTATAAACGTCATTGATTTATCGGACCAAATTTTGTAAATACGTCTTATATTTATGTGAGTGACCCTTACATCTTTAGGCTTCCATTGTTTTTAGGGAACGTACCGCATGGCTCGCGTCACCGTTGAAGATTGCATTGAGAAAATCCCCAACCGATTCGAGTTGGTTCTGCTCGCATCTCAACGTGCGCGTGCTGTGGCCCGCGGTGAGGAGATCCTCGTCACACGGGATAATGACAAAAACCCGGTCGTCGCCCTTCGTGAAATCGCGGATGAGAAGCTGAATCTGACTCATCTGGAAGAGGGAATTGTCCGTTCCCTCACCCGCGCGCCGGAGCCGGAACCGGTAGATGAGGAAGTTCTAGACCTGATCCCGACCGATCAGAATATTTTCGGTCTTCAGGATGTCACCGCGGATGAAGAGCAGGCTCATCTGGCCGAAGGCGGCTCGGAGCGTGGCTTCTCCATTCAAGGTGCCCGCCCGCGCAGTTGACATCTTGACGTCGCGTTGCCCAGCATCCTCACTTGGTCAAGGGGGCTGACGTGTCGTCTGAGCTCCAGCCCAGTGCCCATCGCAATGGGCTGGGGAACACGCCCGTCATCTCGATAAACGGGCTTCTCTCCCGGTTACAGAAATACATCCCGGAAGGCGAGTTGGACCTTATCCGGCGCGCCTATGACGTGGCCAATAAAGCCCATGAGGGGCAATTGCGGGATAATGGCGACCCCTATATCGTCCACCCCCTCGCCGTTGCGAATATCTTGGCAAAATTCCGTATGGATGCGACGGCCATCGCTGTCGGCCTTTTGCATGATACGGTTGAAGATACGCGGGTCACGCGGGATGTCCTGAAAAATGAGTTCGGGAGTGACCTTGTCGGCCTTGTCGATGGCGTGACAAAACTCACGCGTCTTGAGCTTCAATCTGACCGGACAAAACAGGCCGAAAATTTCCGTAAACTCGTGCTGGCCATGTCGCGCGATATCCGCGTGCTCATCGTCAAACTGGCGGATCGCCTTCATAATATGCGCACGCTCCATTATGTGGAGCGTAAGGACCGCCGACTGCGCATCGCGCGAGAAACAATGGATATCTATGCGCCTCTGGCTGAGCGCATCGGTATGGATCGGGTCAAGACGGAACTTCAGAACCTCGCTTTCGAGGAGCTGGAGCCTGAAGCGAATGCGACAATCCGGCGGCGGCTGAATTACCTTCGCGGGCATGGCGCCGATATTATTGAGCAGATCTGTCAGGACCTGCTGGCGCTTCTGCATAAGGCGGATTTCCACGATGTCGAGATTCGCGGGCGTGAGAAATCCGCTTACTCCATCTGGGCGAAGATGCAGCAGCGCAATGTCGCGTTTGAGCAGCTTTCGGACATTATGGCTTTCCGTATCATTGTCCCCACGCGGGAGGCTTGTTACACGGCGTTAGGCACCATTCACGCGACATACCCCATGATCGCCGGCCGCTTTAAGGACTATATCTCCACGCCGAAAGCCAATGGTTATCAAAGCCTTCACACGGGCGTCACACTCTCCCGACCCCGGAACCAGAAAATAGAAGTGCAGATCCGCACGCCGGAAATGCATAATTTCGCCGAGAATGGCGTCGCTGCACATTGGGCGTATAAAGAGCGCCCTTCCGCACACGCGACCTCCACCGAAGTTACCCCGCTTACATCGGTTAAAATGCGCTGGGTACAGGATCTGCTCGAAATTCTGGAAGATTCGGAAGCGCCGGAGGATTTCCTCGAAAACACCAAGCTTGAGCTTTATCAGGATCAGGTTTTCTGCTTCACCCCGAAAGGCCAGCTCATTTCCCTCCCGCGTGGCGCAACCCCGATCGATTTCGCCTACGCGGTGCATAGTCAGGTCGGGGATGCGTGCGTCGGGGCCAAAATCAATGGTCGCCTGATGCCGTTGCGGCATGAGCTGCAAAATGGTGACCAGGTTGAAATCATGACGGCGCGGGGCGGTGTGCCTTCCCCATCGTGGGAACGCTTTGTCGTCACGGGTAAAGCCCGGGCGCGCATCAGGCGCTTCATCGCCCTCCAGCAACGACAGAATAATATTGATCAGGGGCGTTCCGCACTGGCCAAACTCTTTCGGCAGGAAGGGGTGGACGGTAGCGAAAAAATTATTGAGACGACACTCAAGGCCCTTAAATGCGCGACGGTTGAAGATCTCTACGTGGCGGTCGGGGGCAATCAGATCTCACCGCGTGAAGTGCTGAACGCCGCTTACCCGGAATTGCGCCTTCTCCCGCGTGCGCCGCGCATGGTGCCGGGCCTGACATCCCGTTTCGCAGCGGCCAATGCCGCCTCGGCACGTGGTCGCGCGGCATCGGCCATTCTTGCCGGGGTGGGAAGTGGCATTGATGTGCAGTTTGCAGGGTGCTGCCACCCTTTACCCGGGGATCAGATCGTCGCGGCCATCGCGCAGGGGCGGGGGGTGACGGTGCATCGGCGCAATTGCCAGAATATGACGGCGTCACGTCTATCGCCGGAGAAGCGCCTGTCGGTTGACTGGAATTACGAAGCGTTGAAGCTTGATCACAGCCAGCTAAAATTTCCCGGGCGATTCAGCGTCATCACGGCGGATGAGACCAATGTGCTTTCTGGCCTGACGAATGTCGCCAATAAACATGGCGGGAACGTTACGAATATCCGCATCGTCAACCGCCAGCTTGATTTTCTGGAGATAATTTTCGACGTTGAAGTGCAGGATCTTCGGCATTTCCTCGCCATTTTAGGCGCGCTCCGCTCTGTCGAAGGGGTTATTCAGGTTGAGCGGGCGCAGAGTTGAGGCGGGTATGATCATCGGCACCGGCATGGATATTTGCGATATCAACCGCATCGAAAAAGCCTGTGAGCGCCATGGCGAGCGCTTTCTCGAACGGGTTTTCACGCCGGATGAGCGGCAACGGGCCCTGCGGCGCCAGGGAACGAGTCGTTTTGGCACGCTGGCCAAACGATGGGCGGCAAAGGAGGCCTGCGCCAAGGCCCTCGGGACCGGGTTTTCAGAGGGCGTCTTTCTACAGGATATAGAGGTCGTCAATCTGCCATCCGGCCAGCCTTCACTGATCCTGACCGGTGGCGCCCAGGCGCGTCTGGATGCGTTAACGCCGCCAGGGCGGCGTGCCGTCATTTTTCTATCTTTAACGGATGAACATCCTTACGCTATCGCGCAGGTCTTTATCGAAGCGCAGGAAATCGATAAAGACAGCTTTCCTCCCAACCCGCCCTGAGGGCGATGGCGCACGCTGCGCAGGTAAAGGTCACCATGTCATCAATAAATCAAGATAATAACAAGGACGCCCCTAAGCGGGAGAGCTGGTGGCAAGTTCTAAGATCCCTCATCACAACCATCATCGTCATTCTGGCGATACGTACGTTGATTATCGCGCCGTTCACGATCCCGTCCGGCTCCATGATCCCGACATTGCTTGTGGGGGATTATGTTGCTGTGACGAAATTCGATTATGGCTGGTCCCGATACGCCATTCCGTTTGCGCCGCCTCTTTTCGATGGTCGCATTGCAGGTAAATCACCGCATCGCGGGGATGTCGCGGTATTTCGATACACACATGACACGTCGATTGATTATATCAAACGCATTATCGGCCTGCCGGGAGATCGGATCGCGATGCGGGAAGGGCGTCTTTACGTGAATGACCAGCTTATTGACCGCAAGCCTCTACGCCCTTACGAGATCCGGGATGAAAATCGCCGTCTGCTGAGCGGCATTCTCTACGAGGAGGTCCTCCCCGGCTCTGACGGCAGAAAGCCGGTCACCCATGACATTCTTCAATGGTCGCAGGCCGGTTTCGCGAATAACTCAGAGGAATATGTGGTGCCGCAAGGTTACTTCTTTGCCATGGGGGATGATCGGGATGACAGCGCCGATAGTCGCTTCCAGGATGAAGACGGGCTGGGCTATGTGCCCATGGAAAACCTGGTCGGGAAGGCGCGTTTTGTTTTCTATTCTTTCGATGCTCGCCACCCCCTTTGGGAGATCTGGCACTGGCCTGCGGAGATTCGCTGGTCCCGCCTCTTCTCTGTCGTGAAATAACGGATTTATGTCGTCTACGAGGAAGGCCGCCCTTCCATCACCGCATCTGAAGGCGTCTCTGGCACGCCTCCAGACCAGTTTGGATTATGTTTTCAAGGACGCCTCCCTTCTGGAGCGTGCCTTAACGCATCGCTCCGCCGTGGCCCTGCGCGGCGGACGACGTCCAGCGCGGCGGGCAGACCCTCGGCAAAGTCTCGCTTCAAATGAGAGGTTGGAGTTTATCGGGGATCGCGTCCTCGGCCTTATCGTGGCGGAATGGCTCCTGGAGCGCTTCCCGGATGAGACGGAGGGCGCGCTTGGCCCGCGCCACGCGGCCCTCGTCTCGCGCAACGCGCTGGCCCCGGTGGCTGAGGCGCTCGACCTGTCTGAAATGCTGAATATCGCGGAACATGAGGAGCGCTCGGGCATCCGCCATCTGGCCAACGTGCTTGCTGACGCGATGGAAGCCATTCTCGGCGCGCTTTATCTTGATGGGGGGCTCGACCCCGTCAGGCGCTTTGTGCACCGTCACTGGGCATCAATCATGGAAGCACAGATTACGCCGCCGAAAGATCCTAAAACGGCACTTCAGGAATTTGTTCTTGGAAATGACCGCACTTTACCCCTCTATGAGACGATCCGCACAGAAGGGCCGTCCCATGCGCCGCAATTCACCGTGCGCGTCTCGGCCCTCGCTTTAAGCGCGGAAGGCACCGCGCGCAGCAAGAGACTGGCGGAGAGCGCGGCCGCAGCCGCGCTGATGCGGCTGTTACGGCGAGAAACTGCTTTAAAAAAGGATATGTCATGACAACCCGATCGGGGTTTGTCGCATTGGTCGGCGCGCCAAATGCGGGAAAATCAACGCTCCTGAACCGCATGGCAGGCGCGAAATTATCCATCGTCAGCCCCAAGGCCCAGACAACGCGCTTCCGGATTATGGGGATCCTGATGCGGGGTGAGGCGCAGATCCTGCTTGTAGACACGCCGGGCATTTTCAGACCACGCCGCAAGCTGGATCGCGCCATGGTCTCAGCCGCCTGGACGGGGGCGCAGGATGCGGATGTCACTGCTCTTCTGATTGATGCACGCGCGGGCATGACGGAGGAATTGCGCGCCATCATCGACACGCTCGCGGCGCAGAAAAGACGCTGCTGGGTGGTGCTGAATAAAACTGACGCGGTGCCACGCGCCGCGTTATTGCCGTTGGCGGACGAACTGCGCGCTTCCCTGTCTTTTGAGCACCTGTTTATGGTCAGTGCCCGTAAAGGAGATGGCGTTGACGATCTCATAGAGGCCCTGGCGAAGGCGCTGCCGGAGGGGCCTTATCTCTATCCGCCGGATGACCTGACAGATCTGCCCGACCGCTTGCTTGCCGCTGAATTGGTGAGGGAGCAGATTTTCATGCAAACGCATGAGGAGATCCCTTACCAGGCAACGGTTGAAACGGAGAGCTTTCAGGAGCGTCCAGACGGCTCCATTCGCATTGACGTCACGATCTATGTGTCCCGCGCCGGCCATAAGGCCATCCTGATCGGTGATGGCGGGCAGAAAATCAAAAGCATCGGATTGCGCGCCCGTCAGGACCTGACACGCTTGCTGGAGCGCCCTTGCCATCTGTTCCTGAACGTCAAGGAACGTGCGAAGTGGGATGAGGAGGGCGCGCGCCTGCGCGCCATCGGGCTGGACGATAGCTGACGGGCCTTGTGACAAAAGGGAGGGCGCTTTAAGAGAGACGGAAATCTGATTAAAGTGATCTGACAAGCAAGAGAGGCTCGAGACATCATGACCCTTCCCTACCGTCGCGTATTGTTGAAAGTATCCGGTGAGGCCCTGATGGGTGACGGATCTTTCGGGATCGATCCGACGGTTGTCAAAACCATCGCGGCGGATGTGGCGGAGGTGGCGCAGCAGGGGCGCAGGTCTGTCTGGTGATTGGTGGCGGCAACATCTTTCGCGGTGTAGCGGCGGCGGCAAAGGGGATGGACCGCACGCAGGGCGATTATGCCGGTATGCTTGCGACGGTCATTAATGCGTTGATGATGCAGAATGCGCTGGAAGCGCTCAATGTGGATACGCGCGTCATGTCCGCCATCCAGATGTCCGCCATTGCGGAGCCTTACATTCGGCGTCGTGCCGTGCGTCATATGGACAAAGGGCGAGTCGTGATTTTCGCCGCCGGGACGGGTAATCCGTTTTTCACAACCGACACGGCCGCGGCCCTGCGCGCAAGTGAAATGGAATGCGATGCGCTCTTCAAAGGGACGCAGGTTGATGGTGTCTATTCCTCCGACCCGCGAAAAGACGCGGCTGCGCAGCGCTATGACACGCTGACCTATATGGATGTTCTCTCACGCGACCTTAATGTGATGGATGCGGCCGCGATTTCCCTCGCGCGTGAGAATAGATTGCCCATCATTGTTTTCAATATTCACGCGCCCGGCGCATTTCAGGATGTCATGCGCGGGAAGGGGCCATTTACGCGGATTGACGCGGCGGTATAAAAGCCCACACGACGTAAAAGAGGTTTCGAGGAGGAGAACCAACCATGTCCACTGGACTTGACGCGCTACAGGACGATCTGACCCGTCGTATGGAGGGCGCGATTGACAGCTTCCGACGTGACCTTTCCGGTCTGCGCTCGGGCCGCGCCAGTCCCAACCTGCTTGAGCCTGTGCGGGTCGAGGCTTACGGGAGTGAGGTGCCTTTAACCCAGGTGGGCTCCGTCGCGGTGCCGGAAGCCCGGATGCTGAATGTTTCGGTCTGGGACAAAACGCTGGTCAGCGCTGTGGAGCGGGCCATTCGTGACGCAGGGCTGGGGCTGAACCCGGCTTCCGACGGCCAGACTGTCCGCGTGCCGATTCCGCAATTGACGGAAGAGCGTCGGGTGGAGCTGGCCCGCGCGGCGGGACGCTATGCAGAAAATGCACGTATCTCTATCCGCGGCGTGCGCCGGGACGGGATGGAGCAGATCAAAAATCGTGAGAAGAAAGGCGATATCAGCCAGGATGACATGAAGACATGGTCAGACGCTGTGCAGAAACTGACCGATCGCTTCATTAAAACGGTTGATGAGACGCTTGCCGAGAAGGAAAAGGAAATCAAGCAGGTATAAGAGCGTAACGTGCCCATCGTGTCGACAAAGCCTGTCCAGACTCGCGCGACGTCCATCGCGAAGCCGAACCACATTGCTTTCATTATGGATGGCAATGGGCGTTGGGCACGCACGCGCAAAAAACCGACGGTTTTTGGACATCGCGCGGGCGCGGATGCTGTGCGGCGCTGCGTGACGGCCGCGCTGGATCACGGTGTGTCCTACCTGACCCTCTATGCGTTTTCTTCCGAGAACTGGCGTCGCGCGCCGGATGAGGTGAGTGATCTAACGGCGCTTCTGCGATACTATCTGCGCCATAAGGTGGCGGAACTTCACGCGGAAGGCGTCAGGTTGCGCGTCATTGGCGAATTATCGCGTTTTGAGACGGATCTCGCGGATGAAATCCGCCGGGCGGAACAACTGACCTCCCGAAATCAACGCCTGACACTCGTCCTTGCACTTTCCTACGGTGCGCGAAGCGATGTGCTGCAAGCGGCGCGCAAGCTGGCCCTCATGGCGTCCGAGGGGAAGATCGACCCCGGCACAATCACGGAAATGCAATTCGCCTCCTGCCTCCAGACACAGGGCCTCCCCGACCCGGACCTGATCGTCCGGACAAGTGGTGAGCAGCGTCTCTCCAATTTTTTGCTGTGGGAAAGCGCCTATTCCGAACTGGCCTTTCTGGATGTTTTCTGGCCTGATTTCACGGAAAATCACTTTGAGCAGCTCCTTTCTGATTACGCATCGCGTGAGCGGCGTTATGGTGGGCGGCTTGATGAGGAGGCATGCAAGTGAAAACGGGACAGGCTCAGTCAGGGCATTGGTCCGACCTTCGGTCACGCCTTCTTTCCGCTGCGGTCATGATTCCGATTGTCGCTTTCGTTCTCATCAAAGGGGGGGTGATTTTCGGGCTTGCGATGGCGTTGCTCGGTGCCGGGCTTGCCTATGAGGGCGCGACTATGCTGTCCCAGTCAGGGGATGACATTTCGCAATGGCGTCGTGTCCTCCTTTGTGCCTGGCCCGTCATCTGCGTCGCCATGGCGCAACGCGGCGCATGGAGCGAAATCATCTATGTCTGTAGCGTGTCATGGATTTTCGGCTGGCGCTGCCTTGGGCTGATCGTGCCGATCTGCCTCGGCGTCTCAAGCCTTGTCTATCTTCGTTTCTGGCCGGAAACCGGGCTGATCTATGCCGGCTTCGTCATCACAGTCGTGGTGGCAAGCGATAGTTTTGCCTATCTTGCCGGACGCCTCATCGGTGGCAGAAAGCTGGCCCCGCGTATATCGCCCAATAAAACATGGTCAGGCGCGCTGGGCGGGTTATCAGGCGCTGCACTTGTCGGGCTGGGCTGGGCGGTCATCTTCTCACCCGGTTGCCTCTTTGGCGGGTTTTTTACCGGGGCTTTTCTCGGAATGGTGGCGCAGGCAGGTGATCTGGCGGAAAGTGCGACCAAAAGATGGCTGGGTGTCAAGGATTCCGGGCGTCTTATCCCGGGGCATGGGGGGCTTCTTGATCGTCTGGACGGGCTCCTCGTCGCGGCGCCTTTCGCGGCCTTGCTGACAATCGGCGTGACCCATCAGCCTCTCTGGTGCTTTGCGTTTCTCTCTTCCTGGCAGGATCTGATTTCGGCTTTTCTTCCATGATCTTTTATCGTTTTACGACCGGAGTTTAATTTCGATGTCCACCCCCCCACGCAGCGTCACCATTCTGGGAAGCACGGGCAGTATCGGTTGTTCAACGATCGCGCTGATCAAGGAACAGCCCGCCCTTTACCGCGTACGGGCCCTCGTTGGCGGGCGCAATGTTGCCCTCCTGGCGGAACAGGCGCGTGAATTACGGGCAGAATATGCCGTGATCCATGATGAAGCCCTTTTAGGTGCGCTCAAATCCGCCCTGAAGGGCACGGAAACGACATGCATGGCAGGGCGTCAGGCGGTCATTGAGGCGGCGTCCATCCCGGCGGATTATACGATGGCGGCCATTACCGGTGCCGCGGGGCTTGAGCCGACTTTGGCAGCGACGGCCAATGGGCGGGATATTGCCCTCGCCAACAAGGAAGCGCTTGTCAGTGCGGGCGATGTCATGCTGCGCGTTGTCAAAAAGGCCGGTGCGACATTGCTGCCTGTCGATTCAGAGCATAATGCGATTTTCCAATGCCTGCAGGGTAATCACGCGCAGGACGTCGAGAAAATTATCCTCACCGCATCAGGCGGCCCGTTTATCCGTGCTGATCTGGAGGAAATGCGCCGCGCAACACCTGAAAAGGCACTGAAGCACCCGACATGGACCATGGGGGCAAAAATCACGATCGACTCCGCCACGATGGCCAATAAGGGGCTTGAAGTGATTGAAGCGGCGCGGCTTTTCCAACTTGAAGATGCGCAGATCGACGTGCTGGTGCACCCGCAATCCGCGGTGCATGGACTCGTGCAATATCGGGATGGCAGCCTGATCGCGCATGTCGGCGCCAATGATATGCGCGTGCCGATTGCGCACACGCTGGGCGGCCATCAGCGCCTCGCTACAAAAGCCCCGCGCCTTGACCTCGCTGAGCTGGCGACGCTGAGTTTTGAAAAGCCGGATGAAACGCGTTTCAAGGCACTCCGTCTCGCCCGGCAGGCGCTGCGTGCGGGCCATGGTGCGCCGACAATTTATTCAGCCGCGAATGAGGTGGCGGTGGAGAGCTTCCTCCAGCGTCGGATCGGCTTTCTCGATATTGCGGAAGTCATTGAACACACGCTTGAAAAACTTGGCGCGCCGGCCATTGAAAGCCTGGACGCCGTGCTCCATTGGGACGCGGAAGCCCGCAAACTCGCTCAAAGCTGCATCTCAAAGCGAGATCGGCCCGTGTCCCGACGCGCCGATGTTTCCCCTCATATTTAACTTCCTCAAGTGAGATCGACACTGTGATGCACAGTCTTATTGCCTTTGCCTTTGTTCTCGGTGTCCTGGTTTTTATTCATGAATTAGGTCATTACCTCGCCGCAAAATGGCGGGGTATCAAAGTGGATACGTTCTCAATCGGGTTTGGGCCCAAGCTATGGACGTGGCATGATCGTACCGGCACGGCCTGGTGCATCAGCGCCATCCCTTTGGGAGGCTACGTCAAACCACATGGCTTTGAGGGGCCGGAAGATGCCACACCGGCGCAACAGGCCGCGTGGGAGAAGGGCAGAACCTTCCATGAGAAGGGCGTCGGCTCCCGAGCCCTTGTCATTGTCATGGGGCCACTCTTCAATTTCCTCCTCGCTTTCATTCTTTACATCGCTTTATTCAGCTTTTTCGGTCAGCCGAAGCTGAGTGATCGCATTGCGCAGGTCATGCCGGATAGTGCCGCGTCCCGGGCAGGGGTGAAGACGGGCGATGTCATCACGGCCATTGGCGGCCTCAAAATGCTGAATGTGGGCGATGTCCGTGCTGAAGCTTCCAAGCGGGCGGGTGAGGTGACGACCCTGCAGGTCCGTCGGGAGGGACAGATCCTGTCCCTTCCCATCACGATCGGGCGGGACCCGGCGGCGAAAGATGCGGCCCATGCCGGCTTGATGGGCGTGAGTTTCAAACTTCAGCCCGGCGCGCCACTCCATTTCAAAGACGCCGTCGTCACGGGCGCGCAGCAGGTCTGGGATGTGACTGTGCAGACCTTGCAGGGCGTTGGCCAGATGCTGACAGGGCAACGAAGCTCACGGGAACTCGGGGGCGCCATCCGTATCGCTCAGCTTTCGGGTGAGGTGGCGCATCTGGGGGTCGCAAGCCTTCTGAGTTTCATGGCGGTGCTTTCGATCAATCTTGGCCTGATCAATCTGTTCCCCATCCCGATCCTCGATGGCGGGCGGCTGGTCTTTTATGCGTTTGAAGCGGTTCTGCGGCGGCCCGTTCCGCGGAAATTGCAGGAAATGGCTTATTATGTCGGGTTCGCGCTTATCGCCGCGCTCTTCCTCTTCTCGACTTTTAATGACCTCCTGAATATCGGGCTTTTTCGCTGGCTACGCGGTGCATAACGTTGCCTCGTGGCGCAGGGTCACAAGCTGCGACATAAAGGGCATAAAATAGGCCGTTTTGGCGCGGACCGCATTGCAAAACGCGCAATTATCTGGGATGACCTTGTCTCAGAGATTGTCATAATCGGAGAATGTGCATCTTGACGTGTAAGCGCCTCGTCCTAATGGCTTCGATTTGCATCTTCTCCAGCGTGTCGGAAGATGCGCTCGCCCGCCGCGACGCTTCTGACGCCGAGGCGAATCGTGCCGCGCGCGCCCATGGGCGTTCCGACATGGTTGAGGTCATCACGGTCAAGGGTAATCACCGTATCGAGACAGGCACCATCCTGTCCTACATGGTCGTGCAACCTGGGGATCGCTTCAGCGCGGATGAAATCGACCGCACCTTGAAGACGCTTTATGCGACAGGTCTCTTCAGCGATGTGACGATCAACCGCGCGGGGAATGAGCTCGTCGTCAATGTCGTTGAAAACCCGATCGTCAATCGCATCGCCTTTGAAGGAAATAGCGCGGTCAAGGATGCCGATCTCCAGAAGGAAGTCGCCCTGCGCCCACGCGCTGTTTTCTCATCGCAGGCCGCGGCCGCGGATCGTCAGAAGCTGCTAGATCTCTACGCATCGAAAGCGCGCTACGGGGCGACTGTCATCCCGCAGATCATTAAGCTTTCCCATAATCGTGTCGACGTCATCTATAAAATCAATGAGTCGCGTCAAACGCTTGTTTATAAGGTCGTTTTCGTCGGCAACAAGGCCTTCTCCCAGGCCCGTCTCGCTTCTGTCATCTCCTCAAAAGAAACGGAGTGGTATCGCTTCTTCTCCTCTTCCGACGAATATAATCCTGAGCGCATGAAGTATGATGCCGAGCTTATGCGGCGCTTCTACCTTCACAATGGCTATGTTGATTTCCGCCTGGAGAACGCGACGGGAGAGCTTTCTGCGGATCGCAAGAATTTCATCATCACTTTCACCGTGCATGAAGGGCCGCGTTACCACATCGGCAAGATGGATGTCAGCTCAAGCCTCAAACACGTTAAAAAAGAGGATGTTACGAAATATATCGAGCTCTTCCCCCATCAATGGTACGACGGCACCGCGATCACTAAAAATGCGGCAAGCATGCAGGAGAAGCTCCAGGCGAACGGCCATCCCTTCGCGATGGTGCGCACGGATATTGCCCGCAACCCGGAGAAGAAAACGGTCGACCTTCTGTTTGAAGTCATGGAAGGCCCGAAAGTCTATGTTGAGCGGATTGATATTAACGGGAATACCGTCACAAAAGATGATGTGATCCGGCGGCAGCTGCCGATGGCGGAGGGCGACCCTTACACGCCTTTCGACAAGAAATACTCAAAGGCCTCACTTCAGGATCTCGGCTTCTTCAAATCCGTCTCGGTTGATCAGTCTCAGGGTTCGGCGCCCGATAAATCGAATATCGGCGTCAACGTGGTTGAAAAGCCGACCGGTGAGTTCTCTCTTGGTGGCGGGTATGCAACGGATGTCGGGCCAATCGGGAATGGCTCCGTCAAGCAGCATAATCTTCTTGGCACGGGCATGGATGCTGGTGTGTCCGGCTCGATCGCTTATTGGCAGAAGCAGGCGAACGTCTCTTTCACGGATCCCTATTTCCTTGGTCGCAACATCGTCGCGGGCGCGGATATTTTCTGGATACAAAATACGAACCAGACCTATCAATCCTACAACCAGGATCAGATCGGCATGACATTCCGGTTCGGCTATGCATTCAATAATTATCTTTCACAATCCTGGAGTTACTCCTTGATTGACCGTCATGTCAGCGTCGGCAGTTATCTTAGTAAATATGCGACGAAGAATAATGATTACGCCTATGTGCCGTCGATCTATGTCAAGGAGTCCATCGGCTGGTCGCTGCTTTCCCAGTTGAGCACGACCCTGTCATATGACCGGCGGGATAACCGCATGACGCCACGCCGCGGCTTTGTTCTGCGCCTGACCGGGGATTTTGCGGGGCTTGGCGGCAATGTCAAATATGCCCGCGGGAAAGCGGACGGGGAATATTACGTCCCGCTCGATAGTCTGACCGGCACGCATGATTGGGGCCTGCAATTCAAGGCCGGTGCAGGTTATATGGGGGACTGGAGCAAAAGCGGCGATGTCAGCATCATCGATAACTTCTATCTTGGTGGCGCCAATCTTCGTGGCTTCCTGCAAGGTGGTGCCGGGCCGCGCTCAGCCCATGAGCTTTATTACGTCAATGGCCAGAAGCAATATCGCCCTATTGCCGGTCAGGAAGATCTCATTGGCGGTCGCTTCATTTACACGGCTTCCGCGCAGCTTAATTTCCCGCTCCCTGCAGGAGACGCAATCGGTATTTCAGGGCGTTATTTCATTGATGCAGGTAGCCTTTCCGGGCTGCGTCTGCGTCATCGACACACAAACCCGAGTGACAGTGATTATACGCCAATTTCCGGCAATAGTATGACTCCGCGCGTCTCGACAGGTTTCGGCATCACCTGGAAGAGTCCCTTTGGTATGGTTAATATCGATGCCGCCGTCCCGATCAGAAAATCCAGAAACGATCGTCTTTACCCGCTTCGTTTCGGTTTTGGTCAGCAATTTTAAGCCGGGTAAAAATCCGCGTGGTGTCGAGATACATTCTAGAGGAGTTCAGGGTCATGGCCATTTCAGGTCGATATATTGCTTTGGTCGCGATGCTTGGTGCGAGCTCGACAGCCAGCCTCGCGGCGCCATCAACGCCTGCCGCCCAGGGTGGCTGGTTTGTGCCAAAAGCCTCTCACCCGCGAACCCCGCCCCGGCACGTGCGCCCGCTCCCGCGCCTGCGCCGCAAAACCAGGCTGAAGCGCAACCGTCCGATGCGCCGCCCATCCTGCCAGCGCCGCCAATCCCTGATTCCCCGGACCTGCCGAAGGCCGCCCCGCCACCGCCGGCCGTTATCGGCGTCATCAGCATCCCGACCGTTATGCAAAATTCCGTCGCCGCGCAGGAGGCCCAGCGTGTCCTCGGTGCGCGCCGTGACAAATTGGCGGAAGCCGCGCAGAAGGAGCAGGCCAGTTGGCGGGCTGAACAGCAGAAGCTTCAGCAAAATGCCCGCACCCTGTCGTCAGAGCAGATCCAGATCCGTGAGCGTCACTTGCAGGAGCGACGGGCGCGCGCGCAACGGGATTTCGCCAATCGCGCCCGCATCATTCAGGAGGCGGCCAATGTCGCACTCAACCAGATTGAGCGTGAGCTCGTGCAGATCGTACGGCAGGTGGCCGCTTCGCACGGCATGAACCTCGTTTACCACGGTGAGCAGGTCGCGCTGCACGTTGAGGGTCAGGACATTACGCAGGAGACGGCGCAGCAGCTTAATAAGATTCTGCCACATGTCTTTATCCCTGCAGCGGATGTTGATCCCGAGGTTCTCGCGAAATCCGGCAAAATGCCGACAACTGCCGATATTGAAGAGGCGGGCATGTCGCCCCAGGCGAAAGCGCAGGCAGCCTCATCCGCACCTAAATCCGTACTCCGCAGCAAGAAATAACTCATGACGGTTCATGATGAGACGGGTCTGCCGGGTGATCGCCGTTTTTTTAACCGTGCGGGCCCCTTCAATATCACGGTTCTGGCCGAGAAGGCTGAGGCGGAAGTCAAAGCTGGGCCCGACGCGCCATCCGGGCTTGCATTGCACGGCGTGGCACCCCTGCAGGCGGCGACAGCGGCGGAAGTCAGTTTTCTCGATAATCGCCGCTACCTGCCACTTCTGACGGCGACTCGCGCGGGCGCGGTGATCGTAACTCCCGCTTTCGCGGATAAGGTCCCGCCTCATTGCACGGCTCTCGTCACTAAAAACCCTTACCTCGCATGGGCGCGCGTCGCGACACTCTTTCACCCGCGGCGCAGCGTCCGCCCCGGCATTCATCCAACGGCTTCTGTGGCGGAGACAGCCCTTATTGGCAGAGATGTGGAAATCGGCCCCTTTGCCGTCATTGAAGATGGCGCAAAGCTTGGCGATCAAGTTGTCATCTCAGCGCACAGTGTTGTCGGGGCCGGCGTGCATATCGGGCGTGACAGTCGTATTGGTGCACATGTATCTCTGGAATATAGTCTCATCGGAGAGCGTGTGATCATCTACCCTGGCGCGCGGATTGGCCAGGATGGCTTTGGCTTTGCTGTCGGACCGTCCGGTTTTGAGGCTGTTCCGCAAATCGGGCGCGTGATTATTGAGGATGACGTTGAAATCGGCGCTAATTCAACGATTGATCGTGGCTCAATGCGTGATACTGTGATCGGCGCGGGGACGCGCATTGATAATCTTGTGCAGATCGGCCACAATGCCATGCTCGGCAAATGCTGTATCGTCGTCTCCCAGGCGGGGATATCCGGTTCGACAGAACTTGGTGATTTTGTGACGATTGCGGCGCAGGCCGGTCTTATCGGCCATATCAAGATCGGCGCTAAAGCCCGGATCGGGGCGCAATGCGGGGTGATGTCGGACGTTGATGCGGGCGCTGACATGATCGGGAGCCCGGCCATGCCCTTCCGGGAATTCTTCCGCAATGTGGCATGGGTGCGCAAAGCGACGAAAAAAGACATGGAGAAAAAAGAGGCCGGATCAACCCCGCCAGTCTCCGAGAAACCTGCCATATAGCGCTGACGACCGGATTTTGTTAGATTGCCTTCAGTTCATTCCAGCCACACAACGTCACAAGTTGAGATGTCGTGACAAGTTATGGCCATTGAGTTTAGGAAAATAACGTGAGTTCGAATTCTGATGCGACGGGAAAAGGGGAGGGCGGCGCGGTGCAGGAAGCCGGACAAGGCTCTATACACATTGATTCGATCGATATTGCGCGCATCATGGCGTCGATCCCGCATCGCTACCCTTTTTTGATGATTGACCGTATGGAGAAAATCCATCTGCCGAAACATGGGCACGGCAAGATTTCTGCAATCGGGGTCAAAAACGTCACGATCAACGAACCGTTTTTTGCCGGGCATTTTCCGTCACATCCGGTCATGCCGGGTGTTCTGATCGTAGAGGCCATGGCGCAAACCGCGGCGACGCTGGTCGTGCTGTCGCAAGGGCCGGACGCTGAGGGGAAAATTGTTTATTTCATGACGATTGAAAGCGCCAAATTCCGCAAACCTGTCGGTCCTGGTGATCAACTCCGTATCCATATTGAGGAAATTCAACGGCGTCGAAAAATATGGCGGTTCGAGGGGAAGGCGTTTGTGGATGGCCAAATAAGGGCAGAGGCGATCTTCAGCGCCATGATCAAGGACTGATTTACGTCTGAAAGTGCTTTCGATGTCTGAACCATCGCGTCTCCCTTCCATCCATCCAAGCGCGGTCATCGCGCCCACGGCTCAGATCGGTGAAAATGTCGAAATTGGTCCCTGGTGCGTCGTGGGTGCGAATGCGGTCCTTGAGAGAAATGTCAGGCTGCATGCCAATGTGATCATTGACGGGCATACGGTCCTGCGTCAGGGCGTGGAGGTCTTCCCCTTCGTGACCATCGGCATGGCCCCGCAGGACCTTAAGTATGGTGGTGAACCGACAAGTTGTGAGATCGGCGCGTGCACCATCATCCGGGAAAATGTCACGATCCATCGTGGCACGATCCAAGGCATATCCATGACAAAAGTTGGCGCACATTGCCTGATCATGGCCAACTCCCATGTCGCGCATGATTGCGTTGTCGGAGATGGGGTCATCATCGTCAATAATGTCGTCATGGGCGGACATGTTGAGATTGGCGATGGCGCGCGCATTATGGGCTCGGCGGCGATGCATCAATTTGTCCGGATCGGACGCGGTGCGCTTGTTGGAGGTCTCTGCGGCGTGGAGGCTGACGTCATTCCCTATGGATGTGTGCTCGGAAACCGCGCCCGTCTGGTCGGGCTGCACTGGATCTGGCTCAAAAGGCAGGGTGTCTCACATCCTGAAATGAAGCAGATGCGGCAGGCTTATCTGGATCTCTATCCCCGCTATCTTGACGCGTCGCGGTCACCGTCCAACGCGGGGTCGGATGCTGATTCAGAGGTTTTTGCCAGCCGACTGGCTCAGGTCAAAAAAAATTATGAAAATAATGCCCGCGTGAAAGAAATCATAGATTTCATGGAGGTCAAAAGCCGTCGCGGCCTTGTCAAAGTCTCGGGACTTCGTCGACGGGAAGGCGAACCATTTCAGGATTGACCCCCCTAGAATAGGCATTCTGGCAGGCGGCGGGCCGCTTCCCGCCCTTGTGGCCGAATCCGTGACGGCACAGGGGGGAAGTGTCTTCATCGTGGGTTTCGAAGGCTTTGTGGACCCGGACCTCATCGCGCATTGGCCTCATGGCTTCTACCGCCTTGCGGCAGCAGGCCAGATCATCCGGGCGTTGCGCGATGCGGGATGCCGGGACATCGTCCTGATCGGGCCTGTCAAACGTCCTGCTTTGCGTGATCTCAAGCCGGATAAAGAGGGAGCACGCCTTCTCGCCCGGATGGGCCGCGCCGTTTTCGCGGGGGATGACGGTCTCCTCGGTGCCATTGTGCGTGTCCTGGGGGAGGAAGGATTCAATGTGCGTGGCGCGCATGAATTCTTAACGCAGGCATTGGGACCGAAAGGCGTTTTGACACGACTCTCTCCTTCCTCGGATGACGCGCAGGATATTCGGCATGCGGTTGAGGTGGTCAAGGCGCTGGGCAGGTTGGATATCGGACAGGGCTGCGTGGTGCAGTCCGGGCTTGTCCTGGCTGTGGAAGCGCTGGAGGGCACGGACGCCATGTTACAGCGTTGTGCGGCCTTGCGTCAGCCAGGCCCCGGGGGTATCTTGCTCAAAATGTTAAAGCCGGGGCAGGAGAAGCGTGCCGATATGCCAACGATCGGGCCGCGCACTATCGAGCTTGCTGCTGAAAGCGGGCTGGCCGGTATTGCCTATCAGGCTGATGCGGTGCTCTTTACAGATCTGGCGCAATGCGTGGCTGAGGCCAATGCGCGTCGTCTCTTTCTGATGGGTATTGAGCCCCTTTAAACATAAATGGATAAGTTTGAGTTAAGGAGGCGCCTATGGCGACGTTTCTACACACCATGATTCGCGTGCGCGCGCTTGATCGCAGCGTGGATTTTTACAAAGCTCTCGGTATGAAAGAGACCCGCCGACGCGATGTGCCGGATGGACGTTACACGCTGGTCTATCTAGGTTACGGCGATGGGCCGGAGGTTGAGCTCACCCATAATTGGGACCAGGCGGAGGCTTATGATCTCGGCAATGGTTTTGGACATCTGGCCGTTGGGGTCGACAATATCCATGCTGTCGTGGACAGATTGCGCAATGCGGGCATCAAAGTGACGCGTGAGCCAGGACCGGTGAAATTCGGCACAACCGTCATCGCTTTTGTTGAAGATCCGGACGGCTACAAAGTTGAACTGATCGAGACGAAGCCCGGTCAACCTTTCTGAGGGTGTGAGGCGCGGAGATGAGTCAGGGCGGCCTCGATGGCGTCAATGATCATCACGGCGCTTTTCCTGACTTGGGGGTCGGTATGGCCGGTAAGGGAGTCAGCTGCGAGGACCGCCGTCGCGAGCGCATTTTTAATGTCGTGCCGCGTGTGATCATCGCTCATTTTTGCCTCCTGTCTCCGGCCGGGCATGTGCATTTGGATTGACACGAGCCCCGGCGCACCGTAAAACCCGCTCCATCTTTACAGGGTCTCGCGCAGGCCTGATGGTTGAGTGATGGACTTAAACGGTTGCCTCTGGCAACTTTTTTGTTGAGGGATCAAGTTTATGAAGCGTACTTTCCAGCCATCTCGGCTCGTTCGTAAGCGTCGTCATGGCTTCCGGGCGCGCATGGCGACGGTCGGTGGGCGGCGTGTCATCAATAACCGCCGTGCCAAGGGCCGTAAAAAACTCTCCGCCTGAAGGTCAGGTTTTGACCGCGCGGCCTGCACATCGCCTCAAAAAGAGGTCGGCATTTCTGCGTGTCGCGCGGGAGGGGCGCAAGGCGGCCACGCGCAGCCTTGTGATGCAGTCGCTTGAGACTGACGCCAATTCCGGTCTCCGATCCGGTTTTACGGCCACAAAAAAAATCGGCAATGCGGTGGCGCGCAATCGCACAAAGCGCCGTTTAAAGGAAGCTTTGAGGTTGACAACGGCTGAAGCCACCTGCCGACCGGCCGATATCGTTGTGATCGGTCGCGCCGCAACCCGGCAATTACCTTTCAGCCAGATCCTGCGCGATATGCGCGACGCTTTGAGGAAGCTGGATGTCCTTCCCTAGCCAAGTCAGATTCCGGCCTGGGACTTTGGTCATCAAAGGGCTTGTCGCCTTCATCAAATTCTATCAATACGCCATAAGTCCTTCTCTTGGTGCAAATTGCCGATTCGAGCCAAGTTGCAGCGTCTATGCGCGCACAGCTCTGGAGCGTCATGGCTTGCAAAAAGGGATTATTCTCGCTGTAGGACGTATTTTACGGTGTAATCGCTTGTGCCGGGGTGGATATGATCCGGTTCCGGAGGTAAAGAAGGGCTCAGCCTGACCGCCGGACCTCCGCGTGGGTGGCTGCATATTCTCGTGGCGCGACGCGTTTCTGCTCTCGCCTTGTTTTGACATGGAAGACCGGCGTCGGGTTTATGGAAATTAAGCGCACCCTCATTGCTCTGGCTCTGGCCGCGGCTGTTCTGTTCGGCTTCGATTATTTCGTGCCGAAACCCGCGGATAAAACGCCGCCTGCCGCGACCAAAATGGTCGATGCAAAGGGCGGGGACAAGGCTTCCGAAGGGGCGCAGCGTGCGACGGGGGTTTCCGCGCCTGCGGTCGCGCCCTCAGGGCCAGCGCGCCGCGTCACTTTCACGTCTCCCGCTATGACAGGGTCCGTCAGCCTGCGCGGGGCGCGGATTGATGACGTGTCACTGACGCAATATCGCGAGACGCTCGATAAAAACAGCCCGCATGTGCGGCTGCTTGAATCGGCTGACGGGAAACGCCCGGGCTTCATCGAAATTGGCTGGCGCCAGGCGTCGGGCGAGGCCCTGAAACTCCCGAACGCGCAGACGGAATGGACCGGGGACTCATCACGTCTCGACCCGGATCACCCTCTGACCCTGCGCTGGGATAATGGTGCCGGACTGATTTTTTCCATCAAGATCTCGCTCAGTCGCAAATATCTCTTTTCCATCGCGCAGACGGTTGAAAATAATACGGGTCACGCCGTTTCTGTCGTGCCTTTTACCCGGACGGAGCGTGACTACAAGCCTGATGATGAGGGGAGCTTCATCGTCCATGAAGGGCCGATTGCCGTTGTGAATGACCGCCTCAATGAGGGTTCGTACAGAGATATGCGGAAAGGGGTGGAGAACCCCGATCACGTGGCATGGGCGGCTGATAGTCATGGTGGCTGGGCAGGCATTACAGATAAATACTGGCTGACCGCCGCGATCCCGGATCAGAAGGACGATGTCGCGGTGCGATATCAGTTCCAGGGCGAGGAAGAGGGCGGAGAATATGCCGTTGACGTCGCCGCCGCACGTCCTGTCATGATCGCGCCACATCAGAGTAACCTTCGCAGCAGCGCGGTTTTCGTCGGTGCGAAGGAAGTGACGCTTCTGGATGATTACACCAACCAGCTTCACATCCCTTATTTCTACAAGGCGGTGGATTTCGGTTGGTTTGCTTTCCTGACCCGGCCCATGTTCCATGTACTGCACTGGCTTTTCGGCCTGGTTGGTAATTTCGGCATTGCGCTGTTGATTATGACTCTGATCATCAAGGTCATTCTTTACCCGCTTGCGACCAAGTCTTTTGCCTCCATGGCACGGATGCGGGTTTTGGCGCCCAAAATTCAGGCCATCCGCGAAAGCTCAAAAGATGATCAGATGGCAATGAATCAGAAGATCATGACGCTTTACAAGGAAGAGGGCGTTAATCCGGCCGGGGGCTGCCTGCCGCTTCTTGTTCAGGCACCTGTGGCATTCTGTCTGTATAAAGTGCTCAACATCACGATCGAGATGCGCCATGCGCCGTTTTTTGGCTGGGTGCGTGACCTGTCAGCGCCTGACCCGACAAATATCTTCAATCTCTTCGGGCTGATTCCATTCAACCCGACAATGATTACGCCCATGCTGCAAGTCGGGATCTGGCCCCTGCTTTTCGGCATCACCATCTGGCTGATGCAGAAGCAGAGCACGGTCACGATGGACCCGACGCAGCAACGCGTGATGCAGTTCATGCCCGTGCTTTACACGTTTCTCCTTGGGCGTCTCTCCGCCGGGATCGTCATTTATTATACCTGGAACAATATTCTGAGTTACTTCCAGCAACGGATTATCCAGGCGCGCGTCGATGCGGCGGCGAAACGTGGCAAGCGCGTAAAGACCGGAAAAAAATGACTCAGAAAGACCCTGCGACGTTTTCAGACGCGGAGGTTGAGCGCGGTCGCCTCCTCTTCGCCAAACCGTGCGACTTTTATTTCGCAACTCAAAAATTAGACATGTTGCCCCCGGTGGGTGGGCCTGAAGTTGCATTCGCCGGGCGGTCCAATGTTGGTAAATCCAGTCTGATCAACGCGTTGACAGGGCGGAACCGCCTCGCACGCGCCTCGTCAGAACCAGGCCGCACGAAGCAATTGAATTTCTTTAATCTTGGTGGCGACGTCTCTCTTGTCGATATGCCCGGATATGGCTACGCGAAAGCCTCGAAGCAGGTGAAGGAAGACTGGCAGGGGCTGATGTTCGCCTATCTTCGCGGCCGCCCCAGCCTCAACCGTGTCTTTTTGCTGCTTGACGCACGGATTGAACTGAAAAAAGCCGATCAGGAGGCGATGACGCTACTGGATCACGCTGCCGTGGTTTATCAACTTGTCCTGACCAAATGCGACCAGGTTAAGCCGGCAGTTCTTGCAGCTAAGCGGCGCGAGGTGGATGAGACGATCCGCAAACATCCGGCAGCTTATCCGTTCAGCATCTGGACGAGTAGTGAGACTGGCTCTGGCATTCCCCTGCTACGGGCCGAGGTGGCGCGTCTTATCGACGCACCCGCCGCCCGTCACATTGTTTAACAAGGTTACGTTATGGACGATCACACCGATAAATCATCTGACGCCGATCTTTATCGGGATGAGCAGCGCCAAGCGACGCTTCTCACAAGCGCCCTGCCTTATTTGCGGCGTTACGTTGGGGATACAATTGTCGTTAAATATGGCGGCAGCGCCATGGGCAGCATGCAGTTATCGAGTGCTTTCGGCCGTGATATCGCTTTGCTCAAACTGGTCGGCATCAACCCGATTGTGGTCCATGGCGGGGGTCCGCAGATCAGCGCCATGCTGGATAAACTGAAACTCCCGTCACGCTTCATTGATGGTCTGCGTGTCACGGATAAAGAGAGCATCGACATCGTTGAAATGGTGCTCTGCGGCAGCGTCAATAAGCAGGTCGCGGAACTGATCAATCGCGCCGGTGCCCTGGCAGTGGGGATCTCAGGTAAAGATGGTGGCCTCATCAAGGCGCGCAAATTAACGCAGCGCAAGCATGTCTTGGGGACAGACGACGCGAAACCCGATTACGGTTTTGTGGGTGAACCGGCAGAGATCGACCCCCGCGTTCTTTTCTCCCTTCTCGGTGCGGGCCTGACGCCGGTTATCGCGCCAATTGGTTATGGTGAAAAAGGGGAGACCTTCAACATTAATGCGGACACGGTGGCCGGTGCCGTCGCCGGAAGCGTCAATGCGTCCCGCCTGCTGATGTTGACAGACGTGCCGGGCGTGATGGATGAATCCGGGCATCTCATCCCCGAACTTACCGCCAGTGAGGCGCAAGCGCGGATCAAAAACGGAACGATATCCGGCGGTATGATCCCGAAAGTCGAAACCTGTCTGGAGGCGGTGCGCGCCGGCGCTGATGCGGCGGTCATTCTGGATGGACGCGTTCCCCATGCCTGTCTTCTGGAGCTGTTCACGCGGAAAGGTTCCGGCACATTGATCAAAGTGGATGCTGATTAAGCATTTTCGTGAAAGAATGACCAGCAGGAGCGTGAGGACGCCGTTTTATAAAGCGCCAGACATGCACGCTCAAGAAACGTCTCCAAAGTGTCAACGCTGTGCGCCTCACGCGTGACCAGCCCGATTTTAAGGGCGAGGGTCGAGGCAAGCGGCGTCGCATAATCCCGGCGGGAGCAGAGATCTTCCGCCCTTTCCGCGGCGGCGAAGCGATCCGCACCATCGAGCATGATCAGAAAAGTCTGTGAATCAAGCTGGCCGATGAGGTCAGTCGGTCGA
The DNA here is from genome assembly GCF_036452135.1 of Sorlinia euscelidii. Classification (NCBI taxonomy): domain Bacteria; kingdom Pseudomonadati; phylum Pseudomonadota; class Alphaproteobacteria; order Acetobacterales; family Acetobacteraceae; genus Sorlinia; species Sorlinia euscelidii. Next base: position 322,048 of record NZ_JAWJZZ010000001.1, on the reverse strand, counting down.
ACCGTCATTTTGAGACGTTCGGAAATCTGCGTCATCACCGCTTTGAGTTGCTCAACCGGGATTGTGGAGAGATTTTCAATGCGGATCGCCATGAAGGTTGCCGGGGCATTGTCAAAATCGAGCCGCGCCATGCGGCGCTCTGCTTCCGTCTGGAATAACTCCCATTTCGGGAGATGACTCAGCAGGTCATAAGGAAGATTTTCCAGAAGTTTCCGGTAGGTTAGATCAACTTCCAACAACGCGGCGGCCGTGGTGAGGAAGGCGTCAATATCCGCAATGTGGTCTTCCCAGATATTGCGCCGCTCACTGACATGCGCGATGATGCCGATCTCTCCGAGGTAACGCACGCGCGACAGATGGCGATATTCGCTGTCCATCACCGTCGACTCATCAATCGGGATCGGCGAGGTGGAAGTCGCTTTACCGTTTGACCAATGACGCAGGCTGTACCATTGGCGCTCCGCCCCGTCATGCTCATCGACAAGAGGCCCTGAGGAAATCAGATCGGCTTCCATCGGGCCGAGACGATCACATACGACGTCGAAAGCTTCACCCAATCCGCGGGCAATCGAAGGCCCGGCCCTTAAACGCGAAACAAACTCGAAACTGCACCGGCATGTCTTGCCAACGCAGAGAGCGGTTTGATTCTCGGCACTACGGCGCTTGAACCAGGCATTACTCAGAAATGACGGTGATCGCACGTTGCTCTCATAAGGCTTTGCAGGGAGGTTGTTTTACGGACAAAAGATTGGCCGCTCGGAGCCATTTATCAAGCCCCGAAGTGATACTTTGTTTTGCAGGCTGAAGTGTCCCGGCGTCAAGGTTAATGCTGTTGCAAAGATTTTAAATGCGTTTCAATGTTCATCATCCGCAGGTAAAAAGGGCGGCGCGTCACGGTGACTTTTATGGGGTTTGGTCCGTTGGCGTACCCGATATTTATATCATCGTTGCATAAGGTCCCCGGTTGCGCTCAGACTATTGCGCGCAACGTGCAGCCCGCGAAAGAATAAGACGCGCAAAACGGGTCGAAGCCGCAAAATTCGTTTTCTTTCGCAGATTTTCTCATGGCAGGGAAAGGCACCGGAAATAATTTAAGCTTGCCTTGATGACCATCCCCCGGACATACAGGGGCGGCGGTCATGAGGCCGCTTTTCAGCCAGTGAATGAGTCTGGCATTAATAAGTTGGAACACCCTCATGCAGCTTACAAAAGTGCAATCCCACATTGACGACCTATGGAATCGCCGTGACACACTCAATGCCAGGACCGGCGGCGAGGACCGTCATGTGGTGGAAAATGTGCTCGCTGCGCTTGACCAGGGTCAGTTACGTGTCGCTGAAAAATCCGGGCAAGGCTGGACCATTCATGAGTGGCTTAAAAAAGCGGTCCTTCTCTCCTTCAGGCTCAATGACAGTCAGCCGGTCGCGCAGGCTTGTGGCGGGGTGGACGGGTTCGACAAGGTGCCTCTTAAATTTGCCGGTTGGGAGAAGAGCCATTTTGACCGCGCCGGTTTCCGGGCGGTGCCGGGTGCGATTGTGCGGCGCTCCGCTTACATCGCGCCAGGCGTGGTGCTGATGCCAAGCTTCGTGAATGTGGGTGCGTATGTTGATACGGGCACGATGGTCGATACGTGGGCCACTGTGGGCTCCTGCGCGCAAATTGGTAAAAACGTCCATATCAGCGGCGGGCCGGGATTGGCGGCGTGCTGGAGCCACTCCAGGCCGCGCCAGTGATCATTGAAGATCATTGCTTCATCGGTGCCCGATCAGAGGTGGCGGAAGGCGTCATCGTCGAGGAAGGCGCTGTCCTGTCCATGGGCGTGTTTCTAAGTGCCTCAACGAAAATCGTTGATCGGGAAACGGGAGAGGTCTTCATGGGGCGCGTCCCGGCTTACTCTGTCGTCGTGCCGGGCACGCTGCCGCCCAAAACACCGGGGGGGCCGTCTCTCGCCTGCGCGGTCATCGTCAAGCGGGTCGATGCCCGCACGCGTGCGAAAACCTCAATCAACGAGTTGTTGAGAGACTGAGCCATGGAGGTGCCGGTCCTTGAACTCGCGCAGGCTCTGTTGAAATGCCCCTCCGTCACACCGGCGGATGCGGGCGCCCTTACATATCTCGCGGATGTTCTCGCGAGGTTGGGGTTTGAGATATGGCACCTTCCCTTCGGCCCGGAGGGGGCGCAGACCCCCAATCTTTTCGCGCGACGGGGCCAGGCCGGGCCGCATCTCTGTTTCGCGGGCATACGGATGTCGTGCCGCCGGGGGAGGGCTGGCGCCACCCACCCTTCGCGGCCACGATTGAAGGGGATGTGCTTTATGGTCGCGGCGCGAGTGACATGAAAGGCGCTATCGCGGCCTTTACCAGTGCGGTCTCAACTATTCTGCACACGCGTGAGCTTCGTGGCTCAGTCAGTTTTCTGATCACGGGTGATGAAGAGGGGCGGCGCAGCACGGCACGCGGGACGTGTTGGCGTGGATGAAGGCGGAAGGTCACATCCCGGATTTCTGCCTGGTGGGCGAGCCCACCAACCCGGAAAAAATCGGCGAGACCATCAAGATTGGTCGCCGGGGAAGCCTGAATGCGACGGTCACTATCCGGGGCGTTCAGGGCCATGTCGCTTACCCCCATCGCGCGGATAATCCGATTCACCGGCTGGTCGCTCTGACCCATGCGCTCCGGTCCCGCACGCTTGACGCGGGGAATGCGTGGTTCCAACCCTCATCACTGCAGATCACCAACATTGAAGTCGGCAATGACGCGACGAACATCATCCCTGGCCAGGCAGCAGTGCGGCTGAATATTCGTTTTAATAACCTCCACCGCGGTACGGAACTGGCGCAATGGATTGAAGAAACGACGCGGGACTATGCGCCGGACGCTTCGATTGATGTCGCGATCAGTGGCGAAGCATTCCTGACAGAGCCGAACCATTATGTTGAGAGCCTCGCCCGTTCCGTTGAAGCCGTGACGGGACGGCGTCCCCGAATGGACACGTCCGGTGGCACGTCTGATGCCCGGTTTATCGCATCTTATTGCCCGACGGCGGAGTTTGGCCTGGTCGGTGCCACGATGCACAAAGTCGACGAGGCGGTGCATCTGGGTGACCTTGACGCGTTGCGGGACATATATCGTACTTTCATTCAGGATTTCGGGCTTTGATCAGGCTTCACCCATCTTCTCCAAAAGGTGACATCACGTGAAATTTGACTCAACCATGCGGCAGAACTTTGAGCAGGGCCTGAACGGGTTATTGCGCATGGATGGTGGGGCCTATGCCTATTTCGCGGGCACACGGCTTGCGGTGTTCAGTGCGTTGATCGCCGTCGTCTTCCTCTCTGAACTCGTCTTCCTCTGCCTCTCCCTTCTGGCGCCGCAATTGCGCGCGGACCCTTGGAGCTATCCGCGCGTCGCTCTCGGGGAGGTCTGCCAATATCTCGTGATCATCACCATTATTCAGGCGGCGGCGGAGCGTTGGGGGCGTGAGGCGCTCTGGCCGCGCTGCGCGACAGCGATCCTTTCCGCCACGGCACTGACTAATCTTTTCCTGATTTTCGGCGTCCTTGCTGGCAGCGCGCTGATACTGATCCTCATGGATGATGCATCCCAGGCCAGAAGAGCGTTGTCCGGCGTGCCGGTCATGCTTTCAATCTATCTGATCATCGTGATGTGCCGCGTCCTGCGCGCAGGGTTAAAAATTCAGTGGCGTCAGGTTGCGGCGATCATGGTGCTCAGTCTTGTCGCCAGTGTGTTCGTGGTGCAGGTGGGGACACGGCTCAACCATAATCTTCCTGCCCGATCGCTGTGGCTGGACCCTGCCAAACCGAAGGCGCCTTGAAACAGCGTGGCGCGTCATATTTCGCAGGTTCAAAAAAGTTTTTCCGGGTAATCCACCCGGATCAGGCACAGCCCTTCAGGCGGGGCGGTGGGGCCGGCCTGGGTTCTGTCCCGAGCGTGAAGCACATCGCGCAAATGCGCTGCGGACCATTTGCCCCGTCCCACCAAAGCCAAAGAACCCGCAAAATTCCGCACTTGATGATGGAGGAAGGAGCGCGCTTGCACCTCTATAACAATATAATCATCTGAACGGGTGATGGTCATCTCATCCAAAGTTCTCACTGGCCCGCTCGCCTGACAGGATGCCGCCCGGAATGATGAGAAATCATGTCGTCCGATCAGAAAGCGTGAGGCTTCCCGCATGACGTGGTCATCAAGGGGATGTTTGACATGCCAGACACGGTGAGCATCCAATATGGGACGCGTTGCCCGGTTGAGGATCGTGTAACGATAGCGCCGCCCGATGGCCGAAAATCGTGCATGCCAGTCCGCTGGTGCCAGACGGGCCATTCTGACGCCGATCAGATGGGGCTTCAGGTGGAAATTCAGACCGTCACGAAGTTGGTGGGCGGAGACGGCGCGCGTCTCGGGCGCGTCGAGCTGCACGACCATACCCGATGCGTGCACCCCAGCATCTGTCCGCCCTGACGTCGCCGTCATCACGGATGCGCCGCCAAAAAATGCCGCGCCAGCCTCTTCGAGACAGGTCTGAATAGAGGGCCCATTTTCCTGTCGTTGCCAGCCGACAAACCCCGTCCCGTCAAATTCGAGGAGAAGCGCCCAACGGGTGTAACCCGCCTCGGGGTGGTTATTCAACGCAGCTTCCCCGCGGCACCGACCACCCTCTCAGGAAGGCGTCCCGCGCAAGCATGGCTTTCCCCGGCCTTTGAATATGGGTCAGCCGTAAGGCGTCCCGCCCGCATTTGATCGTCAACGCGTCATCAAGGACGGTTCCGGGTCGCGCAGATGAAGCGCCCTTTATGATTTCAGCCCCGCCGATTTTGAGGACAATATCCTGATAGGTCGTGAAGGAAGCGGGCCATGGCGTCAGGGCGCGAATGTGACGTTCCAGCGTCCCGGCGGGGAGGGACCAGTCAATCCGGCCCGTCTCCCGCGTCAGACGGGCGGCATAGGTCGCGCCTTGTTCAGATTGCGGTGTGGCCCGCAAGGGCGCGCGCAACGTATCGATAAGCAGCTGCGCACCGAGATCCGACAATTTGTCGTGCAATGTCGCCCCAGTCTCATCCGAAGCGATGGGGATGCGCGCCGTCGACAGGACAGGGCCTGTGTCCAACCCCGCATCCATTTGCATGATGGAGATACCGGTCTGCGGATCGCCCGCCATGATGGCGGCCTGAATTGGCGCCGCGCCGCGCCATCGCGGCAGGAGACTGGCATGCACATTGATGCAGCCGAGGCGCGGCGCAGTAAGAAAGGCGGGGGGAAGAATGATCCCGTAAGCGACGACAATCGCGGCGTCCGCTCTCACATCGCTGAATATTTCAAGTTCTTCAGCATTGTCACGAAGCTTAGACGGCGTCCTGACCACGAGGTTCGCCGTTTCAGCGGCCTGATGCACCGGCGAAATCTGCAATTTTTTGCCGCGTCCCGACGGGCGGGGCGGCTGAGTATAAACCGCGACAATCTCATGACCGGCCGTCTGAAGCGCGTCCAGAACCGGGACGGAGAAAGCGGGCGTGCCCATGAAGATGAGGCGCATGATTACTTCCCGCGCTGCTCTTTCGCCAGTTTTCTCATCAGCATATTGCGTTTCAACTTTGAAAGATGATCTACGAAAAGAATGCCATCAAGATGATCGATCTCATGCTGGATGCAGATGGCGAGGAGTCCATCCGTTTCCAGCTCTTCATCCTCTCCATCAAGGTTCTGATATTTTACTGTAATGCGCGCCGGTCGGATAACCTCCGCATATTGATTAGGGACGGAGAGGCAGCCTTCCTCTGTCGCAGCTTCCTCATCTGAGAAGGAGGTGATTTCCGGGTTGATAAAGACACGGGGGCGCCTTACGTCATTTTCGGCAATGTCGATAATCATGAAGCGCAGCCCGATCCCCACTTGCGGCGCGGCGAGGCCGATCCCCGGTGCACGATACATGGCCGCGAACATACCGGGCAAGGCAGCACGAATTTGCGGCATGTCCGACGCCTGGACGCGCGCGGCCTTGCGTGAAAGGACAGGGTGCGGTGCAACCAGGATCGGCGTTGGCGTGACTGAGTCGAGATCGTTCAAGAATGAGAGAGCTTCCATAGCGCGCTCCTACCGAAATTTCGGCGTCGCGCCAACGATTTTCGTCGTCGCCATGACACCGAAGCGAAAGTTAAAACGGGAACGGGGTGGTTGAAGTTGTCAGTTTGAGTCGCATATGTGATAAAATGACCCTTATTCAACCGTCTGACGCCACTCGGGTCAGGACGGTTTGTCTCGCTCAATGAGGAGGCTTGCTTTGTCAGGACGCTTATTCACTTCCCCGACATTTCTCGGGTTCGATTATCTGGAGCAGATGCTGGAGCGTGCTGCGAAAACCGTTTCAGATGGTTACCCACCTTATAATATTGAGCAGCTTGACCAGAAAACGCTGCGCGTGACTCTGGCCGTTGCCGGGTTCGCCATGACGGATCTCCAGATCACACAGGAAGATAACCAACTTGTGATCAGAGGCCGACAGAATGACGACTCGCAGGGGCGCGCTTTTATCCATCGCGGTATTGCAGCGCGGCAATTTCAGAAATCTTTTGTGCTTGCCGACAATATAGAAGTTGGGGATGCGTGGCTGGATAACGGGTTGCTTCACATTGATTTGCATCGCCCTCAGCCTGAAGTTCGCGTTAAGCAGATAGAAATTTCGGACGGCAAACGCAGCGCGCGTGCTATGGCTAATACGGAGATCGAGCTGCCTCGACCCAGGCGCCCGCGCGGAACTCCCGCCCCTGGCGACAATTAAAACCTGAAGGGGTTTCGCCCCCGCTTAGTGTCTTCATACTGAAAGGACGCTTGAATATGGCCAGAACATCCTCCGCTTCGGACGCGCCTTATCCCGCCGGAGCGACATCGGACCTTCGGACCATCTCCAATCTGGAACTGCTTGAACTTGGCATGAAACAGGTTGCCTATGTCAGGGAAGTCGTCTTTGAAGGTGAGGCCGCTTTCGCGATTCATGCGGCTGACGGTACGCCCATGGCCTTGGCTGAGGACCATGATAGCGCCGTTGAAGCGATTATCGATAATGAGTTGACGCCGACCTGGCTTCACTGAGGTGATTCGTCGATACGCGGATGAGCCTCGCCTGAGTGGTGCAGTGCGCCATGGGGGCCTCGTCTATCTGGCGGGGCAGGTCGCGGATGACACCTCGCTTGATGCGGAGGGGCAGACCCGCGACATCCTGACGCAGATTGATCATCTACTTGCGGAAACCGGGTCGGACAAACGTCATCTGCTGTCCGTGCAGATCTTTCTCATGGATATCAAGGATATCGACGCCATGAACAGGGCGTGGGATGCGTGGATTGATGCGGGTTGCAAGCCGGCCCGCGCAACGGTTGAAGCGCGCCTGGCGGACCCGGCATGGCGTGTCGAGATCACGGCGATCGCGGCCTGCCGCCCGGACGCGCGCGACGCGTAAGGAACGGCTGGGGGCGGGAAACAGGACCGACGCTGCCTGGAGCGCTTCCGCGCGTTTGGCGCGAGACAGCCTGCGAGGCGCGTTTAGAGCGAGAAATTCTCGCCAAGATAAACGCGGCGCACATCCTCATTTGCGACGATGGCTTCCGGCACGCCTTCCATCAAAACCTGGCCGCTATGCATAATATAGGCGCGGTCAATGACTTCCAGCGTCTCACGCACATTATGGTCCGTGATCAGCACGCCAATCCCGCGATCTTTGAGGTGAGACACGAGATCACGTATCTCGCCCACCGCAATCGGGTCAATCCCCGCAAGCGGCTCATCCAGCAAAATATAATTCGGTTGGCTGGCGAGGGCGCGGGCGATCTCAAGCCGACGACGTTCACCTCCGGACAGGGCAAGGGAAGGCGCATGACGCAGATGCGAAATGCCGAACTCACCAAGGAGACCATCCAGCATCGCATGGCGACGGTCATAATCCGACTCCACGACTTCCAATGCTGCAAGGATATTCTGCTCGACATTCAGCCCGCGGAAGATGCTGGCCTCTTGCGGCAGATAGCCAATGCCCAGACGCGCCCGACGATACATGGGCAGGCCGGTAATATCGGCGCCATCAAGGGTGATGGTGCCGGTATCAGGCTGGACGAGGCCGACAATCATATAGAAACTTGTCGTTTTGCCTGCGCCATTCGGGCCGAGCAGACCGACAGCCTCGCCCCGCTGCACCTGAAGTGAGACATCTTTCACGACTTGGCGCTTTTTATATTTTTTACCGATGCCATGGGCAATCAGACCTGACGAAATCGCGGGATTATCCACGATTTCATGCAAAGCGATGGTCTCGTTCATTTTGTAGGCCCTGATCTGGTGCTGTTGGTCTGGTTCGGGATGACAAGGCCCTCAATACGCTGTCCCGGTGCCGGGTTCATGATCGCGACACCTGTTTTGACATTCACGATCGCTGATTGCCCGTTATTCTGGTTCTGCCCACTTGTGACGTGGACGCTCCCGATCAGCCGGGCCAGTTCCGTATCGAAAACGTAAACGCCTCGGTCCCCGGTTGCTGTTTCCGTCGGAGTGCGGATGATGACGTTGCCCCACGCATAAGCGCGGTCAAGCTTTCCGGCTTTCGCGTCGGATTGTCCTTCTGGCTGCGGTGCCGTTTTGTGGCGCGCCGCTTCCGGCGTGTCGGGCTTTCCGAATGCAACGAGGATGTCGGCCCTGATCCTTTTTCCGTCATTGGTCGTCACCGTGGCGTCGCCGCGTCCGACCGACATTTTATTTGTGGTGTGATATTCAATGACGTCACGCGCGGTCATGACGGTGGTCGGCGTCGTCATTTTCAGGTTTTTCCCGGTCATGACCAATGTTGCCTGATCGACATCGTAAAGCGCCTTGTCGCCCCAGGCTTGATCAGTCGGGGAATATATATGAACGTGCCCGATCGCCTCCATACGGTAAAGCTCCATCGAGCCGCCCATGGCATCATCCCCATTGGCGGCGCTGGTCTGGGGCGCATTTCCCGACTGGTTCTGTGCCGATTGAGGCGTTGTCTTCTTACGCAGAAATCCGATGAGCTGATCCGCATCAATTGTGGCATCGCCGCGCACAGCCCGCGCGCGATCGAGAAAAGTGATCGTCTGGGAGTCGTGATCATAAGTCTGGGGACCGGCTGAGCTGATGGTAATTTGCTCCCCGTGGGATTTATCAATCGTGTCGGCCCGGGCATCGACCACGCCATAGAGTGAGATGCATGTCATTAGGGCGAAGGATCGCGTCAGACGGCAGGTCATGGACTGGAAGTTTCATCCTTTCGACGTGTCGGGAGCGTGTCGTTCTGGTCATTATTACGAACGATGCGCTCCGGCCCGGTAAATTCAAGCAATCCGGCGTGCTGGTCCAGAAAATAGCCCTGCGCGTCAAGCTTGCCAAACGGGCCCTCCGCATGTGCCCAGTCTGAAGATGCGATGATCCCGGCATGGAGGTCAAGATCTGCGGTCGGGCTGTTCATCAACGTCCCATCATCACGATAGAGCACGACGTGGCCGCGCAGGTTCAAAGTCTGCTCGTGCTGCATGTAAACGCCGCTATCAGCACGGATCTGCGCCCATCCGCCGCTTGTCAAATGCAGGTCCGCCACCGGGTCCACAAGGTCGATGCGATCCTGATCCCGCTGGTTGGCGAATTTTGCGGTGATCATGTAAGGCCGGTTGCTGTTATCGAGCCCCCGATAAACCGCGTCCTCCAGCGTGCCATTCTGCACGCGCATCTCTTCCATTTCTTTCAGGACGGCCTGATTGACATTGACCCAGCGCGCCACTTCCGGCCAGACGGCGATAGACCCCAGCATCAGAATGGCCACGCATGGCAGCACCCACTTCGCCATATCAAGCCGCTTGCGCCTTGTATGTAGGGAGGCTTTGGTGGGCAGATTTCGCGGTCGCTCTTTCTGATGGTCGAGCAGGGCGCGGCGGTGGGCCGCCTGCGCTTCACTGTCGCGTTGGAAATCATCCCGTCGCGGTGGCGGTGTGCGTGGCGTCTCGCTCATGGAACCGTGACGCGAAGGAGGTCATGAAGATGGACGATACCGAGAGGGCACCCTGACTCATCCAGGATGAAAACGCTGGAAACAGGGCGTGCACGCTCCGTCATGAGTTGAAGCACCTCTTGCGCCAGGCGCGAGGGTTCCGTTGTCAGGGGTGAGACATTCATAATGTCACGCGCTGTGCGCGTTTTGAGGTCGCCAGATAAGGCGGGTCGCAAATCGCCATCGCTGATCAGGCCGATCAGGCGTCGCCGGTCATCAATGATGCCAATACATCCGAATGTCTTGCGCGTCATCTCCACAATAACTTCGGTGAGGGCCATATCCGGCCGGCCCAAAGGCATGGCTGCGCCCGAGTGCATCAATTGTGAAATGGGTCGCAGCGCCGTGCCCAATTTGCCGCCAGGGTGAAATGCGCCGAAATCATGGGCGGAGAATTGCCGCTTTTGTAGTAAGGAGACCGCCAGCGCATCGCCCAGAGCCAGTTGCATGAGTGTGCTCGTGGTGGGGGCCAGGCCCATCGGGCAGGCCTCCGCGGCCATGGGGAGAAGCAGAAGCACGCGGCTGGCGCGCGCCAACGTACTTTGCGCATGGCCCGTCATCGCGATGACTGTCAGGTTATTGCGGATAGCGTGCTCAATAACAGCGAGAAGCTCCCCCGTTTCACCGGAATAGGAGATGAGGAGGAGGACATCGTCCTGACGCACCATGCCAAGATCGCCATGGGCGGCTTCCGCTGGATGCAGAAAGAGCGAAGGCGTGCCCGTCGAGGCCAGTGTGGCTTGAATCTTGCGGCCGACATGCCCTGATTTTCCGATGCCGGAAACAACCAGACGGCCCCGCATCGACAGAATGAGTTGCGTGGCCTCGGTGAAGGCGTTTTGAAACGTCGCGTCGCAGGTGAGGGCCTCCCGCAGACGCGCAAGCCCGACGCTTTCCGCGTCGATTGCGTCAATCGCAGATTGGAGAACACTCATAAGCCGGTCCTTGCCGTCAAAACGCGTAAAGCCTCAAATCGAGATGAGTTGGTCATGCTGACTGATCAATGAGTCATGTCCCGACCACTCTAACGCATCAGACGACGAAACAACACCGCGTTCACGCGCGGTGGGAGAATATGTCAGGGTCCGTGTAACCTAAAATGTCCAGCTTCGCCCGTGTCGGCAGGAAATCAAAACAGGCCTGGGCAAGCGCCATGCGGTTTTCCCGCTCCAGAAGGGTCTTGAGCCTGGCCCATAATGCGTGAAGATACAGGACATCGGAGGCTGCGTAATTCAATTGATCACTATTGAGAATCTCGGCGCCCCAATCGGAGGTCTGCTGTTGCTTCAGTAACTCAATGCCCAAAAGCTCCCGGCATAAATGGGCCAGGCCGTGCCGATCGGTGAAAGTGCGTACGAGACGCGCGGCGATTTTGGTGCAGATGACAGGCGTGACCTCAATTTTGAGGGCATGTTGCAGGAGGGCGACGTCAAAACGCGCAAAATGCATGAGCTTCGTCGTTTGCGGGTTTGTCAGCAGCGCTTTGAGATTGGGGCAATCCGCGTAGCTTCCATCGGGCCGGGGCGGTCTGATCTGCACCAGATGCGCCGTGCCATCACCGGCGGAAAGCTGCACAAGGCAAAGCCGGTCCCGATGCGGGTTGAGCCCCATGGCTTCCGTGTCGATCGCGACAATATCGCCGAAATCAAGGCCGGATGGCAGGTCTCCATCATGGAGGAGAGGTTGGGCTTGCGGGCTGGAAGCCATCGGCAATCGTCCTTCATCCGGCCCGGTCCGGGCGGTGACGGCAAAATGTCGCTCACACCGTCAGGCATTTTTAAAGAAAACTGGTGCCCAGAAGAAGACTCGAACTTCCACGTCCTTGCGGACACAGGTACCTGAAACCTGCGCGTCTACCAATTCCGCCATCTGGGCACGGAACCTGTCATGCATCTCAGCGACACATGCAGTTGGTTTGCAAGCGTTTAAACGCCTCTCAGCCTGGCGTCAATATGGTGTTTTGTGTGCTTCGCGCCTTATTGCGGCAGTGGGCGGGGACGGAAGGCGCATGACACAAGATGGTGCGCGACGAAATGTCACATATGAGACCTAATTTTATATGAAAAAAACTTTCGGACCGAGGCACAGAAATTAAAAACGGCAATTAGGTCAACATGAATGACTTATATTATCGATCTGTTTCCTCTATGCCGCGATATGGGCGCATTCCCCTTCATTCAGCGCCTGTTTCTTGCATGGGTGTATAGCGGCGCGCGTGGGTCCACCCACCATTTCGGCAAGCGCTTCACCCATTGCTTCGGGAGAGAGGTTGGCGATGGTCGAGCGGATGCTTCAATTTGTTTCTGTCCCACAGGAAATGCCGCAGAAGCGTGATGCTGACGCACGCCGACACGATTTTGCAGAAATCTATAAAGGCTTTGCACTCAAGCAGGCTGAGCGTCAGGCCGGTCGGTGCTCTCAATGTGGCGTGCCCTTCTGTTCCGTGCATTGTCCCTTGGGGAACAACATCCCGGATTGGCTGAAGCTGACGGCAGAGGGGCGTTTGGAGGAAGCTTATGCGGTTGCCGCTGCGACAAACAGCTTCCCGGAAATCTGCGGCCGCGTCTGCCCGCAGGACCGCCTTTGTGAAGGTAATTGCGTCATCCAGAAGGGCTTTGAGAGCGTCACGATTGGCGCTGTCGAAAAATTCGTGACGGAAAATGCCTTTGCCGAAGGGTGGGTCAAGCCGCGTCTGCCGCGCGATGAATTGGCGCAATCTGTCGCCATTATCGGCGCCGGTCCCGCAGGGCTCGCGGCCGCGGAACGGCTTCGGGCGCGCGGCTATCAGGTCCATGTTTATGACCGGCATGACCGTGTCGGGGGGTTGCTCGTCTATGGTATCCCCAGCTTCAAGCTTGAAAAACACATTATTGCGCGGCGTCATGACCTGCTCGTCCGGCAGGGCGTGACGTTTCATCTCAATACGGAGATCGGGGAAGGTGAGGGGCGCATCAGCTTTGCGGCGCTGCGAGACCAATATGATGCTGTTTTCATCGCGACGGGTGTTTATCAATCCCGGGATATTGCGCTCCCTGGCGCAGCGCGCGCTGGCGTCATTCAGGCTTTGGCCTACCTCACGGAGTCAAATAAACGCGGTTATCATGAGGTTTCGGACGCGGAGACCGCCCTCCATGCCCGGGATCGCCGCGTCGTCTTGATTGGCGGCGGCGATACGGCCATGGATTGCGTGCGCACGGCGATTCGCCAGGGTGCCGCTTCCGTGACCTGCCTTTATCGACGGGATCGTGAAAATATGCCCGGCTCAGCGCAGGAAGTGCGGAATGCGGAGGAGGAGGGCGTCACTTTCTCCTGGCTCACCACGCCAGTTGAGTTTGTAGGTGCAAAGCAGATTGAGGCGATCAAGGTTCAAGCCATGCGCCTGGGTGGAATCGGCCCGACAGGTCGTCGGGATGTTGAGCCCGTGCTCGGCGATGTCCGGCAAATTCCGGCTGATCTCGTCATATTGGCGCTGGGTTTTGAGCCGGAAGACCTGCGCGCTGATTGGCGCGTGCCTGAATTGGGTGTGACACACTGGGGCACGGTGCAGACCCGCCCCGGGCAGTATGAGACAAACCTTGAAGGCGTGTTTGCTGGTGGGGATATTGTGCGCGGCGCTTCCCTTGTCGTCTGGGCCATACGTGACGGGCAGGAGGCCGCTGACGCTATGCATGCTTATCTCAAGGCGCGTGGCGCAGCCGAACCATGCGCAGCGACGCCCGTGATGAAAAAGCGCCGGGTGGGGGAATAGAACATGTCAGAAAATAACTTCGTCGCGGCATGGCAAAATAACGTCGCTGCCCTAAAAAATCTTTATGACCCCGCGCAGGAAAAGGATGCGTGTGGCGTCGGCCTTATCGCCGCATTGGACGGAAAGCCTCGCCGCGATGTGGTTGAGGCGGGCATTGAGGCGTTGAGGGCTCTCTGGCATCGCGGTGCTGTGGATGCGGATGGCAAGACAGGTGACGGCGCGGGCATTCATATTGAGATTCCGCAGAATTTTTTCCGGGATGTGATTCATTATAGCGGTGCGGGGACGGAAGATGCCCGGCTCGCTGTCGGTATGATCTTCCTGCCGAAAACGGATCTCACCGCGCAGGAGGCCGGGCGCGCGATCATTGAGAGTGAAGTGCTCAATTTCGGTCACGGCATTTACGGCTGGCGTCAAGTGCCCATCGACACAAAATGCATCGGGGAAAAAGCTAATGCGACCCGGCCGGAAATTGAGCAGATCATCATCCGCAACGCGCTCGGCCGTTCGGAAGATGAATTTGAGCGTGACCTTTACGTCATCCGGCGTCGTATTGAAAAAGCTGCTTCCGCCAGTCAGATCGACGTCTATGTCTGCTCCCTTTCCTGTCGGTCCGTCATTTATAAAGGCATGTTTCTGGCGGAAAATCTAACGGATTTTTATCCGGACCTCCTTCATCCGCAATTTGTCTCGCGCTTCGCCATTTACCATCAGCGTTATTCAACCAACACATTCCCGACCTGGAAGCTCGCCCAGCCTTTCCGGCGAATTGCCCATAATGGTGAAATCAACACCCTTTCCGGCAATGTTAATTGGATGCGCAGCCACGAAACCCGCCTGGCTCATCCGGATTTCGACGCGTATATGGGGGATATCAAACCGGTCATTCAGGCTGCCGGCTCCGACACGGCGATGCTTGATAATGTGTTTGAGCTTCTCGCACTCGCCGGGCGGCCGGCGCCGCTCGTCAAAACTTTGCTTGTCCCCGCATCTTTAAGCCACGCCTCCGGGCTGTCGAAAGATGAGCGCGCGCTGTTTCATTATCATAATGCGGTAATGGAGCCATGGGACGGCCCGGCCGCGCTTTGCGCCACGGATGGCCGCTGGGTGATTGCAGGGCTGGACCGTGCCGGTCTGCGACCCCTGCGTTACACAATGACGTCGGACGGATTGCTGATTATCGGGTCAGAAACCGGGATGGTGCATGTTGAAGATGCGCGCGTCACCGCAAAGGGGCGGCTAGGCCCGGGTGAGACGTTGGGTTTCAACCTTGATAAAGCGCAGCTTTATATGCCCGATGACATGCTGCGCCACCTTGCGGCACAAAAGCCGTTTGCCGCCTGGACAGCGCGGACACGCAACATCAAGGCCATCGTGCGGGGTGACGTCGCAGAACCCGTGACCCTTGATGATGACGCCCTCATGCGGCGACAACTCGCCATGAGCCTGACTTATGAAGATCTGGAGATGATCCTCCATCCGATGATCGAGAATGCGTCCGAAGCCATCGGCTCCATGGGGGATGACGCCCCGCTGCAGGTGTTGTCAAAGACCTATCGCGGCCTGGCCCATTATTTCCGTCAGGGTTTCAGCCAGGTCACAAACCCACCCATCGACTCGCTGCGTGAACTGAACGTGATGAGTCTGGCCACGCGCCTCGGCAATCTGGGCAATATTCTCGACCAGTCGCCAGACCAGTGCGACATGTTGCTTCTGCCGAGTCCCGTCCTGACAAATGGGGAGTTCGAAGCGCTGCGGCAGTTCTGCGGGCGTGAAGCGCAGATGATTGACTGCACCTTCCCGCTTGAAGAGGGGGAAGCGGGTTTGAAACAGGCGATCACCCGCATCCGGCGTGAGGCGGAGGAAAGCGTGCGCGGTGGGTGCACCCATCTCTTTTTATCTGATGAGAAACAGGATGCATCCCGCGTCGCGATCCCGATGATTCTGGCGACGGCATCGGTGCATATTCATCTGGTGCGGCAATCCTTGCGGACATTCACGTCGCTTAATGTCCGGTCATCCGATGTGCTTGATGTGCATGGCATGGCGGTGACAATTGGCGTGGGCGCGACGTCGGTCAATCCGTTCCTCGCGCAGGAGGCCATCGCCAACCGCCTCAAACGCGGCCTTTTCGGTGCCTTGAGCCTACGGGACGCGGTGGAACGTTATCGCAAGGCGCTGGATAAGGGCCTTCTGAAAATCATGTCGAAATCCGGCATTTCCATCGTGGCGAGTTACCGTGGTGGCTATAATTTTGAGGCCGTCGGTCTGTCACGTGCTTTTGTCGCGGAGTTCTTCCCCGGTATGCCTTCGCGTATCTCAGGGATCGGCCTGCCGGGACTGGCGCGCAACGTCATCACGGCCCATCGCGCAGCCTGGGGGGAGGATGTCCAGGCGCTTCCCATTGGCGGGCTTTACAAGCTGCGCCGCAAGGGTGAAGTCCATGCGTTCAACGGGCAATTGATCCATATGCTGCAAAGCGCGGTGAGTAGCGAGAATTTCGCGCTCTATCAGCGTTATGCGGACGCTGTGCGCCAGCAACCGCCCGTCGCATTACGGGATCTCCTCGATTTCCGCAAAACCCGTCAGCCCATCCCGGTTGATCAGGTAGAAAGCATCACGAAAATCCGCCGTCGCCTCGTTGCGCCGGGGATTTCCCTCGGGGCGCTGAGCCCGGAAGCGCATGAGACGCTGGCAATCGCCATGAATCGTATCGGCGCCAAATCTGATTCCGGTGAGGGCGGCGAGGATCCTGCGCGTTTTCGCCCGCGGGAAAACGGGGATAATCCGAGTTCAGCCATCAAGCAGGTGGCGTCCGGGCGCTTCGGCGTTACGGCGGAATATCTCAATAGCTGCCGGGAAATTGAAATTAAGGTCGCGCAGGGCGCCAAACCGGGTGAGGGCGGCCAGTTGCCGGGCTTCAAGGTGACGGCGCTTATCGCGCGCCTGCGTCATGCGACACAAGGCGTCACGCTGATCTCACCCCCGCCGCATCACGATATCTACTCGATTGAGGACCTCGCACAGCTTATTTACGACCTTAAGCAAATCAATCCCGACGCTACTGTCACCGTCAAACTCGTCGCACGGAGCGGGATCGGCACAATCGCGGCGGGGGTCGCGAAGGCCAAGGCGGATGCGATCATGATTTCGGGTCACAGTGGGGGGACAGGGGCCAGCCCGCAATCCTCCATCAAACATGCGGGCCTCCCGTGGGAGATGGGGTTGAGTGAGGCGCATCAGGTGCTGATGCTCAACCGGCTGCGCCATCGTATCGTCCTGCGCACGGATGGCGGGATCAAAACCGGGCGGGATGTCGTGATCGCCGCCATGCTCGGTGCGGAGGAATTCGGGATCGGCACGGCGGCATTGGTCGCCATGGGGTGCATTATGGTGCGCCAGTGTCACTCCAATACCTGTCCCGTCGGGGTGTGTGTGCAGGATGAAAAGCTGCGCGCCAAATTTGAGGGTACGCCGGAAAAAGTCATCAACCTCTTCTCCTTCATCGCGGAGGATGTCCGGAATATCCTGGCCGAGCTCGGTTATAAGAGGCTGGAAGATGTGATCGGACGGACGGACCTTTTGCGTCAGGTCTCACGCGGTGCGGATTATCTGGATGATCTCGACTTGAATTCCCTCCTTGTTCAGGCTGATCCGGGGCCCTATGCACGTTATTGCACGCGTGAGGGCCGCAACCCGGTGCCGGACGCGCTGGACATGCAGGTCATCGCGGACGCCAAGCCCTTTTTCGACCATCGTGAAAAACTGCAACTGCATTACACTGTGCAGAATACGGACCGCGCCATCGGCACGCGCATCTCATCGATGATCACCCGGCGGTACGGCATGGATGCCCTGCCGGATGATCATCTGACCCTGCGGCTGCGTGGCGCGGCGGGGCAGTCGCTCGGGGCTTTTGCTGTCAAAGGCCTCAAGCTTGATGTTGTCGGTGATGCGAATGATTATGTCGGGAAGGGTCTCTCCGGCGGCACAATCGTCGTCCGTCCGCCTCCGACAGCGCATTGGCGATCACAGGAAAACGCGATCATCGGCAATACGGTGCTGTATGGCGCGACGTCAGGTGCGCTCTTCGCAGCGGGGCAGGCGGGTGAGCGCTTCGCGGTCCGCAATTCCGGCGCGCTCAGCGTCATTGAAGGTTGTGGGGCGAATGCGTGCGAATATATGACAGGCGGGGAAGTCGTCATTCTCGGGCAGACAGGCGCGAATTTCGGCGCTGGCTTCACCGGGGGCATGGCTTTTGTGCTGGATGTCGAAGGGCGGTTTGAGGAGAAGCTGAACCGCGAAACCCTCTTATGGAGTCGCGTCATTGACCCGCAGTGGCGGGCGCGGCTGCGGCACCTTGTTGAGCGTCATGTCTCGGAAACGCGCAGTGCCTATGCGCAGGAGATCTTGCATCGATGGGAGGATCATCTCCCGCGTTTCTGGATGATTGTGCCGCAGGATTATGCGCGGACGATCGGTTTTTCGGTGGCGGAAACAGCAGAAAGCCTGCGCGCCTGATGCGGCCGGTATCGGCCGCAAGTGTGGTGGCGGGAGGTCTTACCTGCGCATCACCCCGGCGACATCGACCTGGCTTGCCGCATCTCCGTAACCATCAGGATGACGTGTGCGCCAGGCAAGAGCTGTCTCAATGATCTGATCAATCGCGGCATAACGGGGTGTCCAGCCGGTATCTCTCGTGAATGAGGTCGCATCAGCGACCAACATGGGTGGGTCCCCGGCCCGTCTTTCCGCCGCATGCCACGGGACGTCGCGACCGCTGACGCGGGCGATACTCTTTAGAACGTCGAGATTGGAGTGCCCGGTGCCCGTGCCGAGATTATAAGCGACGCTGCGCTGGTCAAGCACGTCGAGAACGCAAATATGTGCCGCGGCAATATCGGAGACATGGGTGTAATCACGGATGCAGGTCCCGTCAGGCGTCTCATAATCCGTGCCGAAAATCTGTAGCGCGGGACGGCGGTGCAGCATTGCATCAAGGGCAAGCGGGATGAGGTGCGTTTCCGGCTTGTGATCTTCCCCCGCGCGGCCGTCAGGGTCCGCCCCGGCTGCGTTGAAATAGCGCAGGCAGGCACTGCGGAGGCCGTGCACCTGGTCCGCCCAATATAAAATGCGTTCGATGAAGAACTTACTTTCCCCATAGGCTGATCCCGGAATGATCGCGGCATCCTCTGTGATGGCATCGTGCCGGTCCGGCCCCCCGAAAAGCGCGGCGGTGGAGGAAAAGACCAGCTTGCGGACGCCGTGCTGCGTGCAGGATCGGATCAGGTTCAGCGATGAGGTGAGATTATGTTCAAGGTAATGAAGGGGGTCGCGCATACTCTCCCCCACGATGGAAAGCGCGGCAAGATGAAATACGCCATCCCATCGATGCGCCCCGACAATGGGTGCGAGCGCCGCGCCATCGCGCAGGTCAACCTCATGCAGGCGGGCGGCAGACGGCACAACCTTTCGATGGCCGGTCGACAGATTATCGATGATTTCGATCTCATGCCCTGCATCCAGAAGGGCGAGAACGATATGACTCCCGATATAGCCGGCTCCGCCAGTCACCAGGTAACGCATGAAACCCCCTTTTAAGAGGCAACGCCGCCCATTTTGACAATTGAGCTGGATGGGGAGCTGCCGAACTGAAAAAGAGACCGCCTAAAGGCGCCGATATGCTTTGTCATGCCAAATATTGACCAATTGATCAATGATGGAACACGGGCACTTCATCCCTGATTAGCAGGTCGGGGAGCGCATGATTTGCGTCCTCAGGCGGGACCGTCATGCGTTTTAAAAGGGCTTCCGCTTCCTGCCTTCCCTCAAGCCTTAACAAGGGCTACCATAATGGCTTCCGCGCGACGCTGCGGGGTCATGGGCGTGGGTAAGGTGCGGGCCGGGGGGGCTTTAATGGACGAAACGCAGGGTCTGGAGGCATTATCGCGCGTCGGCACGGCGTTTGAACGCGCCGCGACGGCGGAGAGCGCCTATGAACGCCTTGTCACGCTTTATGAGGGTGAGGTCGCCCGCGTTGCGGCATCCATCAAGGGGGAGGGGAAAGGCTCGGGCTATTATCCCTATCTCGCTTTCTTCCAGCGCCATAATGCGGCGGATATTACGGCGCGCGCTCGATATGATATTCTGCTTGAACCTGGTTTTTATGGCACAACCATCACCCGCCCGAAACTTTACGACGCGTATTTGCGGGATCAGCTTTCAGATCTGATGGCAACTTACAGGGCGCCCGTTTATGTCGGGCTCTCACGGCGCCCCATCCCGCTGCCTTATGTCGTTAAATCGGGCGAGGGGCTTTCGGTTGAAATGCTGCAACGTCATGGCGCGGGGTTTGACCTGCCGGACCTGCATGCGACAGATGATGACATCGCCAATTGTGTCTATAAGCCGGAAAGTGAAGCCCCGCGTCCCCTCTCATTATTCTCGGCGGAACGGACGGATTATTCCCTCGCGAGGCTGCATCATTATACAGGGACATCGCCCGAGCATTTTCAGAAATTCATCCTCCTCACCAATTATCAACGTTACGTCGATGGCTTCAGGGATTTTGCCGCGGCGCAGTTGGGGAGGAATATACGCATTTCGTCGCGCCCGGGGATACGGTCTATGGCAAGGAGGGGCTGATCTCCGGTGAGGAGCCCGCGAGCCTGCCGCAAATGCCCGCCTATCATTTATGTCGGCCGGATGGTCATGGCATCACGCTCGTCAATATCGGGGTCGGGCCGTCAAACGCCAAAACGATTACGGATCACCTCGCCGTATTACGTCCGCATTGCTGGTTGATGGTGGGCCATTGTGCGGGGCTGCGTCGTTCCCAGAAGCTGGGTGATTATGTGCTGGCCCATGGCTATGTGCGCGATGATAATGTCCTGAACGACATGCTGCCAGCCTGGGTGCCGGTGCCCCCCATTGCGGAAGTGCAGGTGGCGTTGCAACAGGCCACGCAGGAGGTGACTCAGCTTGGCCCGTCGGAAATCAAAACCCGTATGCGCACCGGCACCGTCCTGACAACGGATGACCGTAACTGGGAATTGCGCCTGCGCGCCCTTTTCTCACAGATCAATATGAGCCGGGCCATTGCCGTGGATATGGAATCGGCGACAATCGCGGCGAATGGTTTTCGTTTCCGTGTCCCTTACGGGACGCTGCTTTGCGTCTCGGACCGCCCTTTGCATGGTGAGTTGAAACTCCCCGGCATGGCCAACACGTTTTACCGGACACGTATTTCCCAGCATTTGATGATCGGCATTGAAACAATGCGCGCTTTGCGGCGCAATGGGGTCGATCACCTCCACTCCCGCAAATTAAGAGGCTTTGACGAGCCGCCTTTCCGCTGAATGATGAGAGAATCGGATCGTAATTTGACTGACATGATGACGCCCGCCGACAAACAACAAATGCTTCCCCGCTGGGACCTCTCTGACCTTTATGCAGGTCTTGATGACCCCGCCATCGCCCGGGATATCGAAAGCTGCGCGGCGGAGGCGCGTGCCTTCGCAACGCGGTATAAAGGGCAGGTGGCGCAGCTTTCCGGGGCGGCGCTGGCTGACGCCATTGAGGCCTATCAGACATGTGATGAGCGTATGGGCCGCCTCCACGCTTATGCGCAGCTTCGTTTCGCGACGGAGGCGACGAGCCCGGAAGTCAGCCGCTTCAGCCAGATGATTCAGGAGCGGTTAAACAAGATCGCCTCCGACATGATGTTCTTCACGCTCGAAATCAACCGGATGGCGGATGACAGGTTGGAAGCCTGTCTTACGGACGTGTCTCTCAATCTTTGGGCGCCTTTCCTCCGCGCTGTGCGTCTGACGCGGCCCTATCAGCTCGCTGACGATGTGGAGAAAGTCCTGCTTGAAAAAGACGTGACGGGGCGCGCCGCCTGGGTGCGGCTTTTTGATGAAACGCAGGCTGCAATGACCGTCTCACTGGATGGGGCCGTGAAGCCCCTCGGTGAAGCATTGAATCGCCTGAGCGACCCTGACCGCGCCCGTCGTGAGGACGCTGCGGATGCGGTGCACACCACCTTGACCCGGCATCAACATGTGCTGACGATGGTGACCAACGTCCTCAGCAAGGATAAGGCAATTGAGGATCAGCTTCGCGGTTATGAGCGTCCCGACAGCAGTCGTCATCTTGCGAATTTCATCGCGCCGGAGATTGTTGACACGCTCGTTGAGACGGTCACGCGGAATTATGAAAATCTCTCACATCGTTATTACCGCCTGAAGGCCGGATGGTTGGGTTTGGACAGCCTGTCACATTGGGACCGGAATGCACCTTTGACGCAGGATGAAACAGCGCAGATTTCCTGGCCGGAAGCCCGGCAGATCGTCACGGAGGCCTATCAGGATTTTGACCCGGTGCTGGGCGACATGGCCCGCGATTTCCTCGACCGGAACTGGATTGACGCCGCGCCTTATCCCGGCAAAAGCGCTGGCGCCTTCGCCCATCCCGTCACCCCTGCCGTGCATCCCTATCTTCTGCTGAATTATCACGGCAAAGTCCGGGATGTGATGACGCTTGCGCATGAACTGGGTCACGGCCTGCATCAGATCCTCGCAGGGCGGCAAGGTTATCTTCAATCCGCCACGCCGCTTACCCTTGCTGAAACGGCATCTGTGTTCGGTGAGATGCTGGTCTTTCGCCGCCTTGTCGCCCACGAAAAAGACAAACTCAGGCGTCGCCATATGATCGCGGCTAAAATTGAGGATATGCTCAACACTGTTGTGCGCCAGGTCGCCTTTTACAAGTTTGAAAGGGAGGTGCACGCGGCGCGTCAGAATGGTGAGCTTTCCGCGGCGCAACTCGGTGAAATCTGGTTGAAAACCCAGCGCGACAGTCTTGGCCCGGCCATTACATTGGATGAGCGTTACAGCCCTTACTGGAGCTATGTGCCGCACTTCATCCATGCGCCATTTTATGTTTACGCCTATGCTTTCGGGGATTGCCTCGTCAACGCGCTTTACCAGCTTTATCAGCAGGGACATCCGGATTTCACCCGCAAATATCGCGCCTTGTTAGAGGCAGGTGGGACTCAGTCCCACAAAGAGCTGCTGGCGCCTTTCGGCATTGACCTGACGGATCCGACATTCTGGCAAAAAGGTCTTGATGTCATCTCCGGCCTGATTGATGCGTTGGAGGACGAGGCACTTGAGGAAAGACAACCCGCAGCATGACAAAGAAAGATCCTCTCGATGAGACCGGGTTATTTGGTGAATTCAAACGCCTCGCCCGCACGTCAGGCACGGTGGGGGGGATCGCGACAAGGCTGATCGGCAGCAAACTCGGCTTTTCACCCGATACATCCGCACATGCGAATGAGCTGCGCCTGGCATTGGGGGGGCTCAAGGGCCCTTTGATGAAGGGCGCGCAGATCCTCTCAACCATCCCCGGCGCGCTGCCTGATGCTTATGCGGAGCAACTGGCTGAACTCCAGGCCAACGCGCCCCCGATGGGATGGAGTTTCGTGCGCCGCCGCATGATGTCGGAGCTGGGGCCGGAATGGGAGCGGCACTTCCGCCAGTTTACGCACGAGGCGTCGGCGGCGGCCAGTCTGGGTCAGGTGCATCGCGCGACAACGCATGACGGGCAGGATGTGGCCTGCAAATTGCAATATCCCAACATGCGCGCCACCGTTGAGTCGGATTTGCGGCAATTCAAATTGGCGGTCGGGGTCCTGCAACGCGTCCTGCCCGCCATCAAGCAGGATCAGGTCGTCAAGGAGTTGGAAGCACGGCTGCGGGAGGAGCTCGATTACGAGCGGGAAGCCTCCCATATGCGGCTTTACGGCGACATGTTGTCGGACCAGAAGCGTGTCACGGTTCCGAAAGTCGTGGAAGCGCTCTCAACCGGGCGGCTTCTGACGATGGAATGGGTGTCGGGCGAAGGGATCAAGGCGTTTCTCGAAGGAAATCCGTCCCAGGCGGCACGGAACGACGTGGCGCGCGCCCTGTTTTACGCGTGGTATACGCCCGTTTACCGATATGGCATTATCCATGGTGACCCACATATGGGTAATTTCACCGTCCGGCAGGATCACGGGCTGAACCTGCTCGATTTCGGCGCGATCCGGATTTTCCCGCCGCACTTTGTCAAAGCCATCATCGACCTTTTTTCAGCTTTACAGGCGGATGATGAGGATATGGCTCTCGCCGCCTATGAAAATTGGGGCTTCACCGGCCTTTCACGGGATACGGCCCGCGTTCTGAATGAGTGGGCGCGTTTTGTCTATGGTCCCCTGATGGATGATCGTGCGCGCCTGATTCAGGAGGATGATGACCCGAATTTCGGGCGGGATATTGCGGAACGGGTCTATGAGGGGCTTAAGCGCACGGGCGGCGTCCGGCCTTCACGGGAGTTCGTGCTGGTGGATCGTTCAGCCATCGGGCTCGGAAGCGTGTTTGTGCGGCTGAAAGCAAAACTCAACTGGCATCGATTGTTTCAGGAACTCATCGGCCATTTCGACGTCGATGCCCTCGCATCCCGCCAGAAAGAGGCCCTTGCCCGGGCGGAGGTGCCGCCGCCTCTCAGTGATCTCTGACGGGCGTAGCCGCGCGGTTTGAAGGTGCGACGCTGCCTTTATGCCGCAGCGCCGCCCTCAGCTTATCTCGCGGCCGGGGTCAGGGTGCGGCGAATGGCATCCTGCCAGCCGGTTAAAAGATTCCTCCTCAAATCCTGATCAATGCGTGGTTTGAAAACCGCGTCCTGCTTCCAGCTTTTGGCAAGGTCGTTGGTGGACTGCCAGACGCCTGTTGCCAACCCCGCCAGAAAAGCGGCCCCGAGCGCCGTTGTTTCGAGATCTGTCGGGCGCTCAACCGGCGTGTCCAGGATATTGGCCAGAAACTGGGCAAACCAGTCATTTGCCGCCATGCCGCCATCGATGCGAAGGGCCCGTGTTTCCGCCGTGCCATCATCCCGCATGGCGTGCACCAGATCGTACGTTTGATACGCGACTGATTCGAGCGCGGCGCGTGCGATATGGGCCTGGGTTGAACCCAGCGTCAGCCCGCAAATCAGCCCGCGTGCATCCGGGTCCCAATGCGGTGCGCCGAGCCCAACGAAGGCGGGAACCATATAAACACCGTGACTGTCAGGGACACGTGTTGCCATATCATCCGTCTGGGAGGCATGGGTGATCAGATGCAGCCCGTCCCGCAGCCATTTGATCGCGGCACCCGCGACGAAGATGGACCCCTCCAACGCGTAGGTCGTTTCATTGCCGATCCGGTAACCAATGGTGGTAAGAAGGCGGTTGCGCGATGTGACGGGTTTGGACCCGGTATTCATCAGCAGAAAACACCCTGTGCCATAGGTGGATTTGGCCATGCCGGGTTTGAAACAGGCCTGTCCCACCAAAGCCGCATGCTGGTCACCCGCCATGCCGCCAATCACGATTTTCTCCCCGAAAAGCGAAGGGTCCGTATCACCCAGATGGCCGCTATTATCGACGATACGTGGCAGGATGGCTTCGGGCACATTGAAGAGCTTCAGCAGCGCGTCATCCCATTCCTGCGTATGGATATTGAATAAGGCCGTGCGCGACGCATTTGTGATATCGGTGGCATGCACCGCGCCACCTGTGAGACGCCATAATAAAAAGCAGTCGATGGTGCCAAAAGCAAGCTCACCTTTCTCCGCTTTCCGGCGTGCATCGGGCACGTTATCCAATATCCACGCGACCTTGCTGGCGGAGAAGTAGGGGTCCAAGAGCAGACCCGTCTTCTCACGCACGATCTTTTCATGCCCCTCATGTTTGAGCCGGGCGCAGGTCTGCGCGGTGCGGCGGTCCTGCCAGACAATGGCACGATGAATAGCGCGACCTGATGAACGCTCCCAGATCACAATTGTCTCACGCTGCGTTGTGATGCCCAGCCCGGCAATTTTATCCGCGCCACCCGCTTTGCTGATGACCTCCCGCGCTGTGGCGAGGACATCTTTCCAGATCTCCTCCGGGTCATGTTCCACCCAGCCAGGTTCCGGGTAATATTGTTGGAACTCCCGTCGTGCGAGCGCAACCGCATGAGCGTCACGATCAAAGACAATGCTGCGTGTCGATGTTGTTCCCTGATCAATCGCGAGAATATGCGTTTTTTTGGACATGATTATTTTCCTGAAATGCGACTTGAGAGCCTTTGGCGGCTTAAAGGACCTGGCTGCGCTTCAGCAGACGGGGAGGTCGGGATTATGTGGGCCGGTAACGGTGTTTGCTCCCTCCGGATAGAAGCGCGGCATAAAAGGGCGCACGAGATATTGGTAAATTCCCGCCCCGATAATGCCGCCCGTGATGGGGCCGATAATCGGCACCCACCAGTAATTTCCGGGTGCCGGGATGGCGGAGGGGCCCCAGCCGGCGCACCAGGCAAAAAGGCGCGGCCCGAAATCACGCGCCGGATTGATGGCCCACGCATCCAGATAACCGGAAGAGGCCCCGATGGCCGCCACGATGAGACCGATAATAAGCGCGCCGGAATTCGCCTGCGGGGCCATGGTGTTGTAATGGCAGGTCACCGCAAAAATCCCGAGCAACAGAAGCGCGGTCAGGACGATCTGAACGACGAGGGAGTGTAGGGGCGTCACGGCAAGCCCCGGATGGGTGAAAAACACACTTGACGCCCCGCCATCAAGTTCGCGGCTGAAATGATGCACGGCGTTATAATGGTCGATGACCGGCGCAAAATTGAGATAAACCAGGGCCGCTCCGGCGAAGCCGCCCGCGACCTGCGCCACACAATAAAAGGGGACTTTTCGCCAGCTGAAACCTCGGAACAGCGCGAGAGAAATTGAGACGGCCGGGTTGGCATGGGTGCCACTGACGGCGCCGGTCACATAGATGGCGATGGTCACGCCAAGCCCCCAGACGATGGCGACACCCCAATAGGCATTGGCGTAAGGGCTGGGGTCGTAAAGCACATACATGGCGGCGACACTGTCGCCGAACGCAATGATAATCAGGACAGCAATGAATTCCGAAATCAACTCACCAAAAAATCTTTTCAAGGGAGACATGTCAGACGTCCAGATAGATCGTGTGGCGATAATGCCAGAAAAGGTGGGTGCACCTGGATTGGCCGCTGAAGGGCAGAGATGAATCCGTCAGCCGGGCTTATCCCGCGCCTTGAAGCTGCGACGACGCCGGAAAGGTGGCGCTGTGCGATGCGGGGAAATCACTTTTGTCGGCAGTTCGAACATGGTTTTTTTCACTTCTGCTCCCTGCCTTTTTCAGCTTCAGAGAAGGCGAGAGCGCGTTGTGCGCCACGCGGAGGAGCGCGCCGGATTGCGCCGTGAAGAAGAAGCCTCAGAGGGGATTTCAAGCATTGGCGGCCAATTTCCCGTCAATATAAGCGGCGAGCTGCGACACTTCGTCCTGCTTCAGGCGCAGCCCGAATTTGCCGCGCCGCCAGATAATGTCATCCACCGATCGCGCCCATTCTTCCGAGATCAGGTAATCAACCTCCGCCTGGAAGAGATCCGCACCGAAATGCTGTCCGAGAGCCTCCTTGCGCGACGTGACAAAATTCCGGGCGCGTGTCCCGTAATTACGCACCAGTCGCCAGGCCGTCTCGGGTGTCAGGTAGGGCGCTTTTTTAATAAGTGCGGCGACCTGCCTGTCAAACTCCGCACGCGCGAAGTCACCGCCGGGCAGGACGGCGTGAGATGTCCAGGACTCAGCGCTCAGAACCGGCAAATGGGGGGCAAGCTTTTCAATCACATGTTCCGCCAGTTTGCGATAAGTCGTGATCTTGCCGCCAAAAATTGAGATGACGGGGGCTTTTTCCACGTCGAGATCCAGCTTGTAATCCCGGGTGACGGCAGAGGCACTCCCGGCATGATCATCAAAAAGGGCGCGCACCCCGGCATATTGCCAGACGACATCTTTTGGAGAGACGGATTTATTGAAGTAACGGTTGACGCTCTCACAAAGGTAAGTGACCTCGGCGTCATCTATGGCGACGTGATCAGCGGACTTGTCCCAGTTGACATCCGTGGTGCCGATCAAGGTGAAATCCCGCTCATAAGGCACGGCGAAAACAATGCGTTTATCCGGATTTTGCAGGATATAGGCCTGCGGCGTGTCGAAAAGCTTCGGAACCACGATGTGGCTCCCCTTCACAAGCCGTGTTGAATTCCGGCTTGAGACGGATAATTCCCCATGCAGGAGGTCCGTCACCCATGGCCCGGCCGCATTGACGATGGCGCGTGCTGTGACTTTTGTTACCGCACCTGTTGCACTGTCCTCAATCCGGGCTTCCCAGTAATCGTCGAACCTTTCCGCGGCGAGGAGGCGCGAGCGTGTGCGGATCGTGGCGCCATGCTCACGCGCGCTCATCGCATTCAGCACGACAAGCCGGCTATCCTGCACCCATCCATCGGAATATTCGAAGCCTTTGACATATTGACGCTGAAGAATCCCGCCCGTGGGGTCCTTTCTGAAATTGATGCGTCGCGTTTTGGGGAGGGTCATCCCCATGCAGAGATGGTCGTAGATAAACAGCCCCGCACGCAGCAGCCAGGCGGGGCGCAACATGGTGGAATGTGGGAGGATGAAACGCATGGGCCAAATGATATGGGGCGCGATCCTGAGCAGATTTTCCCGCTCCATCAGCGCCTCTCGGACAAGGCGGAACTCGTAATATTCGAGGTAGCGCAGCCCCCCATGAATTAATTTCGTGCTTGCAGATGATGTGTGGCCAGCCAGATCGTCCTTCTCAACGAGAAGCACGCGCGCCCCGCGACCCGCCGCGTCCCGGGCGATGCCGGTGCCGTTAATTCCCCCGCCAATAATGAGAAGATCATAATTGAGAGGCATGTTGCTCGGTTCTTTCATGCGCGCTTTTATCCCATGACACCGCTGGATTGCCGTCGAAACCGAATATCGAACGCGTAACTTCCGTTAAAGCGAACTTAAACGAACATTCTTAAAAAGGAAATAACAAATACGTGTATTTTAAAACATATTTTATGAGATTTTATGAAATTCCACGTGCCGTCAGGGCCGCGCTTTCTTTAGCCCTGCAACCCTTCCCGGCCACCGGTTAAGAGCGCATCCTCAGCTTTTCACGACATGCAGCGTGACGCCGGAAGCCTCAAGCAGTTTTCGGATGTTTTCAGGGGGTGGTGCGTCTGTCACGAGGTCATCAATGTCGCGTAACTGGCCCACGCGCCCCATCGGTGTGCGGGAAAATTTTGTGTGATCCGTCAATAAAATGACGCGACGCGCATTGCGGATGATGGCGCGGGCGCATTGCACCTCTTCCAGGTCATAATCCAGAAGCGCCCCATCCTCATCAATGCCGCTGATGCCAATCACCCCTATCTCCGTACGGAAATGGGTGAGGGACTGGGTCGCTTCCGCCCCGACAATGCCGCCATCCTGGCGACGGATTCGCCCGCCTGCGATGAAAACCTCGAAGCTTTCATGCCGTGACAATGCGGAGGCGACATGCAGGTTATTGGTGATCACACGCAAATCATGATGCTGCATCAAGGCGCGGGCGAAAGCCTCCGTTGTGGTGCCGATATTGATAAAAAGTGACGTATTATCCGGTATCATGTCCGCCGCATAAGCCGCGATTCCCTGTTTGGCGCGGGCATTCAGAACCTTTCGCTGGCGGTAGGCAATGTTTTCAAAGGCGGCGACGCTGCTGGCGCCCCCATGATGCCGCGCCAGAAATCCGTGCGCAGAAAGGAAGTTAAGGTCGCGGCGGATTGTCTGCACCGTGACGTCAAGTTCGCGGGCAAGCTGTTCATTCGAAATATAATTTTCCGCGCGGACCATATCGAGAATTTTGCGGTGGCGCGGTATCGTGATGATCGTGTCGGTCATGGATGCGCCTTTGCCAGCTTGTTGTCGTGGAAATCATCGCAAAAGCTCTTAGTTTGGGCAACGTATCTCTACCATGATGCGGCCGGATCTGGGAAACCGAGCAAGTTCGCACATGGTTTGCGACTTTGCCGCCATTCTTGCGCTTAGGCAGAGTGTTCCTTATCTCTGGTGAATGTCCATGCGAACGCGATCGACACTTCAGAACATCCCTGATATTCGACTGACCGGTTTCAAGCCGGAGCGCCAGCCGGCGAAGGAAAAACTGCGTCATATGGTGGTGCAGTCCGATTTTTCACCCTCAGGTGACCAGCCGACCGCCATCGAGACCCTCGTTGCCGGAGTGCGGGAAAATGCGCGGGATCAGGTTCTGCTGGGCGTCACCGGGTCCGGCAAGACCTTCACGATGGCGAAAGTGATCGAGGCGACCCAGAAGCCGACTCTCATCCTTGCGCCCAATAAAACGCTCGCCGCCCAGCTTTACGGGGAGATGAAGCAGTTCTTCCCGGAAAATGCGGTCGAGTATTTCGTGTCCTACTATGATTATTACCAGCCTGAGGCTTATGTCCCGCGCTCGGACACGTATATCGAGAAAGACAGTCAGATCAACGAGCAGATTGACCGGATGCGCCATGCGGCCACCCAGGCGCTGCTGGAGCGCAATGATGTCATCATTGTCGCTTCCGTCTCATGCATTTACGGTATCGGCTCGGTCGAAACTTACTCCCGCATGGTGGTGCGGCTCGAGACAGGTGGCTCAATTGACCGTGACCGCCTGATCAAGGCACTTGTTGAACTGCAATATCGGCGGAATGATGCGGCTTTTGAGCGTGGCACCTTCCGTGTGCGGGGGGAACAGGTGGATATCTTCCCCGTGCAGAATGAGGATCGCGCCTGGCGCGTCACGCTTTTCGGTGATGAGATTGATGAGATCATTGAGTTCGACCCTTTAACGGGTGCAAAAACGGCGGATCTATCGGAAATCAGCATTTATGCGAATTCTCATTATGTCACACCCCGCCCCACCCTTAACCAGGCCATTATCGGCATCAAGGATGAGTTGCGCGCGCGCCTGGCGCAATTGACGGCGGAGGGCAAGCTTCTCGAAGCGGAGCGCCTCGCCCAGCGCACGCAATTTGACCTTGAGATGATTGAGACGACCGGCGTGTGTAAAGGGATCGAGAATTACTCACGTTATCTCTCCGGCCGTGGCCCGGGCGATCCGCCGCCAACATTATTTGAATATCTGCCGGAGGATGCCCTCCTGATCGTCGATGAAAGCCATGTGACCGTGCCGCAGATTGGTGGCATGTCGCGCGGTGACCATGCGCGGAAGTCGGTTTTGTCGGAATATGGTTTCCGTCTGCCCTCCTGTCTCGATAACCGGCCCCTGCATTTTCATGAATGGGACAGTCTGCGCCCGCAATCGATTTTTGTCTCTGCGACGCCCGGCCCCTGGGAGCTGGACCAAACTCAGGGGATTTTTGCCGAACAGGTTATTCGACCCACCGGTTTGACGGACCCGATCACGATCATTCGCCCGGTTGAAGGCCAGGTGGATGACCTCCTCGGCGAGGCGAAGGCGACCATCAGGGAGGGGGGGCGCGTGCTTGTCACCACCCTGACAAAGCGCATGGCGGAGGATCTGACGGAATATCTCACTGAAAATAGCATGCGGGTGCGTTACCTGCACTCCGAGGTCGATACACTTGAGCGTATTGAGATCATCCGCGACTTACGTCTCGGCGCCTTTGACATTCTGGTGGGGATCAATCTTTTGCGTGAGGGGCTGGACATACCGGAATGCTCTCTCGTCGCGATCCTCGATGCGGATAAAGAAGGCTTTCTTCGCAGCCGGACCTCACTGGTGCAGACCATCGGGCGGGCCGCCCGCAATGTTGATGGGCGGGTCATACTTTATGCCGACAATATGACGGGCTCCCTGCAATACGCCATTGATGAAACAGCGCGTCGCCGCGCACGCCAAACGGCGTGGAATGAAGCGCATAACATTACCCCGCAGACAGTGCGCTCTCGCATCGGGGAGGCCATGTCTTCCGTCTTTGAGCAGGATTACGTTACGGTGGCGGCGGATGAAACGCGGAGCCACGCGGAATTTGTCGGTAAATCCCTTGCCACTTCCATTGCTGAGCTTGAAAAGCGCATGCACGCAGCGGCAGCCGACCTTAATTTTGAAGAAGCCGCGCGCTTGCGAGATGAAGTCAAACGCCTTGAAGCTATCGAATTGGGCATGGAGCCACCCCCGATTGCCCGTTCCACAGCGGGCAGGGGGCGCAAAACCGGGGATAAGGTCCGCACGCCGAAGCCATTTGGACCCGGTGGGGGCGGTTATGACCCGCATAAACAACGATCGCGACGTGGGAAGAAATAATGATAGAGCTGCAATCCGGGCAGAATATTGTCGGCATCCTGCCGGAAACAGGTGCTGCGATCGCCTTCTGGCGTGATGGGCCGACGGAAATCCTTGTCCCCGTCTCAGACCCGAACCTTGTGGCACAGCATGGTGTTGCCGTTGCGGGATATCCCCTCATCCCCTACTCAAACCGCATCGCGCAGGGCCAATTTTCCTTCAACGGTGAAAATTACCATCTGACGCCGAACATGCGCGGCGAGACGCACAGTATCCATGGCAATGCGTGGGAGCATGAGTGGAAGGTCGCGCAACATGATGTTGACCGCGCCATCCTTTATTTCGACCACAAGCCTCAAACTGAGCGCGATTTCACGGAGTGGCCCTTCCCTTACCGGGCGGTCCTGTCCTTCATCCTGACCGGTGACGCGCTGCAGATAGAAATCCTACTGGCGAATCGCAGCGATGTGCCGCAACCGGTGGGTTTCGGCTATCACCCTTTCTTCCGCCGAACGCCGGAAATGCGCGTCGCCTTCCGCGCGCGCGGGGTATGGGAAAATGATGCGGCGCATCTCCCGGCAGCGCTCCTGCGATCAACCGGTAA
Source organism: Sorlinia euscelidii (assembly GCF_036452135.1). Lineage (NCBI taxonomy): Bacteria > Pseudomonadati > Pseudomonadota > Alphaproteobacteria > Acetobacterales > Acetobacteraceae > Sorlinia > Sorlinia euscelidii. Next base: position 289,419 of record NZ_JAWJZZ010000001.1, on the reverse strand, counting down.
GTGGGATTTTGCCGCAGCGCAGCGCGTCGACACGCTGAATGTTGATCATTGTTTCGCCGGTTGGGCGCATGAAGCGCGCCTGAGTTACCCGGATGCCGGATATGATATTGTTATCAGCGCGACATCGATATTCGACCACATCGTGATGTTCACCTCCCCGGAAAAGCCATTCCTCGCACTTGAAGCCGTGACGAATATGAATGATGCGATCCATCACCCGGAGGTATTGGATGCAGGGCTTACCGTTCTGAAACCCGGTGACGCGCTTTCCGGCACGATCACCTACTATATTGACCGCGACGCGACGCGCGCGTCATAAGCGGTTTCCCACGGATATATTTGCTGAGTGCATTGACATGGTCGAAACGACGTCCAGCCGTCTGGGCACCTACCTCACGCCCGGGGCGCTGACCGTATGAGGCGGGAGCTTAATGCCCTTCTGCTGGAGGAACGGCCAAAAATCGTCGAAATTGTCTCCTGGGCCGCCGGAAATGGCGATCGCTCCGAAAATGGCGATTATATTTACGGGAAACGCCGCCTTCATGAAATCGACCGTCGCATCCGCTTCCTGCGCAAGCGTCTCGAAAACGCCGTTATTGTGGATCCATCGCGGCAGGAAAAGCGCGATGTCGTCTATTTCGGGGCAATTATCGACTATATTGATGAGGAAGACCGCACCCATCGCGTGCGGATTGTCGGCAGTGATGAGGCGCGGATTGATCAGGGGGAGATCAGTTTGATCTCGCCTCTTGCACAGACCTTACTGCGCCGCCGCGCGGGTGATGAAGTCGTTTTAAAATCCGCAAAAGGTGAAACCACGCTTGAAATCACGTCCGTTTCCTATGACGATGACTTACCGCGTGATGATACTTAAAAGACGTTGTTCGGTTGCGCTGCCCATCCCTTGTGAGGGGTCGGGAGGCGATAACCGAAATTAAAGGACAAATCATGACTCTTGACATCGCCTTTCAGATGGACCCGCTCGAAGAGGTGAATATTGACGGCGATTCGACCTTCGCGCTGATGCTGGAGGCGCAGGCGAGAGGGCACAATCTGCATGTTTATGACTTTCGGACGCTCGCCTATGGTGAAGATGTCGCGATGCCGGACCCCGACACGGGCCATGGCGCGCTTTCGGCGGTGACGCGCGCCGTGCAAGTTAAAAGACGCAAGGGCCGCCATGCTTTTTTTGGTCCGCCCCAGCGGCGTCGATTGACATCATTTGACGTTGTATGGATGCGTCAGGATCCGCCATTTGATATGGGATATATCAGCGCCACCTACATGCTTGAGCAGGTTGACGGGGCGGGTCGGGACAAGGTGCGCATCTTCAATCATCCGCGCGCTGTGCGCGACGCGCCGGAGAAATTGCTGCCCATGCAGTTCCCGGATTTGATGCCCCCGACTCTCGTCAGCTGGGACATCGCGGCGCTGACGCAATTTCGGAAGAAATACGGGGATGTGATCCTCAAGCCCCTTTACGGCAATGGCGGGGTGGGGATCTTTCGGGTGCGGGAGGATGATGAAAATTTCGCGTCCCTGCTTGAGATGCATTTTTCACGCGGGCGGGAGCCTTTAATGATCCAGCGTTATGAGGCCAAGGTGCGGGATGGTGATAAACGCATCATTCTGGTCGATGGCGTGCCGATCGGCGCCATCAACCGGGTGCCGCAATTGGGGGAGGCGCGCTCAAATATGCATGTAGGTGGGAAAGCCACGGCCATCCCTCTCTCGGAAAGGGATCAGGAAATTTGCGCAAAGATCGGCCCATATCTGCGTGAGAATAATTTGATCTTCGTCGGAATCGACGTGATCGGCCATTACCTGACCGAAATCAACGTGACCTCCCCGACCGGCCTTCAGGAGCTTGACCATTTCAACGGCGTTAACAGTGCGGGGTTGATCTGGGATGCGGTTGAGGCGCGTCTCTGAATAACGGTCACTCCGCTTTGCCATTCATGGTGTCCTCCTGCCCCTCCCGGATAATCGGGACGGGCGGGGTTTCCTCCTCCGCTTCCACAGTTTTTTTTCCGGCGTGATCATAACGCATCGGCAGGCTGAGGGGCGGGAGATCGGACTTGGTTGGTTTTTCCTGACGCCAACTGAAACGCTGACTCAGGAATGTCTTGACCTCATGATGATAGTACAAGGCGAAAATCAACGGCCAGGAGAGAATGGCCACGGTGGCGATGAGAATTTCGAGGAGCATCTTGTTACGCTCTGATATCCTGCTGAGGGTTCTCGACATGACGGGGGACGACGGTGTAAGCAAGGGAATGACGGCGCAGCGTTGCGATGATCATGAGATTGGCGCATCTGTTTGCATCACGCCCTCGCGGGCATAACGACAATAATGTCTTCAGGAGTCCAAAAGTGCAATATGGGCTCAATATGTGGTAGAAGTTGCGGAAGAGAGCAAGATCAGCGCGATGACACGGACCAAAATGCCAGACGCCGCCCATCAGCCCGTTGACATGTCGGGTCTGGCGACCGAGTCCCATCAGCCGAAATCCGCTTTGGATGCGGAGGCCGTAAGGGCGGCCTACCGGCGCTGGGCCAATATTTACGACACGGTTTTTGGCGGAATTTCGGCCTTCGGTCGACGCCGCGCTGTTGATGCCGTCAATAACCTGCGCGGGGACCGGGTTCTTGAAGTCGGGGTGGGCACGGGCCTGGCACTGCCACATTATCGTGCTGATAAAATCATCACGGGGATTGACCTCTCTGAAGCGATGCTTGCGAAAGCGCGGGAACGCGTTGCGCGGGAGGCTCTCGGCAATGTCGCGGCTCTGCATGAAATGGACGCTGAAGCCACGGATTTCGCGGATGACAGCTTTGACATTGCTGTGGCGATGTTTGTCGCATCCGTCGTGCCAAATCCGCGCCGCCTCCTTGCGGAACTGAAGCGCGTGGTGCGACCGGGTGGCCATGTGCTTTTTGTCAATCACTTCCTCGCCACGGGCGGTGTGCGCCTGCTCTGTGAGCGTGCAATGGCGCGCGCTTCCCACTCCCTCGGATGGCATCCGGATTTTGCGCTTGAAGCCTTGCTGACGGAGTCAGATATCCGCAAAGCGAAGATCACACCCGTGCCACCTCTCGGCCTCTTCACGCTTGTGACGCTGCAATGCGATGATGAAACGTGACATTGTCTTAACAGGTGCGGGCGGTGCCTTTTTTGTGCTAAACCCCTGACCATCAACCAGATTGCGTCGCAATCTGGTGCCTATTTGCAGCGCGGCGGCACGTCATCGTCCCTTTGCGCTTGGAGGGTCTTGACGATGGCGCAGGGCAAGCCGATTTATCGGGACATGATGATCTCTCAAAATCGTCAAGGCGCCTTTCTGCTTGTGATTTCCCTGGTCGCAGGCACGCTTGGCGGTTTGCTTGGCCTGCTTGAAACCGGTATTTCCGGGGGCGCGTTGCGCGCTGCACATGGCGTGCTGCTGGAATTTTACGTCATCACGCCCGCATTTCTTGGTGGGTTGGGGCGACTCCTTCTGCCCTCCGCCCTGGGCCGGCCGGAAGCGCGTTTTCACCCGATTGACTGGGTCGCCGTGGGGCTATTAACGCTCGGGATCGGATGTGCGGTGGCCTCGCTCTGCGGTTTTGCGCCCGGGATGGCCTATAGTTTGATCGCTTGGTCCCTCAGTATGGCGCTTCTCAGTGCTAATACGGTTATCTTCATTCTCGAAAATCGCCGGACAGGTTTTGCCGACATGTCGTGTCTGGCATGGACGGAACTGGCCACGTCAGCAGGGTTAATCACCATCACCCCCGTCATTGCGATGATGGCGCTGAAAATCCTTCCGGCTTCGAGTGCCAGCCTGTCCCTTTTCGTCGGGGTTTTTGCTTTGCCCCTTCAGGCTATCGCCATGTCGGCGACAATCGGCATGATGTCATCCGCGTTTTTCTCAGATGACGACGCACCTTCCGTCCCAATGATTATATTGATCAGCTTCATTGGTCTGGCTGTTCCCGTGATCTGGCTGAAATTCTTCACGATTGGCGTGCTTCAGGCGGGCAATGTCGCCCTGGCCTGGTTGAGTGTGCCGAGTATCGCCGTCATTGCGATTTTCATCCGCCAGCTTTGGCGGCCGGCGCGACATGACATCGCCGCCACCATCTGGTCCATCGGGGCAATGCTCTTACTGGTGGCGGACGGTGTGCTGCAATGGGGCAGCCCGACCAGCATGGTGGAACATGCCATGACCCTCTACGCTGCCATCTGCGCGCTTTTCGGCAGTTTCTACGCGTGGCAGCGTGCCCAATCGTTTATCGTGGTCTCGCCTCTGTTCGGCATCCTCCATTTTTCGACGTTTTTCTCCGGCGTGTTTCTCTCATTGTCACCTTGGCCTGCGGCGCAGTCCATCGGGCATTTGATGATGTCTCTCTGCCTCGCTTTCGTCGGGGTGCTGCTTCTGCGCCTCGTCCTCTACACACGCGATGGGCGGGCGACTTCGCCGCACATTGAAATGTCGCACAGGGTTTGATGAGGGGGCCTTTATGCGCGCCGAGCCTGTGACCTCAATGACTCAGTCAATGCCGTCCATGCCGGAAGAAGGCGCGACGATGGCTGATTGGCTGGCGCTCCTCAAGCCGCGTGTCATTTCACTCGTTGTCTTTACCGGGGCTGCTGGTATGGCTGTGGCGCCGCTTTGGCCGCCTGCCATTCTGGCTTTTATCGATATCTTCTGCATCTGCATCGGGGCCGGGGCGGCGGGCGCCATCAATATGTGGTATGACCGGGATATTGACGCCATCATGCGGCGGACGGCCGTCAGGCCCATACCGGACCACCGCATGGACCCTGATCGGGCCTTGACTTACGGGATCGTGCTCTCCGCCCTTTCCGTCATATTACTTTGGCTGGCGAGTAATGCGCTCGCTGCAGGCATCCTCGCTTTTTCAATCTTCTTTTACGCCGTCATCTACACGATCTGGCTTAAACGCCGCACGCCACAAAACATTGTCATTGGCGGGGCGGCCGGGGCTTTTCCACCCATGATCGGCTACGCGGCCGCCACAGGCACGCTGCATCTCCTGCCCATTATCATGTTCGCGATCGTGTTTTTATGGACGCCGCCGCATTTCTGGTCGCTTTCCCTATACGCATGTAAGGATTATACCCGCGCTGGCATACCAATGTTACCCGTCGTCAAAGGTCCACGCCACACAAGGTGGCAGATCCTGATTTACACAGTCATTCTGGTGGCGGCCTCTCTCGTGCCGGGCTTTTATCATCTCGCAGGCCCGCTTTATAACGTGGCAGCTGCGCTTCTGGGCCTGGGCTTTTTAGTTATGGCGCTGGGCGTATTGCGTGACCGTCAGGACGATGCCGGGCAGAGTCTCACGGCAGATAAGCCAGCGCGGCGGGCTTTCCGTTATTCCCTCCTTTATCTTTTTCTTCTCTTCCTCGCGCTTCTCATTGATCGGGTTTTTCTGTCATGACCACAGATGAGTCTCGACGTCCGTCACCTAAGAGGCCATCACCGTCGCAGCAGCGTTTCTGGGCGATGATGGCGGGCATGGCCTTTTTGTGGCTGTGCCTTTTCGCCATCGCGTGGATCTCACTGTAATCAATTGCGACATGCGTGAGGGTGACGCGGCGTTTTTTTGAATCAGAGCCGACGCTTTACGCGCATCCGGTTCAATAAACACGTTCCTATCACGCACTCTCAATCCGCACGTTTCGCTGATGGCGGACGTTTAGCTTCGGGTGCGCTGCATGGAGTGGCGGGCGGGTCAGCCGCCTACCTGTTGTATTGCGGAAAGCATCCAATTGCCGCGGCCATCGGCCCGGACGAAACTCCAAAGCTCCGTCACGGTCTGAGACTCCGTCTGGCTTCCATCAATCACATGGCCCATCTGGTCCGTCGTGATGTCGATCAGGCTATAACGCATTGCGACTGTCGCATAGACAAGCCGTCCCTCTCGCCAGGCTTCGGCAAGGTCACCATTGAGGAAGGTGACATTGGAGGTGACATTGCGCGCGCCACGGCTGGCATAATCCGTTAATTGCTGATTGAAATATGAGGTCATTTCCGGCGTGGCCATCGTTGCGAGGGCCTGTAGATTCTGGGCGCTCCAGGCCGCCTGGACATCAACGAGGAGGCGCTGAAATGTTTGATAATCCTCGGGGTTGATGGTGACGTTCTGACTGCCGAAGCCCGGCGTCGCATTGGATGAGAAACCATAAGGACCGGGCGCTGCCTCGTTCCGCGGCGGTGTGACACCATTATATTGACCCTGCACCGGCGCGCCATTCCGTGTGAAAAGACGCACGGCCCATCTGACAACGATGAAGAGCAGGAAAAGCTGGATGATGACGCCAAGGAGGCTGCCAAGCCCCCCTACGCCGCCAAAAAAGCCGTGGCCCGAGAGCATTCCGAATAAACCAGCCCCCAGCATTCCGCCGAGGAAACCCGTCATGAGCGGGTTGCGGCGTGCGAACCCCATACCCGGCGCCCCCATCGGCCGTTGCGCGCCCCAGGGCCGCGCCGCGCTGGGCGGCGTGCGCGGCGTATAACTGCGATCAAAAGGGCGCGCGGCAAAAGGGGCCGTCCGTGTCATGGGCGGGGCCGACCATGTGCGACCACCCCGACTGCCAAAGGACCCGCCGCCCCCCGCACGCGCCATGGCGTCCATACCGGAGGAGCTGATGATGAGCGCTGCAAGGAGCGCGTAAATGCTGAGTTTCTTCATGATCCGTATTCCAACTACTCGCCCGCGATCGTCATATCTTCAATGCGCAATGTTGGCGCATTGATACTGCGTCGAAAGGTGAGGTCGTCTGCTGCACATATATTGAGAAACATATGGCTTAACTGTCCTGCAACGGTCATCCCCGCAACAGGTTCGGCAATTTTACCATTTCTTATCATAAAACCTGACGCCCCGCGACTATAGTCCCCGGTCAGCATATTGATGGTCGATCCGATCATCTCGGTGATATAGATACCTTCAACGATATCCGCGATGAGGTCTGCCGGGCTTCCCTGCCCTCCGGAAAGGTAAAGATTGCTGCTTGTCGGGGCAGGGACACCGCCCGGGGCACGACGCGCGCAGCCATTATTGGGGAGGTTGAGGTGGGAAGCGCTTGTCTGGTCCAGAAGCCAATTTTGAAGGCGCCCTTCTTCTACCAGTGTCAGTTTTTGAGGCCGCACGCCTTCACCGTCAAATAATCGTGAGGCCAGCCCTGCCGGGCGTGTCGGGTCATCCACGACATGCAACCCGGCGGAAAGCACCTGCCGGCCCCGCGATGCGGCAAGGAATGAGGTGCCGCGCGCAACCGCCATGCCATTCAGGGCGGCAGCCAGATGGCCCAGCAAACTGCCGGAGACACGCGGGTCAAACACGGCCGCCATCCGCCCGGTGCGGGGCTTGCGCGGATTGAGACGGTTTTTCGCCCGTCTGGCTGCATCCTGCCCGAGCATTGCCGGTGGGTCGAGATCACGCCAGTGGCGCGTCACATGAGAGGCGTAGTCACGCTGCATGTGATCGCCCTGGCCCGCAATCACGCTGACGCTCGCGCCAAAGATCGTCTCCTCACTCTGCGCCATAAACCCGTCACTATCAGCTAGAGATGTGCGCGCGCGCCAGGATGAGGCGGATGCCCCATTGCTTTTTGTGATGCCGTCACCCGCCAGCGCGCTTTCCTCCGCAATTCGGGAGGCCTCCTGAAGCCGCGCGATGGTGACATCGGGGGTCGGGTCTGCCAGGCGCATTTCCCTCGCGGAAAGCTGCCCCTTCATGTCGCGGGAAGCCAGGCCCGCATGAGGGTTTTCGGGCAGGGCGCGCGCCATGGTGACAGCCTGAGACGCCAACCGCGCAAAGCTCTCCTTCTTCGTGACGGTGCTGGAGACATTCGCCACGCGCTGCCCTGAAAACACGCGCAGGCCGAGTTTGACGGTCTGCGCATGTTCCGTATCCTCCAACCGACCCTGCCGGATCGTCGTTGAAAGAGACGTGGCCTCAACCAGCATCGCATCTGCCTGGTCGGCGCCCGCTTTTTTGGCCGCATCCAGTAGCGCGCTGAGGAGATCTTCCTGCGTCTTCATGCGACGGGACAGATGGCGGCATGGTGAAGCGGGGGCAACTCCCTGATCGGCCCGACAGAGGCACGGGTGGGCGGCGTGGCGAAGATCCTACGGGCCGCGTGCAGAATGTCCTCTCCCGTGACACGATCGATTTTGGCAATTGTCTCCGACGTCGGAATGGTATGGCCGAAAATCTGCATTTGACGGGCAATCTGCTCGCAGCGACTTCCGGTATTTTCGAGCGACATCAGAAGAGAGGATTTAAGCTGCGCCTTGCCGCGCCGCAATTCGGCGTCGGAAAACCCGTTTTCAAGCTTTTGCAGTTCCTCTTCAATAACCGGGATCAACGTCGCCACATCCTCCGCCGCCGTGCCGGCATAAATGCCGAAGAGACCCGTATCCATAAAAGGCTGGACGAAAGAATAAACCGAGTAAACGAGGCCGCGTTTTTCCCGGATTTCCTGAAAGAGGCGCGATGACATGCCGCCACCGAGCAAGGTCGAAAGCAGCATGACCGCGTGATAATCATTATCAAGGTAGGAAATCGCTTTGTAACCCAGGACGATATGTGTCTGGTCCAGCTCCCGATGCGTCACGATTTCCCCTCCCGCATAAGTGGCGGGCACCCATGAAGGGGCCTTATGGGTCGGCAAATCTGCGAAAGATGTCTCGACCATCGCGACAACTTCCTTATGAGAGACGGCACCCGCTGCGGCGATGACCGTATTATGCGTCGTGTAATTTCGCTGCATGAAGGCAAGAAGCGTCTCACGCCGCATATTGCGAATCAATTTTTCCGTGCCGAGGGTCGGGCGGCCCATGGGCTGGTCCGTAAAGGCCGTTTCCTGAAACTGGTCAAAGATAATGTCGTCCGGCGTGTCATTCGCCTGGCCGATCTCCTGCAAAATCACGCCGCGTTCACGCTCAAATTCATGGTCGAGAAACGTGCTGTGCGTCAAGATATCGCCAATCATGTCGACGCCGAGGGCGAGATCATCCTTCAGTAATTTGACGTAGTAAGCGGTCTGCTCCCGTGCTGTGTAGGCGTTGATATGGCCGCCCACATCTTCAATCTGCTCAGCTATTTCAGCGGCGCTACGTCGTTTTGTGCCCTTGAAGGCCATATGTTCCAGAAAATGCGCAACGCCGTTTTCCTCGGCTTTCTCATGGCGGGTGCCGGACGCGACGTAAGCGCCGAATGATACCGTTTCGACCCGGTCCAACTTCTCGGTGATGATGGTCAGGCCGTTATCCAACCGGGTGATTTGGCAATGCTCCGTCATAAGGTCTGAGGGTCTCCTGAAATCATCTGAGTCAATTTGCGGCAGCTGCAATGTGGGCGCGGACAGCGTCCTGAACAAGCTGGAGGTCACAAGCCAGTCTGTCATATCGCTCGGGCTTTTGCATGATATCCTGCAAGGGCGGCGGCATAACCGGGCGGAACCCGAGCGCGGCCTCAATCGCATCCGGGAATTTCGCCGGATGTGCGGTGGCGGCGGCGATCATCGGGATGCCGGGCCTCTTATTTTCAGCGCCAGCAGCGATGCCGATGGCGGAATGCGGGTCCGCGATATAATGGCTACTCTTGAAGATATGTCTGATTTCCGCGCGCGTCTGCGCATCATCCAGGCGACGCGCCTTGAAGAGCGTGCCGATCGCGTGCCATGCTTCCGTCGGCACCGCCATCCGGCCCGTCTGGCGGAAGCCCTGCATGGTGGTGCGGCAAAGATCACTGTCCCGGCCCAGAACTTCAAAAAGAAGGCGTTCAAAATTACTGGAAACCTGAATATCCATGGAAGGGGACAGGCTGGGGGCAACAGGTTGCACCGACATATCATTATCGAGGATAAATCGGGTCAGGATGTCATTCTTGTTAGAGCCAATGCAGAAGTGACTGATGGGCAGGCCCATGCGTTGCGCGACCCATGCGGCGAGGACATTGCCGAAATTACCGGTTGGCACTGCAAAGGAAACGTCCCGATCCGGCGCACCGACAGCGAGGGCCGCCCGGACATAATAGGGGATCTGCGCCGCGATCCGCGCCCAGTTGATGGAATTGACGGCAGAAAGCGCGACCTCCTCCCTGAAGGGAGCGTCGGCAAACATGGCTTTGACGAGGTCCTGACAATCATCAAATGTGCCGTCAATCGCGATATTAAGTACATTGGCTTCAGTGACGCTTGTCATCTGGCGGCGCTGGACATCGGATGTCCGGCCATAAGGGTGCAGGATCACGATGGAAACGCGATCCCGCCCTTTAAAAGCTTCAATGGCGGCGGACCCTGTATCGCCGGAGGTTGCTCCAATAATGGTGACATGCTGGTCGCGCTTCCGCAGCGCGTCTTCAAAGAGATGCCCTAATAATTGCATGGCGACGTCTTTGAACGCATAGGTCGGGCCGTGGAATAACTCCATGGCATATTGCTCGGGCGCGGTTTCTATGAGAGGCGTAACAGCAGGGTGATTGAAACACCTATAGGCTTTTTCACAGAAGCCCTCTAATTCATGGAGGGTCAATACGCTCTGCGCGAATGGGGCGATGACGTGCGCGGCGAGCGCGGGGTAAGATAGGCCCCGCAGGCTGCGCCAGTCATCCCGTGAGAATTGCGGCCAGATCTCCGGCACGTAAAGCCCGCCATCCTCCGCCAAACCGCCGAGGAGAACATCGTAAAAATCCTTGCCTCGGATGGCGCCACGCGTTGATTGATAAAGCATTAAAATAACCTACCACATTCTTTTTGGTACGGGGAGGGACCGGCCATCCGGGCTCGCGTCAATCTCACGGCGGCGTGCCCTGGTGAGGCGTCACACGCAGGAGATCCGCCCCGGCAGCGACGTAAATCTCGTTTGTGATGGGATCGGCATAAGGTGTCTGCGCGTCCACGAGTCTTTGATCGGCAAGTTGCATAAAAGGGTTGCGACCTGCATCGAATGAAAGCAGGCGGCCTTCGCTCCGGTCAATCAAATAAAGCGCGTTATCCGGGCCAATTGTAAGGCCACCAATGGTCGGCGTGCGCCGCCATTCCGTCAGGCTTTCCATCAATTCAACGGGGGTGAAATCGGGGTCACGTAGAAGCTCCGTCTTCAGGCGGTAGAGCGGGCCGGTCGGTGTCTGAAGATAAAGCCATGCGCCATCCCGCTGGAGCGCGAGGTGAGAAACATTGCGCTGCAGCGGACGCCCATCCGTGGCGCGCACTTCCTGCCCACCAATATTCATGGGACGCTGCCCGAGCATCGCCGGATAGTGGGTGAAAAACCGACGCCAGGTCTTCTTCTCAAGGTCATAAGTGACGAGCGCCGCATCGCCCTCATCGGCGAGATATATCATCGGCCCATGTGCCGCGATGGCGATGAAGCGGCTTGTCCCGTCATAAACATCCGGGCTTGCATCAAAGCGGGATTGTAATGCTCCTGTCTCCGCATCCAATTTCAGTAGAAATGGTTGTGCGCTCGGGCGCGCATTAACGACCCATATCGCGCGATCATCCGCGCGTGCCAGGGCGGAGGGTGCGTCCAGCATATCTTTGACTTGCTGCGTCATCGGGAAAGGATGTGCCTGCCCCGCGCGATCCACCTTAATCAAAGAAACTGCGCCGTCTTTCGGGGCGCGTTGCAGGATAAATCCGTCCGTAACCTTGACCACGTCATGCCAGTCCGATCCTTCAGGGAGATGCGCGATGACGGTCACCTCCGCCGGATGCGGGACGGGTGCCCAGGGACGCTCCCGCGCTGCAAAACCCTGCTCAAACGGGTAGAGGAGAAGAACGAGCAGCAGGATCGCCTTGCGGAAATGGGAAGGGCTCGCTGCGTTTTTCATGCTTTCCCACCGGAAGATATGCGCCATGGGGTCTGACCTGATCTCACATTGTTGAGAGGGTGAGCTTATCGGCTTCCTTCACGTGCGTCCATCGCGCGCCTCACTCGATAGGCTTCCCAATTCCGCCATCTACGCTAGAAAGAGAGCGATGCGCCATGCTTCTCAAAAACAGAATATCGTCGATACAGGCATGGCGCTTCTGGCGTCAGGAGACCTGAAAGGGGCCGCTGCGCGCTTTCGGAAGGTTCTGGCGCAAATGCCTGACCATCACGATGCGATTCACGGCATGGCATGCGTGGCGCGTGCGGAAGCTCGGCCTGACCGTGCCATTGCCCTGATCGGGCAGGTTCTCAAAGAGGATCTCACGGATGATAATCGGGCGCTTTACCACATCACCCTCGGACATGCGTTGCATGAGGCCGGACATATTGAGCCCGCGCGGGCAGCGTTTTCCGTCGCGACGTTATTAACGCCGCAGGACTTCCGCGCCCATGCCGGTTTGGGCGAGATGTTGGTCCGGCAATATCGATTTAAGGAAGGGGCCGAAAGCTGGAAGCGCGCCGCCGAACGCGCGGCAGAGCCGATCCCGGTCTGGCAGGCCTATGCTGAGTGTCTCATGTCCCTCCGGCAATTCGCGGCGGCCATCGCGCCTTTCCGATTAATTGCGGAGACGCTTGCTGAAAACGGGTTTGCCTGGGCCAATCTGGGTGCGGCCTTGTTTGAAGCAGGTCATATGGAGGCGGCGCAGTCGGCGCTCGACAAGGCGATCGCGCAAGGCGGCGACAGCGCCTATACGCGCGTCAATCGTGCGCTCACCGCTCTGGCCCTCGGTCATTTCAATAAAGCGGAAGCCGATATGGCGCGCGCGCAGAGTCTGGCGCCGGATGATCGGCGCATCCGAAATAATGCCGCGACATTAATGCAGCAAATGGGGCAAACGCGTGAAGCGGCGGCGATCTATGCCGCGCTGATGCAGGGCAATGATGCTGAAGCGCCGCGCGCGGCTTACAACCTCGCGACATTGCGCCTGGCAGAGGGCAGAATGCGTGATGGGTGGCGTCTATATGAGGCACGTCATGCCGTCCTCGGGCGATCTTCCTCATTGCCGCCGTGGGATGGACGGTTCGGCTCAGAGAGCATTTTGATCGAGGCGGAACAAGGGGCGGGGGACTTTATTCAGTTCCTGCGGTTTTTACCGGCGGCGCTGGCGCGTGTGCCGGTTATTCTTCAGGCGGATGCGGCTTTACATCCCCTTATCCCTTTGAATCCTGCGCTCGACGCCCATTTAAAATCGGGGCGGCTGCTCTGGGCGGGGGAGGCCACTGCCTCTTGCGGCATCATGAGCCTGCCGCATTTGCTTCAGATCGCTGAACCGGATGATACGCCCTATCTTTTCGCCAACGCCATTAAGGCAGGGCGCTCATTTCGCGTGGGAATCTGTTGGCGCGGGTCATCGCAATACCGGTTCGATGCACGACGTTCCATTGACCCGGCGCTTCTCGCCCCGCTTTTCAACATTCCCGGTATTGATTTTGTCTCTCTGCAGAAAGAGCTAGATGATGGGGTGGAAGGGCGACCTGTCACGCAGGGCCAATTGCAGGATTGGCGCGCGACGGCATCAGAGATTCAGGGATGTGACCTCATCATCTCCGTCGATACCGCCCTCGCGCATCTCGCCGGCGCCTTAGGAAAGGACGTCTGGTTACTGAATCGTTTCGGCGGAGACTGGCGTTGGCTGGGGCCGCGCTGGTATCGCAACGTTACCATCTTCAACGCCGCGCGGGCCGAGCCCCCCTGCGCAGCGTGGCAGCCGGTCATTGACGCTGTGTGTCACCATTTACGGCAACGCGCCGAGCAGCATCACTGACATAAAACTGTGCAAAGGGCGGCGCGATTAACTTTCCAGTTCGATAAAGACGGAGTCGGCTTCCGTCAGGCTTTCAATAATGGCGCCGCGTATACGACTCAACTGATCGAGCGCCGTGATTTTATTACTGTCAGCATCCCGCACGTAAAAAACATCCACGGCGCGCACGCCATAAGTTGTAATGTGCGCCGAGGAAATCTGAAGTCCCAACCCGTTGAGCGTCTGCGCGATGCGATAAAGCAGGCCGGGCCGATCCCGGCCGTTGATTTCGATGACTGTGTGACGGTCAGATGCACGATTATCAATGACAACGCGAATGGGCACGTTGATCAGCCGCATGCGCTTGCGTGATCGCTCCGCCACCGCGCGGCACAAGAGGCCGGGTACGTCGAGCTGGTCATTGATGCTGCGTTCAATTTTGCTGTTGAGTTCCATCAATTGCGCCGGTGTGTCAAACGCTTTCCCCCGTGCGTCCTGAATCCAGAATGTGTCGAGCGCGAACCCGTCACGCAGCGTATGGATGCGCGCATCGACAATGGACGCCCCCGCCACAGCCAGCCCACCTGCAATCCGCGAGAAAAGGCCGATGCGGTCCTTGCTAATCACCGTGACTTCCGTCACATCGCGCGACGGGACAGGGGTGGATTCGACCGATAAAGGTGCGTTAGCGGCGTCGGCCTCCGCTAGAAGGCGCGCATGACGGACATGGGTCGCCGAGTCAAATCCGAGCCAATAACTCCCATAGCCACGGGCGAGAAAGCGCGCTGTCTCGCCGCGTTTGACGCGGTTCTCCTGGAGCATTTTCTCAGCCAGGGCTTTTGCGAAATTGATCCGTTCATCCGTTTCCGAAGCGGCGAGCCCACCTTCAAGCACTTCCGCGACGCGGATATAAAGCTCACGCAGCAAGGTCGCCTTCCATGCGTTCCAGACGGTTGTGCTGACCGCTCTGATATCTGCGACGGTCAAAATCAGCAGAAGTCGCAGGCGCTCCGGCGATTGAATGACATCGGCCAGGTCAAGGATTGTCCGAGGGTCATCAATATCCCGTCGAAAGGCGGTTTGCGACAGCAACAAATGATGCAGCACCAGCCATGAGAGTGACTCCGTCTCCTCCGCTTTCAAACCAAGCGACGGTCCCAGGCGGGCCGCGATTTCAGCGCCGATAACAGAGTGATCCCCCCCACGCCCCTTTGCGATATCGTGGATCAGCGTCGCGAAGTAAAGGACAGGGCGCGACTGAATAGCTTCGACCAGCGTGTAGACGATCGGGATCTCATCGGCCATGCGGCCATTTTCAATTTCACCCAACATTCGGACGGCGGCGATGCTGTGCTCATCAACTGTATAAATATGGTAAGTGTCGAACTGCATCTGCCCGACAACCCGCGACCATTCCGGCAGAATGGCACTCATCAGCCCCGTCTGATTGAGCAGATGAAGCCAGTCCGCTGCGGTTTTCCGGCAGGGGCCATCCTGCCCCGGTGCTTTCTTTTCCACACCGGAAGGCAGGCCTCGCGCGGTGAGAAGTCGCGCGAAAACAAGCATCGTGTCGGCATCATCCCGCAAACTTGTTGCGCGCCTTTCATTCTGAATCAGCGCGCGGATGGTGAAGGGGTGGATTGGCAATTGATGATTTTGCGCGACTTCCATCAGGCGCAGCATATCGGCGGGCCGCGCATCGAAATCCGTCTGCGTTGTCGGCGCGATCTGGCCGTCGACCAATGTCAGATGCAGCTCATTCAAGGCCGCGTAAGCCGGGTTATTTTCTGTCAGGGAGGGTTGCGGCGGGTCAAGACGCGCCATAATGACCGGCTCAATCAGACAGCCTAACCGGGTAATTTCCCGCACGGTGAGAAAATAATGGCGCATAAAGCGCTCAACACCCTGCTGGCGTCCGTGGCTGGCATAACCCATGCGCGCGCCGATAACGGGTTGGGTCTCAAATAAAAGCCGTTCATCCGCGCGGCCGGCGATGTAATGCAGGTGCAGCCGTATGGTCCAGAGAAAGTTCCAGGCGCGGCGTGCGCGCTGGCGTTCCTGCTCGGTCAGGATATCAAGGGCGCTGAAAGCGGGCTCCGTATGGGGGTGAGGCACTGTGAAGACAGAGCCATCGCTTTCCGAGGCGATGCGGGCCATCCAGCCCAAAGTCTGCAAATCGCGTAGTCCGCCGCGCCCTTCCTTGATATTGGGCTCTACGATAAACGGATTGTCACCGAATTGTTTGTGTCGGCGTTCCATTTCATTGAGGGCGGAAAGGATGAAGGCCCGCGCATCTCCTTTTTCAGAAAGAAGGCAATTCTGCAATTCCGTGAAAATCGTCAGCGCACCGGCGACAGGTCGGGCATCCATCAGATTGGCGCGGATGGTGATATCTGTTTTGACGGCCTCCAGACAGCCCGCGACGGAGCGCGTGGCATGGCCGACACGGATGCCCAGATCCCACAGAAAATAGAGGATGAATTCGATCCGCTCCGCCAATGGTGGCGTCAGGGCACTCGAGGTCAGAAATAACAGGTCGATATCACTGTGCGGGGCCAGTAACCCGCTGCCATAACCACCTGTTGCACAGATACAGAGAGGTTGCGTGCTGGCCGAAGTATGTTTACGCGCGAAATCGTCAAGACAGTCAATGACGCCATCCATCAGCGCGGCCATCATGCTGGCGGAGGCGATGCCTTTAATATGGCGGCCTTCAAATAATTGCCTGATTTCCCCGTAATGGCGGCCAAGATGCCGCCTGAAGATGGCCACGGCATCTTCCCGCGTAGGGGTGCCGCTCTCACGATAAAGGGCGTCGATCGCTGTTTCGAGCGAGGTGTGCATCGTCTGGGCATTTGTGAGAGCCTGTTCGATCATCCTCTGGCGCTCCTGATCTGCACGCATATCCTCCCGGGCCATCATGATGCGTCGCGTCGCGCGTGCCCTGATTCCCGCGCGAGGCGTTGAAGCTCATACAGCGCCGCCAACGCGTCCCGCGGGGTGAGGCTGTCAGGGTCCAGCGCTTCCAGCTTGCGAATGACCTTATGAATCGAAGTGGCATCCGCCTCCAAAGTTTCCGTCTGCCCTGCGTTATCCGCCATTGGCGTGTCGTCACTCATGGATGGTGCTGTCGGTTCAAAAAGGGGGAGAGGCGCCGCAATGCCCGGTTGCTGCGCTTCCAACGCGGCTAGCAGACGCGTCGCACGGTTGACGACATATTCCGGCACGCCGGCGAGTCGGGCCACATGAACGCCCCAGCTTTTACGCGCGGCCCCCTTGCGCACCTCATGCTGGAATATAATCGTGCCCTTCCACTCCTTGATCATCATCGTGTACGGGGTGAGGTGCGGCATCGAGTCCGTCAGGCGGCCCAGCTCATGGAAATGTGTCGCAAAAATCGTGCGTGCGCCGAGTTGTGAGTGCAGCGCTTCCAAAGTGGCCCACGCAATGGCGAGACCATCCAGGGTGGACGTGCCCCGCCCGATTTCATCCACCACAACGAAGGAACGCGGCCCTGCAAGGCGCAAAATCGCGGCCGTCTCGGACATTTCCACCATAAAGGTGGACCGCCCGCGCGCAAGGTCGTCAGAGGCCCCGACCCGTGAGAAGAGGCGATCCACGACGCCGATCCGCGCGCGTCTTGCCGGGATCGGCATCCCCGCCTGGGCGAGGATGACCGCAAGCGCGGTCTGCCGTAGAAAGGTCGATTTGCCCGCCATATTCGGGCCGGTCAGCAGCATGACGCGATGCTCGGGCGGTAAGGCGCAGTCATTGGGGATAAAATGCGTCCCGTCATCCAACGCTTCCTCCACCACCGGATGGCGGCAGGCTTCGATTTCAAAAGCGCGGTCCGCCGTGACTTCCGGGCAGCACCAGACACCCTCCTGAGAGAGCTCTGCCGCGCTGGCCAGCACATCGGCGAGGGAGAATAATTCCGCCATCCCGGCGAGGGCCGGGTGGTCAAGCGCTTCATGAGCAAGCTTCGTGAAAATCTCGACTTCCAGCGCCTGTGCACGGTCCGCAGCTTCGATAATCGCGCGCTCCAGCGATATAAGCTCATCCGTGCTGAAACGCGCCAGATTAGCCGTGCCCTGCCGGAAGATGAGGGAGTTATCCTCCCGCAGGCGATTAGCGTGGGTCGCTGTTGTTTCGACAACATAGCCGAGCTGCGCGTGATATTTTATTTTGAGGCTGCTGACATTATAGCGCGCCGCATATTGCGCCTGCAGCGCCGCAATGGCCTGGCGGCTATGATCCCGAAGGGCGCGGGCCGCATCCAGCTCGGCATTATAATCCGCGGCGATGATATTGCCATCTTCCAGCCGGGCGGGCAGGTCCGGCTTCAGGGCGGCTTCAAGCTTATTGAGCAAGGGGTCGGCACGGCGGTGAAAGCCGGTATAAAGCCTGCGTATATATTCCGGCGTGTTGTCACTATAGACGGGTCGTAAAAGCGCGATGATGCGATCCGCGGAGAGTAATGCGACTTTGACCGCACCGAGATCCCGCGGGACGAGGCGCAGGGAGGAGAGGCGCGTCAGCGCGCGTGCGAGGTCGGGCGTGTGTTTCAGCACATCCTGCAATGCATCCAAGAAGCTCGGCGTCCGGGCGAGCCATTTCCATGCTTCCTGTCGCGCGGCAATGGTGCCGGGCTCAATCAGAGGCGATGAGATCCAGCGCGCCAGCAGGCGCTTGCCACCTGCCGTATAAGTTCGGTCCACGGCGGATAATAGACTGTGGGTCGTTGTCCCGTCACGCGCGGATAGAAGCTCAAGACTTGCCCGTGTCGCCGGGTCGAGGGAAAGGGCGGAGGATTGATCAAGTCGGAGAGGACGTGAGACGCGCGGCACATTATCCGCCAATGTGCGCTTGACGTAAGCGAGGACCGTCGCGCACGCGACAATTTCTTCATCTGAAAAAGGACCGAGTGAGCCGATCTGTGTCAGGCCGAAGCGACGTGCCACGGCAAGGCGCGCAATATCGACATCGGGGATGCGCAGGTCACGCACGACATGGCTTCGATAAGGTTCCGTAACGAAATCATGCAGATCGGTCAGGATCTCGACCGGGTCGATGCGTGAGAGCAACTCATCCACCTCAACAACATCAAGGATGGTGGTCTCAAGCTCCCCGGTTGAAACGTCGATCCAGGCGGCGCCGATCGGGGCGGAGGCGGCGTGGGATTTCAGGCGAATGAGGGAGAGCAGGATATTGGCCTTGCTTGACTCCAGCAATTCATCTTCTGTTAACGTGCCGCGTGTTACCAGACGCACGATTGCCCGTTTGAGGGGGCCTTTCTGCGCCGGGTCCCCTTTATTGGGCGGCGCATCGATCTGTTCCGCGATGGCGACGCGGAAATCCCGCCGGATCAGCCGGGCGATATAGCTGGCTGCGGCCGCGACCGGTACGCCACACATCGGGATTGGTGTCTCCTGATGGCGGCCGCGTGTTGTCAGGCTGATATCAAGCGCCAGGGACGCGATTTCCGCATCCTGAAAAAACAGCTCAAAAAAATCCCCCATCCGGAAAAAAAGGAGGGCATCCGGCTCCTGCGCTTTAAGGGCAAACCATTGCGCCATGGCGGGCGTCGCGCCTTCAGGGGTCGGGCTGGGCGTTTTTCCGGTTTTTTGATTCATCAGTCGACGATAACTGCTTTTCTTGCGAGGGGGGCATGTCAGAACCCTTGGCGGTCCTGGCGCCGATCATACGCAAAAAATTCACACGAGGTAAGTATTTATCAAGCCTCTGCGCATGTCATGGTGTTGGGTTTCGCATCCTGCGTCGGGCCGCGACGAGGTCACGCACGCGCGCAACGCCTGAAATCTGAAGGCAGGCAAGATATAGCGCTGCGCCAGAGGTGATCATGACGCCCAGGGCGCCGATCCGGGCCCATCCTCGCCAGAACATAAAATCCGGAATAAAATAGAGCGCCGCGACCCGAATCAGCACCGCCATGATCACGGCGGAACCCAGCATGATAGAGAGGCGTCGCATGGTCACGGTAGCGACTCGCATGGCTCCGCGTCGATGAAGCAGCCAACAGAGCAGGCCGAAATTGACCATGGCCGCCAGGGAGCTCGCCAAAGGTGGCCCGATATGCGCGAGAGGGCGGTAAAGGGAAAGATTGAGGGCGAGATTCAGCGCAAGAATGCCGAACCCGATGCGGACCGGCGTCTTCGTATCACCCTGCGCGAAAAAAGCGGGTGACAGGACTTTGACAAGCACGAAAGCGGGCAGACCGATCGCGTAAGCGCGGAGGGATTGCGCGGCGAATGACGCATCCTGCACCGTGAAGCGACCGTAACCAAAAAGCGCGGACATGATCTCAGGCGCCAGTGCGATAATTCCGAAACTGGCGGGCAGGGTCAGCAGCATCGCGTAATCAATGGCGCGATTAAGCGTTTCCCGGCTGCCCTCCCGGTCCCCGGCTGCGTGGTGGCGGGTCAGAACCGGCAAAATGGTCGTGCCAGCCGCCGCACCCAGCACGCCGAGGGGAAGCTGGTTAATGCGGTCCGCAAAATACAGCCAGGAAATTGACCCCGCCGGCAGCAAGGTCGCAATCATCGTGTCGATCGTCAGGTTGAGTTGTGTGACACCTGAGCCGACAAGCCCCGGCGCGAGGCGGCGTAGCACGTTGCGCATGTCGCCATCCATGACAGGGCGCTGTAAATGCAGTTTCATGTCCGCCCGTCGTGCGGCAACATAGAGCAGCCCGAGCTGCACAATGCCGGAAAGCGTGATCCCCCAGGACGCTGCCTGCGCCGGCATATGAAAGACATGCGCCCCGAGGATGATCGCCATGATGCCGACAATATTGAAAGACACATAAGCCCCGGCCGCCAGAGCGAAGCGGTGCATGCCGTTCAGCACCCCGGCAAGGAGCGCCGCGATGCAGATCAGCAGGAGGTAAGGGAAGGTAATGCGGCTGAGCGTGACGGCCAGGTCGAAACGTGTCGACCCGGCGCCGAAACCGGGTGCAATAAATGAGATCACCCAGGGCATGAAGATTTCACCCAGGATGGTAATCCCGGCCAGCCAGATCGCCAGCCAGCTCATGGTGTTTGAGGCGAAACGGCGTGCGGCTGACGCGCCGTGCAACGTCATTTTCTCGGTAAAAAGCGGGACGAAAGCCGCGTTGAAGGCCCCCTCACCGAAGAGACGGCGAAACATATTGGGCAGACGGAAAGCAATTTGAAAAGCATCCTGGGCGATACCTGCGCCTAGCAGAGCGGCCAGAAGCTGGTCCCGCACAAGCCCGAGGACGCGGGAGACCAGCGTCCATCCACCGACGGTGAGAAAATTTCTGAGCATGGCGTCTCTGTTACAGGCTTTGGTCGGAAAGAGTCCTTAACGGCACTCGGTTTAGCGTGCGCGATTATGCCTGAAAGAGATCAATTGTCGAGGCAGCGGCGCACGCGTTCCCGGAAGCGACGTGAGCTGGGACGCGTGATGGATGAGAACCACGCGGCGAGATGCCCATCCCGCCCGACAATATATTTGTAGAAGTTCCAGCGCGGTTTGCTCAGGCATCCGCCCTCCCGTTGCAACCATTGAAACAGGGGCGAAATTTCCGGGCCTTTAATCGTGGTTTTCTGTGTCATCGGAAAACTGACACCGTAATTGACGGCGCATGATTCTTTGATGGTCGCCGCGTCATCCGGCTCCTGCTGGCCGAAATCATTGCATGGCACGCCCACGACAACCAGTCCGGAGGTGCGGTAAAGCGTCCAGAGATGTTGCAGGTCCTCATATTGCGTGGTGAATTTGCATTTGGAGGCCGTATTGGCAATCAAGACCACCTTGCCTTTGAAGGCGCTGAATGAAATCGGGGTCTTCTCGTCAAGGGCCTTGAGTTCAAGTCGGTAAAAATCATCAAGGGTTGTCGTCGTCATCAGGTGCTCCGCGTCAGAGACAAATTGAGATATACGGTTAATCGGCCGGACCCTCAATGAGGAAGCGAAGCTTGGCCGGATGTGATTAACGCGATGCGGCGTCAACACCTGAAACCGTGCGGCGGTGAGACGACTGACCCACGCGTCGACGTCTGCACACCGTTAATGGGAGTTGGGGACGTGATTCCTGGCCAGCACATCTTGAGTGCCGCGCAATTCAAAATACTGAAATATGCTTCAGGTTTTATTATTGGACGAAAAATATCTATAAAGTAAATTTTAAACAGGCATTTGCCACACTTATTCATGCGAGGTTTCACGATGTCGGAAGAGCTGAATACGGTCGCTATAGTGGGTGCCGGTTACATGGGGGCGGGATCGCGCAATCTCTCGCCGCGTCCGGTCTGGACGTAACGATCGCCGATATGGACCCGCCTCAACACGCCAGAATTATCAGCGCCTCCTTGAGGAAGCTGCGCGTTTTGAGGCGGAGGGTCTCAAACCGGCAGGTTACGCAAAGCTGGTCAGGGCGCATTTGCGCATGGCGGAGTCCATTGAGGCCGCGGTAAAGGATCGGGACCTGATTGAGGAGGCCGTGCCGGAGGTGCCTTCCGTTAAACAGGCGGTTTACCAGCGGATCTGCGCCGCTGCTCGCCCCGATGCGATATTGGGTACCAATACCTCGACCCTGCCCGTGCACACGCTGGCACCCTACGTCACGCATCCTGAACGATTTTTAATTATTCATTTCAGCAATCCGGCGCCTTTTATCCCGGGTGGAGATTGTGCGTGGCGAGGCGACCACCGACAAGGTCGTCTCCGCTGTGAAAACCCTGCTGAAGCGTGCGAACCGCATTGGGGCGGAAGTGGCGGACAGGCCCGCTTTTGTCTTGAACCGCCTGCAATATGCGTTGCTGAAAGAGGCTGACAAAATCGTGCAGGAGGGGGTGGCCACAACATCCGAACTCGATACGGTGGTGCGCACGACATTCGGGTTCCGCCTGCCATTTTTCGGCCCTTTCGCCATCGCGGATATGGCAGGGCTGGATGTTTACGCTGACTGTTTTAAAACAGTTGAAAAAGCCTATGGCAACCGCATGGCGATGCCCGACCTGCTGGCGGAAATGGTGAAGAAAGGTGCACATGGCGTCAAAAATGGCAGAGGGTTTTACGGAGATTACAGCCCTGAAAAAAAAGCCGCCCTCGTCGCTTATCGCAATAAAGCCTACGCAAAATTACTGGAATTACTGGAGGAACTTGGCCCTTCACCCCTTGAGGCACCCTGACATCCGGCCACGTTATGGCAGGGGCTCAAGCTGACCTTTTACGCGGTAAATAGATAAACGCTCCTGGGAGCGCATCATGTTGCATATCGTTCTGATAGGGTACGGGCAGATTGCGAAATCCCAACATATTCCGGTGCTGCGGCAATCCCGGGCGTTCAAATTGATGGGTGTGATTGATCCGCAAATGGATGATGCAGACGGTCTGCCCTGCTTCCCGGATCTGCCAGCATTTTTCAAAGCGGGTGGACGTTGTGACTGCGTGGTGATCTGCACCCCGCCAACATCCCGCCATGCCCTGGCGGAGGCGGCGATGGAGAAGCATCTTCATGTCCTGCTGGAGAAGCCACCTGTTTCCTCCCTCTCCGCGCTTTTCACGTTAAAGCAAATGGCGGTGCAACGCGGTGTGACGCTTTTTACCGGGTGGCATAGTCGCTACGCGCCGTGCCTGCCCGCCATCGCCGCACGTCTAAAAAATCGCCATATCCGAGAGATTGAGATTTGCTGGCAGGAAGATCACCGCAAATGGCATCCCGGCGCGCAATGGCTCTGGAAAGCCGGGGGGTTTGGCGCTTTCGATGCGGGTGTCAACGCGCTCTCGCTTCTCCATGCCGTCATGAAAGTGCCATTGGTCTACCAGCAAGGCGACATGGCGTTCGCGAACGGCGCGGAGACGCCGATCCGCGCCGCCCTTCACCTTTCAGCGGGCGCCGAAAAAATTCCGGTCAGGGCGTGGTTTGACATTGGCGCTGAGCCTGATGACGAAAACTGGACAATCACCTGGCGCCTTGCGGATGGCACGACGATCAAAGCGTTGGAGGGTGGCGCATCCTGGTCGGCGGATGGCGCGGTGTCGCCGCTCAATAAGGCCGATCCTCACGCGGAATATCGCGCTTTATATGCTGATTTCGCCCGCTGCATCGCGCAAGCAACATCAAGCGTCGTCGCTGTCCCTTACCTCATCGCGACCGATTGCCTTGCGCAGGGACGACGTCACGCCGGAAATATGGCCGTGCCGGATTGGGTTATTCCGTCGCGAGGGGGCGGGACATGAGGGCTGCTTTCGCCGCCGTGACAGACATATCGCCCGCGATCAATTTTGACACGGTTTCCACGAGGGGCATGTCGATGGCATGGCGGCGGGCCAGCTTGAGAAGAACCGGGGCGGTGCGACAGCCTTCGACGATGCCATGCGTCTCATCCAGGGCAAGGGCGCGCGCATCCGCATTTTGTCCGAGCGCCAGGCCGAACCGAAAATTACGGGATGAGGGGCCGGTGCAGGTCAGGATGAGATCGCCCATGCCGCTCAGGCCGGAAAGGGTTTTTGCCTGCCCGCCAAGGGCGCGATTGAGGCGGTGCATCTCGGCCAGGCCGCGCGTCATCAGGGCGGCACGGGCATTTTCCCCCAATTGCGCCCCGATGGCGATACCGGCCGCAATGGCGATGACATTTTTGGCCGCACCGGCCAATTGCACGCCCGTTAAGTCATCCGAGGCGTAGAGCCGAAAGCGCGGTGTGGCCAGTCGGGAGGCAATCTCCTCCGCCATTGATAAGTGCGACGCGGCCAGTGTGGCTGCCGCGGGCAGACCTGTCGCGATTTCTCCGGCGAAATTGGGCCCGGACAATATAGCGACATCGCGCCCCGGACAGGTCGCGCGCAGAATGTCGGCGGGGAAGGCGTAAGTGTCACGTTCGAGCCCCTTGCAGCACGCAATAACCGGGCCTCTACCCGATGTGACGCGGGCGATGTCTCGCAATGCATGGGTGGGTGTGGCGAAGAGCGTGTCATCGGCGCCTTCCGGCATCACGTTCGTGACATGCACGGCGGGTAGAAGCGCGACATGCGGCAGCCTTGGGAGCCGACGCGAGGCGGCGTCAACGGGGCTTCGGCTCCAGAGCGTGACTTTATGGCCCGCGCGGGCGAAATTCTGTGCGAGGGCAATCCCCCAGGCACCCGCCCCGAATATTGCGATGTGGCGCAGCGCACTCATGCTTCCACCAGCCAGCGGACGGAGATTTCTGGCGGGACCTCCTGTTGCAGATAAGGCGCGAGGGCCTCAAGAATGTGGCGTGCATTCTCATCAAATCGATAATGCGGATTGGCGACGAGAAGGCCGCATCCATTCAGGCGTGTCGGGTCCGTCGGCGGGTTGAGTAGAAATTCGCAGGTTAGAAGTTTTTTGAGGCCGGTCTCAATCAGCATATCCTGAAACTCCCGAACAGGGGCGCGATGTTTAATGGGATACCATGCCGCCACGACGGAAGCTGGAAAGCGCCGCCGCGCCATAAAAATCGCCGCGCGAAGCCGATCAAACTCATTTGTTTTTTCAAAGGGAGGGTCAATCAAGACCAGCCCACGCCCGATGAGGCGCGGCGGCAGAAAGGCCTTGACCGCACGATAACCGTCCAGATGGTGCACACTGACCTGTCGGTTGCTTCGGAAGAGTCGCGCCAGCGCGGCGGCGTCATCAGGGTGCAGCTCAGAGCAGATCAGCGCATCTTGCGGGCGTAAAAGCGACGCGATCAGACTGGGGGAACCGGGGTAGGATTGCGGTGCGCCAAAACGACGCATAACGTTGATGTAAGGTGTCAGGACATCCGGCAGTGCGGCACCATGCGCGATTCGCGGGGGGATGAGGCGGCCTATTCCGTCGCGCCATTCCCCCGTTTTCTGCGCTTCCTCGGCGTTGAGCTCATACAGACCTTTGCCCGCATGTGTGTCGAGCACGGCGAAACCCGCATCCTTGCTTTTGAAATGCGCCAGAAGGTCAATCAAAAGGGCATGTTTGACGACGTCGGCGAAATTTCCGGCGTGAAATGCGTGGCGGTAATTCATGCTCAGGCTTTACGGAAATTCGTCGCATCCGTCACGCTTTGTCTGCGGCGCTGGGCCGAGACGATGGAGGATCGCATCATGGCTTGGCGCGTCACTGATGGAAATTTCCCGCCAGTCAGAGGGTGTCAGGCGCGTCGCGATGGCAGCAGACAAGGTTATGGCGCGGATGCGGCTTGAATCCACATCGGTGCCGGCGGCGGCTTTCACCCAGGCAGATGCGGTTCGTGACGAGAAAAACATGATCGCGTCAACTTCGCCTGATCCTATTTGCGATATCAGCGAATCAGAAAGTGACGTGACCGGTCGGCTCCGATAAGTGAGGTGTCGCACAACGTCCCAGCCGCGCGCCTGAAGCGCATAAGTCAGTTTCAGGCCCAGTTGCGCCCCGGTCGGAAAAAGCACGCGCCCCGATGGCGGCGCCGACCCCAGATGTGCCACGATGGATGCCGCGTTTCCCGCGCAGGTGACGATGTTGAGGAAGCCGTGCGCGCGAAGGCGACTTGCCGTTGCTGCCCCCACGGCACAGACCGGTATGTCGCGCGCGACGTCCTGAAGAGCGGGGATGACCTGGGCACTGGTAACGACCAGTTGCGTAAAATCACCCTCAGGGAGCGGGCGTGGGATTGCCTCGATTTGTAAGAGAGGGTGCCAGACAGCGCGCCAGCCAAGAGCCGCAACTTGTTGGCAGGTTTTTTCAGCCCCGGGGCAGGGCGCGTCACGATGACGGAAAGATGATCAGCCGGACGGGTCATCCAGAAATATATCCTCAGGCGCTTCTGCCCTTAATGCATCGCCAAGCGCCAGGCCGAGTTGCTCCGCATCTTCCGGCGCGCCGGAGACTTCTTTCTGGAGGTAGAAACTGCCATCCTCGCGCGCGACAATACCGGTCAGCACAATTTCATAATCCTCAAGCACGGTGCGCGGTGTGTGACCAGGGCGGGGGCGCAGCCGCGCATAACCGCCGATGGGCGTACGGCAGGAGCCGTCAAGCGCGTCGAGCAGGGCGCGCTCCGCCGTGGCGACGGCGCGGGCCTCCGGGTCTTCAATCGCCAGAAGAAGCTCTTTAAGTTCCGTATCCGCGCTGCGCACGGTGACACCGACAATACCCTGACCTGCGGCGGGGATCATATCCTCCGTGCTGAGCACGACATCGGCTCGGTCTTCCATACCCAAGCGCTTCAGCCCGGCATAGGCCAGCATGGTTGCGTCGCACGTGTCGCCTGCGAGCTTGTCAAGCCGCGTCTGCACATTGCCCCTGAGGAGGCAGAAGCGGAGATCCGGGCGTTTATAGCGTAACTGCGCCTGGCGACGGACGGAGGCACAGCCAATCATGGCGTTTTGCGGCAGGACATCAAGGGGGTCGCCCCCGCCGCAGCGATGTCCCGCGCTTTTTCCCGCAGACGAGGATGCACAATCAACGCGTCACGCGCATCTTCCCGCTTGAGTGTGCAGGCAAGGGCCAGACCGTAAGGGAGTTTCGTCTCCAGGTCCTTGAGGCTGTGAACGGCGAAGTCGATCCGCCCTTCAATCAAAGCCTCATGAATTTCCTTCGCGAAGAGCCCTTTACCCCCGATTTCAGCGAGGGCGCGGGATTGGACACGGTCACCCGTTGTTGAAATCTGATGCTCTTGAAACGCACCGAGATCCCGCAAAATGGGACAGAAACGCGTCAGACGTGTCAGGAAGGTGCGCGTCTGCACGAGGGCCAGGGGTGAACCACGCGTCCCGACGCGGAGGGGGAGAGCACGCCGTGTCTCAGAAACATGGGCGCGACCCATGGCGCGGCGTTTCATCGCCTCAGCGGCGACTTTCTGGAGTGCGCTATTCACAATTTCAAGCTCAATCTAATCAATGGCCTCATCGTGCGTTTGGGGTTTAGCTACTCTTTTCGGGACTATAAAGGAAGTATTCTCTCCTCGAGGGAGGAAAAATGTTACCTATCAGTAAGCAATGACGTAACATGTCCGTATGACCGCGCTGTTTTCTTCAGACTTTCCCCCCTCCCTGGATCGGCCTGCTCCACTCCTCGCCATCGAGTCCTCATGCGACGACACGGCCTGCGCCATCATGTTGCCTGATGGTCAGATCTGCGCGGACCGGATCTATTCCCAGAATGAACACGCGGCGCTGGGTGGGGTTGTTCCGGAAATTGCGGCGCGCGCCCATCTTGCGCATTTGCCGGACCTCGTCACGCAATGTCTTGCCGATGCCGGATATCAACTTGCAGATATGGGCGCCTTCGCGGCGACAACAGGCCCTGGGTTGATTGGTGGTCTGATCGTCGGCAGTCACTATGCCAAAGGTCTCGCCCTGTCGATGAACCGGCCTTTCATCGCGATAAATCATATCGAGGCCCATGCGCTGATGGCCACGTGGCCGCTTATGCCGGGCGGGGGGGCGCCATTTCCCTTTCTGCTTCTGCTTGTCTCCGGTGGGCATTGCCAGTGCGTCGCCGTGCGCAATATCGGGGATTACACGCTTTTAGGGAGCACGATTGACGATGCCGCGGGTGAGGCCTTTGACAAGGTGGCGAAAATGCTGGGCCTTGGCTGGCCGGGTGGCCCGGCTCTGGAAAAGCTCGCGCGGGAAGGCGATGCACGAAAATGGGATTTTCCACGCCCCCTCATCGGGCGCGAGGGGTGTGATTTTTCATTTTCGGGGTTGAAGACAGCTGTATCCCGGGTTGTATCCCGCTTCGGGGCGGAAGCGCTGACGCGCCGGGACGCCGCTGACATCGCAGGCAGCTTTCAGGCCAGTGTCGCGCGCGTCATGGCGGATCGCGTCAGAAACGCGCTGTCGGCTTTTCCCGAAGCGAAGAATATTGTCGTGGCGGGAGGTGTCGCCGCCAATCAGGCAATACGCACGTCCATTGAGGCGGTCGCGCAGGAACGCGGCCTCCCGCTCTTCGTCCCGCCTGTGCGGTATTGTACGGATAATGCTGTCATGATCGCCTGGGCCGCATGGCAGAAAATTCGGGCGCACCCCGCCGCGGATATCAACGATCTCAACGTCGCGCCCCGCCCAAGATGGCCGCTGGATGACATGCGTCCCCACCCTTTTGCGCCAGGCTGACGCTGTAACGACGGAGCGGTGGGAAACGGGACTTGCGTTTGAACGCGCTTTTCGGCAAAGAGTGTCTCCGTAAGGAGAGGTGACCGAGCGGTTTAAGGTAGCGGTCTTGAAAACCGCCGTGCGTGGAAGCGTACCGTGGGTTCGAATCCCACCCTCTCCGCCATGGGTCCGATGGAAATGATGGACTTACAGGTCGCGGCTGCGGCCCGTGTAGGGAACAATCAGGTTCTTCACTATGAAGTATCCGGGATTTTACGGGATCATACGGGATATGGTGGGATGAAAAACCCTTGATGCGCTTGGTTTTTAGCGGGTCAAAAAGTTATCCACAAGCGTTAACAGTGAAAAACCTTTTTGCCCACGTTTTTGCCCGCGTTTGCCTAAAATCGAAATTTGGGCAGCCATGTTTTGCACTTTCAGCCGAGTGACGACCTCGCGTTTCAAAGTCGTATTAGAGCTATCCCTAAAATCGAATAAGAGGCGGTTTCACGCGGTTTAAGGCGTGTGCAGGCGCATGCTGATCGGAAGGCGCTATCGATCAGATATCGCCGTTTTTAAGGCATCTTAGTTTCGCTAACATACAACTAGCCAAATTTTCTGGTTAATTTGATAATGTGCTGAATTATGAAGGTAATTACGACTTATCCACAGAAAATTTTTCGTGTTATCATACAACTAATTTTCGTGTGATATTTATTTTCATTGTAACATATCCAAACCTTCAGATCGCTTGGAAGCGGTAAATCACCCGGCCGATGAGGACGGCGGGATGCTTGCTACTTATACTGCCCCATATGAGCTGGTCGCGGTTGATATCTTGAGAAGGATAAAACTTATTGTCCGCAATCAACGTCACCTGACCGCCAAGCGCCAAGGCAATACGTCTGACGATCATACGCCCATCAATCATGAGGACGGTGAGCCCGGACACGGCCTCAATCGGCTTTGTCTCGACGAGGATGAGATCACCGTCACGAAGAGTTGGCTCCATTGAGTCACCACTTATTTTCAAGAAAAACGAGGTTTCGGCTTTCGCATTTAATCTCACGAGAAAGCCTTCAGTAATCGGGACCTGCTCGGTTTCAGTATTTCCTGTTTCTAAATCCCCAGAATTTAAGAAGGATGCTGCGTCGAAAAATGGAAGTAGTTTTATAACCTTGTCTTCAGCGCTTCGTCCCTCGTTAGATAAGTGCTCACGACTCTGACTATTAGAGGTGATGGAAGGAGGGTGATCCGTGATGCCTGCCAACCATTCTAAAGAAACCGAGCAAACGCGCGCGATCTTCACCGCAGCTGAAAGCTTCATTTCCCGGCCATAGATGTATCCTGACATCGTGCTGACAGGAATATCGGCCATTGTTGCCACGCTGGTTATCCCCCCAAATTGATACACGACTTCGCGTAACCGTTTCACGGAAACGTCGTCATCCTGGCGAGCGAGGGCGCGGTCGGAGATATGGAACCTTTTACTCATTACAGGAAAGTCTTCTGCGAAATGAATGACTTACGCTTTGTTTTCCGCTTTTCGACGTATAAAAAACGCAAAACAGTTGACATTGCGACGAGAAACAGTAATTTAGCCCCATAAGCCTGCCGCAGCTTCCTCTCGCAGGAAACTGGGGAGGGCAGGTTAAAAAAAATGGCTGCCACCATTTGTCTTATAAAAGGAGTTCCCATGTTGGATTTTAAGGCCAAGGAAATTGGCCTGCGCCTCGACAGCCCACTGCATCCCGAGGATGTGAAGGCAGCGCTCAGAAAAAAGTACGGAACGCTGAGTGCGTTCTCGTGGAAGATCGGCAAGACGCCCACGGATATCTACTCCACTTTTTATCGACCTGGCTACTCCATCCCGGTTGAGCGGGCGGTTGCAAACGAGCTTGGTTTGCAACCGCAGGATATCTGGCCAGACAGATATGACCCTGATGGGACGCCTCGTCCTTACGGTCGGCGCAACTACCCTAAAGCCCGGGTCATTAACGATCTCCGTCAAAACGAGGCCTTAAAATGAACATGCTCATAACAGAGGTTGAAATTAAAAGCGTGTTTATAGGTGACAGGTTGCGCGCGGTCGATTCTGACTACGTTGCACTTCTTGCGGCGAGCATCAAGGAAAACGGCTTGCGCCAACCGATTGAGGTGCGAAAATCCGCTGATGGTGGGTATTTGCTGATTTCAGGTGGTCATCGCTTGGAGGCCGTTAAAAGCCTCGGTGTGAAGAAGATTCCGGCAATCATCGTTGAGGCGTCGGAACTTGAAGCGCAATTGCGAGAGATCGACGAAAATCTTTTCAGGCGCGATCTGTCCGCTTTGGACCGCGCGACGTTTCTGGCGCGTCGTAAAGAGGTTTACCAAGAGCTGCACCCTGAAACGCGGGCCGGTGGAGATCGTCGTTCGAAGCAAATGCTCAAGGTTGAGCATCAAGCGACTAAAGATGACGATCAGATGGACAAGGTTGACCATTTGATCCCTTCATTCTCTGACGTGACTGCCGATCGCTTGGGGTTATCCCGTCGAACGATAGACCGCGCCATCGTCCTGCATAAGGCAATTGCTCCCGAAGTGCGCGAAAAAATTGCCAGCACGTGGCTTGCGGATAGTGGCGCGCAACTTGACATGTTGGCTAAGCAGACGCCTGAAAATCAGCGCCGAATAGCGGACCTGATTGTCGAGCAGGGCATCCGTGCGACCGTTGCTGACATCATGCGACAGCTTGAAGAAAAACCGCCTGCACCGAAGCCGGGTAAAATGGAGGTCTTCCTCGGGCTATGGCGTAAATGTTCCGCGCGGGAACGACGTGGGATTGCCGAGCATATTGCGCAAAATCTCCCTGAAGTCTGCTTTAAAACAGGCTGGGATTTTGCGGATGATGAGCAGCGGGCTGCCTTCGCCAACATTATCGCGCCGAAACTTCCCGGATTTCGTGCTGGAGACGCGGCATGACGCGCATAATCTATGCGAAATCACAAATGAGTCTTTTTGCCTGGCAACCCCCGGAGACGGTTGTTGCCTTTGACCCACAGCTTATTCGAGCTAACTCATTTTCCGGGCGGATATCGCGCGCGATTTCAATATCTCTGGATGAGTGCGGACGTCCTCGTGAGGACGTCGCGCGCCTGATGTCCCGCCATCTCGGGCGGGATGTCTCGTTGAACATGCTCAATGCTTACGCAAGCGTGGCGCGAGACAACCATCAGATCTCAGTTTCTCGGTTTGAGGCGCTGCTCGCCGCGACGAAAGACAGGCGTCTGCTGGAATTTTTTGCGGCCGACCGCGGCTGGGCCGTGATTGACCGCCGACATCTGCCGCATATCGAGCTCGCAGCTCTCAACGAGCACAAGCGTGAGGTTGCCCGTCAGGAACGTGCGGTGCGTGCTCGGACATGGAGGGCGTAATGGATAGGCGGATAATTAGGAGGTTGATTGATCAGAGCAAGATAATTGATCAGATTTGCGATGAGTTAAGGAGCGTATCGCTTCGGCCTGGGCATTCAGCCGCTTTTCCAAATCACCATCGCGATTGTCCGACGTCGACGTCGCGACAATGTGGAAAAGGTCTGAAAAAGAGCGATCAAGGATGCTGTCCACGTAAGCCTCGCGCTCTACTCCTTGCGGTATCTCTAACGATTGTCTCGCGATTTCGCCAGTGTAGCTCGACTCCAGGAGACCAAGCATGATCCGGTTAGAATCATACTCTTTGACAAGCTCGATCGCGACACGCGCGAAATCGGAAAACAGGTCTGCTGAGCTGGAATCGTCCCCGCTTTCGGAAGCGGTATCATCAAGCTTCTGCAACAGACTCAAAAATCTATCTTTCATCGTGGTTTGCCTGAAGGTTTCAGTCACGTTTTTCTCCTTGTCGCGAATGGGAAAGCACAAGGTGGAACGGGCGGCGCAGTTTTGGCAAGTGCTATTCTGCGCCGCTCAGAACCTAGCGTGGAGGGCGCTATGAAGCTTTTACGTGTCTTAAGTCTATTTCAGCGTGACTTCGCTCACGCACTCTATCGCACGAACGCTTTAGGAAGGTCTCGAGTCGGTGAGCGTCTTCGTGCATGTGCCAACGTCGGATTTCCAGGAAAAGTTTTGATTGATGCTCATCCAGAAGGGCGTCGAGCTGCCCTTCAGCATGCTCTCTCGACGGTGTATCCAGCACGAATTGTCCAAGCCAATATCCCATGTCCTGCTCAAGGAACTCGAGGATGGTAAGCGCGCAGGATAGATTTTCAGCTAGCTCAAGGAAGACTGAGGTCGCGCGCTTGGCGATCGTTTCTTTCTCTTCTTCCGAAGCCGTTCCGTGCGCGAATGCGAAGATGAGAGAGTCAAAACCCGCGGCGGCGGCATCAATCGACGCGAACACTTTTTCATCCATTGCGGGGTCCTTCTTAGGTTGCATGGAGAAGGATAAGTCGAGAACGGTTTCAAGGTTTCTAATTTTGTCTGCGTCGCTTTCTTCCTTGCAAAGGAGGGCGTAATGGTGACGGTTGGACAGCGGCCCTGGCTGACGATGACCGAAATCGCCGCCTTGCGTTTGCCGGATATGCCGGAGACGCAACAAGGCGTCCTGAAGAAAATCACAGCAGAAAACTGGATCACGCCCGAATCTGAGGGTCAAGCCTGGCGGCGTCGGGAAGGCCAGGGCGGGGGGTATGAGTTCGCGCTCACCATCCTCCCGCTTCGCGCTCAGATTGAGGCGGCGCGGTCCCTTCAGGGACTGTCGCGCGACCCGGTTGCCGCTGCGGAAAGTGAGACGATTGGGAAGCGGAAGCGAACTGCATTATGGAAGCATTTCGATACCCTTCCCGATAAACTCAAAGATAAGGCGCGCAACGCTTACCGCATTCTTGACGCGGTCGAGGCGCTGGTAAATGCCGGGCAGCGTAAATATGTGGCCATGATGTTGATTGCCTCGCAGGAACGGGTTTCCATGCGCACGATTCAACTTTGGTATAAGCGTGTGCGCGGCCTTAACAAATGTGATTGGCTGGCGGCGCTTGCACCGAATTACGCTAAGCCGAGTGAACGCGTGCATTGCCCAGGCGAGGCATGGGACATTTTACGATCAGATTATCTCCGCCGAGAGTCACCTACCTTCGCCAGTTGTTACGCGCGGCTCGTGAAGGTCGCGGAGGAGCGCGGCTGGACGCTGCCTTCGCGGCGGACGTTATTGGCACGCATGAACGCGTCGCCTGTCGGGATGCGCGTTCATCAACGGGAAGGGGAAGACAAGCTCAAAGCACTTTACCCCGCGCAACGACGCGATCACAGCGTGTTTCACGCGCTTGAGGCTGTCAATGCAGACGGACATAAGTTCGACGTGTTTGTCGAATGGCCGATCGGCAATGAAACGCGCATCGTGCGGCCCGTTCTTGTCGGGTTCCAGGATATCTATTCAGGGAAAATTCTGAGTTGGCGCATCGATATTTCAGAAAATAAAGAATCGGTGCGCCTGGCCTTTGGCGACATGGTCGAGAAATACGGAATACCTAAACTCTGCTACCTTGATAATGGTCGCAACTTCGCCTCCAAATGGCTCACTGGCGGCGTTCCAAACCGTTACCGCTTCAAGGTGCTGAACGACGAACCTCTCGGCATCATGCCGCAACTAGGCGTTGAAGTGCATTGGACGAAACCTTATAGCGGCCAATCCAAGCCGATAGAGCGTGCCTGGCGCGATTTCGCCTCGGATATTGCCAAACACCCGGCCTTTGCCGGGGCTTATACAGGGGCAAATCCGACAGCCAAACCTGAGAATTACGCGAGTAAGGCTGTGCCATTGGACCGGTTTATCGCTGTGGTCTCGCAGGGCATCGCGGACCATAACGCCCGGACGGGTCGCCGCTCTGATGTTTGTAAGGGCAAATATTCTTTCGACCAGGTCTTCGAAGAGTCGTATCGACGCTCAGTGATCACGAAGGCCACTGAAGAGCAGCGTCGCTTATGGCTGCTGCCCGCCGAGCAGATCACTGTCTCCCGACGAGATGGCGTGATTGAAATTGAGGGTAATCGTTATTGGGCCGAGTTCCTTGAGGAGCATCGCGGGACCAAGGTTGTTGTCCGGCTAGACCCGCAGGATTTACAGGCCGATATTCATGTTTACCGCTCAAGTGGTGTGTATCTCGGCGCTGCCAAATGCGTGGCCAAAACCGGCTTTGCTGATAAGGACGCCGCGCGACGGCATCAGCAGGCGCGGAAAGAGTTTATACGCGCCAATAAGCTTCAGGGCGAAGCCGCTAAAAGGCTTAGCGATGAAGAATTGGCGGCGGTTTTTGCCAGCCTGCCGAAGGAGGAAGAGCCGCCACTGGAGAGCGCCGTGACGCGCATGTTCACCGCACCACAGGTCCAAGGCAATACAGCGTTGGCGACGCAGTTTATGGCTGAGGCTGACGCGCAAGAAATTGAGGAGGAGGAGGAAAATGAAAACATCCTGCGCTTTTTACAGCGCGATCGATAATTAACAGGGCCTGCCAGCCCGTGCCGCCATTGTCCCATGCTGGAGTTGAAAAAATGCGACTAAAAAATGCTACCTCAAAAGTCTTTCAGAGTGCCCTCAAAACAGCCCAACTTACGGGTTCGATTGAAATCGTCATAGCTGAAGAAACAAATCTTCAGGAAGAAATATCTGATTACATAAGTGAAAATGAAAATGCCTGGACTTTCTCGGCTAACGATTTACCGAAGTCACCAGCAGCATTTTGGCAAGGTATTGCTAATGGAATTGGGGACGTCGAGCAAACAAATCGCAATAAAATGGTCAATGTTATCCGCCACCTCAAGAAGGTAGGCGGCGAATGTCTCTTTATCATCAGTGACGCGCAAGAATTGTCGTCGATGATTATGGGGTCTCTTACAAATGTGAGTTCCTTGAAAGTGATAGGATTCGTTTTTATTGGAAATCGCAAAATTGGAACGCGTTTGCGGCAGTCAAACGTAAGTTACACTACATCATATATTGATAATATAGAGCAAGAAAATGGGCCTGCCAGCTCGGATCGAATGCTGACCACGCAAAAAGCGATTTTTCGAGATTAGATTGTGGCAGCACGGGCCTGCCAGCCCGTGCTGCCTTTGTCCCATGCTGGTTTGTCAGAGACAGGAAATTTTTATCATGCTGGAACAGAAAATCAATAGCGCCACTGTGCCCCCCATCCCGAGCGCGCCGAGTGAGATGGCACGGCGTCTTAAAACACATATGGAGGAAGCCGGGCTAAGTTATGCCCAGGCCGCCATCCAGACCGGTATCCCGAAGGGTACTCTCGGCCCTTGGCTTTCTGGCACTTATAATGGTGTCGCGGAAAATATCGCGGCAAAAGCCGAAAAATACCTCGAAAGCCTGAGTGAACGGTCCAAGGTCGCTGAGATGCCGGTTGAACCGGGTTTCATCGAGACGCCTTCTTCGACGGCCTTCCGAGCGGTATTTGAGTACGCGCAGTCGGTGCCGGACGTCGGACTGATTACGGGCAATGCGGGCGTAGGAAAGACCGTTTCCGCTGAGCAATATGTGAAAACGACTCCAGACGTCTGGATGATGACGGCGGATAGCTCCATGCGCAGCCCGACGGCCGTGCTGCGTGAGCTGACCGAGATTGTGGACGCGAGTGAAAAGCGCGGCCCGCGCATGATGGCGTCATTGATTGCGCGTGTAAAAGGGACGCAGGGCCTCATCATCGTTGACGAAGCCCAGAACCTCCAGACTGAAGCGATTGACCTCTTGCGCACGATTTACGATCGCGGGCGGATCGGCCTGGTGTTCATGGGCAATGAACCCCTTAAAGGCCGCATTGAAGGTATGGGTCGCGCAACGACGCACGCGCAGATTTTTAGCCGGGTAGGGATGCGCAAAAATCGTCCTCGACCTCAAATCAACGACATTTTTCGCGTGCTTGATGCCTGGGGCATTCAGGATGACGGCCTGCGGAAACTCTGTCGCTTTGTCGGCACGCAGGCCGGTGGCCTTCGCGGCATGACGAAAACCATACGATATGCCCACGTGCTGGCCGGAGCCGAAGGCCGGAATGTTCTTGAGCAAAAGGACATTCAGAAAGCCTGGAACAGCCTGACTGGCGGCGAACTTCAATCCTATCGCAGCCGGGAGGGCTGATCATGACCAAAACTCAAATCAAGACCCCAGCGCAAATCAAAGAGGAGGTCGTGGAGACTTATTTCCGCCTGACGGATGATGCGACGGCGCAGGTTGATGTCAGCATCGAAGTCCGCCGTGTGTTGCGGGAAATGTTCATGAGCCTGAGTGTCGACCTCACGGTCGCCGACCTTCGGGAGCACCTGGAGGAGTATTGGTCATGAGGTCCGAGCGGCTGACAACAAATCAGCATGCCGTTTTGTGGCTGCTTCAGCGCTTCGAAACGGGCACATGTGAGACGGGCTTTAGGCGTCTTGGTTGGACGCCGCCTGATGGCGCGAACCCCTTAAGGATTACTTGCCCCGTGCAGGTGCTTCAATCCTGCCTTGCTCGTGGTTTTGTCGAGATGGTCGGTCAAACGGCGCGATTGACGGAGCGCGGACAGGAACGTGCGGCGGCGTTTTACGTGAGGCCGGTGAGTGTTCAGCGCGCCACTTTACCGAATGAAGTGCAATGGCTGACGGACGCGCAACTGGCAGCGGTTGAGCCCTGGTATCCCGACACATACCGGCCGCGCCTTGACGATCGGAAGATCCTGACGGGCATCGTGCATGTAATTCATCACGGCAAAATGTGGGGGCAGGTGCCCCCCGAATGCGGGCAGGAATTACAGGTCTATCGACGCTTTCTGAAGTGGTCGAAAAGCGGCGTGCTGGATGCGGTCTTCGCCCACCTGCGGACGCGGCGAGCTGACGGAAGCATTTGCCTGGTCATCACGCCGGAAATGCTGCTGCGCCATCCCGGCACCCGGCAGGGCGTGATGGCCGGATGGTATCCGTCCATCCTCGCGCCCGAGGAGTTGGCCGCATGAGCATCTTACGCGCCGTCTCATCGGACGATCTGGATCTTGTGAAAGAGCTACGCGCCTTGGGTGACGTGCTTTTGCAGCAGGAAAAGGGGATTTATCTGACTGCCTATGAAGCCCGCTTCCTCGGCGTGTGGGCGATCTCCCAGGCACGCAGGCAGGCGCGGCGCAATAAAGCCCTTGAGAAATCAAAAGAAGAACTCAACCATGAAGGATAACAAAGATATGAAAAAAGCCCTTTTGAACGATGCGGACCACCTCATGGCGCATCTCAGCATCGGCCTGAAAACTTCAATCACGGAGCTGAGAAATCCATTCCCGCCGCTTCTCGTGACGGCGATTGAAGAGGAGTGGCCTCGACAGCCTTCGTGAAAATGAGGTGCGTCAGCTTTGGGCTGTGACGCAGAAAGCCCTGCTTTTATTGAGCCTGTCGCGGATCACTTTCGCGCTCCGTCATCCCACCATGAACATTATGCAATAGGAGACATTTATGACCGAAATCTCCCCAGTCAGAACCCTCCGCGATGCGGAGGGGCGTGACATCCCTCAAACGTCGATCCGGCCGGAGATCGTCATTCAGCACGATACCGCGATGAAGCTCGCGGCGCGTTTTCAGGCACTTCATGACCATGTGCAGTCTGAAAAAGCCGCGATCTTTGCCGAGATTGACGCTTTTCAGGCGCTCATTTTCCAGGAATATAATGTCAAACTTGGCGGGCGCGTCGGCGGATTGACGCTCGTGAGCTTCGACGACCAGGTGAGGGTCGAGACGTCGCGCTATCATTACCAGCAACTCACGCCCGCATTACCGGCGGCGCAGGCGCTGATCAATGAGATACTCGACGATTTGACGGAAGGCGCAACGGCCGACCTGCGCGCGCTGGTTTCGGCCGCATTCCAGAAGGACGAGCGGACCGGGCGCATCAACGTCCAGCGCATCCTGGACCTTAAACGTCTCAGCCTCAATCATCCGAAATGGCCTGACGCTGTGCGCGCCCTGAACGACGCTGTGGCGTCGGCCGGGTCGAAAATGGCCGTGCGCTGCAAAGTCCGGCCGGAAGAGGGTGTGCCCTACGAGCAGATCGTCGTCGATTTTTCCCGTGTGTGAATGAGAGAAGGAGATCATCTGATGAGGACTTCAACCCTGTCTTTCGGTGCGACTGTGATCTTCATTGGCGGGCTGCTGATCGGCGCCGCATCCCAAAGTCTACGTGACCCATGGCGCAATGACCGAGAGATGCTGATCCGCATGGTAGAGCATGGCGCCAAGCCGCTCGACGCGGCCAGTGCGCTGCTTCTTGTCGGGCAGAACCGAAATCCTCGGGAGGCAGGTCATGCGGCTTATCTCGGTGAGCTACCATGAGCGGCGTTGACCCGACCCGACGGGCGATTTACGCGAAATTGCAGATCGCCCGCAAGCAGCTCGGCCTCGAAGAGGAGATTTATCGGGAGATCATGACGCGGATCACGGGCAAGGAGAGTGCCCGTGACTGCTCGCTGACGCAGCTTGAGGCGCTTTTAAGGCACTACCGGTCAATCGGCTTCCGCGCGCGGCGTGCAAATAACCGTGCCGAAATCCGCAAGATTTACGCGATCTGGACCGATATGGGGCCGAGGCTGACGTCGCGCGGGTCAAGGGACGCGTTGCGTCACTTCGTCAAACGTCAAACGGGCGTGGATGCGCCTGAATTTCTCTCAGCCGGGCAGGCGCAGCGTGTCATTGAGGCGCTCAAATCCTGGCAAGATCGGATCGGGGCCTAATCTCATGGCCATGAATCCTCCACCCTCCATCGCGTGGCTCGTCCGGGAAATTGGAGAGGACGCGACGCTGCGCTTTATCGAGTCAGCCGGGGGACAGCGTCTACGCGTGCCGCGCGATGTCTCCCGGGCGCGGGCGATGCGGGAATATGGCGACGATGTCCTTGAGGCATTGGTGCGGCGTCATGGTGGGGTCAATTATCAAGTGCCGCTCGTTAAATCCTGGCGTGCGCATATGCTGGCGAAGCGCGGCCTGAGTAATAATGAGATCGCGCTGCGCATGGGGATTTCATGGCGGCAGGTGCCGAATTTACTTCGGTCCGACCCTACTATTGACCGCACCTTTAAAAACCCCGGAAATGCTGATCAATTGGGGCTTTTTGACCTCGACGACGATTACTGAGTCGAAAACACACAGCCTGAATGGGCAGACCTCGCACGCCTAATCTATTGGCATGCGAAGAAATCTCAAAGCCTCTCTCAAATTCACTCTCGCGCGCGAAGGCGGCTATCAGTGCGGGCGCGCTGATCGTGGCAATTGGACAGGCGGTAAACTCGGTGTCGGCCAGTTATCCGGCACGAAGTACGGCATTTCAGCGATGCTGCTCAGTGAGATACGGGGTGAAGCTGTTTCCGCTGC
The DNA here is from genome assembly GCF_036452135.1 of Sorlinia euscelidii. NCBI lineage: Bacteria > Pseudomonadati > Pseudomonadota > Alphaproteobacteria > Acetobacterales > Acetobacteraceae > Sorlinia > Sorlinia euscelidii. Next base: position 249,304 of record NZ_JAWJZZ010000001.1, on the reverse strand, counting down.
CACGATGAAGGCATTGACGCCTGATGTTTTCTTCGACGTCGCAACATCGCGTTTCTGGAATGTGCTGGATTGTGACGCACTGCCTGACGGCGTCGATTTGATGCTGTTCGATTTCGGCTTCAATAGCGGGACCGAGCGCGCGGTAAAGCAGCTTCAGCAACTCCTCGGCATGAGCATGGCAGCTCAGGATGGCGAAATGGGTCCGGCCACATTAACGGCTCTCCACGAAGCGTCCACCGCAACAATCGTGAGTTTTTTATCCAAAAAATATCTGGAGCAGTTTCAGTCCTGGCTTGACCTGCCTTCCGGGCAGGTTTCGATGACATCTCTCATTGATGCTGTGGGCGAGCAAAGCGCGCGGGACAACCTCATCATTTACGCGCTCGCCTCGCAACAGGAGGCGGCTTACCGAAGCTTTAGGACTTTTAGGACTTTCGGCCAAGGTTGGCTGACACGTCTGACGGAACGCGTGGCGGAAGCCCATCGGCTTGCCCAGGCTGCCGACGGCGCACTGGCGTAATGTATGACGTTCTCGAACATTGGTTCACCATTTTGGGTGCCGTCGGCGGCGCGGCCGGACTTTATGCGATGGGTCGGCATCGAACGATTACCGAGCGCGTCGATGCGCTCGAGGATGACATCAAAACATCATTGAGAAGGCTGGAGGATGATGGCGAGCGCACGCGGGAGCTGCTGCACGTCATCATTCGCGGTCATATGGGAGATCATAAATGAGCGTGAAAGTCAGCATCGAAGAAGACCGGCGTAAAAAAGTGATCGACGCGCTGGCCCAGATGCGCGACGGCCTTCTTTCCGAGGACGTTATCCTGCGCGCGGTGCTCCAGACCGGGCGTGATACGGACCGCGACACAATGCGCGCAGACCTCACCTTTCTCGAGCGGGCCGGGTGTGTCCTGGTGACAAAGCTGGAAATCATCAATGGCGAGATCTGGCGGGTTCAGTTGACCGATGATGGCTTGCGGGCCTCGCAAGGCCACCTTCTCGTCGCGGGCGTCGCCCGCCGCGTGGTGAGGTGATGCGCTTCCTCCGGCTGATCATCATCTTCTTTTTCGTCGAAGTTTCATGGGAGTTGCTCACCATGCCGCGACCATCTTCCGTGTCAAAACTTCCCCACGAAATCCGTGACGAAATCGGTCGGCTGCGCGGAGAAGGCTACTCCATTGACGAGATTCTCGCCGCCCTGCGAGAGCTGCACGCGACGAAGATCAGCCGTTCAGCATTGGGCCGCCATATTCAGAACATGGACAGGTTGGGCGTCAAACTGCGTCAGAGCCGTGGCGTGGCGGAAGCGCTTGTGCGGCAATTTGGGGAAGAGCCCGCATCGCGAACGGCGCAGGTCAATATTGAGCTTCTCCACAGCGCCATCCTCGACCTCTACCTCGCAGGCGAGGCGAGCGATGAAGACGGCATTGCAGCACTCAAGGGCAATCCGCAGGGGTTGATGTTGCTGGCGAAGGCGCTTGACCATCTCACAAAATCGGCCAAGGCGGACATTGAAAATCGGAAAGCCATAGAGGAACGCGTTGAAAAGGGCCTCCGTGCACGTGCCGAGAAGCACGTGGTGAATGAAGCGAAAAAGCGCGGCATCTCCGCTGAGACTGCGCGCGCCCTGATGCAGGGGGCTTTCGGGGTTGAAAATGACGGAAGGTCGTAACCCCACGCTCTCGACCAGCCTCTTCCTGCCTTATCAGTCGGGAATGATGGCGGCCGTCATGAAGTATCCAGTCGTCGTCGTTGAAAAATCCCGACGCACCGGCATGTCATGGGCCGCCTCATTTATCGCGGACCTGATTGCAGGATTATCGCCCGAAGCGGGCGGCATGGACGTGTTTTATATGGGTTATAATCTGGAGATGGCGCGGGAATTTATTGATTACTGCGCCGACCATGCGGGTCAGATGCAGGTTGTGGCCGGTCAGGTCCAGGAAAGCTTTTTCCGCGACCCGGACGCGCCGGAGAAGGACGTCAAGGTTTTCCGAATCGACTTCGCGGCCGGGCATAAAGTCCTGGCGTTGCCCTCCATGGCGCGTGCCCTGCGCGGCATGCAGGGCCTCGTTATTATCGATGAAGCGGCCTTCCATGATGATCTCGCGGGCCTGATGACCGCAGCTCTTGCTCTCCTGATGTGGGGAGGCAAGGTGCTGATTATCAGCACGCATAATGGGGACAGCAACCCGTTTAACATCCTGGTCAATGACATCCGGGCGGGCCGAAAGCCTTATCATTTGCTGCGCACCACCTTTGACGACGCTTTGGAACAGGGGCTCTACCGGAAAATCTGCGCCAAGACGGGGGTCACGTGGTCTAAAGTGGCGCAATCTGCCTGGCGTGATGAGATCGTGGCATTTTACGGCTCCGGTGCTGATGAGGAGCTGTTCTGCATCCCGTCGCCATCCACCGGGGCTTATATCCCGTTGCCGCTCATTGAAGCCCGGGCTTCCGCCGATATTCCCGTTATTCGTTGGGCGCAGACGGCAGAATTTTCCCTTTGGCCGGAGGCGCAGCGCGCTCAGGAAACAGCCTCATTCATTAGTGAAAAAATTAACACCACCTTGGAAACGTTGGATCGCGAGCGCCCCTATGTGTTCGGTGAGGATTTTGGCCGATCCGGTGATTTAACCGTCATCTGGGTTCTGGGTATCGCCCCGGACATGCGGCGCGAGACGGCGCTCGTCGTCGAATTGCGGAACGTGCCCTTTGATGAGCAACGACGCATCCTCTTCGCTATTCTTGACGGGCTGCCCCGGTGGCGTGCCGGAAAAATGGATGCACGCGGCAACGGGCAGTATCTCGCGGAAGTCACGGTGCAACGTTATGGCAGCCGCGTTGAGGCCGTGATGCTCTCTGAGGGGTGGTATCGTGAGCAGATGCCGCCCCTCAAGGCGGCGATGGAAGATGCGGCACTCACCTTACCGCAGGACCGTGAAATCATTGACGACATCCGTCTCTTACAAGTCGTACGCGGCGTTGCGCGCGTGCCGGACCAGCGTAAAGGCGGCAAGACGGCCCAGCGTCACGGCGACGCCGCCGTGGCGTTGGCCATGGCCTACGCCGCAAGCCGCGCTGATGTCATCGAATATGCCTATACAAGTCAGCCACGCGCCTGGGGAACCGAGTTGTCGGGGCCGCCGGTCGTGTGGCCGATCGAGCGGGAGCTGGCCGAAGAACGGTCAGGGACCGCGCAACATCGATGGAGGTTGAGATTATGATTTCGGGAATCGGCAATATTATCGGGATTATCAAGCACGCAATCGTCGCGCTAGGCGTGGCGATCCTCGGCTGGCTCGTCTGGCAAACGAGCCGGAAGAAGCAGGCCGATGCGACTGCGAAACAAACCGTTAAACAGGCGGAAGCGCAGGCCGCCCATGATGCGGCCGTGATCGACACGCAGGATCGTATGGCGCAGGCCGAAGCGGAAAAGCCTGTTAGCGACGATGCGCTCATGGCGCGTCTCGATGCCGGGACGATGTGATGCGGTTTAGCCGCTTCCTCCCTCTTGCCGCTGTGACGCTGCTTTCGGGCAGCGTCACGTCATGCGCGCCGCGCGTGCAGAGAATTTATATTCCGACATGCCCGCACATCACCGCCTATTCCGTGGCTGATCAGCAGCAATTAAAGCGGGAAATTCAAGCCCACACAGAGGGAAGTATGATCCGGCGCGTTGCGAGCGATTATATCGGCCTGCGCGACCAGGCGCGGGCCTGTCAGACCAAGGCGAAGCAGGTGCAGGATCATGGCACTCATTGACCCGGTTACGGGGAAGCCCTTTCCACCGTCCATGCTGACGCGCCCCGTGGCGGAGGCCACGCTGACAGGCGCGCGGCCCGCCGTTTCGACCATGGATATGAGTTGGGTTGACCCGGATTATGTTGGGGAGATGCTCCGTGCGGCTTCGAATGGAGATTCACTCGCCTGGCAGACTTTCGCCGAGCTGATTGAGCAGAAGGATCTCCATTATCTCGGCGTCATTTCAACGCGGAAGCGCACGGTCAGCCAATTGCCAGTCACGGTGGAGGCGGCTGGTAACGAAGCGGCTCAAGAAAAGCAAGCCGCTTTTATTCGTGACTGGTTGGCGAAGGGAATCCTTCAGCGCGCCATGTTTGACATGCTTGATGCCGTCGCGAAAGGCTGGTCCGTGCAAGCGATAAAATGGCACGCGGAGGCGGGGAATTACTGGCCCGAACGGCTCATCTATCGCCCGCAACGCTGGTTTGACATCTCATGGCAGGACGGCGAAACCGTCAAAATGCGGAGCGGAGCCGATGCGCGATATACGCCCAAGATTGATCTCGCGACACCCGAAATCGGTTTCGAGGAACTTGAACCTCGCAGCATTGTCGTGCACCGGCATCCGAGCTGGAGCGGCCTGACCATCACGCAGGGTTTGACGCGCGCGATCGCTTTCAATGCTCTTTTCAAGATGTTTTCATCCCGCGATTGGGGTGTGTTTGTGCAGGCTTACGGCATGCCAATCCGCATCGGCAAATACGGGCGGGACAGTACGGCCGAAGACCGCTCGACATTATGGCGGGCGCTGATCGATATTGCGGGGTCTCTGGCATGCATGGTGCCGGAAAGCATGCAATTGGAATTCGTTGAGCCGAAAAACGGCGCAGGGTCGAACGACGTCTACGAGCGCCGTGCGAAGTGGCTCGATGAGCAGACGAGTAAAGCTGTCCTGGGGCAGGTTGGCACAACAGATGCACGGCAGGGCACGCATGCGGCGGCCGTCATTCATCGCCAGGTGCAGGACGACATCGAGCGCGCCGACGCCATGCTTCTTTCCCAGACGATCAATGAACAGATCGTCCGGCCGATGATCGATTTGTCATTTGGCGTGCCGCGTAACGGGCTTTACCCAACGATACGCGTCGGCCGCCCGGATGAAGCGCCGATGAGTGACGTCATTAGCGCGCTTCAATATCTCGGGCCGCAGGGCCTTCGCGTGAAAGCTGAAGACATCCTCAGCCGCCTGAACCTATCACCGCCGGAAGATGGGGATGGGGTTGTCGGCGCGCCGCTGCCAGCGCCCAATAATAAGGTTGAGCCCACCCCGCAGCACTTCCTCCAGCGCCCGACGCAGCGAGTGAGCCGGCACAGTCTTGCGCCCGCCCAATCCGTCAATGACGGTGTCATGCCGATCGAAATCATGACCAACAAGCTTCACCGCGCGGCGCAACCGTCCTTTGACGCCATGATTGATCAGGTGCGGGACGTGATGAATCAGGCGTCAAGTCTGGAGGAGTTCCGCGATCGGCTGGATGATCTCGACCTGGATGATGACGCATTTGCGACCGTGCTGGCGCAGTTCGCATGCATGGCGGAGCTCGCCGGTGAAGCAGCCATCCAGCAGGATATGGATGATGAACGCGGCGCTTGACGCGGGCTTTGCGCTTCGGCCGTCTGAGGCGATCTCGTTTTTCCGGCAGAAGGCCAATAAAGGCACGAAGCAATGGGGCGAGCTCGCGGCGGAAGCCCATGCCAGGCAGTTTGCTGTAGCCGGGGCCACTTCAAACGCGCTCTTAAATGACTTCAAATCGGCCATCAACAAGGCGCTGACGGACGGGACAACGCTCCTCGAGTTCCGGAAGGATTTCGACCGGATCGTTGGCAAGCACGGCTGGTCTTATAAAGGCAGTCGGGCCTGGCGTTCCGAGATCATCTACCGCACCAATCTGAGCTCGGCTTATGCGGCCGGACGCTATCGCAAGATGACCTCGCCCGAGGCGCTGGAGATTTTCCCTTACTGGCGCTACGTGCACAATGTCTCTTTGCACCCCCGCATCGTGCATGAGGCCTGGGGCGGCATCATCCTGCGGGCGGATAATCCGTGGTGGAACTCGCACTTCGCACCGAATGGCTGGGGCTGTAATTGCGAGATACAACCTGTGTCGCGTCGGAAGATGGCGCGGAACGGATGGAAAGAGGACGAAGCGCCGGAGGTTGTTACCCGGCCCTGGGTCAATCCAGCCACTGGAAAGACGGAGCAGGTGCCGACAGGGATCAGCCCGGGCTTTCAGACCAATCCAGGTAAAGTCTGGATGGATGAAGAAGCACGTCGGGCGGCGGTCGCGCTTAAGCCTGTGACCGCAATTGAAGGCAAGCCACCGGCCGCTGCCCCACCCGAGGTCAGGAGGTCGGTCCAGAAGAAGGAAATCAGGAAGCTGCTCGACACGCGAGCAGGCGTCGTGGAAGCCGCGACGGCACCGGAAACGGTGATAAAGGCGCTGAATGTCGAGACGGATTCCGTGCTGCTCTCGGACGACACATTGAGCAAGAATCTGGCCAAGCATCCCGAGTTGAAGGAAGACGCTTACGTTGCCCTGCCGGAGATTTTTGAGGATTTGACTTCCATCAAATTGGGCAAGGAGGAAACGAAGGCCGTTGCTTTGGGGCGGTGGGATTCGAAGTTGTTTCGCCTGGCGATCAAACGGACGGGACGAGGAGAGATTTTCCTGACATCATTCCTAAAAGTGTCCGAGGCAGAGGCGGAGCGCATTGCCGCGGCCTCGAAAAAGATCAAGCCTGGAGATTGATTGCGACGCAGGGTGGGGCCTCCCGGGAACCCCACTTAACGATCCACCCATTATGGGGCGTCCTACGGCAGGGAGAATATTTACCGTGTACCTCTGCGTCGCGGGGAGAATTTAGCGCAGTTCTTCTGGTGAGAGCAACTGGATTAGGCTTAGAGCCTTATAGTGGCCGTATCCTCTGCCCCCAGACGGGCCAGCGCATTGCGCTCTGCATCGAGAAGCAGAAATAGCCCCAGAACACCATCTTCTCCCAGCTCAAGTTCTTTCCGGTCGCCGATCAGATCTTGTAGCAGCGCCGTAATGGCTTCGCAGGTACGAAGCCCGTCTCTGACATTTTCTACATTGAAGGTGACGTCAATCATCGGGCTGCCTCCTGCACCTTTGACCGCGCCGCCAGCCACGCTTCCACGCCCTCAGGGTGAAACAGCAAGCGCCCCGTCTCATGTGATGCACGTATGAACGCACTCATGCGGTGCTTCATCAGCCAGTTGCCGCAAGACTGCGCCGCACGCCCGGCAATGATGAAACGCCGCTTTGGGGCAATGGCAGTCAGATCGAGATAGGCTGCAATCGGCTGGAAAACCTCCGGCATCGCTGCATCCTCCGGCAGGCCGAACAGAGTGCCCTGCTGTTTCACCCTCTGCGCCAGAGCGGGGCGTGTGGCAGCTCCCGTCCGGGCGGGTTTACGGCCCTCCAGCATCTCGACGCGGGTGGTCAGGGTTGCAAGCAGATCGGTCATTTTGGTCAGGGCCGCGGCAGTGGCAGATGTCGTTTCAAAACGATGCGCCTGAACTTCCTGCTTTATTTTCCTGAAAGCCTTAATGAGGGCAATGCGGCCTTCCGCAGCCTGCGGTGTCTGCGACAACATTCCGATGTAAGACGCCTGCTCTTCGGTCAGAAAAAACTCCGTTCCATGCTGCCCGCGTGTCACTGTTTCCACCGTGGAAATAGTGGCGATCTTTGCTAGATATTTAGCATGCCGCCTTATTAGTTTGCGCACATTTAGTGGTTGCGCGAAGCCCAGCATCTCGGCAAGCAGCAGATCGTTAATCCGCAATTCCCCATCCATCATGATGGGCGTCGGAAGAGTAAAGTCGTGATTTTTTGAAGTTTTAGTCATCGGTTCTCGCTTTCTAAGGCGTTGACTCCACCCATCATAAGCAGAGCCGGGAGTTAGAAACCGCACCAATGAACGGCATCATCGCCTTTAGGCCAAGGCCCTGGACATACGCGATGACCTCCCGGCAAAACTGATTGCCATGAGGCATGCCCGTAACGGGGGCATGAAAAAGGCGTCTCCACGGATCACTCCGCTCCCTGACGCCGTCCGACTGGTATAAGGGTTTCTACGCCCTAAAAGGACAGTAGACCCAATCCAGCCCAGCAGTCAATTGTTAAGTGGCACGCATTCCTGGAAGCCTTGATGAGGGCAATGCGGCCTTCCGCAGCCTTCGGTGTCTGCGACAACATACCGATGTAAGACGCCTGCTCTTCGGTCAGAAAAAACTCTGTTCCACGCTGCCCGCGTGTCACTGTCTTCACGGTGAAGACAGTCCCGAATTTTTCAAGATACTCTAGGTGCCGCCTGATCAGATTTCGAATATTGAACGGCTTAACAAATCCCAGCATCTCGGCAAGCAGCAGATCGTTGATCCGCAATTCCCCATCCATCATAATGGGCGTCGGAAGGATAACGTCGTGATTTTTTGGATTTGTAGTCATCGGTTCTCGCTTTTGAAGGCGTTGGCTCCACTCAACACGGGCGAAGCCGGGAGTTCAAAACCGTACCAATGAACGGCATCATCGCCTTTGGGCCGAGGCCTTGGACATACGCGATGACCTCCCGGCAAAACTGATTGCCATGAGGCATGCCCGTAACGGGGGCATGAAAAAGGCGTCTCCACGGATCACTCCGCTCCCTGACGCCGTCCGACTGGTATGAGGTTTTGAAGCCCTAAACGGACGATAGACCCAATCCAACTCGTCAGTCAATTGTTAGGTGGCAATCCGCCCGGCGATCTCATCCAACCGGTCGCGATGCTCCGTAACAAGTTCAGCCAGATCTTTCGCGAGCCAGTCGGGTAGGGGGTTTTTTCCGGATATCCAACGTTGAACGGTGCGCACATTGACGCCCAGCGCGCTGGCAAGTTCAGACTGCCAGCGAGGCCCGAATAGCGCCTCGCCAGTCTCCTGAAGATGATCCCGGGTGATCATCCCGCAAACCGGATCAGAAATGACAATGCGACCAGTCCGCCAAATATGAAGGCGGAGATATAGGCTGTGCGACTACGAAGAAAAGCGTCCATGATACCCCTCCTAAACTCATCGGGCTTGCGCCCGACGCCCTCATTTGAAAAAATTGTAAATCGTTGTGATGACGGCACCACCTGCGGCGATGATCGTGACCAGAACCTTCAGCGCTTCAGTTCGGGCTTGCGCCTGTTTCAAAGCCGTGTCCGCGATGAGGTTACGAATACGCGCATTTTGTTCGATCTTGTCTTTATTTATCATATCAGTCTTTCCGATTTTCAAGGTCGGCCTATGCCGTGCCTGATGTCGTAAATTTACGACATGATCGGTTTCTTGTCAATTTATGAGGATGGGAATTATGACAGGCATCCACATTTCCGGCACCACTCAGCCCATGCAGGACGCGCTGCGTGCGATCGGCGCGCTGAAGCAGAATGCACGAGGCGTTCTCGGAGCGCTGGGTCTTGAGATTATCGAGTCAACGAAAGAGCGTATGCGGGCAGGACTGGACCCGGCGGGAAAGCGGTGGGCCAGTTACGCGCCACTTCATCCTGAATACGCCAAAACGAAACGTGGCCCGTCCATTCTGATCGGGCGCGGGAATGTGTCATCCGGGCTGATTGGCAGTCTGACATCACAGATACATCGTCATCGCCTGGTCTGGGGGTCGAATAAGATTTATGCACGCATCCATCAGCTCGGTGGCACCATCCGGCCGAAGAGCGCCAAGGCACTCACCTTTAAGATGGGTGGGAAGCTTTATAAGATGAAGAAGGTCACCATTCCGGCGCGGCCTTATCTTGGCTTCACGGATGCGGATAAAGAGGTGCTGATGGATGAGCTTCACGACTATCTCAGCCGCGCAATGCGCGGCGGTCAGTGAACACTCAATTCTAATACAGCTCTAAAACGAAATAAAACGGGTCTACATGCGTTTTTAAGGTGTCTTTGGGGGAATGTAGCCCCCGACACCTTTTTTTGCGTCTACGGGCAAATATGAGAGTCGAAAACATGCAGCCTGATTGCGGCGGGGGGAACCCGGCATAAAGGAGGCATGAAACATGATGACCTCATTTGTTGTGCCACGCAATTGCCAGATGAGCCGAGTGAACGGATCGAATGGATTCATTTGCTTCCCGGCGGCGTGTTCAGCGGCCGGGATGGTCGGGGGCCGTATCGCGTCACGGATGCGACTGCTCTGATCAAAGCTTCCCTGGCGCGTGCCCAGGGCAAACTCGTCATTGACGAGAATCATGCGACCGACCTCGCAGCCCCGCAAGGCCGTCCTGCACCAGCAATTGGATGGATTGATCAGCTTGAAGCGCGCAGTGACGGCGTCTGGGGTCATGCGAGCTGGAATGCGCGGGGCAAGGCACTGCTCGATGAGCGCGCTTATCGCGGCGTGTCGCCCGTCATTCAGACAGACAAGGCCGGTCATGTGCTGACGATTGCCCGCGCCAGCCTCACCAATATGCCCAACCTTCCCCTTAGTCACCTTCATCACTCTCAAGCACAGGAGCCGAGGATGGACCTCGACGAAATTCGAAGCCTGTTGAGCCTGGATGGCGATGCCAATGAGGACGCTGTGCGTTCCGCATTGACGTCTGCTCACGCGGCCCAGCAAAGCCTCAAAAAATTGGCCACTCTTGCGGGCGTCGCCGATGACGCTGAGGAAAATGTCGTTCTGCACGCTCTACGGGCGCGTGTTTCCGGGCAGGAAACAGCCACGCAGCAGATTGCGACACTCAAGTCGCAGATCGCTGCTTTGGAAACCGCCAATAAAAAAGCAGCCGCGCAGCAGTTCGTGGAGCGCATGGGACGCGAGAAGGTCATCCCGAAAGAGATGATTGAGGAGTTCATCTCCGTTCACATGCAGCGACCCGAGCTTGCTGAGAAACTCGTCGGTGCGCTGCCCGATGTTCCGCGTGACGTCACCGGCCTGCATGCGGCACGTCCAGCCGTGACGGGCGAGAGCAATGCGCTCTTCACTAAAATGGACGCCGCCCTTGGCCTTCAGACTGAGAAAGGGGGCCAGAGCCATGGCGCTTAAAAATGACCGCGTCATTGACGAGAAGCATGGCGCGCTTTCCCCGCAATTCGGCTTTACGGTCGCGCCCGGCCATATCGTTTACCGGCATGCGATCTGCGCTGTCTGTCAGGACGGGCACATCGTCCCGGCCGGTGCCAAGGATAGCGCATCCGTGATCGTGGCGGTCGCCGGGATCGCGCGTCATCAGCAATCCGACCGCGATCCCGGCTACGTCGATTGCATGAAGGCATGTTTTGCACTGCCTTTCGATACCAAGCCGAGTTGGACGGATGTCGGCAAGCCGGTTTACGCGATCGACGATGAGACTGTCACCCTCACTGAGACCGGCAGTGACGGGAAGCGGCTGCGCGTCGGTAGTCTGGCCGGGATCGAAATTGACGGCACGCCTTTTGTGACCGTGGGCTGAGGTAGAAAGATCATGGAAATCAATATCGGCAACATCAACGCCTTGTCGACGAAGCTCAGCATGGCGTTTGCTCAACAGCTCAAGACGGTTGAGCCGACTTATACGCAGTTTTCGCTTACTGTCCCTTCGACATCGGGCGAGAATTTCTATCCGCGCCTGGCCGAATTGCCGGGTCTGGGAATGGGTTGGCGACCGAGTCATCCATCGTTTGAAAGCGGATGCGTTTCGTATCCGTAACAAAACGTTTGAGGAAACAATCTCAATCTCCCGAGAAGATTTAGAGGATGAGCAATTTGGCTCCTCATGCCTGCCGTTCAGCAATTGGCGCAGAATGCGGCTGACCTGCCTGACAAGCTGGTTTACGAGGCGCTTGAAACCGGCACTTCCACGAAGGGGATGGATGGGCAGTATTTTTTTGATACTGATCATCAGACGAGCGCCGAGGATGGCAGCTCTGTCCCATATTCAAATATCGGCAAGCCGAAATCAGATGAGGGGGAGGGGCCAGCCTGGTATCTCTTCTGCACCACGCAGCCACTGAAGCCGCTCATTTTCCAGCCGCGTCGACCTTTCAAGGTCACACCCAAAACGCAGCTGACGGACGGCAATGTCTTTTACGGCAATCATTTCATCTGGGGCGTTGACGGCCGGTGCGCGGCCGGGCTGGGCATGTATCAGTTTGCCTATCGCTCGACGCGGCCGCTTAATGGCACGAGTTTCGAGGACGCATTGGCGGCCATGGCGTCTCAACGCCGCCGCGACGGATCGCCCTATGGCATCCGGCCTGACCTTATGGTTGTGCCCAACAACCTTGAAGGCGCTGCGCGGCGGCTGATCAACGGGGAGTTCAACCCTGAAAGAGCGCCCGACGGCACTTTCATTCCGTCCTCCAACACGTGGAAGGGGGCAGCGAAACTCCTGGTCGCACCGCGCCTCAGCCAAAAAGTAGGGGGCTGATATGGCGAAGAAAATTGGGCGTGCCGATCAAATGGACAAGCTTGACCATCTGCTCGACGCGCCGCCTGAAACTGACGACGGTGATCAAATGCTCAAGGATGCGCATTTGAATGCAGCTCCGCCGGAAACGGCAGCGGCAACGGATCTCCGTCATGTGACCCAGGTGCGCGTCACCTCGAACGGGCACGGCCTTATGCTTCAGCAGGGCGATGTGCTGGTGATCTGCCGCGATCCCGGCTTCCGTCGTGCGGGGATCGCGCATGACGCGGTGCGTGTCTATCCCGCCGGAGCCCTGGCGCCCGCGACGCTGACAGCATTACGGCACGAGCCTCAACTCGAGATCGTCGAGGTCGGTTGATGGCCTACGCCAACCTCCAGGATATGATCGACCGCTATGGTGAGCGCGAGTTGATTGATGTCACGCGAACATTGAATGATGACCGCGACGTCATGAATGTCGCGCGCATCAATCGGGCGCTTGAAGAAGCGTCGGAGCTCGTCGAGACCTATCTCCAGCGTCGCTATCAGCTGCCGCTTCATCCAATTCACCTGGCTGTGACGAGGGCGGTTTGTGCGATTGCCCGCTATGACCTTTGCCAGGGTAATGACCGGGAACCATCAGAGCAGATCAGGGCGGGACGTAAAGATGCGCTGGCCTGGCTGACCGACGTTGCGAGCGGGAAAGCCACGCTGGATGCGAGCCTCATTAATGAGCGCTCGGAAACCTGGTCCCGCATCCAAACGCGCCCACGTAGCATGCAGGGGACGGGATTATGGTGAGTCGCCAATATACTGACGACCAGTATCCCGACGCGCTGCTTGAGGGCGACGTGCTGCGGGCGGCTTTTCTCGGCGTACAGGACAAGCTGAAAGAGGCGTTCCCGGAGCAGGCATTTCGGCATTTCGTCATGCCGCCTTCGCCGACGAAGGGTGTATGGGACAAGATGCTTGGGGCCTGCCCCGCCATCGCCTTGAGTTGGGCTGGTTGGAGGCCCTCCCGAGATACCGGACCCGTTTATCGTGGGACGTTGAGTTTCCCTGTCTTTCTCCTCGTCCATCATAACTCGGTCGAGCATCTTTATCTCGGTTCCACCGATCGTTGGGGTGTGGGCATCCTTGGCATGACGGCCATGGCTGTCGCGATGCTACATGGGCGGCAAATCGACCCGATTGGCACGCTGCATGTGCGTGAAGTTGATGCCCCGGCCGGGCTCGACTGGCTGGACGACCGCACCGCTTTCGCTGGGCTCTCCATTGAATTACGCGATGTGGCGTTGGATGACGTCACTTTGTCTGAAGCGCTCCCCGCGTTTTTACGCCTGCGCGAAACATGGTTGGTCGCCGCCGAAACCGCCGAAGAAACTGTGAAAATCCGAAAGGAGTAAAACGATGCTTGTCACCGTCTCGAACGGTCGCGTCATCAAAGATGTGAGAGGCCGGACATGCGGCCCGGAGCCTTTTGAAATCGACCCCGGTAATCGCTTCTGGTCGGCTTTGCTCGCCAATGGCGATATCGCCCCTGCCGAACCTGCCGGAAAAATGCCGCGCGTGCCGGAGACGACGGCGATTGCCGTAAGAAAGGGAGCGGGCGCATGAGTGTGGATTTTACCGAAGTTCCCTCCACCTACGCCGTGCCAGGCAGTTACACGGAAGTCGTCACGCAGAATAGCGGCGCGAACGTCCAGGCCATGCCCCTGCGCGCCCTGCTGATCGGCGTGCTGAGTGCGGCTGGGCAGGGAGAGGCGTTGCGCGTCTATCCGAATATCACGGGGTCGGAAGCTTCGCGCCTTGCGGGTTCGGGCTCCGCAGCAGCCCAGATGGTCGCGACATTTACGGCGGATGCACCTTATACCGCAGCCGACATGATCCTCGTCGCAACAACGCAGGATGCAACGCCAACGGAGTGGTCGATCAAGCCGACAGGCACCGCCATGGCGCGGGGCACACTTGCAATTGAGGTGTGCGGACGGCGGTTTGCGGCTTCCATCAAAAAGGGCGCAGGCGCGGCCGATCTCAGCGCGGCACTTTTTGATGCCTGGCAGGCCGGTGATTTCACCGGGCGATGCGGTGTAACGGCGCGTCTCGATAAGTCGGCTTCATCCCTTGTCCTGACTTCAGTTGATCGCGGTGCATGGACGCGCGACATCGACGTGCGTATCGGGCAGCAATATGGCGACGGCGTCACAGGCGTGCTCATGACCATTACGCAGACGGCACAGGGCACGGGCATGCCCGACATCGCGCCTGCGCTCAATGTCGTGGCGGAGACATGGTACACGGATATGGCATGGATTGCCGCTGAGGAATCAACGCTTGCTGCCCTCACGGAGGAAGCCGCGCGCCGCTATAATGCGATGATCAAACTCGACACGCACATATATATAAGTATGCGCGCGACCTATGGCGAAGCCCTGGCTTTGGCCGGTCAATTGAACTCCGAGCATCTCACAATCCTGCCTGCACAGAAGGCCCGCTTTGCGCCATGGGAGGCCGCCGCGTCCCTTTGTGCCGTGGCGGCCACGTCGCTGAATGCGGACCCGGCACGGCAATTACACACGTTGGCTTTGACGTCATTGGCAGGGCGCGCGCCGGATGATGCGGATCGCTATTCGGATGCGATGCGTAATATCCTGCTGCAGTCGGGGATGAGCAGCTTCAATGTCGCGCAGGATGGTGCGGTGCAGCTTGAGCGGGTGGTCACGACCAAGCAGCGGGATGGGTCAGGTAATCTCACCTCGGGCTGGCGTGATATCATGGTCCCGAAGACAGCGACGCGCGTGCGCTATGCATGGAATATTTACGTGACCAGCACCTATCCGCGCGCCAAGCTTGCTGATGATGGATCACCTGTCGCCAATAGTGGCGGAAATAATGTCGTGACACCCAAAACGCTGAAGCTTTCATGGATCGGGCAAAGCGTGATTTATGAGGGTCAGATGGGTTGGCTCGATAACACGGCGACGCTGTCCGCTCAGGCGACATTCGAGCGGGATCGCACTGACCGTAATCGCGTCAATGCGCGGCTGCCCGTGCAGATCATGGGCAGCCTGATGGTGATTGCCAACTCCCTTCAGTTACAGGTGTAAAATGGCGCAGAGTATCGGAATTCTCAAAATCTGGTGGCGCGGGAAATATTATGAGTGCGTCGCGGGATCCTCAATCAAGCTGCCGGGCATGAGTAATAAGACGCAGGTGACCGGCACCAGCGTGCAGCGTTACCAGACGTTTTCGGCCGGTGAGGTCAAAGCCACCGTCATTCTTAATGAAGGCATGTCGCTCGACGCTTTCGACACGGACAGGTCGGTGAGCTCCAGGTGCAAACCTTGACCGGACAGGCATGGGTCATGCCCGACGCCTTCATTTTGGACAAACCCACCATGACAGATGAGGGCGGCAAATGCCCCGTGACGTGGAATGCAGGAACTTATCAGGAGATTTTGAAATGACCGTCGAAAATATCGAGATTGGTGGGTCGGTATCAGATGTCAGAGGTGTCGCGCCAGGCGTCGTCATCAATGGTGACGGCACGACAACTGTGACGCTGGCCTACCCTGTCCGTCTCACGGCTGATGGGGATGAAATCAAATCCATCACCATGGGACGCATCAAGGGCCGCGACATGGTCGAGATGCTGAACGCGTCAGGCGCCGGGGACCGCGTCAAAATCATGCTGACGGCGTCTGCGGGTTATACAGGTCCGAAAGCGGAGGCGTTGATGAATGCGCTCGATGCTGAGGACTTCCTCAAATTGACGGGATCGGTTGAGCGTTTTTTGGGGAATGGCCCGAAGACTGGCCCGTCATTCTAGCAGCTTTGGCGCAGCAGCTTCATTTCAGCCCGGATGCGCTGCTGGATATGGACGTGAAGCTGCTCGCGTTCTGGTCAACGGCTTTGGGTGAAGTCCTTAAACGTCAACGCGCGGCTCAGGAAGAGGCATTAAATGAGCGACACTCTTAAGGCCCAATTTGCGCTCGATTTTAATGTCGGATCATCGAGCGCGCTGGAGCGTATCCAAGCCGTTCTTGAACGTATCGAGACAGCTTTGAGCCGTCTCAACGGCAAGACGGTTGAAGCCATGACAGCGCCAGCTGAACGTGCCGCAGCGGCGACAAACCGTCTTAATGAGACACTGACCCGCACCGAGACTGAAACACGCAGCGCGGCGCGCGGTGCATCGGGGCTTGCTGCCACGCTGACAGAGACGGCAGAGGCCGCCAATGTCGCGGCAACACAGATCACGAAGATCGGGACGGCCTCGACTGAAGCGGCTGAAGTCGCGACGATGCAAATCGGGCGTGTGGAACGTCTTATGGGCGGGCTTCGCACCCGGGTGGCCGGTTACGGAGGGGGTGTGGTGGGCGCGGGACGCGGCTTTTCCGAAGCCGTGCAGGCAGGTATTGGCAGCGCCTTCGGCGCAGCGGCAGCGGGGTTCGGCGTGCTCGCCCCGGTGCACGCGGCGGCGGAATATAATAATGACCTCGCCCATATCGGGATCGGGCTCGATCTTCACGGCCAAGCCAATCAGGACTTCATCACGTCATACGGTATGCGCCTTGATGCGCTCGCCCGGCAGACCGGGCAGCGCAGCACGGACCTTGCGGGAGCTGCTGGATTCTTCAACCGGGAAGGCTATGAAGGCGCAAAGCTGGACGCGGTTTTGCCCACCGTCGCCCGTATCGCGACCGCTTATAATGCCCAGCCGGAAGCCGTTGCCAAGACGACTTTCGCGCTTCAGGAAAATCTGGGCATTAACGATAAAAATCTGAGTGGCTCGTTGGCCTCCATTGCGATCGCAGGCAAACAGGCTGACCTGCCCTTTGAAGCACTCGCGCCGCTTTTCCCGCAAGTGGCCGCATCGGCCGGACAACTCGGTGTGAAGGGTCGTAGCGGGGTTAATGATCTGGCGGCGGCCCTTGCCGTCGTGCGCAAATCGACAGGCACGGAGGGCGAGGCGGCGACGGACACGCGCGCCTTTATCCAGTCCATCACCTCGACTTTTGCGGCGAAGCGCTTTGAAAATTACGGCGTTGATCTCTTCGGGGTGGAAGAGAATGCCCGTAAAAAAGGGCTGGACCCGATTGAGGCTGTGCTTCAACAGGTCAATCGCATCACGCGTGGCGGGCAGGATCGCAAAGCGCTTGGTGACCTTTTCCATAATGAACAGGACCGCGCCTTTGTGCAGGCGATCCTCACGCATCTGGATCAATATGAAGCGATTAAAAAGAAAGTCAGTGCGGCCTCGCCCGAGATCATTTCCCAGGATTTTGACACCGGCCTGCAATCGACGCTGATCCGTGTCCAGGCTTTCGAGGATTCGTTAGGTCAATTGGAGCGGCGCATCGGCGCGGCTTTCGTGCCTGTCCTCAATGTCGCCACGCGCGTGCTACATGGTGTTACCGTCGCTTTCGATTGGCTCGACAAAACTCGTCACGGTTTTGCGTCCGCTATAACGGGCGTGGTTGGCGTGGTGCTGGGCGTGACCGCCGGGTTAGGTGCGCTTGGCGCAATCATGATCCCATTGCGGGCCGGATTAAGCCTGGTCAACGCAGTGACAGCGGGCTGGCTATTCCGGCTATTCGGGCTCCGCTCAATCCTCACGGTCGTCGGCCGCGCATTGGCCGGCCTCCTTATTGCGATCGGCCCGATTGGCTGGGCGATCCTGGGCGTGACCACGGCCGTGATCGCGGGTTACGAGGCGTGGAAGCACTGGGATAAAATCAAGCCTTATCTCCAGGCACTCGGGCATTGGATTTCAGCCTGGGCCAGCTGGCTGGGCGAGAAGCTCATGTGGCCCTTCCGGCAACTTCAAGCCTTTTTTCAGAGCAGCACGTTCAAGCAATGGTCGGATAAAGCCGGGGCCGCGTTTGCTCAGCCGGGGCTACAGGAATCGATGCTGGCTGCCAATGGCGTATCGGCGCAGCATAGCGGAAAATTCGAGCTCCACGTGACGCATGACCCGGGCGTGAAGGTCAGACAGACATCCGGCCCGCAGCGCGTCTCTATTAAGCCTGATCGTGGGCGCATGGTGGCCATCCCATGAGCGCTTTTGACGGATTGACGGGGTTGGGCGCGGGGTCGTTGGGCAGCCAGACCGATATTCTTGGCGGCATTGCCGGACCCGCGTTCAATCAACTGCTGTCGATCGCGGCCTGGCGTGGCGTGCGATTTGCCATGCCGAACGTCCAGGAAGAGACGGGCCGCCGCCTCCTTCAGCTCTACTTCCCGGGGCGCAGTGATTTTCGCATGCAGGATTTTGGCGCGCTCGACGGGCCGATCCGCGTTGAGGGACTGATCATCGGGGATGATTATGTGATCCGCGCCAAGCGCATGCGTGACGCGTTGCGCAAGGCGGGTCCTGCCACGTTGGTTCATCCCTGGCTGGGGACGATGCGCTGCCGGATTCTCCAGACCGGGACCATCGTTTTCAGTGACGGCAATATTCGCCTGGCACGGTTCAGCGCCACATTCGTGCGCGATCCGGCCCCGAAAACGAAGCGCGGGCTTTTCGGGCGAGTTGAAGACACGCTGACCTCAGTCCTGGAGACAGCGGACCGGTTGATGGATGAGGCGCTGATCGCCGCGCGGCGCATCCTATCTCCGGCTACTCTGCCGCTGGCTTTGATAAGTGCTGCGACGAATGTTGTTCAGATCGCGCAGGGTGTCTGGAATGCGGTCGCGGGCAACACGGCCCCTTTAAGCGTGCGTGATGCGGCGGCACCAGCTTTGTCAACGCTCAATGAAGGGATCGCGATCCCGGCGCATAATAATGAGACGGAATTTGCGGATCGCCTGGCGACGCTTCTCGTTGATGTTCCCGCATCCATCGCCAGCTCGGTTTCAGGTAGTGGCCGCCCGGCGATTGCCTCGGCTGAGGAGGTCGTGGGTGAGACCAATAATGTGCTGGACGCACGGCAGGTCACGCCGCTTCTCATTTCAGCCGCGTCGGCCTTACGAGAGAAAAGCCGAACTGCTGAGAGTGCGGCGGCCGATGTCAATGCTGTGCGTGGCCTGTCACTTGTCAATGAAGCCATGCTCGCCGCCCAAATCGTGGCTGCGGCGGCGGCGCTGATCTACCAAAGCCAGGAAGATGCGATCACCTGGCGAGACCGTCTGGTTAAAATGCTGGACGAGATTGCCGCCGACATCGACCGCATAAACGCACGTTCATCGGCGACCGTCCCTACAAACGGCGTGGCACAGGCCATCAGTGATTTGAGGGCAGCGGTCACGGCCGATATTTCTGAAAGGCTCGGCCGCTTGCCTACTGTCTCTTCCGTGACTTTACCGCGCGCGATGAGCAGCTGGCTCATCGCTTACAGTGTGGGTGGGGACCGTCCAGAAAAAGTTGAGGATTTATGGCGGGATATGATTTCCCGCAATCATATCCGGCATCCGGCTCTATCGGGGCCGGGCAAATTGAAGCTGCTGCAAGAGGTAACGTCAGATGGCTGACGCTTTGGCTTCAGCTCCAGCCTCATCAACGATCCATGTGTCTGGCGCAGGCATGGTGGCATTCATCAATGGCAAGCGTCTGAAGAGTGCAGAGGCCATCGAAGCCGGGCGCGATCTGGCGGAGATCGCAGGGGCCTTCCGCATCTCCTATCTCGATACGGCACGCGCCTTTGATGCGCTGGGCGGCGACAAGCCGGAATTCGCCATGATTAAAGAGCATGATCACGCGGAAATCCGCATCGGGGATGAGACGGTGCTCAAGGGCTTCGTGGATGCTGTCCAATTGCGTATCGCCGATGGACAGGTTGAGGCCATCATTTCAGGCCGTGATGTCACGGGTGATCTCGTTGATTGCTGCGCCAATCCTCTGGGACCGGGTGAATACCGCCAGGTCGATCTGACGACGATTGTCGGACGATTGACCAAGCCTTTCGGGATACCGGTGAAGTCCGATATCGATCCCGGCGCACCTTTCACACTGGTTGCGGTTGAGCCGAGCGATCGGGTTTTAAGTGCTGTGGAGAAGCTCTCACGTCAGCGTGGCGCGCTCGTCGTGTCCGACGGTGTCGGAGGACTGCGATTGACGCGTGCGGGAACGACCCGCGCACCGGGTGCGCTGCGCGTCGGCGACAACATAATCGAGGCGGAAACGCAGATCGACGCGCGTGGGCATTTCTCTGACATCTACGTTAAGGGCGCGTTCAAAAGTGTTTTGCGGCCGCCAAAAGCCCCGCTTCATGCGGGTATGAAACCGGGCAAAAGCAATCCCGCACCATCATCCACCTTGAGTGCGAGTGAGATCGAACGCCGTGCCGTGCTGCGTTACGGCCACGCGATTGACCCGTCATTGAATCGCTATCGCCCCGCCGTCTTTCTCGCCGCCACGCAATCAGGCGGCTCGGAACCGACTCAGATGGCGCAGGACGTCAAGCTCGATTCAACGGCGGAGGGCCTCAGCGCGCATTATGGTCCTGCGCCTAAAGCCTATCACGGGCAAAAACGCCATAAGAAACGCAAAGCGCGCCCGCCGCGTCAGCCGAGCAGTCCCTGGACATTACAGGATCAAGCCGACTGGCGCATGCGCACCACCCGCGCCCATGGCACGATCCGCCTCTACACTGTGCAGGGCTACGGCGTGCATGGCGTGCTCTGGCGGCCGAACACGATTGTCTATGTTAGTGACCCCTATGCCGGTATCGACCAGGACATGCTAATTGGCGCAGTCACCTATGTGGCAGATGCGAGCGGATATCGGACCCGCATCAGCGTCGTGCCCCTCGACACATATGATTTGACTGGCGCGCAGGATCGCGTGCAGCGCGGTATGCGCCGAAGCGGCAAGATCAGGGCGCGGGCGCGATGAGCGATGATTTGACAGGTTTAGTAATGGGGCTGCGCGGCTTATTTGCGCGTGCGGTGATCCATGACCTTGATGATGAGGCAGGGGACCAGACGCTCACGCTCGCCACGCATCTCGGCCATGTAAAAAGCAGGGTGCCGGTGCATTATCCTTTTGGCTTCACCAGCCACGCTCCGATTGATGGTGCCGTGACGATGGTGCTGCACGCGGGAGGTGATCACGCGGACCCGGTCGCCCTGCCGCCTGCGAACCCGATGACGGCCCGCATGGGCGGATTGAAGGAAGGCGAAACGGCGCTTTACGACGCGGCGGGGCAAAAACTTCATTTCCGCGACGGTCGCCTGGTGCAGGTCGATGCGCTGGAAGAGCTAAACGTCGCCATTGCCGGAAAGACCGTTTTGCGTGTTACGGAAGGCAAAGTGTCAATTGACGGTGTGCTGCACGTTAATGGGGATGTTGAAGTGCAGGGTGACGCGAGACTTGACGGCACGTTGACGGCACAGCAGGATGTCAAATCTGCCGGGATCAGCCTGAAAAACCACGCGCATCTTTCAGCGCAGCCTGGTCAACCGACGAGCCCCCCGCAGGAATAATTCCCCCTCCGCGTTGAAATCATGCAGCCTGAATATAAGTGCTGCGTAAGAGCATCATGGTCGCATGGATATTACCTCGACCCTTTTGATGCGGCCGGATCAGGATGGTCTTCTGGACCTCATCATATCGCCCACGCGTGCGGGTCGCGGCACGCTGGCAGTCGATAAAACCCTCGCAACTTCGGCGCTGATCGCATTTCAAAGTGATCGACGCGCCCAAGAGGATGACGAACTTCCGAACTCTTTGGATGGTTTGCTGAGCCAGGTGGATGCGCTGCGCGCCAGGCGGGGTTGGGTCGGTGATGTCCTGCTGGACGGCACGCGGCTGGGCTCACGGCTTTGGCTTTTGTCGCGCGGCAAATATGATGAGCTCGACCGTCGCCTTGGTGCTGCTTACGCAGAAGAGGCGCTTGACCCGATCTGTGATTGGCACGGCGTCGATAAAAGCGTGTCCGCCTCGCTTGAGAACGGCAACCGCCTAAGTGTCAGAGCGGTGATCGGCCGAGTGACGCTTTCCTACCATTTGGGGGGCGGCGTATGAGCTGGCCGATCCCGTCGCCCTCAACACTTGCACAACGCATTGCCGCCGCCATGTTGACGCAGCAATTCACGGCGTCTGACGGTTCAACCGTGCGGCTCGACCCCAATGCGCCCCAGACGCTGGAGCAGGTTTTGAGCACGGTCTGGGCTCTGGCATTGAGCGAGGTATACGGCCACATCCGAGACTCACTGCTCGAAATGATGGTCACGACCGCCACGGAAAACGGCCTGCTGCCCGAACATGCGGAAATGTGGTCAACGCCGCGCCGCCCTGCCGCTGCCGCAATAGGCAATGTGCTTGTGACAGCGTCAGATACAGTGACACTGCCGATCAACATGGCCTTTGTTTCAGACGGTGCCGTCCAATGGCTTGTAACAAAATCGACCACGCTGGCGCCAGACAGTGCGACCGCCGTGCCGGTCAAGGCTTCCGTGACGGGAACGGCCGGTAATCTCGCAGGCGGCGTCGCTTTGACACTCGTCTCACCCGTTTCGTCGGTGAAGAGCGCCGTCACGGATCATGAGGGCATCGCAGGCGGCGCGGAGGTGGAAGCGGTTGAGGCGTGGCGCGCGCGCATTATCACCGCGATCCGCGCGCCAATCGGCGGCGGGACAGCATCCGATTACACGCGTTGGGCGCAGGATGCCGGAGCGGCCTATGTCAATGTGATTCCCAGATGGATGGGTGATGGCACTGTAGGTGTCATCGTTGCAATGCCAGGTGCGGTAATTCCGTCACCCGCGCAGGTTCAGCAGATACAGGCAGAGATCGATCTGAAACGGCCGATCCGCGGCAATGTGACCGTGGCTGCGGCATCGGTCGCGCCTCAAAACCTCATTATCGCGCTCAATCCAGATACGACGCAGGCGCGGCAGCAGATCACGGCTGAATTGAAAGCCTATTTCCCGTCCAAATCGATCGGGGGGAAAATCCATGCAGCGGAGATCGCTGCTGTGATCAGCACGATCAACGGCACGGCCAATGATCTCATTGAGCCGCGGGCTGACATTCAACTCGCTCCGACCGAGGTTGCCGTGCTCGGCGCGATACAATGGCAGGGCGCGTCATGAGTCGGTCTGCCGAACAGATCCGCGACGAGTGGGTCACCGACCTGCTGCCGACAGGGAAGTGGGCGCGCGGGGAGGGCAGCAACCTCTCACGTTTTCTCCTCGCATTTGCCGTGCCTTTGGCGGGGCTGGAGGAGGATATCGAAGGGCTTCGCGCCGAGATTTCTCCGCGTGATGCGTCAGCGCTCTTATCGGATTACGAGGCCGTTCTCGGGCCGGACCCGTGTGGGCGGGATGTTGGCGATCTTTCAATCGCCCAACGCCGGTCGCTCGCATTTCAGCGCTGGGTCGCGTCCTCCGGCGTGAGCCGTGCTTTTTTCAAGCGCCTCGCGGAGGCGGCCGGTGTGACGATTGAGATCGTTGAGCCGGAACTGCCGGTGCACGGGCCGAGCCGCTGCGGCGTGCAACGATGCGGCACGACTTCACTCCGCTTCACCTGGATCGTCCGATTACCCAATCACAGCACCGGGCTGGAATGCCCGATGCGTCGTCTCGCCCCGGCCGATACGACGCTCGTTTTTGACTATGAGGATGACGCCTGATGGTGGATTACACCCAAGCTTCCGGCCATATCGTGGATGCGGAAGGTCGTCGGCAGTACATTGATCAGGATCCTACGAAAGGCGTGCAGGGCACGGTCCTGGAAGCGGCTGACCATAATGAAATGCGTAACGAACTGGTCTACCTTGTCCGTAAAGCGGGGCTCGATCCGTCTAATGATGTGCTGACGCAGGTCTATGACGCGATCAGAAAAATCGTTGACGCCGCGGCCACGTCCGTAGATGTCGGCTTCACGCCCATCGAGCAAGGCGGCGTGGACGGCCAGACGACTGACAAAATCAACATTGGCAATGGGCCGACCGGTGTTTCACTCTACGTCAACGGCCGGAAAATCGGTGAGATTGCCTACACCAACACCTACCTGCCTCTGACAGGCGGGACGGTCCAATATCTTATCGCCAAGGATGATATCACGGCCGGGGCAAGTTCGACGCCTTATGGCGGTACAGGGCCGGACGCAGCACCGCAGAAAAACGACATTGTTCATTTTCCCGGCCTTAAGGCGCTGGGATACGGGAAAATGGCGCTCTCGCTCGAAATCACCGATGCAGTTCAGGTCGGCGGGGATAAAACAGCGGCGCGGCTGGTTTTCACGGATTATGGCGGTGTCGATCATGTGTGGTATTTCGGCGCGCGCAATCGCGTGCTGGACCCATCGGGATGCTATCTTGACGCGCTTCCGCGCGGTGCGATCATCATCTGGTACGGTGAGAAAAATGCTGTCCCGCTTGGATGGGTGATTTGTGACGGCACGAACGGCACGCCGGACCTGCGGGACCAGGTCGTGGTGGGTGCAGGCAATAATCCGATCGGCAAGCGCGCGGGGGATTGGACGACATCCGCCTCGACGGATGTCCAAGGCAATCACGTGCATGGTGGAAACACGCTTGGGCATCAATTGACGATTGAAGAAATGCCGAGTCACAGCCACGAATTTCGTTATCACAACGTCGATTATGAGGGCCATAAAGGCCAGGCGATGAGCCCCATCGCGCAGGATAACGATAAATTCCCGATGAGGACTGAGGCGGTCGGCAATAATCTCCCGCATACCCATGGTCTCAGTTTCGATGGAAAGCATTCCCATTCGGTGCAGGTGAGCACGCAGCAGCCCAGCGTTTATCTTCACTATATTATGAAAACGGGGCAGTGAGATGGCAGACTTCGTCCTCAAGCGCGGCGCGTCTTTCGCGCTCACCTGCCGAAATCTAAACGCGGATGGATCGCCGCGAGACTGTCACGGCGTAAAAATCGCGGCGCAATTGAAGGATACGAGAGGCGCGCTCATTGCCGATCTCGACGTTGGTAAAATTGAAAATGACCCGGCAGGCTTTACCCTGAGTTTCCCGGGCTCGACGGCCTCCTGGCCGGTCGGGCTCATGCAGGTCGATGTCAGATTCACCGAGGCAGATGGCCTCGTCTCCTACTCGGAGACGTTACGCATCGCCTGCGTCGAGCGCGTGACGGATTAATGACGGTGGCAGTGGACCCTGCCCGTTCAAACGGGCGACGCAACATCCTGATCAGCGCCACCGCACCAGGCGCGGAGGGTCAGCCGGGACCGCAGGGGGTCGGGCTCGAAAAGATATCCATCACGAAGGATGGAGCCACGCTCGAATTAACGCTCTCTGACCGATCTATCCAATCCGTGCCGCTCGCACCCTTATTGGCTCTCGTGCTTGCGCACGCCAAAGGCGTTGTCGCGACTGAAACGGCAGATTTGCAGGAGCAGATTGGACAAAAACTCGGCGTCGATCAGATTTATGAGGACGCTTCCGGCCGGTTGAGGCCCGTTAAATCGCGAGGCGTCCTGCCCGAGGATTTCACACGAAATGGTCCGGTATTTATCGCGGGCGACGCTTATGTGTCGCGCGCCAAACCCATGCCTGCCGGGCTCTATCTCATCAGCTCAAGCCCCGTCGTGATGACGGATGGCTCGGTCCATTACCCTTACACCATCAGTAATTCCGGCCTGCTCGTGGCCGAGGGAGGCAACCTATGACTGACATTCCGTATCCGGCAGCGCCTAAGGGCCTCGTCCTGGATGACTGCACTGTTTCTGGCGATGGTGGTCGGACTCGGCCGACCCTGGCAGATTTTGTTGCAGACACGTCAGGCTTCGGTGGGAGTGTCGCGTCTGCCGTGCAAGCCGCTGCCGAAGCCATTCAGAAAGCGCAGGAAGCCTTTAATGGAGCATTGGATGCGGCGAAAGCGGCCGAGGCTGCGCAGAGTGCAGCCAGTGGTGCTGTCGCTAAAACGGATGTTGCGCTGCCGGATTTTGACCAGGTCGCGGGGATGAGGAAAGGTGTCCTTGCAGCGGCTTCCGCCTCTTACTCCGGTGCCCTGCTCGGTCAGGGCGCGCAGGTGAGTTGGAATGACCCACCCGGAAGTGCCGGGACGAGCTTCACCAACATCTCGCCGCCCGGCACGATCGGTGGGCATAAATTTTTCAATGTTTATTCCGGGACGACGGCACTTGATAGCAACCGATGGGGCTTTAGGCTCTATACGGATTGGGGATTTTCTAATCTCGGTTTGCCGGGTAGCACGGCTTGTCAATGGATCGGGCGGCCGGATAGTGGCAACTGGCAATTCCTCAATTTCTTCTGCGCCGCGAAGTCCTACATCATCAATGAGAACGATGCTACAAACGTCAATTCAGCGGACGCATCCATCATCGCGCGCGGGGGCACCGGCAATGGCTACGATGCGGAGATAAGCATCCGAGCGGCATATCTCGATTCTGAGCAGGATGGCGTCACAAATCTGGGCGGCGCAGGAAATCGGTTCAACAATCTATTCCTCGCAGGCACCGTCAACCAGGTCTCGGACGCCAACGAGAAGGACGTTTTACAGGCGCTGCTGGAGCCGGAATACGCGGATCGCGCGAAGCTCCTCGCATTTTATGACGCCCTCAGTCCCGTTTTATATCGATATAAGACGGCCGTGTCGGATAAGGCCGGAGATGCCCGGACGCATGTCGGCGTTATCGCGCAGGCTGTGGAAGCCGCATTGAAGGATTCAGGGCTCGACCCAGCAGACTGGTCGCTATGGTCTCAAGAGCCGCTGATGAAGAAAGATCAGATCGCCGTTGAGACCAATGAGGAAAAGAAGATTGTCGATCCGAAAACCGGTCTTGAGACGACGCTCAAAATTCCAAAAATCGACTATCGTTATGAGACAAAGCCGCTTCTGGATGAGAATGGTCAGCCACGTGTCCGCCAATCTCTTAATTATATCGAGCTGCTGATGCTGATGAGCACATGTCAGATGATGAAGCAGCGGGATTTCGAAACCCGTCTCGCAGCGCTGGAGGCGGCGCAACATGGCAGCTAAATGGGAGCATGGCGTCCCCGTTAAGACGCATCTGGCTGTTTCCGGTGTCTATTCTCTGCAACAGCCAATCTTCGGCGATATCATTTATCGCCTTTTGCTGGCTGACGATGCGATGATCGAAGTCGAAGTCGGCAAGGCGGCCGAGCGTCAATCCATGACGGTCGTCATCCAGCAGCCCCTGGACGGAGGATGCGAAGTGGCGTGGCCGTCCGGCGTGAAGTGGCAGGAGGGCCGCGCCCCTTTTGTCGATAGCCGCCCCGCAGCCATCACAGTCGCCACGTTCACGCGGATTGACGATTCTGACTTACTCTTCGGGAGGGTTGGATTTTGAGCAACGATGTCAAAATCCCGACGACGGGTTTTATCAATAATGGCGGCGTCCTGACGCTTGGCCCGAAAGCGGTCGAAGAATTCAAGACGGTCACAATTGATCGGCCGTCGCGCGTCATGCGCATCCTCATTGACGGGGAGCTGTCAAATCCGAGTGCATCAAACGTGTCGATCTCGGTCTCATTTTATGACGGAACAATGCCGCTTTTCAGCGCGGTGGGCGTACGCAACGTGCAGGGTCAATCAAGTCAGGGGGCACTGAAAAAGAATTATAATCTCAAGCTGCGGCGTCCCTCTGACGGCAAGAAGCTCTACGTGAAAATGGGGGATTGGTCGCCGACCTCGACGATCACGCTGAAGGGTTACGGCACGGATCGGACCCTTATTCGGGAGACAACGGCGACCGCACTGTGGCGGCAAATTCATGCCCACCCTGATGGGCTTCTGGCCCCAACGTCAGCCTACCGATATTGGGATAGACGTAACTGTGGGATGCATCTTCGTGCAGCCTTCAGCACGGACGGGCTGCCCTGCGAGTTGTGGTGGAACGGTGCATTTCAGGAACTCGTCGTGTGGCGCTCCCGCACGACCAATGACGACTACCTGATGGATGACAGCAACCGTGATCACATTCTGATCCAGGCGCAGCATACGTGGAACGTCTGGGATCGTGACTTCGACAGCCGTGACTGGACCGTCCAGTCCCCTGCGATTGACGGATACGAAGATCAGGAAGACATCTCGCAGAAAGCTGCTGACGTCCAGGCGGCGTGCGAGAGACTGTTTAAGTGGTTTCAAGCCTGTCGCGCCGATGAGACCCAATTGCGGAAGGGCATGCATCAATATCTGCACCTGCGGTCGTGGCTTGATTACCTGATCATGATCAACGTCACAGGTTCGTACGACTCGATGCAGAATAATTTATTCCTCGGCACGTGGGACGCTGAGCGGTGGAGTGTATGGCCGTTTGACCACGACCGGACGTTTGGCGTCACGGCCTGGCAGGATCGGGCCGCCGCCGCGCCGGATAAAATTGGCTGGATTACCCTGCGCGGCGGCACGGCGGACCAGGATCCGGGTATCTTCGACATCATTCAGCGGAACCTGCGGCCGGAGCTCCGGGCACGCTGGGCCGAGCTGAGGCAGGCAGGCGTGATTTCAGCCGAAAACCTCACCAGGATTATCCGGCGACAGATCGCGCTCATTGATG
The DNA here is from genome assembly GCF_036452135.1 of Sorlinia euscelidii. Taxonomy (NCBI): domain Bacteria; kingdom Pseudomonadati; phylum Pseudomonadota; class Alphaproteobacteria; order Acetobacterales; family Acetobacteraceae; genus Sorlinia; species Sorlinia euscelidii. The sequence continues at coordinate 220,637 of NZ_JAWJZZ010000001.1, read as the reverse complement.
GCGCTTCCATGACAGACGACCTCGAAAACTGGAGTCGGGGCGGCGAGAATACAGTGCGGCCGGACCTGGCTTATGATGGGCGTTGGTCGATCTCTTACATTCAGGAATGGTTTCGCGGCCGGGTGGCGTGGATGGATCAGCAGTGGGGCTTCGATGCTGCTTTCTAACCTCGGTGCGCTCTGGCAATCTTACGGGTCGTTTGTGGGCGACCTGGTCGCGGGTGTAGCGGGCTGGTATGGGAAAGCCGCCGCCGCACGTGTGTCTGCCCGGCGCGACAGGCTTGAGGCAGGGGCACAGGCGCTTCGGCTCAATGAGGACCTCATGAGGCGGAATAAGGTCGTGGCTGATGAAAATGAGCAGCTTCGGCGACGGCAATGGCGGCTGATGGATTGCGTTCAAGACCTCTATGCCGAGGCGATTGCCGCGCGGCTCGTCGTGTTTGATAGAGATGCGACGGCGAGGAAGCGCCCAACACGGTTTCAACCTCTGCCGCCTTACCCGTTTCCGCTAGAGGTGGGGGAGGGGAAGGGGGCATTGAGTCGTTGAAAGCCAAAGATCGGGCGGTGATGATTTAGACGAAACTAAAAGTATCGAAAGCATGGACTCTCGTGTGGGAAGGCCTCACTGATCACGGAGATCAAGGGTCTGGCTGTTTTTGTTCTCAGAAAAAATCTCATCATCTCCAAGCTGATGGTCATGCCTCTTGAACGCCGTGGAGGAAGTCAAGATGCCTGATATTAGTCCCATCACATCTCTCGCGTTCTCCATTCGCTCCAAACCCGGAGCCTACGCTATGCTCCTTGGATCAGGAATTTCGAGTGCTGCCGGTATTCCAACCGGTTGGGGCGTCGTCATCGAACTCATCAAGCATTTAGCGGCTGCGGAAGGGCAAGACTGCGGTAATGAACCTGATGAGTGGTATAAATCAGCGTTCGGGAGTCCGCCGAGTTACTCCAAGCTTCTGGAAAAGCTCTTCAAAACAGAAATTGATCGTCAGCAATTTTTGAGAAGGCTTTTTGAGGCATCGCCAGAGGAGCGAAAACAAGGTAAAAAATTGCCGACTGACGCCCATCATGTCATCGCTAAACTTATGGAAAAAGGCCTCGTCAAGGTTGTCGTCACGACGAACTTTGATCGCCTCCTAGAGCAAGCCTTGGCGGCGAGAGGAGTGCCTCATGTCGTAATCGATAGTCCGAGTAAAGCGAAGGGAATGATGCCACTTCGTTTCGAAAGGAGCTGCATCATCAAAGTCCACGGTGATTATCTTGATCCGCGGATTCTCAATACCGAAGAAGAGTTGGGTTCTTATGATCCCGCGATGTTGGAACTGATCAAACAAGTTTTTGAGGATTACGGCGTGGTCGTGTGCGGTTGGTCGGCGACTTACGACACTGCTTTGCGAGAAGCCATATTTGCCACAGTGAATCGTCGCTTCTCCTGGTATTGGACGACGCTCGGACCTTTGAGTGAGGTTGCGCAATCCGTTATCGATGACAGAAGAGGTACGCTGATTACCATCGAGTCGGCGAATGAATTTTTCGCTGACCTCATGAGCCGTATCCATGGACTGGAGGAATTCGATCGACCGCATCCGCTTGACGTCACCGCCGCAGTAGGGGCCGCGAAACGGTATGTTGGTGACAATTCTAAACGGGTCCAATTATACGATCTTTATCATGACGCTCTGACCGATGCTTTGACGAAATGGTTCAACTGTCCTCCTCAAGAACCCGTAATACTTTCCCCGCAAACGATGTGCGATCGCATAAAAGCTTATGATGCTAGTGCTGAGACAATCGTTTCTCTGACTGCGACTGTGGGGCGATGGACTTCAGGAGAATTCGATTCCTTCCTGTTAGATGCGGTGAGCGAGTCCGTCCGGAACGAACCTTACCATTTCGACTCGCCTTATTCATCTTGGGCACGTGTATGCGAGTATCCGGCGCGACTTCTCTTTTATACCACCGGGATGGTAAGCCTTCTCAGCAACCGTCCTTCTCTCTTCGCCAAGCTAATGTTGACGCCCACGCCTTCAAAGCTTAAGTCGGATAGCGTTGCTGCTGAGCGTTTCGCATTGGTTTTGCAAACAGAACCGAAGATGTTTTCTCCCCTTTCCGAGAAAATAGGCCGAGCAGTCCCAATGAGCAATTGGTTGTATTCTCGGCTGAGAGAACCGTTTCGCTCTCTCGTCCGATTGGACGAACACTACGAACTCCTTTTCGACACATTTGAATTTTATCACGCAATCCTTCGTCGAGCTTTGAATCCATATAGCTCTTCGATAAGGCCACTCGGTAAGTGGTGCGTCGCTCAACAAGATCGCGAAGCTATGATCCATAGCTTAGGAGACGAGCCACCCAGATATGGCGGCAGAGCTTTCGTGCAAGAATGTATGAAAAATATGGGCACGACGCGGGATTTGGAGTTACTTCTTCATCAGGTTCAGAAGATTTGTAATGAAACGACATTCTAAATTTGGTCCTACTTTCAACGTCTTTTTCTTGTTTTGCTCCCTTCGGTTCAACCCGTCATCAACGATGACAGTTGGGTGATCGTTAGAGACGCGTGAACTAATCTTTTGGGAGCTACTTCGCCTCGAGACAAAACGGCTGATCGATCAGAAACTGGTCGAATGATATGTTTGACTTGAGGTTGATGACGCTTTTTTGCCAAAAACTTATGTGATGGTTTCGACGAACACGCTTTTTCAAGGGTGAAAAACGTCTTGCCGCGCATGAAAAAAGTGGTCGCCCGCTACAGCCCGAGATCCGAACGCACTGGGCCGAGCTACGGCAGGCAGGCGTTATTTCAGCCAAAAACCTCACCAGGATTATCCGGCGACAGATCGCGCTTGCGGGGCGATCCCGGGAGTTGCGCCTCTTATTACATGTCAAAGGCCGTAACCTGGCGGCCAATCGAGGCATTAATGACCTATTGGACCTCGGACAAGGTCGTATCCGCGACCACAATATCCTGTGTGAAAGCTATACTGAAGCTTCAATATAACGCTAAAACCATATTACGGATTTTTCATTTGCAGCAACACAAGTAAGAGTATAGAGTAAATAACTTCGGCACATCATTTGAAAAAAGTGCCGTTTTGCACATAAGGATATAACGCGTCTTAATTAAGTTATTCAAATAATAGATGCCGACTTTCGAGTTAAGAAAAAAGTAATAAATCAATTAGACTCTGAAAGAATTTTTTAAAATGAACGATATTACACAAATTAATCCTGATAAGCTTTTTGTTTATAAAACAGAAAGTGAGATTTTAGAATGCCTAAAGAAATATGATGGTTCGGGCGCCGTTCCTCGGTTGCCACTTTCGATTCTAGACAAGTATAAAATCACTCTGAAACAGGCAGCGCACCAATCTTATAAAATTCTGCAGAGAAATAGATATAATAAGATTGAATTGAAAAAAACGCATCGGGACAATCTTTCCGAAAGTTCTTGCGCAGAAGCCATCGTCATCGTCGCCGTCGATTGTATCGCTCTGGTTTTCGACGTTATGGGATTTCTTGATCATGATGTTGTCGATGAGGTCGCGCACAAAATAGTGGATCGACTGAGTGAAGATCAGATCCGCGGATTATACGAATATGTCGGCGCGATTTATGATGCTGATGGCGCTTTACAATCAGCTGAAGCCATCGTCGAATTAGTTCTGGTGCTGTTGAACCTCGTAGGTGGTCTGTCCTCTGTCATCTCAATCATCGAAGATTGCATGACTTTCTGGGATTGGGTTGAGTATGGCGTGATCGTCACATTGCAGCTTGCCGCTCTTATTTCTACCGGTGGAGCTTCCGAAATCGCGGAGGTTGCTCTTTTGGCAGCATCCTTGGTGGTTATCGCTGAAGACGCAGCAGATGCGATCGAGGCATGTCGGGCCGCAAAGGAATGCGCAAACAAATGAAATCGGTAAGTAGAGAGGTCAGCGCGACGTAAGGCTCTGACAATGTGGCCGTTTACGACGTGATGCGGGACGTGGAGGAAGAGCGCCGCGATTGTTATCGGAAGGCCGTAGAGCGTTGATGAAGTCGCGCTCTATCGCCGCCGGCGTGAGAAATCCGTGCAGGTCGAGGCTGCACAGCGTAAACGGTCGCCGTCATCTCGGATAAGCTGACGACAAAATTCAATGGCATTGGAAGGCTCTGCCTAATGGCGCGATGGCGCCGGGTCTTATTCCAGTTCGATAGGAGATGCAGGGTGTGCGATCTGTCGCGGACGCCGCGCATAAATTGCCCTTTCCCATATTAATGGCGCGCTCATTTCTGCCTGGTTGGTCACGCGCGCCGATGCGCGTTTGAAGATATGTTTGGAATGTGCCAATGTTTGACGCGTGCTTCGGCTGCGGGATGGCCGCGCAGCTCATCGAATGAGATGACGCGCGGCGCAGGAAGGAAGAGGGAGGGGTCATTATGGGGCGCGTGTATGCGAGTATCCGGCGCGACTTCTCTTTTATACCACCGGGATGGTAAGCCTTCTCACCAACCGTCCTTCTCTCTTCGCCAAGCTAATGTTGACGCCCACGCCTTTGAAGCTTAAGTCGGATAGCGTTGCTGCTGAGCGTTTCGCATTGGTTTTGCAAACAGAACCGAAGATGTTTTCTCCCCTTTCCGAGAAAATAGGCCGAGCAGTCCCAATGAGCAATTGGTTGTATTCTCGGCTGAGAGAACCGTTTCGCTCTCTCGTCCGATTGGACGAACACTACGAACTCCTTTTCGACACATTTGAATTTTATCACGCAATCCTTCGTCGAGCTTTGAATCCATATAGCTCTTCGATAAGGCCACTCGGTAAGTGGTGCGTCGCTCAACAAGATCGCGAAGCTATGATCCATAGCTTAGGAGACGAGCCACCCAGATATGGCGGCAGAGCTTTCGTGCAGGAGTGCATGAAAAATATGGGCAAGACGTGGAACTTGGAGTTTCTTCTCGAACGGATTCAGAACATTTGTGCTCAAATAAATTTCTGAATTTGATCCTACTTTCAACGTCTTTTCTTTTTTTGCTCCCTTCGGTTCAGCCCGTCATCAACGATGACAGTTGGGTGCTCGTTAGAGACGCGTGAACTAACCTTTTGGGAGCTACTTCGCCTCGAGACAAAACGGCTGATCGATCAGAAACTGGTCGAATGATATGTTTGACTTGAGGTTGATGACGCTTTTTTGCCAAAAACTTATGTGATGGTTTCGACGAACACGCTTTTTCAAGGGTGAAAAACGTCTTGCCGCGCATGAAAAAAGTGGTCGCCCGCTACACTGAAGATGATCCCGGGTGATCATCCCGCAAACCGGATTAGAAAAGACAATGCGACCAGCCCGCCAAATATGAAGGCGGAGATAAAGGCTATGCGACTGCGAAGAAAAGCGTCCATGGTAACCCTCCTGAACTCATCGGGCTTGCGCCCGACGCCCTCATTTTAAAGAATTATAAATCGTTGTGATGACGTCACCATCTAAGGCGATGATCGTAACTGGAACCTCAATCGCTTCCGTTCGGGCTTGCGCCTGCTTAAGAGCCGTGTCCTAACACTGATAATCAATCAAAGGAAAGGGGTGCTTGTCACAGCGGCTCTGTTCGCAAAATTCTGGATGATCTGCCCGCGAGGATAACGGATGACAAGCTCAGCTCCGAAGCGCGGCAGATCAACGTGCCTTACCCCTCAACGCGCAACACCGTGCGCGTGCGAGCACGATGGCTAACAGTCAATCACAATTCAGAATGAAACACGCACCCGAAGCAATTCAACAAGGTTGAAGGGGTGGCGGTGGGGAGAGGCCAGTTATTGCCGGGTTGTTCTGTGTCGACGTTTGTCATGCTTGCGCCTAACGTTCGGATAGGGCCACTTGTGATCGGATATTGGCCCGCCGACGGGTAGGGGTCATCATTTGAATGCGTGTCACCAGGCACGTAGCGATCATTATCCATCGTGGTTTCATGGATGACGCCGTCGACCCGTGTGTAAATCGTTACAGACTGAATTTGCTCGGGCGGAATGTGGTGGGGCACAAACCATTCCTGTTCCCGCGCCATGGTGGCTCTCATCTGGTCGGAAACACGCCGCGGCGGCGTCGCGTGCTCGTAAATATTATAGATCGACGTCGATGCTGAGTAAAAATTCGCGTCAGGCCGGATATTATAAATGTAACTTGTCGCGCCAGATGCGACATTCAGCAGATCAATGGCAAATCTATGGGCAATATCGGGGTTGGAGGTCGTGGGGATGAAGGCTGAATCGCGACTGCCCCGCCCGCCACTCAACCCCAATACATGTGCATTGACATTGATATTATCGCCCCAGGAGGTGAAGCCTGAAGCGAATACGTCAGAAGGCGGTCTCGACTCAGCGCGAAACACTTTTTTGACCGGCAACGCGTTCGCGCAGGAGAAGCTGAAAAAGACCAGTGCGGCGATGATGAGCCGGTTGATGAATAATGTGCGGCTCATGCGTGTTCTCTCGACGGGGTCGACTCGGATAACCTGATGCCGACAAGCTCATCAATACTCGGGTCGAGCGTGCTTGTGGCGACGCAGATATCGGTTTTGACACCTGTCAGATATGCCATTTTCGCGACGTCATAAGTCCAGGGATCATCATTTTTGACGGTATAATGCCAGTAATTCGTGCCGAGATCGCCGCCGCCTATTTTAAATGTCGCTCCCCAACTCGGGCCGAGTTTTGCGCCAATGACGTCGGTGACGTTTGTGCCCTTATATAAAGTGGTTTGCCCGTGATCATGTTTTCCAGATAACGCAGCGCATAATTGTTCAAGATCATCGCCGGCATGAGCGGAAGAAGAGATCGCGCACACGCACATCGTGACCGCCATTATGATTTTCATGAATTTATGCCTTGTTATTATTGTTCTGTAATCTTATAATTCGCTAACTATACCGTAAATATCAGTAAATAGCAAGTTTATGAGGGGAGTTATGTTATAAAAAAACGGTCACGTAACCCTTAATGCGTCAGGCTTTTCCGACTTGTGCCGCTTATGCGGGGGAGGGGGCAGGTTTCAAGTGGCTCAGCGCAATGGGGGCTCATGCCTAGCAAAAAGGAAAAAAGCACGGACGAGATGCGCATTCCTGAAGGTGCGAAAATTTTGTCCATCTATAAGTCACCCCTCTTTAAAAGCGGCTCCGAAACGTTTTGCCTCAGGGCCGCAAGCGATATGACTGTTACGCGGAGTTCAGATTTTGCTCACAAAAACGGAAATCGCCATAGAGACTGCATCTCAAACCGAGATTGAGGGTGACATCCTCCCGTCAAAAACTTGGCATACTGAGGTGACTTCGGCCCTTGACCGCCAAACGTACCTGGCCGGCACCATGATTCGCACCCTTTCAGGTGAGAAACGCATTGAGGATATCCTGATTGGGGACAGGATCGCAGCGCTCGTCGAAGGAAGAATGACCGGTTGCGACGTCATAAATACAGGTCATTACACGGTGACCGCCAGTCCCGGGGTAGATGACGATTTTTCACGTTTCCCGATCCGGATCCTGCGCGGTGCTATTGCTGATAACGTCCCTTGCTGTGACCTACTTGTCGGGGCGGCGCATTTTATAGCTTTCGGCGACTATCTTGTACCGACTCACAGGCTTGAGAATGGCGCGACCATTTATTACGATCACGGCATTTCCCTGAGCACGCATCATCATTTTGCAACGGTTGAAAATGCCGTTATCTGGGCTAATAATTTGCCATGCCGATCGGCCATTTCGTCAGACAAGGCAATATTTAGCGTTTCCGAAGTCTCGGATGGGAGCGCACCGCCGTACGGGTTGCAGCATACAGCGACGACGCCGTTGCAAATCGCGTCCTCGGATTTTATTGAGCCAATTGCGCGCGGCATTCTGGCGCGCGCGGCGCATATGGGCTTCCGGCAGGAGGGTGAGCTCGACATGAAGCCATCACAGGAAGTCAGTTGCCAGGTGGTGGACGCACGCGGGAGGGCCGTCGCGCCGATCCGGCATCATGGCAGAACCTTACTGTTTAACGTCGAAACGCTCCAAGGACTTATATCCATCCGGAGTCCTGCCGCGAGGCCATGTGATGTTGTTGGCCCCTTCATTGATGACCGGCGAAATCTGGGCCTATTGATCGGCGAGATCACGGTCATCTTCCCGGATCACGTGGAGACGGTGACCCGACATCTTTCGGAGCCGAATCTTTTTGGCTGGCATGGCGTTGAGGCGGGCCAGGCAATGCGATGGACAGCAGGGCAGGCCGTGCTACCGATGGCGGAGTTATTGGACGGTCAGGCACGCATCCTGGCGATTGAGATCAAAGCGTTTGGTCCCTATGTCGTGGAGGATGATATTGAGTCGACCCTGGCGCAGCTGATGCTTCGGATTGATCAGTCAAAATAGTGGACGCACTGATATCACCGCTCGCTGGGGCCATCAGGTGAACGGCGCCGATAAGATCGATGACAGGTGCACGGCATGATCTCCATCCTCGCGACAAAAAAGGCGCCTGGTGGGGCGCCTTGATGATGTCGTGCTTGCAGCGCGTTTCAGGCATTCCCTTCCGTCTGCGGAAATTGCTGCGCGCGTTTGCTCTGCCAGAGTCCAACGAAATCGATGGGATGCAAAACAACCGGTGCAAAGCCGCCATCCCGCGTGACGTCAGTGATAATACTGCGTACGAAGGGGAAGAGAAGGCGTGGCACTTCGATCAGAAGAATAGGTTCAATCGCCTCTTCCGGCACGTCGGCGATGGTCACGACGGATGCGTAGGTCAGTTCAAGGATGAAAATCGGTTTACCTGCCATGCCGCTTTCTTTTTCCGGGGCTTCCTGCGCCTCGGCCTTAACGGTAATCGCGACTTCATAGACGGGTTGTTTCTCATCGAGTTTATGCGCCTGCACATCGATATTGACGCCGATTTGCGGTGCCGCCTTAATCGAGGCGAAGGTCGCCGCACCGCCCGGAATCTCGAAGGATAGATCTTTAATGAATTGAACATTGACAGAGAGCGAAGAGGCCGATGGCGCTGCGCCTGAATTCTCGTTCTGTTCGTTGCTTGCTTTAGTCATTCTCAATTCCCGGGCTTTGGTCTGATCACTGTCGTCGTCATGACGGTGATTGATCGGTTGATCTTAGCACGGGGGAGGGGCCGGGGCCTAGACTCTCCTGCTGGTTTCACGGCGTTTAGCGTCAATTTTATCCGTGCCTGAGCGCTGAATGACGGCACAATAAGACGAGATTTATTGACGGGTCGGCGCCGCCTAAAATATTGCTTAACCTGTCTCATCCCGGCCTCTGCCGCGTTAAGCCTTGGGGATGGGGGTTGAAAACACGTCTCAAAGCGCCATTTTTCCGGGTAACGTCAGGATTGACGCCGTGACGGCCGGGGGGAGGATGATCTCATTTCGGCAGGGAGGGGGAGATTGCGTATTTAAAGGTTGTTCCTGTCCGGTAAGCGATCTAATTTTACGTTTCCACTTTTGTGAAAGAGATTAACCGCCTATGTCAGGCTTGCCTATCCCGCTCGATATCGTTTTCTTTGTGCTGGTTGCCCTGGTTCTGGGTTGGCGGCTTTTTGTCGTACTCGGTCGGCGCGTCAGGGTGGAAGCCGTCGTGACATTCCAGAAGAAACCCCTGCCGTCGAGCAAGCTGGCGTCCGGCCTTGATATGGGTGAGGTCAAGGCGGCGACACGCTGCGACATCCCGCAGCCTAATACGCGCGTCGGCCAGGTTCTGCAGGAAATCGGGCGTCGCATCAGTAAGTTTGAACCGACAAGCTTTGTGGAAGAGGCTCAGCAGACATTTCGGGATGTCGTGACGGCCTTTGCAGCCGGCGATATCGTTCGCTTGAAAGCCTGCCTCACTGAGGATGCTTTCAATACGTTCAACGCTGTCATTGAGGCCCGCCAGAAAGATCAGACAACCCAGAAGGCGGAGATCAAGGCGATTGACGAGGTTGCGCTTGAGGACGCTGCGATATCGGGCGCCGAGGCGCAAGCAGGTCTGGCGTCCATTGATGTCAAATTTGTCTCAAGGCAGATCAGCGCTGTCTATAATGCCGACAAGGATTTCGTCTCCGGGACGGAATCTGTTACGGAATTTTCTGAACTTTGGCGCTTTATCAAGCCGACCGGGCCAGATAACACGCAGGAAAAGTGGCAGGTCGCTGCGATCAGAGCGGCATAAGCTGACTGAAATGCACTTAACGGGCTGCCGGATATCGGCGCTGTGCCAGACTGACAAAAGCATCAAGGCTGATGATCAATGAAAATAAATCGTGCAGGGCGTTTTGTTGTTTTAGTGGTGGCCCTGATCATCAATGGGTGCGCGCCCCAGCTCCCGTCCGGTCAGGGATCCCACCAACCTGTCCCTTACGGTTCCCTGCGCAGCTGGGGGAATGAGTCTTTCAGCCAGATCGCCCCGATCGTCCAGGAAGAATGCCGCCGCATCCTGACTCTGCCTGGCGATGCACGCATCAGCGGTGGAACGCCGCTTCCTTCCGGAAATTTCGCGCGTGAATGGCAGCCTGCCTGTCGCGCCTTCAGCGCGGCGCCTCCGGCGGATGACCGGTCGATGCAGTCTTTCTTCGAAAAATGGTTTACGCCTTATTACGTGAATGGTGATGACCTCATTGAAGGTTTCAGTGAAATCATCGTCCCGGCATCGCTTCACGAAACATCAAATTATCACATCCCAGTCTATGCCAGACCTCAGGACCTCGTTCGCGCACAACGTGGCGGCGGCAGTTGGGTCACAGGGCGCTGGATCGGGACGCGCTTCGTTCCGTTTTATACAAGGGCGGAAATTGATGCGGGTGCTTTGAAAGGTAAAGGGCTTGAAATCGCCTGGGTGCAAAGCCCGGCCGATCTTTTCATGCTGCAATTCCAGGGGGCGGGGCGGCTTCGCCTCCCGGATGGCCATGTACTCCATATCGCCTATGCAGCACGGAATGGACGCCCTTACACGCCGATCGGCCGCATCCTGCGGGACAGAAATTATATTTTGGATGGGAACATCACAATCGCAGCCATTCGTGACTGGATGAAACATTACCCCCAACAGGCGCGTCAGTTAATGGCGCAAAATCAGGACTATGTGTTTTTCAAGCTTCTGCCGTCGCAATCTCTTTCGTCAGGCTCACCCGGCGCGATGGGGATCGGCCTAACGCCTTACCGCGCCCTGCGTGCCAATGCGAAATCCATTCCGTTCGGCGCACCGGTCTGGGTTGAGACATCCATGAAGCTGCCGAATGGGGGGTCCCAGTCATGGCGCCACCTGGCATTCATGCAGGATGCGAATCTGGCGGCGCCGCTGGGCCATGTCGCACTCTTCACAGGTTGGGGCCCGGATGCGGATCACGTCGCCGCGGACCAGCATGAGACAGGTCGCCTCTTTATTTTGTTGCCGCGTGCGACGCCGGAATGACGGTGCCGAAGCGCCGCGCGCGGCGTGAGAAATTAGGGCGACATGTGCTGATCAACGGGGACGCGATGACCGTCCTCCGGCGCATGAAGGCGGCCTCTATCGATGTGATTGTGACCTCGCCACCTTATAATATCGGTCTGCCCTATAATTCATATAAAGATGCGATGGCGGATGCTGATTATCTCGACTGGATGATGCGGATCTGCCAGCAATTAAAACGTGTCCTGCGTCCTGAGGGGTCGTTCTTCCTCAATATTTCCGGCACGTCGCGTCGACCCTGGCTGCCTTTCGAACTCGCGATGAAATTACAGCCCCTGTTTTCATTACAGAACCACATTATCTGGGTGAAATCTCTCGCAATCGGGGACGTGACTCACGGACATTTCAAGCCGCTTAATTCGACCCGTTTCCTCAATCACAATCATGAGCACGTGTTTCACTTTACGCATGAGGGGGCCGTTGTCATTGATCGCCTCGCCATCGGTGTGCCCTTTAAGGATAAGAGCAATATAGCGCGCCGCAACCACGCGCGGGACATACGCTGCCGCGGCAACACCTGGTATATTCCTTACGAGACCGTGCGCACGAAGCGGCAGAAATTCATGCATCCCGGTACCTTTCCTGTCGGGTTGCCTGGCGACTGCCTGGCTCTGCATGGCGTTGATGAAAAATCGATTGTGCTTGACCCTTTTCTTGGTTCCGGCTCCACGTTGGTCGCCGCGGAAGAAGCCGGTGCAAACGGGATCGGTATCGAGCTGGACCCGACTTATTTCCGCACGGCGCGCGCCCGGCTTCGCGCCGTGATGCCGATCGGTGAGGGGGAAATGCACATTCATGACGGTATCTTCATTGTGTAAAATCACTTTTACCTTCACATCATCTCTTGCTATACAGCCCGCGCCGGACAAAGGGAGTTATGATGTCGGTCAAACAAGGTAAAGCGCGACTTATTCGCCAAGTCGTCATTATTGCGGGAGTCATCGGGCTGGGCGCTTATGGCGTGACCATCGCCTGGCTGACGCATTTTGACCGCTCATCCGCACCACCATTATCCGCCGCAAGCCCCACGCGCAAAGATCCGATTGCTCTTGTAGCATTTAACGCACTGAGGGGCGCGCGATGCGATTATTGTCATACAGAAAACGCGCAACTGCCATTTTACTTCAAAATTCCGGTCGCCAGGCAATTAATGGCGAAGGATCTCCGTCAGGGCCTCCGTCATTTCCGTTATGAGCCGGTCTTGAAGGCGTTCGATGCCGGGTTGCCCCCTTCGGTGGAGCAATTATCACGTATTGAGGAAGTGGTGACGCAGAACCGCATGCCGCCCTCGCTTTTCCTGCTGATGCATTGGCACGCTTACCTTATGCCTTCAGAACGTGCGGCGATCCTGACCTGGATACGTCAGACACGCCGCAATTATTACGCCACGCCGGATGTCGCCCCGCAACATGCGGAGGAGGTCATCCAGCCGATCCCTGAGGAAATACAAGTCAATTGGGATCGCGCGGCGCTCGGCAAAAAGCTGTTTTTTGAACGGCGTCTCTCCGGCGATGGGAAATTGAATTGCGCCAGCTGCCACGGTCTCGATAAAGCGGGTGTTGATAATCTGAAGACAGCGACAGGTATTCATGGGCAGAAAGGCCCGATCAATTCACCAACCGTTTATAATGCGGTTTTCAATATCGCGCAGTTCTGGGATGGGCGCGCGGTGGATCTCGCGGCGCAGGCGGCAGGGCCTGTGACCAATCCGCTTGAGATGGGCGCGCATGATTGGGACACGGTCGTCGCTACTCTTAAAAGCGATCCGGAATATGTCGCGGATTTTCAACGTGTTTACGGATCAGATGCCCTGACGAAGGAAAATATCACCAATGCGATCGCGGAATATGAGCGCACCCTCATTACGCCCGATAGTCCGTTTGACCTCTATCTAAAAGGTGATGATAACGCGATCACGACGCAGGAAAAACATGGTTACGCGTTGTTCAAGCAGGTCGGATGTTCCGGTTGTCACAGTGGTGTTGCCCTTGGTGGGGACGCTTATGAGGTGATGGGGCTGGAGGGGCCTTATTTCTCAGACCGCAACACGCCTTTGACCCAGGCGGATATTGGTCGGCAGTCTTTTACCAAAGCATTAAGTGACTTTCATCGTTTCAAGGTGCCAAATCTTCGGAATGTCGCTTTGACGGCCCCTTATTTTCATGATGGCAGCGCGCCGACGCTGGATGACGCTGTCAAAAAAATGGTGCGATACCAGACGCCTGCTGGCACCTTGTCGCAGGGAGATATTGATGACATTGTCGCTTTCCTGAAAACCCTGACAGGGAAATTTCAAGGTGTGCCGCTGCAGGAAACACCGGAAAACCCGCCCCTCCGCAGTCCCGCGGATTCAGATGTCGATGAACATTGACGCGCACTGAACGTTTCACCATCAGTCTGACAATTTTGGGGCGATTGAGGAAAGGCGAGCTGTTACATGCGGCGACGAGAGCTCGCGCCCGATGAGCGCACATTATGGGACATGTTCACCCGGGACATTGCGCCTCTCAAGTCATTAAGTCGCAGGCCGCGCAAAAAGCCGATCATTCCTGCGTCGCAGCTTGAGGGCGCTTTACACGCTGACATGCGCGCCCCGCGAGAACCGCGTCTGAAGGCTGCGCCCCGTCAGGATATGACGCCCCGCCGCGTGACCGCGCCCTCGCCGAAAATTGAGATCGGCGCGCGTTTGCCGGGGCTGGATAATAGCTCCTGGCGCGCATTGCTTCGGGGGAAAAAGGCGGCGCAACGGAAATTGGATCTGCACGGTTTCCCCGCGCAGAATGCCTACCACGCACTTCATGATTTCCTCATCCAGTCGCATCGGGATGAGATTCGCTATGTCGAGGTCATCACCGGCCTTGGCGGAGGTGGGGAAGGCGGTGTTCTGCGCCGTGAACTGCCGCACTGGCTTGAAGGGCGTCAGCTTCGGCCGTTGATCCTCGGCGTTGTTTACACAAATCGGGCCAATAAAGGGGCTGTTCGCATTTTACTGCGTGCGGCGCGCCGAGGACGCGCAACGCCGTAACCGGGTGTATCCAAATGCTGAAACGCGCCGCTAGAAAGACCGCTTTGTTTCCTGACCAAGTCGCCAGCGCGGAAGATTAATATTCAGCCAGCGTCTGAGCGCCAATAACGCGGATAATTCAGGCGTGAAACGCGCCATGACGCCGGAGGCGGCAACGCCCGTGCTGGGGTGAAGCGCATGCGCAGCAAGCCACGATTTGACCTGTTCATTATCCATAACGGACCCGATCGCATATCGCCAGCGCGCGACGGAAACGGGCGATGTCAACATGGGCAGTGCGATCAGGATCGGCGTCGCGGCCGCTGCGCTTAAAGCGCGCCAGCCCGCATAAAGCGCGGACCCCGGTGCCCGGCTGAAAGCCTGCCGAAACGTCTCTTCAAAACTGGGCACGCCGGCCGCGTCGGCGCCGACGTAAAAGAGGGGGGCCGTTCCTTCAGGGAGTTGATGCAGAATGGAGAGATCATCTTTATGTGTCAGGGTCAGCTGGATCGCGTCAACCTCATTATTGGCAAGCGCGGCGAGCGCCTTTTTCGGGCTGACAATGCCGGAAACGGGCAGGGGGTGCAGACCGAGTACGGAAAGCCCGAGCACAGTGGCGAGTTCAACGCCGATAGGCTGTGCAACAGCCACGCGCGAGGGTTTATCGTGCAAAAACCCCGAGACCCGCGCGCGGAATGAGCGATGAAGCTCCGCCCGCGCAATGGTCATGACCGTTTGCTGCGCCGCCAGAACGCTGATCCAGCGCGAGTAATCGAAATGCACGCGGGCATCATCACATAATGATGCGATTACGGCTGAGCCCTTCGAGACCAGCGCCATTTCACGATTATCTTCCGGCGGGTTTCGGTCAAAAAGATTGGCGGCCGTGACGCCGTCATGCCCAAGGTCGAAGGCGAGATCGAGGTCGCTCTGCATTCCCAGCCCGCTGGAAAGGGACGGGGCGATGAGGCGCGCAAAAGCACCGCTCTCAGACGTTTCATTGCCGCTGACGATCAGTCGGGTTGGGGGAACTGAAGGGTTAGGCGCGCCGGTCAAAGGCGTCTGTCCCATCACGCGTGAAGACGCGAAACAAGCAGACCCTAAAATTGCGGAGAGAAGCCGACGTCGAGAGAGTACGGCGTGATTTCTGGCGCTTTCACTCATATAATTTTATTATACACATCCATGCCGTCCATGTCCTTAAACTTTAACGGTGGCACGGAGTTCCACGGGGAAATTTGACCTGAATCAAGAAGATGAGGCCCTATCCTCAGAAGCGCAACTTCAGGGCCATTTCACCTCCGGCGGCATACTCATCAAAATAGCCTCAGTGTTGCCGCCCGTTTTGAGGCCAAAAATCGTCCCCCGATCATGGATCAGATTGAACTCGACGTAACGCCCCCGACGGATCAGCTGCGCGTCGCGGTCCTGATCCGTCCAGGGCGTCATCATGCGTTTACGAACGATGGAAGGGTAGATCCCGGCGAAGGCCGTGCCGACATCCCGCGTGAAGGCAAAATCATCTTCCGGATTTTCCGTGCGATGATGATCAAAAAAAATCCCCCCGAGCCCGCGCGGTTCATTTCGGTGCGGAAGAAAGAAATACTGGTCACACCACGCCTTGAAGCGCGGATAATAAGTGTCGTCATGCGCGTCACAGGCTCTTCTGAGCGCTTCATGGAAGGTCGCGGCATCCTCCTGTGCGGCTTCGCTTTGCGGAAACATGGGCGTGATGTCGCCGCCTCCGCCAAACCATCCTTTGCTGGTGATAATGAGCCGCGTATTGAAGTGCGCAGCGGGAACATGCGGATTACAGGGATGCGCCACGAGGGAGATGCCTGTCGCAAAAAATCGCGGATCAGAATCCGCGCCGGGAATGGCACGTCGAAATTCCGGTGAGAATTCACCCCAGACGGCGGAAATGTTGACCCCGACTTTTTCAAAAACCCGGCCCCGCATGACGGACACAACGCCGCCGCCATTCAAGGAGGCGCCCTCACTGACATGCCGCTTCCAGGCCTCCCGATGGAATCTGCCCGCTTGGACGCGGTCGCCCAGAACGGGACTTCCCGCGGTGACAGCGTCGGCCTCAATCGCTTCGTAGGACGCACAGATCTGGTCCCGCAACGCTTTAAACCACGTTTGCGCCCGCTCCTTGAAAGAATCATGTACGATATCGGGCCGTAAAACCTCATTGAAAAATTCAGGTCGAGATAGATCTTTATCGGTGCGGCTCATCTCAAAGTCTCCGAGAGCGCAGGGCCAGCGCTCTTGAGGGTAAGGTTTGACCTGTGACATATAGTCGGCGGCACCCTCTTATATCGATGAGGGGCAGATTCAGGCAGGTCGCCGCGCAGAACGGCAACGCGGTTGTCCGGACTTACAACATTTTCTGGAAGGCTGCATTGATCCATGTCTTCATCTCAAATGATTCAACCGGTTATCGGTATCATAGGTGGTTCCGGCCTTTACGATATTGACGGGCTTGAAAACAAAAACTGGTGCGAGGTCGAAACACCTTGGGGCCAACC
Organism: Sorlinia euscelidii; assembly: GCF_036452135.1. Taxonomy (NCBI): domain Bacteria; kingdom Pseudomonadati; phylum Pseudomonadota; class Alphaproteobacteria; order Acetobacterales; family Acetobacteraceae; genus Sorlinia; species Sorlinia euscelidii. The sequence goes on along the minus strand of NZ_JAWJZZ010000001.1, from coordinate 203,658 downwards.
TTCCGACGCCTTATTATGCGGTGAACTGGGCGGCGTGCGGTGCGTCTTCCTGCCGCGCCATGGGCGTGATCACCGTATACCACCATCAGAATTGAACTTCAGAGCCAATATCGACGCGCTCAAGCGCCTTGGCGTGACCGATGTGCTCTCACTTTCGGCGGTGGGTTCACTGCGGGAGGTTTTGTCTCCAGGCACGTTCGTTATCGTGGATCAGTTCATAGACCGGACACTCGCCCGGAAGAAAAGTTTCTTCAGCACGGGTTGTGTCGCCCATGTCGGGATGGGCCACCCGACGGCGCAGCGCATCAATGATGTGATTGAGACGGAAGCTGCGGCTTTGCAATTACCCATCACCCGCGGCGGCACATATCTTGTCATGGAGGGGCCACAATTCTCCACTCACGCGGAAAGCAGGCTTTATCAGTCCTGGGGCTGTGATGTGATCGGCATGACCAACATGCCGGAGGCCAAGCTTATTCGTGAAGCTGAAATGTGCTATGCCAGCATCGCCATGGTGACGGATTATGATTGCTGGCATGAGGACCATGACTCTGTCACGGTGACAGATGTCGTGAAAGTGATGAAAAACAACGCCGCCGCCGCCCGCACCTTGTTGCAACGGGTCATCCCGAAACTTGGTGAGAAGCGGGGCCTGTGTCCCTCCGGCGCCGAGCGTGCGCTGGATCACGCGATCATCACGCCGCATCAAAAGCGCGACCCGGAACTTGTGCGCAAGCTCGATGCGGTTGCCGGACGGGTTCTACGCGCGGAAACCGCGTCCTGACGTTTTTTGGGCAGTCATCGACACACCCTCCCGTGGCGAATATGAGGGGGGCGGTGCGTCAGATGTTTTGGCTAAGGAAATCAACTGAACGTTGCCATGCCAGGCTGGCCGCGTCCTCATTGTAGCTGCTGCGATCAAAGCAGCCGAAACCGTGACCAGCCTGGTCATAGACGAAAAGCTCAAGATCAGGTTGGTTCTGGCGAATTGTCAGTATATCCGTATGCGGGATATGCGTATCCTGCCCCCCGAAATGGAGCTGCACAGGGCAATGTGGTGCCGCGTGGCTTTCTGCTGCTATGCCGCCGCCATACCATGAGACGGCCGCCTGTAATTTCTGCGTTTGAGTCGCCATGCGCCAGGAGAGGAGGCCGCCCCAGCAAAAGCCGATTGCGCCCACGCGCTTATGCCCGGCCTGCTGGAGATAATCCGCGGCGGCTGAGACATCCAGCAGGGCGTCAGCCTGATCACATGAGGCGTATGTCTCAATGCCTTTTTTATACGCCTCTCCCTCATAGCCGAAGATGAGGTCCCGCTTGACGCGGTCATAGAGCGCGGGGGCGACGGCGTGATAGCCCAGTTCCGCCAGCCGATCGCAGACGGTTCGAATATAAGGGGTGACGCCAAAAGCCTCCTGAATGACGACGATGGCGCGCTCCGCACCCGCATCACCCGCAATATAGGCGCTGAGATGATGGCCGTCCGACGCCGTTAACGTTTCAATTCTGCTCATAAACTGTCTCCCTTGATGTGGCCTTTTTAGACCCTTGTCGCGGGAAGCGTCCAGCGGCAATCCGCTTGTGACCCTTTGTTGATCACGGTGTTTTGACCTCTGACGGGCAAAAAAAACAAGGGCGGGAACATGTCTGGACAGGAGGCCCGAACAGGGGAGAAACGCGGCATTTCAGTGGGTCGTTGCGGCGCCTCTGACATTCAGTTCACGGGTGATTAACCGCCTTCTTACGTGCTCTTGACGGAAAAAAAATTAAACCTTATCTAGTTTGGCACTCCCGATAAGAGAGTGCTAACGCGCTGCGGCTTTGCGGGCGCGCAAACCGGTTGTGCTGCTTATCAATCGAGGGCACGACCCCTAATTTTGGAGCGATCCATGGTAAATAATTTCAGACCTTTACATGACCGTGTGGTGGTCGAGCGTCTTAATGGTGAAGAAAAAACCGCTGGCGGCATCATCATCCCCGACACGGCGAAGGAAAAACCGATGGAAGGCGTGGTGATCTCGGTCGGTCCGGGCGCGCGCAATGAGCAGGGGCAGATCGTCGCCCTGGACGTCAAGAAGGGTGATCGCGTCCTCTTCGGAAAATGGTCCGGGACGGAAGTAAAGATTGACGGTAAAGAGCTGCTGATCATGAAAGAAAGCGACATCATGGGCGTGATCAGCTGAGCGGCCTCATCTGACTGAACCTGACTGTAAAACTGGAGATTTATTATGGCTGCCAAAGACGTTAAATTCGGCGGTGAAGCGCGTGAGCGCCTGCTTCGTGGTGTTGATATTCTTGCCAATGCCGTCAAGGTGACTTTGGGCCCCAAAGGCCGCAACGTTGTTCTTGATAAGAGCTTCGGCGCACCGCGCATCACGAAGGACGGTGTCTCTGTCGCGAAAGATATCGAGCTTGCGGACAAGTTCGAGAATATGGGCGCGCAGATGGTGCGTGAAGTCGCTTCCAAGACCAATGACATTGCGGGTGACGGCACGACGACGGCAACAGTGCTGGCGCAGGCCATTATCAAAAATGGCGCCAAGGCTGTCGCCGCGGGCATGAACCCGATGGACCTCAAGCGCGGTATCGACAAGGCGGTCGAAGCTGTCGTTGAAGAGCTGAAGCAGAAAAGCAGCAAGATCTCTTCCAAGGAAGAGACCGCACAGGTCGGCAAGATTTCTGCAAATGGTGAGGGCGAAATCGGAGAGATGATCTCCGACGCGATGCAGAAAGTCGGCTCTACCGGTGTCATCACCGTGGAAGAGGCAAAAGGCCTGCATACGGAGCTGGATGTCGTTGAAGGCATGCAGTTCGATCGCGGTTACATCTCCCCCTACTTCGTGACAAATCCGGAGAAGATGACGGCGGATCTCGAAAATCCGTATATCCTGATCCATGAAAAGAAAATCTCCTCACTTCAGCCGATGCTGCCCCTCCTTGAAAAGGTCGTGCAGTCCGGTCGTCCGCTGTTGATCATTGCCGAGGATGTTGATGGGGAAGCTTTGGCGACCCTCGTCGTTAACAAGCTTCGTGGTGGCCTCAAGATCGCCGCTGTCAAGGCTCCTGGCTTCGGTGACCGCCGTCGCGCCATGCTTGAGGACATCGCGACACTGACAAACGCTGAGGTGATCAGCGAAGATCTCGGCATCAAGCTGGAAGCGGTTGAGATTTCATCGCTCGGGACCGCGAAGAAAGTCCATATCGATAAAGAGAACACCACGATCGTCGAAGGTGTCGGCGAGAAGGTGAAAATTGAGAAGCGTTGCCTGCAACTGAAGAGCCAGATTTCTGAAACGTCTTCTGACTACGACAAAGAGAAACTGCAGGAGCGTCTCGCGAAGCTCTCGGGCGGTGTCGCGGTCATCCGCGTCGGTGGAAGCACCGAAGTCGAGGTCAAGGAGCGCAAGGATCGCGTGGAAGACGCGTTGCATGCGACACGCGCCGCGGTCGAGGAAGGTATTGTTCCTGGTGGTGGCACGGCTCTCGCGCGTGCGGCTTCGGTCCTTGAGCACATCAAGCTTGAGAATGAAGACCAGAAAGCCGGTGTCAAAGTTGTGCATGACGCCCTGAAAGTGCCTCTGAAGCAGATCGCGGAAAATGCGGGCCATGATGGTGGCGTCATTGCTGGCAAGGTTCTTGAGAATTCCCATTACACGCATGGTTTCGATGCGCAGACGGGTGAATTCAAGGATCTCGTTAAGGCGGGTATTGTCGACCCGACAAAGGTCGTCCGTGCGGCGCTTCAGGATGCGGCCTCCATCGCCGGTCTTCTGATCACGACGGAAGCCATGGTGGCTGAACGTCCCGAGAAGAAAGCAGCCCCTGCGGGTGGCCCGGGTATGGGTGGCATGGGCGACATGGACTTCTAAGTCCACGTCATTCAGCGTTTCAAGAAGACTGCCTCGCTTTTGCGGGGCAGTTTTTTTTTGGATCGGCTGTGTCGGCCCCGCAAGCCCTCAGCATCTCACGAAAGCCGTCAATCAGTCCCTTCCGCCAGAAAAGCACTGACCCGGGCGGTGACATCCCGCAAACCGAGGCGCTCAACCACCACACCCTCCGGGAATGCCGAGAGCAGACGCGACGGGAACTGGCGGTCAAGCGTTACAAAAACGCCCTTATCGGCGCTTGAGCGTATAAGGCGCCCGAAACCCTGCCGGATGCGCATTCGGGTCAGGCGATCATCATAATCATCCAAACCTGTTTCCACCGCATGGCGACGCCTTTCACGATGCAAAATATCGGGGCGCGGCCACGGGGTCTTTTCAAACACGACGAGGCGAAGGGCATTTCCTTTAATGTCGATCCCGTCCCGCATGGCATCCGTCCCCAGAAGGCAGCTATCGATTTCCGTCCGGAAAATATCAACGAGGGTCGCATTATCCATCTGGTCGACATGCTGTGCGTAAAGGGGAAGGCGTAGCGCTTCCAGCCGCGGTGCGAGATATTTATAGACACTGCGAAGGCGGTTGATCGCCGTAAAAAGACCGAGTGCGCCGCCGCGGGACGCCGTGAACAGGGCCTCGAAAGCGGCTGCGAGTTGCGCGATTTCACGATGAGAGACATCCGTCACAATATAAGCGCGCGTCTGATTCCGGTAATCATAAGGGCTCATCATCGCGGCGCGCATCGCGGGTTTCAGGAAGTGGCTCGCGCCCATCATATGCTCCGCCGCGCGCCAGGAAGCCTCCGCGTCCGAGGGGCGTGCAGCGCGGCCGGCGAGGGAGATATCTTGCCGGGACGGATCACCGCCCGAGATGTCATGTTCGCAAATCTCCGTCATGCCGGGCTGGTCCCGCAACGTCGCGGATGTCACGAGGATGCCATGCGCCGAGGCCTGCATGACGGTGGCATAAGGAATGGTGGGGTCGCGCCAATGACGGTGAATGCCGATATCGTAGCGGGTGCCGCTGAAACGTCGATGGGAAATGGCCTCACTGCGAATAACGTCGATAAAACGATCATCGTCTGAAGGCGCTTTCTCTGGCGCGATGGCGGTCAGCAGGTCAATCCATGCGTCCAGTCTGAAAATCGCGCGCCTTTTCAGGGCGCGCGCGGCCGCTTCCAATCGGATACGCTGGGGCGCTTCCAATATATCATCCGGGTCCGATAATTGCGCCATGAAAGCCCCAACCAGGCCTTCAAGCGGCTTTTTAAGGGCGCATAAAGCCGCGCGAAGGCGTGGCGCCAGAAGATCAAGACGTGGGTCAACCGGTTGCAGGTCACATTCAAGCTGGTCATGGCGCGGGTGAAGCTGCGTGCGGGCACGCAATTGCTGGTGAAGCGCCTGGAGAAAGGCCTCCGAAGGGTTGACCTCCAAAGACAGTTCCGTCGCCTCCGCAGCTTCAATCGGGGCCTGCGGTTCGGACTGAAGGCGATCCAGCCATCCAGGGGAGGGGAGCGCCTGCGCGGCGGCGATCACTTGCACGATGTGCCTTTCCAGAGACGCATCCTGTGCGATGAGATCTTCCAACCGGCGGCGCAATCCACGCGCGCGGGAGCGTCCCCCTTCAGCCCCTAAAAGCCAGCGCCGCAGTTCCGACGCTTCCAGCCCGGATAAAGCGACGGAAAAAGCGCTGTCCGCCGCATCGGGAAGGTGATGTCCTTCATCGAAAACATAATGTGTCGGAGGCTGATCTTCATCCGGTAATGTTTCCTCATCATGGAGCGCCCATGCGGATTGCGACATGACGAGGGCATGATTGGCCACCACGATTTCCGCTGATTTGGCGCGGCGGATGGAGTGCTCGACAAAGCAACTCTGATAATGCGGGCAGGCGCTGTAAATGCACTCCCCGCGTCGGTCCGCCATGCTCAGCAACGTCGCGCGGTCATAAAAATCAAAGAACCAACCGGGGAGATCCCCGCCAATAAGGTCTCCATCCTCCGTCATTGATGCCCACCGCGCCACCAGGGCGAGCAATATGCCCATGGGCGCGGCCGATCTATCCGGTCGGGCGGCGAAAACATTGACGCTGTCTTCGTAGTTGAGAAGGCAAAGATAATTTTCCCGGCCTTTGCGAATGACGATTTTTCGCCGACGCGTGACACGATCAGGGAAAAGCGCATGCAGCTCACGCTCAATCTGCTTCTGAAGATGGCGCGTATAGGTTGAGACCCATACCGTGCCGCCATTTTTCTCCGCCCAGACGGATGCCGGGGCGAGATAGCCTGCTGTTTTGCCGGTGCCCGTGCCGGCCTCAGCCAATACCAGCCCCGGCATACCGGGCGCCTCACGCGGTTGAAAAGCCTCACACGCGACGGACGTGAAATCACGCTGCGCCGGACGTGTCTCCGCACCCTCGCCGATGATATCAGCGAGGCGGCCCAGCGCCGCATCACGTGAGACGGGCCGTGCGCCTGCCGGTGGGGGCGGGGCCTCATCCTCCCATTTCGGGAGGCGACGCCAGATTTTGAGGGGAAGCGTGTCCTCCACGGTTGAAGGGGCGACATCACCCAGTAAATGTTGCAGGTCATGCCGCCAGGGCCAGTGATGACGGTGTAAAACCTGTAAAAGCCCACCGATCTCCCTTCGGCCCGGCGCCTGGAGCAGGCGGGCAAGCTGCGCTTCCAGCCGCGCGGTGATCGACAGAAGAATGCGCGCATCGAAACCGGCTTCAAGCGGGATATCCAGCGCATCGCAAACCCCTTTCAGCGTCGGGGCGATGCTGGTCGTGGGATGAACGAACAGAAAAAGCTCCAGCACATCACGCCAGGGATGAGGGGGTAGGGCGGCGCGCAAACCCAGTCGCCTGGCCGTGGCCGCACCGTTGATAACAACGGGTGACGGGACGCGCGCCCACAAATCCCGCGCTTCAGTAAGGGACAGCGCAAGCAGCGTGCCTTCCTGCGTCAATATTGAAGCACCATCCAACGTGATGAGAAAAGCCGGACCGTGCGTCAGAAAGGCGGGGGAGGGTTGTGACATTGGTGATACAGTAGCGTAGCTTGCGTCATGCGCCCAGCAATGTTTCATGTGTCCGCTTGACCGCTGCGACGAGTGTTTCTAGGTTTCGCACGGTAACCAGCACTGTATCGCGACCTCATATGCAAAATTCCGATTTTCATCCTGATCTCAAAACATGGCCGTGTGAAGAGGCCCGCAAACTCGTCAAACATCTGCAAAACGTCCCTGCGGATAAACCGGCTTTGCTGGAAACAGGTTACGGGCCGTCCGGCCTGCCGCATATTGGGACATTCGGGGAAGTGGCGCGGACAAGTTGGGTAAAGCTCGCTTACGAGTTCATGACCGGCCGACAGGCAAAAATCCTGACCTTTTCGGACGATATGGATGCGTTGCGCAAAGTGCCGGGCAATGTTCCGCAGCAGGAAATGCTCCAGGCGCATCTGGGCCTGCCCCTTTCCCGCATTCCTGATCCCTTCGGGAAATATGAGAGTTTTGCCGCGCATAATAATGCGATGCTCTGCGCCTTTCTGGATCGTTTCGGTTTTGAATATGAGTTCGCCTCCGCGACCACATATTATACGGAGGGCCGTTTCGATGCGGCTTTGCGCCGAATGCTGGAAGTGCATGATGAGGTCGTCGCGACGATCGCGCCGACATTGGGACAGGAGCGGCGCGCAACCTATTCCCCTGTTCTGCCAATCCATCCTGAGACCGGGCATGTGATGCAGGTGCCCATACTCGGCGTTAATGCGGATGCCGCCTCAGTGACATGGAAAGACCCTGAAACGGGCCGGAATTTCGAGACCTCCGTGCTGCGTGGCGGGGCGAAAATGCAGTGGAAGGCCGATTGGGCCATGCGTTGGTATGCGCTCGGCGTGGATTATGAAATGTCCGGGAAGGACCTGATCGACAGCGTCAAACTTTCCAGCAAGATCTGCCGCATTCTTGGCCGCCAGCCGCCTCAGACACTGACTTACGAACTGTTTCTGGATCAAAACGCCCAGAAAATCAGCAAATCCAAAGGGAATGGCCTGTCAATCGAGGAATGGCTGCGTTACGCCCCGCCGGAAAGCCTCTCACAATATATGTTCAACCAGCCCACCCGTGCGAAACGCCTGTTTTTCGACGTGATCCCGAGGGCGATGGATGAGTATCTCGCCAATGCCGAGAAATTGCTGGATCAACCGGAAGAGATGCGCCCCGCCAACCCGGCATGGTTTATCCAGAAGGGCAAAGCGGGCCAGGAAACGCTCAGCCCCTTATCTTTCGCGGCATTGCTCAATCTTGCTTCCGTCGCCAATGTTGACGCGCCAGCACCGCTCTGGAAATTCATTCAGCGTTACGATGCCACGCTTTCTCCTGAAACGCATCCCTATGTTGACCGTTTAGTCGGCTATGCCCTGGCGTATTATCAGGACTTCGTAAAGCCGGATAAACGTTTCAGGCAACCGTCAGAGCAGGAGCGTCAGGCATTGCAGGATCTCGCAACCGAACTTGCAAAAGCAGACCCGGCCCTTTCCCCGGTTCAAGTCCAGGATATTGTCTTTGAGGTGGGCAAGCGTCATCATTTCACCCCGCTCAGAGCATGGTTCGGCTGTCTCTATGAAGTTCTCCTCGGCCAGAAGGAGGGACCGCGTTTCGGGATTTTTGCGGCCTTATTGGGGCTGAAAGAGACGGTCGCGCTGATAGAGGAGGCACTCGCGCGGCCCCCATCGGCTTCATCCGCCGTTCCGGACGCCTGAGGCCAGAGATCGCCGTTCCCATGCTGGATACGACGCGGCTTTCCCGATGATCAAACCCGCCCCATCACAAACGCTGATGAGAAGGACGTTGACACGGGCACCGGCTTTGATTGGCGCCCTTCTTCTCATCGCCTCCGTCATCGTGATCCAGCGGGAACTGAGAAGCCTGTCTTTCCAGGATATACGTCGCAGTATTGATGCAATCCCGATCCAGTCTCTTCTGCTCGCGGGTCTGGCGACGTTTCTCTCCTATTTTATTCTCTCTTTTTATGACTGGCTGGCCTGCGTCCATATCAAAATGCGGCAGAGCTTCCGGCGGGCGGCTTTCGCGGCCTTCTGCTCTTACGTCCTGTCACATAATCTGGGCCTGGCAGCGGTCTCCGGTGCGGCTGTCCGCTTCCGCCTTTATCGGAACTGGGGCATCCCGACCGGCGGCGTCGCCCATATCATCGCTTTCTGTTCGACAACCTATCTCCTGGGGGCGACGGCCCTTATTAGCGGCATTTTCATCTGGGAGCCGGATTACATCCCGATTTTGCGGCACCTGCCACCGATTGCGGCGCAGATCATCGGTGCGTGCGGTTGGCTTATCGTCCTCCTTTATATCGGCGTTTCCTTCCGCCTGCGTGAGATCCGGCTTTTCAATTTCTCAATCGAAATCCCACGGCCCGAAATTGCGGTCATGCAGGTTCTCGTCAGCGCAGCCGATATGACGGCCACAGCGCTGATCGCCTACGTGCTGCTGCCATCTGGTGGCGGGCCGGGGTTCGGCACGTTTCTATCAATTTATGTCGCTTCCTACACGCTCGGCCTGGCCGCCTCCGTTCCGGGCGGGCTGGGCGTTTTTGATGGCGCGATGCTTTATGCCCTGACGCGCTGGTTACCGCCTTCACAGGTGCTCGGGATCATTCTGGTATTCCGTCTGTTCTATTATATCGTGCCGCTTGTCCTTGCGGGGATCATGTTCGCCACGCATGAACTCTTCCTGCGCAGCGATGCGGCCCTGTTGACTCGGCGAAAGAAAAGTCTCGAAACCTGGCGCGTGCGTCGGCCCAGCCTGGCCATCAGGGAGTCGGAAGCCGATTTTTCAGTCGCGGTGTCGACCGGGCTTGTTTCAGGTACCGGCGTTGCCCTCCTTTTTTACACCGTCGCCGTGCCGGTTCATATTCTTGCACCGCGCTTCGGGCTGCTGACGCTACAATTTGCGGAAGTCGCGCTGAGCGTGATCGGCGTCTGCCTGATCGGGGTGGCGGTGGGGCTTGTCCAACGTGTGACCGTGGCCTGGAAGGCCGCCATCCTCCTCCTGACGATCACCCTGCCGCTCCTGGTCGTAAGAGAGGCGGCCATGCCTTTGCCCCTGGCCATCATGCTCATCATTTTATCGATCGCGCCTTTCCGGGCCTGTTACTACAGGCGTTCCCGCCTTGTGGTTGAGCCGCTTTCCCTTTCCCTCATCGGGCCGGTTTCCATCTGGATACTGAGTCTCGCCTTGATGGCCTCCATCGCGCTTCACCACACACTTGGCCATAATTGGTGGCAGCGCCTTATTTTTGACCCGGATGCGCGTCAGTTGCGCTGGATTGTCGCGATTTCAGCCCTGTTGGGGCTTTTTGCCGTCAGTCGTATCTTCAGCCGCACCCTGACGGTGGTCGCGCCGTGGTCACCCGATACCCACACAAGTTACGCCACATTTGAGCGTGCCTCCCGGCACATTGCGCATTGGCGTCCGCACGGCCTGCTCATCACGGAAGACCGGAAGGCGGCGCTGCCATTCTTTCAATCGCGTGAATTCGTGATCGGTGTCGGTGACCCGGCGGGAGACGTTGAAGCCGGCACCGCTGCCATATGGCGTTTGCGGGACCTGGCTTTTGAGCGGGCGTGTCAGCCCTGTTTTGTGGGCGTCACGGATCAGTTCCGCGCAATTTATGAAGATATCGGCCTGACAATTTTTGACGATGCCGGCGCCGAGGCGGGGTTATGCTGCAGTCCGCCTGAAAGCTGGCAATCCGCGCTGCATGAGATCATGTCGCATCACATGGCCCGTGCGCGCCGGCGTCCCTCAATGCGCAATTTTTTCCATGTTGAGACGCGGTTCACCCATAGTGGAAAACGGGACAATGCCACGCATCACACGCATGAGGATAATGGCGTTTCCTGAAATCGGGTAGCTATAAATAGGATGTTTTCCAGGCCGCCACCGGGGCGTGATAGTGGCTGAGCGGGTAATCCTCACATGTTTCCCACCATAGCTGACTGGCATCGCCGCGCATTTCAAGAAGGCAGAAGCGGTCAACATGCATCTTGCCGCAAATCTCGAGATTCATCTTTTGAGTCCAGAGAATGGTTTGGGCGCGGAGAGAGGTTTTCGCCTGGCCCAAACGCAGGCGCGGTCGATAACGGCGTTTCTCGAGCTTGTGCCCGCTGCGTCGGGTCGCATTCTCGATTTTAGTGCGAAAGTTCGTAAGGGGGTCGTCGGGCGCAACCTCGAGATAAATGGCGTCTGTCAATCCTTGTGGTTCAATCGTCAATCCGGTGAAATTGACTCCCAGGTCGCGCGGCGCAATGCGCAATAACTCGAGATCGAGCGCATCAAGCACGTCAATGTCTGTGATGGTGCCCAGTTCACGCACCGTGAGGAAGCACTGATTCGCCTCAACCCATTCAATATGTGGCGCGCTGGCGTGAAAGGATGAAAGGCTTCGCTGAAGCGCGGGATCTGCAGGGATTGCGACGGTCAGTCTCATTTGCCGTACTCTCTCTTCGCCGAGGTTGAGCGTAATTTTTCAGAAATGAAGGGGGGCGCATAATCAGTTTAAGCTTTCCATGGCGGAAGGACTTACAGCTGAGACTTGATTATTGCATGGAAGATGCCACATTCTAGTCTGATCAACCAGATGTGACTGGTTCCAGGAAAGGATATCATGGCTTTCATACCCAATGGATCCGGAGGCCCTGTATCAGGGGTTGGGGTCAGCAGCGCGGACGTGATGGATAACGGCCTCCGCGCCTATATGTTGCGTATTTACAATTGGATGGCACTCGGATTGCTGATTTCAGCCGCCGTCGCCTACCTTATCGCTGAAACGCCGCTACGCGATTATTTTTACGCAACCGCCATGCAGGTTGACGGGCAGATCGTCACCTCGCCGACACTTCTGGGGTGGGGCGTCGTCTTTCTGCCGCTCATCTTTGTTTTCGTGCTTTCTGCAGGCGTAAACCGATTCTCCCGTGAAACGGTCCAGACGCTCTTCATTATATACAGCGCCTCGATGGGCGCCTGTCTCTCGAGCATTCTGCTTCGATATGAGGGGGCTCGATCGCACGCGCGTTCGCAATCAGCGCTGCGACTTTCCTCGCCATGTCGCTATGGGGTTACACGACACGGCGCAGCCTGGCCTCAATGGGGTCATTTCTTTTTATGGGACTGATTGGTCTGATCCTCGCCTCCATTGCGCAGATCTTCATTCACAGTTCGGGCCTGAATTTCGGGATCAATGTCGCCGGTGTTCTGATCTTTACCTTGCTCACGGCTTACGATACCCAGCGCATTCGGGCGACCTACGCTTATTATACGCAATATTCCGGCACTGCTGATCTCGGTAAATATAGTGTTTACGACGCATTGTCGCTTTACCTTAATTTTGTGAACCTCTTTGTCTTTCTCTTACAATTCATCGGGGTGCGGCGGCAATAGATTGCAGCTGAATTAACATTCCGTAATATTTCTACAGCGGAGCGCGGCCGGAAACGGTCGCGTTTTTTTAAGTGGACGGATGCGGTCCGTTTATCGTTGCCGATTTACATGACAGGCCAAAAAAAATTCTACCATTTGATCTAAATCATCTTGAAAAATGTTAGAGAAATGCCGGAATTCAGCTTTCCGTTGACATTTGCGTGTGCAGGACACATTTTCGCCTTGTTTCGTAATGCTTGCAAAATCGAGCGTTACAGATTTAACACATAGCCGTAGCCAGGACACGAGGTCCGGCATGGCGGGACGTTATCCACCTTACCGGTGCGCTTTTCGGTAAGAGCGGGTAGGTCCTTCGAAGTGAAGCATTTTGGCAGGGGCTTTACGCCGCAAAGCGCAGTCTGGCCGTGAGACACGGTTGCCGATCCATCACGGTCCTTTAACGGGATCGCGGTTTTTCGGCACATTATCCGGGTTTCAGTCAGAGGCGGAAAAGCCGGTCGGGAAGAGAGCAGATCGATATGTCATTCTCTCAACGATGGGAATTTTTTGGTGAGTCGGGTTGCGATTTCCAAATAGTGCCTTGTCAGAATGTTAAGCGGTTTGACGGTCGCTTCAACAAACGGGGCAAACAATGACCAAGGAAATCTTGCTGAAATTCAAGCGGTTGATGCCGCTGGTTCCGGCGCTTTTGTTATCAGGCTGTACGCTTGATCTTCTCGACCCGCGAGGCCCTGTCGGCCGCGGGAACCGTGACGTCATGTTGCTAGAGATGGGTGTGATGCTCTGCATCATTATACCGGTCATCATCATGACACTCTTCTTCGCGTGGAAGTATCGCGAGTCGAACACCAAGGCAGAGTATCTACCGACCTGGGATCACTCAACGAAAATTGAATGTTTCGTCTGGGGCATTCCGGCGGTCGTGATCCTCATACTCGGTGTTGTCTGCGTCTGGAGCAGCTATTATTACGACCCGTATCGCAAGCTGACAGCCTCTGATCCCTCACGCAAACCGCTTAATGTTGAAGTCGTCGCGCTCGACTGGAAGTGGCTCTTCATTTACCCTGATCAAGGCGTTGCAGCCATTAATCAGCTTGCCATTCCGGTGGATCGGCCGATCAACTTCCTGATCACATCGGATGCCGTGATGACGTCATTCTTTATCCCGAGACTGGGGTCGCAGGTTTACGCCATGGCGGGCATGCAGACGCAGCTTCATCTTCTGGCCGATGCGCCGGGGGATTATCTCGGGCAGGCCTCCAATTATACGGGCGCGGGCTTCTCGGATATGCGTTTCCGCGCTCTCGCCATGAATGACGGTGACTTCGACGCCTGGGTCGAGAAGGTCAAGCAGTCTCCCAACGCGCTGGACAGCAGCACTTACCCGGATGTGGCCGCACCGCAGCAGGCTGCGCCGGTCACTTATTACGGGCGTGTGCAGCCAAGCCTCTTCGATGGCATCGTGGCCAAATATAATAACGGTTTGGTCATGAATAAATCGACAGGTCAGATGATGCACATGCAGCCCGCACCGTCTGAAGCGCAGATGAAGGAATAAGGGCTATGTTAGGAAAATTAAGCTTATCAGCAATACCCCTGGACGTGCCCATTCTGGTGGGCACGTTCGCGGGCGTTGTGATCGTCGGCGCGCTGGTGCTGGGTCTGATTACCTGGTTCGGCAAATGGGGGTATCTCTGGCGTGAATGGCTGACCTCGGTCGACCATAAACGTCTGGGCGTGATGTATATCGTCCTGGCCCTCGTCATGCTGTTCCGCGGTTTTGCGGATGCGGTGATGATGCGCTCCCAGCTCGCCCTGGCTTATAAGGGCAATCCGGGTTACCTCCCGCCACATCATTATGACCAGATTTTCACCGCGCACGGCACGATCATGATTTTTTTCATGGCGATGGCCTTCATGGTGGGGCTGGTCAATATCATCGTTCCGCTGCAGATTGGCGCGCGCGACGTGGCTTTCCCGTTCCTCAACTCGCTCAGTTTCTGGCTGACGACCATCAGTGCGGTGCTGATCAACATCTCATTGTTTATCGGTGAGTTTGCGCAATGTGGCTGGGTGATCTATCCCCCGCTCTCCGAGGCGCAGTTTAGCCCCGGGGTTGGTGTGGATTATTATATCTGGGCGATCCAGATATCCGGCGTGGCCACTTTGATGACGGGTGTGAATTTCTTCACCACCATCCTTAAAATGCGTGCGCCGGGCATGGGCATGATGCAGATGCCTGTCTTCACCTGGACGGTGCTGGTCACGATGATCCTCGTGCTTGCGACCTTCCCCGTGCTGACCGTTGCGATTGCCGAGCTCACGCTCGACCGCTATCTCGGCATGCATTTCTTCACCAATGACGGGGGCGGCAGTGCGCAGCTCTATGTCAGCCTGATCTGGACCTGGGGCCATCCTGAGGTTTACATCCTCGTTCTGCCCGCATTCGGTATTTATTCTGAAATCGTTTCGACCTTCTCGCGCAAGCCGCTCTTCGGTTATCGTGTGATGGTCTGGGCCACAGTTGCGATTGGCTTCCTGTCCCTCATTGTGTGGGTGCATCACTTCTTCACGATGGGTGCGGGGCCGAATGTCAACGCCTTCTTCGGCGTGGCAACGATGATCATTGCCGTGCCAACGGGTGTGAAGATCTTTAACTGGATGTTCACCATGTATAAGGGGCGCGTCCATTTCGATGTCACCATGTATTGGGTGCTGGGCTTTGTCGTCGTCTTCTCAATCGGTGGTATGACGGGTGTCATGCTCGCCATGCCGGCGGCGGATTTCATCCTGCATAACTCGCTCTTCCTGGTTGCGCATTTTCATAACGTGATCATTGGCGGTGTTTATTTCGGCTATGTTGCCGGAATGAATTTCTGGTTCCCGAAAGTATTCGGTTTCAAACTGAATGCCAGCTGGGGCAAGGCTGCATTCTGGTTCTGGTTCTTCGGGTTCTTCTTCGCCTTCGTGCCGCTTTATATTGCAGGCTTCGAGGGGATGACGCGCCGTCTGAACCATTATGACAATCCTGACTGGCATGTTCAGATGCTGATCGCCGCTTTCGGTGTGGCCCTGATCGCCTGTGGCGTTGTTTCCCAGCTTGTGCAGATTTACGTCTCCATACGTGACCGCAATAAGCCGGAGAACATCGATTATACGGGTGACCCATGGGGTGGACGTACGCTTGAGTGGTCCGTCTCATCTCCGCCGCCTGCCTATAACTTCGCGGTTGAGCCGGAAATTTACGGCATCGACACCTACCATGCTGAGAAGCAGAGCGGCCGTCGCAGCATTGAGCTCAAACCCATCGTCCCGATCCATATGCCGAAAAATACGGCTTCCGGCTTCGTTATCGGTGTATTTGCAGCGATCTTTGGCTTCGCCTTTGTCTGGAGCATCTTCTGGCTGGTTGCCGTCAGTCTGCTCGCCATCATTGTCACAGTGATCGTTCGCAGCTTCCAGACCGATGTGGATTACTATGTCCCTGTCAGCGAAATTGAACGTGATCAGGAAGCATATACCCGCTCGCTCACAGCAGCTCACGGGGAGAGTTAAATCATGTCATCTGAAATAGCTTCGCCGCACCACGCGGCGCATGAGCACGAAGGCCACAGCTCGCCTGTTGTCTTCGGGTTCTGGATCTACATCATGACGGATTGCGTGCTGTTCGGCACGCTCTTCGCCTCATTCGCGGTCATGCGGAACGCTTTTGCCGGGGGACCTACCGGGCATGAGCTTTTCGATCTGACCGGTGTAGGGATCGAGACGGCTCTCCTCCTGCTTAGCTCCATCACCTTCGGGTTCGGCGCCCTGTGTGCGCACGCCAAAAACCGTGCCGGGCTGGTTTCCTGGCTTATTGTCACGGCTCTTCTGGGTGCCGGGTTTATTTTCCTGGAAGTGCGTGAGTTCATGGAGCTGATTGCGAATGGCGCGGGTCCTGACCGCAGCGCGTTCCTCTCCGCATTCTTCACGCTTGTGGCGACCCATGGCCTGCATGTGACTGTCGGTCTGATCTGGATCATCGTGATGATCGTTCAGTCTTTCAGCGCGCAGGCCTTCACGACACGTTATCTTGGCAAGCTTCAGTGCCTGAGTCTCTTCTGGCACTTTCTCGACATTGTCTGGATCTGCGTATTCACCTTTGTCTATCTGATGAGTGTAGTCTGATGAGCAATGCACATATCCAAACGGCGGAAGGTGAGTCTCACGGTACTTTTGCCTCTTACA
Source organism: Sorlinia euscelidii (assembly GCF_036452135.1). Lineage (NCBI taxonomy): Bacteria > Pseudomonadati > Pseudomonadota > Alphaproteobacteria > Acetobacterales > Acetobacteraceae > Sorlinia > Sorlinia euscelidii. Next base: position 187,091 of record NZ_JAWJZZ010000001.1, on the reverse strand, counting down.
TCGTGGGCTTTATCCTCGCCGCCATCCTGACCGTTGCGGCTTTCGCTGCGGTCATGATGCACCAATTATCGCCCGTCGCGACGGTAGCGATCATCGCCGCGCTCGCCGCCATTCAGGTTTTCGTCCATGTGGTGTTTTTCCTGCACATGAATGGCAGCTCAAGCCAGGCATGGAACACGGTCTCGTTTCTTTTCGCGATCATGTGCCTGATCTTCTTTATCGGTGGGACGATCTTCATCATGCATGACGTTGCTGTTAACATGATGTCGCGGTAACCGACCGAGATTTGCAGCATGTTCTCATGCTGTGAAAAATCAAAGCCGACGGTTCACGCCGTCGGCTTTTTTTTGCCTTGGCGGCTTTTTTCGCAGTTAACGTCGCACCGCATTTCGAGAGCGTTTCAGCGTGGTGGGCGCGGCAGGCATGTCGCACCCTCCCGACACTTTGATGCGCGCCCGATGTCACGTAAAAACAAAGCCCGCTGACAAGGCCGAAAAACAGCCGATATCAGCGGGCCTTCGAAGGAGTCCGGAAAGGAAACTCAGTCTTTATGCGGCTCGGGCGAGAGCATGTCGGCCTTGCCCAGTTTATTGTTCCACTCATCCGCATCCGGCATGGGCGCGATTTTACGCGTCATATTGGGCCAGAGTGCGGCATACTTGGTATTGATCTCAAGCCAGGCCGCCGCATTGCCATCACTATCAGGGACAATCGCCTCGGCAGGGCATTCGGGCTCACAGACGCCGCAATCGATACATTCATCGGGATTGATGACGAGAAAATTCTCGCCCGCGTAAAAGCAATCCACGGGACAGACTTCAACGCAATCCGTATATTTGCAGCGAATGCAGTTTTCAGTGACCACATAGGCCATAAACTTCTCCGATCAATGAGCCGAGCAGATCGCCTTGAGGCGATAGCGACGTTTGAACGTCGCAATCGGGCGGTAAATGTGATTTTCCATCAGGCAAATAATCGCTTCAATGACCGATATGCAAGAGCTGATCCGGTCATTTTACCGTTTTACAGCAAAACATGTGGCATTCCCGCCGCCATGTCGACACCAGCCTTCCGGCTTGAAAGCGCGATAAAAAGCCATTTCACGGCGTCTGAAGACAGTCGGTATTATGACCGCACGCCGTGACGGATCCGGTAATCTGACCGAATCACAGTCTTCCATCGTGAATTAACCTTTCGTCAGCATCACCGGATCATGGCGAAGCGCTGATGCGCCCCGACCCGTCATGTTTTTCGCCAATGACGTAAAGCTGCGAATGGTCCCGTTGGGTCACCATCCTCGATATGTTGCGGCCGGGCCCTTCCTCGAAGTGGCTTCATCGCGCGGCGTCGGCGTAAAATCAAGGGCGATGGTGGACCGTAGTGATCGGGTGCCAGCGCGTGCCCATTACGGAAAGCAAAGCGCCATGATTTGAGGATGGCGGGAATATCGCTGCTCTTCACGCCGAGCGCCTCGACCATTCCGACGGGAAGGGCAGCGTCCTTCACGCGGGTTGCGCGAGTCAGGCGCGCGATCCACTTCTCTGCGATGTCGATCCTTATAAGAACGGTCCCGGAGGGCAGAAATCCAACCTCCACACCTTGTGCAACAGCACCTTCAGCCCTCCGCACGGAGACGCGCTGGTAATCCCACCCTTGCAGGTCCCATCCATGATGCAGCGCCACCAGCATATAGCGCAGAGACGCCGCCTTCGGGCGCAGCATATCCCGCAGGAAGAGCGCGCGCGTGCCGGCCACCAGGCCCTTCACAGGCTGGTCACGTCGCAGGGCTGTCGCCAGTCCATGTGAAAGCGCGCTGGTGGGGATGATTCCGGCATGTTCTTCAAGCAGATGCGCCAAGGCCCGCTTTTCCGGGAAGGGGGCAAGGGCCTCCACCATATGATAAAGCGGCGCGAGATGATGCCGAAGATGAGCGTGAAGGGAGCGTTTCAGACGCGATAAAATACGCTCTTTCAAAATCTGCTCCTCAAGCTCGCCGGAAATAAGTCGGATCTCCGGCTTGAGAAGCGCGCTGCCTCGGGCGAGGCGGGCGATGATCTCACCACGCCAATGAAGCGTGGCTGCAGAGACATTGATCAAAAATGCTGCATCTTCGGAATTTTCAATTTCCTGCACCCGTGTCGGTAGATGGCGCATCACGGCGCGGCGTCCTGCCTTTTGAGCCAGATGGCGCGCTTCATGGGTCAGGTTCGCATCCAGCGTGAAGCCGAACCCGTGAAGTTGACCCACTTGATGACCCTCTATGACGAGGTTCCTGCCGGCAGTGATGGATGAAAGCGCGCGACCCGACGATGAGTCCCGTAAATGACGTGAGAAGGTCGCGGCTATGCGGTCGATATATTTCGCCCTGAGTTTGTCATGCAGAGCGTCTGAAAGGGCCGTTTCGACCGCGCGCGTCACTTTTTCCCATGGTTCGTTATGGGGATACCAGTCGCGTTTCGTTGCGACGTAGGCGCAAAGCCGTATGGCTGTCAGGCGATGCATCAAAGCATCAATATCCCCCTCTATATTATCAAGGCGCTTGATCTGCTTTGCGAACCAGTCATGCGGGACTCGCCCCTCCTTGGAGAGGGAGAGGAAAAGCTGTTCACATATCCGGGCGTGCGACATGTCTCCAAGTCGGTTGAAATCGGGGATCTGACAGACTTCCCAAAGACGTCGCACCTGCACGCGTGTCGTGGCCCATGACAGTACGGATGGTGATTGCGTCAGCGCATGGAGCGTGGTGACGTCACTGGCCTCACGCCCGCGGCGCATGACGCCATGCGGTGAAAGGCGCGCCAGAGAATGCTTCAAGCTGGCGATAGAGGTGAAATCAAGCGCGTCATTGCGCCAGACAATGTGTTTCAGCGGCGCAAAATGATGGTTTTCGATTTGCTGGACGAGATCCGGTGCGAGAGAGGGCGCGCTCTCCGTCGTACCGAACGTCCCATCCTTGAGGCCGCGCCCCGCACGCCCGAAGATCTGGGCCAGCTCATGCGGCGACAAGTTGCGGAAATGCGCCCCGTCAAATTTTTGCCGTGCGGCCAGAGCCACATGATCAACATCCATATTGAGGCCCATGCCGATAGCGTCTGTTGCGACAAGATAATCAACTTCGCGATTCTGAAACAACGCCACCTGTGCGTTGCGCGTCTGCGGAGAAAGCTGCCCCATGACAATGGCGCAGCCACCCCGGCGACGGCGCAACAGATCCGCAATGGCGTAAACCTCAGGCACGGAGAAAGCGACGATGGCGGATCGTGGCGGCAATTTGGTCAGGGATAAGTGCCCGATATGGCTCAAAGAAGAGAGGCGTGGCCTCATTTCGATTTTGATTTCGGGGAAAAGCGTTTTGAGAATGGGCCGTATTGTGTCGGCGCCGAGCAACAAAGTTTCCGTCGTGCCGCGGCAATTCAGGAGCCGATCGGTGAAAACATGTCCGCGCTCTGGATCAGCACAAAGTTGGATCTCATCAATCGCGACGAAGCTCATCCTGCGTTCACGCGGCATGGCCTCAACGGTGCAGGAGAACCAGCGTGCCTGGCGAGGGATGATTTTCTCCTCTCCCGTTACCAGCGCAACGTGCGCGACCCCTTTTGCCGCCACGAGCTTCTCGTAATTTTCGCGCGCGAGCAGGCGCAGCGGGAACCCGATCATTCCATCGGGATGAGCCATGAGGCGCTCCAGCGCGAACCAGGTTTTACCGGTATTCGTAGGTCCGAGGAGGGCGGTCAGGCCGCGTTCGGGGGGCTTGAGCCGCGCAAAAGCGAACATCCCTTGGCAAACTGAGCGCAGGAAGCCAGTTGAGAGACATGTGCGCCGAGTCAGGTTTTGTCGTCCGTGACGTTACGAATTCCGTCCGCTTCGCGCGTCACCTGGCGGTGCTGCAATTGAAGAGACATGATCGAAGCATCACGATAACCCTCTTTCTAACGCATTCAGGAAGAAAGAGGAATAATATGGCAGATTGAGGTCGCTCGAATGCGCCTGAAAAGCTGCGCGATGTTGAATCAAAGCGGGCGCTTTTATTTTCCGATACAAGACGACGTCACTGGCCGGTTAAAGGAGCGTGATTGGCGCAGAATTAGCAATTTGGAGATGTTTTATCATCATCTTTTTAACAGCACGGCCGTCGCAGCGCCTGTTTCAATCGATTTAATGAACGCGCCATCGCAATTGCCTCTTGCTGCGGCAATATCAACCCCGAAATCTGACGGCTCATACCGCATCGCGGCGCCGGAAGGGCAGCCAGCCCGGTCATTGCGACAAGCTGGCTGCCTTATTTACCCCGAAGACCGGCGGACATCCTACCGTTCGAAGGGTTCATTTACCCAATCGATTACGGATAATCTGAAGATGATCTGCCGAGAGTTGATCGTACCGCCAGATGAACAGACCCCCAATGTTGAGATCAATGACCTGATCCAGAAAATAATTCAGATTCCAGTCAGTCAGGCCTCTCGATGTCAGCGCCAGGATGACTTTCTCCTTTTCAATCCCGAAAGCGAGGCTCCGCTCCAGCGCCTGCCGAACATTGCCGAGGATGTCATCCTTGTTCCACATCGCGGCCGCGTAACAATAGTGGATGAGGCGGTTGCACTGGCCTGATGCGATGATAGAGGCAACTTTCTGATTCAGCTTTTTACCGCTGGTCGTATTGGGATGGTTGTAACTATATCCCGCAATAAAGCCGAAACTGGTTTCTTTTTTATGTTCTTTCAGTCGCTTCATCGTTTCGATGACGAGGCACATATTCATGTTGCACTCATCATCAAAATCAACGCCATCCCAGTTTTTATCAAGCGTTGCGGCCACAATGCGGTCAACATCCTTGATATCGGAAGGTTTTTCCTGCGGGGAACAACCACCGCCACCATAAACCCACAAAGTCTGCCCCTTAAATCCGGGGGCACCTTGCGGTTTTGCCGATTTCTCAGGGCTCCAACCCGGACGACTGGCTGTGCCCGTCGTGAGTCCATCCAGGTTCGTCACCATACCGTACATCATGTAATCGAATTCATTGAGCGGATCGCGGGTCAGAGACATGCTCCAACCACCGAGAAGCTTACTCATTTGCACCTCTTTTGTTATTTTTATTGTCGCTCAATCGATTACCGAAGTTCGATTGGCGCGTTGTTGAAGGAGCTTTTTTAAGCGCTTCGATTATATCAATTTTCTCTAAAATTTTGTCTTAAAAAATGGAAGATGTTTTCGAAAGGGAACAGCGCGATGCGCGTTTCCGTATTGAGTTTCATCTTCAAGTTTGGACCTTGTCGCGCTCTATGATCGACAAATCTGGTGCGGTGGATTGGGGTTTAGCCTTTTTAGAGGGATGGAGAAAGCTTCTCCAACGCGCCCATGGGCGCATCGCGACCTTTCCGGGAAACGGACGCGATAGGACAGTTCAGAAGCCTGGTGCCGAGGTTGGTCGAGCCGTAAATTCAACTTTCCCCCGCAAAACTTCCTTCAAAGGCAGGCTGATAAAGAGATGGCGCTCTTAAAAGCGCAGCCAGTCCCGGTCTGACCGGAGACTGGCTGCTAACTGAGCACCCGTTATCTCATGGCGAGATAATCAACGAGATACATTATTTGCCCAATCTCTGTTTGATCATTTTGAGATGATCTCGCGAGATTTCATCGTAACGCCAAATGAACAGCCCACCAACATCGAGGTCAATAATCTGATCAATAAAATAATTTAGATTCCAGTCTGTCAGGCCATTTGTTGTCAGGGCGAGAATAATGCGACTTTTCTCCATTCCATTGGAAATGCTTCTTTGCAGAGATTGTCTGACATTGTCTCGAATGAGAGATTCATCCCACATCGCATTCGCATAACAATAATGGACAAGGCGGTCACATTGGCCGGACGCGGCGAAAGCCTGAACCGTTTCACTGATCTTCTTTCCACCACTCGTTTCCGGATGATTATACCACCAGCCAGCCGGGAATCCGTAACTTGTTTCCTTATTATTCTGCTTGAGTTGCCTCATGGCTTCAATGATGAGCGGGATATTCATGTTGCACTCATCATCGAAGTCTACGCCGTCCCAGTTTTTATTGATTGTCGCGGCAACGATGCGTGAGACATCTTCCGCATTTGCCGGCTTTTGCTCTGGTGAGCAAAGGCCTCCACCGTATGACCAAAGTGTCTTGCCGTTAAAGGTTGGGCTTGCCGAGGGTTTCGGTTCCCTCTCCGGACTCCATCCGGGGTAGGCGGCCGTGCCGGTCGTCAACCCGTCTAAGTTGGTCACCATTCCGTACATCATCGTGTCGAATTCATCGAACGGATTTAAAGTAAGAGATTGACTCCAGCCTCCGAGAATCTTGGTCATTGGTGCCTCTTTATTTTTATTGTTTCAATTATGTTGAGTTTCCAACTTATTGGTTATGTTATTAAACTCAACGAAACAATTATATCAATTTATTCAAATCATGAAATTTAAAAACTTCATTATGATATTAAACCGGTACTAATCGTCACATCGCGTCCAAGTTATTACAAGAAAAATTCGGACTTTGTTTAATTAACTAATTTCAAATCCTGAAAGCGGGTTAGTCAATATTTAAGCGTATCGTCACTCTCCCCTAACTTATGGTCCCTCAACTTCATCTTGCTCCAAGATCAGAGTGATGACGGTCCCCAGTGATAGCGCGTGCCATCCTTCGAAGATTTTACTTCGCGCGTAGCGAGATGATGCGGGTGCCTCTTGATTCAGGTGATGCGGTACGCCACGCACCTGTTCGATATTCTGTCACTCTCAAAATATGGAAGGCGACATCAATGCGCCATGATCTCAGTCTCTGCATCGCATCGCCGGAGGAAGCGGCGCGAATCATTTCCCTGATACCGCCGGGGTGTGATCCGGCAGATATTCTGGGTCGTCACTGGCCTTATCTGGAAGCGCAGCGTCAAGGGCAACGCCATGACCATATTGTTCTGATCCCGGCTGAAGACGGTGTGGCGCGCGCCGTATTTCTCTGTCCGGCGAAAATGGGTCCCGGCGCCGGTATGTTCGGGGCGCTCGCACATGGATTGCCGCCGGGCGCGTGGCGCCTTGATGCCAGCGCCTTTCCCGAAGCGGCGCGCCAGGACGTGCTCGGAAATGCATTTATCGGTTTTTGCATGGGGGCTTACAAAGCTTCCCTCCGCCCGAATGACCCGTCCCGCGCGCCGCGCATCGTGCTGGATGACGCCCTCAAAACCTGTCTTCCCCTCGCGGAGTCAATCTGGCTCGGGCGGGATCTTATTAACGCGCCCGCAAATCTCCTCGGTCCTACGGAACTCGCGGCGGCGGCCCGTGCCGCGTTGCAACCGCTCAATGCCCACGTCACCATTATGGATGGCGATGATCTGACGGAGAATTATCCGTGCCTGGCGGCTGTCGGTGCGGGCGCCAGCCGCGCGCCCCGCGTGGTGGTGGCCCGATGGGCTCACCCGGAGGCCACCGCGCAGACTCCTTTAGTTTCATTGGTCGGGAAAGGGGTTTGCTTCGATTCAGGCGGGTTGGACATTAAACCGTCGAGCGCCATGCGGCGCATGAAAAAAGATATGGGTGGTGCCGCCCTCATGCTGGCCCTCATGACATTGCTCATCCGAAAGGCGGTGCCCCTGCGCATCGAATTACGGTTGGGTTGCGTTGAGAACAGCGTGTCCGGAACCGCCATGCGGCCCGGTGATGTCCTCAGGACTCGCGCCGGTCTGCTCGTAGAAGTTGATAATACGGATGCGGAAGGTCGACTCGTCTTGAGCGATCTGCTGACAGAGGCCAGCGAATCATCGCCCGATTACCTCATTGATGCGGCGACACTGACCGGCGCCGCTCGTGTCGCTTTGGGGCCGGACCTGCCGGCGTTATTTGGCAATGATGATCCTTTCTGCGACGCATTGCTGGAGGCGGGGCGTGAATATGGGGATCCGATGTGGCGTCTCCCTCTCTGGCATGAGTATGATGCATGGCTGTCATCGGAAATTGCAGACTGTTCCAACGCGGCTTCCATCCCGATGGCCGGTGCGGTGACGGCGGCGCTCTTCCTTGAGAAATTCATCAAAACCCCCGTAAAATGGGCGCATATTGACAGTTATGCGTGGAATGACAGTGCCCGTCCCGGCCATCCTGCAGGCGGCGAAACGCGTGGTTTACGCGCTCTTTATCACGCGATCACGCGTCATTGCTGCGGCGGAGCGGGCGGGACAGGCTCCCGCAACCCTGTTCGGGCTAAAAACATTCCGATATAGTTATGATGTTGCGCTCGGATAGACTCTGCAAAAGCCTTCCCCAGCGCTTGACGGTGTCGTGACTGGGAAGTGACGGCATCACTGAAAATGCTTTTAATGGCCACCGTATCTCCAAGATGCGCGCGGGCCATTATGGGCTTCGCACCGTAACCGAGAGCAGGGGAGTGGAACTTGGCTCATCCGATTAACGACAACAAACTGCACCTCCTGAGGGACACGCTTGTGACGCTCGTCCGCAAGGATGGACCCGATCTGTCTGCACGCCAGCTCAGCGTGTTTCTGATCTGCTATCTTCGGGAAGGGGGCACACGGTGCGGGGTCTCGCGCATGAATTGAATGTCTCCAAACCGGCCATCACGCGCGCGCTTGACCGGCTGGCGGAGCTTGACCTGGCCCGCCGCAAGGTGGACCCGCTGGACCGGCGCTCCGTGCTCGTGCAGAGAACACTCAAAGGTTCCGCCTATCTCCGTGAGTTGCGCGCCGTCATGAATGATGTTTCCGAGCCCGAGGCGCGGCGGAAAAAAACGCGGTCCCGGGATGGCGTCTCTGTTATCCCGCTGCAACGCGCCACAGGCTGATACGCGCCCGATATGTTCTCGATAAGTGTGCGGGCCGGGACCGGGTTATGGCCCGGCCCTGCACTTTGAGGAAAGCGGCTATCAGCCTCACAGGGCCAGATGATGACCCCGCGCTCTTAGGATCACATAGCCCGCCCAGATAAATTGCGGGACCAATGCCAGGATAATCTGCGCCTTGAATCCGATAAAAGTGAGCCCGACAAGGCCACCCCAGAAAATGAACAACCAATGTACCAGCGTGATCAGGGGCTTAGACATCCCGGCGCGACCGGCAATTTGATAAAGATGGCCGCAATGGGCCTGCATCAGATTTTCGCCTTTAAGAGTCCGTCGGATGAGGGTGAAAGTGACGTCAAAGAGGATGCCCATCAACATCAGCGGCACGAGAAGCGACCATGTTCCGTTACGCATGAAGAGGAGCGCTCCCCAGCCCAGCAGGAGGCCGCAAGGCTGACTGCCGACATCACTCATGAAGATCCGCGCTTTGGGATAATTGAAGTACAGGAACGTCAGCGCCGCGATACCGAGTGAAAAGAAAAGGGCACTCTCAGAATTCTGCGCGGAGACGAGCAGCAGGGGCGTCAAAATCAGGCCGCAGCAGGCGATTGTTCCCACGGCGAGGCCATTGATCCCATCCATGAAATTTAGCGCATTTGTCACGTATATGACGAAACCCACCCCGCCAATGATTTTCAGGCCGGTCAGAAGCGTCAAGGGAAGCCCCCATAAAGCGCAGATCGTGACGATGACGGACGCGATCAGTTGCGCACGTAACTTCATGCTGGGCGGATATTGATGCACATCATCGCGCCAGGAAAACCAGGCAAGGCCGAGTGCCGCCGCCAGCACGATTCCCGTTTTCAGATATTCCGTGGCCGGAAAGGGATGAAAAATCACGATATAAACCGCGCCTGCCAGCAGGCTCATCATCATGGCGACGCCGCCACCTTTCGGAACGGGCCTTGCATGCGCGCTTCGGTTACCGGGGACATCCATGATGCCGACGCGAATCATGTATTGCGTCACCACCGTGCAGACGGTAACACCTAGAAGGGTCAGGATCAAAAAAGGGTGCATCGCATTGCCCGTTTCTTCAGCAAGGGAGGCGAGCGTCGCCCGATGACAGGCGTCAGACAACGACGTCAAAGGTAAGGCTATAAAGTCCGGGTGGAAGACGCGCAACAAAATCACCAAGCCAAGAGGTCGGTTTCTGAGGGAAACGCGCATCGATTTCGAGCGCAGCGTATCGCCGTCAATATTCTTCTGGATGCGCTCATATCCGGGCTTGCCGCACCGATTGCCGTCTATCTTGCGGCCCCGCGGTCGGGCATTCTGCACCCTTTATGGGCTGTCGCGGGCGGCGCGGTCGCCTTATTGCTCAGCGGGCTGCCACTGCGCGTACCGCAACAATATTGGCGCTTCTCCGGCATAACGGATCTCCGGAATATCGCGATTGCCTCCCTCGGTGGGGCCGCTTTGTTTTCCATCGCTGTCATCGTGCTGGGTTACCGCCTCCCTTCCGTGACGTTCCCGATCATTTACGCGCTTGTCCTCCTCGTCGGGTTAGGGGGTGGGCGCCTGATGGCACGGGCGGTGCATGGATTCCGGCAACGCGGGCGCGGTGCCTCATCCCGTGCGCTCCTCATCGGGTCGGATACAAGCTGCGACCTCTTCATCCGTGCCGTCTCCCGGCACCCGGCGGCGCGCTACGATATGATCGGCATCGTCACCCGCGCCGCGGATCAGATCGGCAGGCGCCTTCATGACACGCCCATTCTCGGCATCGTGGATGATGTGCCCGCCTTGCTTGACAGGCTCGCGCGGCAGGACCGCCTGCCCGAACATATCATCATCGCTGACCCGGATTGGCGTGGTGCCCTCGTTTCCGCCCTGCTTGACGCGGCGCAGGCGCATGGCGTGCCGGTGCAGCGCGCACCCTCCCTGATGCGCCTGACTCCGGCAGATACGATTGAACTCCGGCCCATCGCCCTCGAGGACCTTCTCAACCGCGCCCCTGTTTCGCTTGATATTGGAGGTATGGAGCGCCTCATGCGGGGGCGCGTCGTCATGGTGACGGGGGCGGGTGGTTCGATCGGGGGGAACTCGTGCGGCAGGTCGCGGGATTTGCACCGTCCTGCCTTCTACTCGTTGATAATAATGAATTCGCCTTGTGGCGCATTAATTTAGAACTCAGTGATCACTTCAGGGATGTGCCATGTCGCGTCCTCGTCGGCGATGTTCGGGATCGCTATCGCATGACGGCGATTTTCCAGCAATATCAGCCGGATATCGTGTTTCATGCGGCGGCGCTGAAGCATGTGCCAATCGTTGAGGAAAATCCCTGTGAAGGCATCCTCACCAATGTAATCGGCACGCGTATCGTCGTCGACGCCGCGCAGGCGCATGGCACGCAGGCGCTCGTGCTGATTTCAAGCGACAAGGCGGTTAATCCGACCGGCGTCATGGGCGCCACAAAACGCTGCGCGGAGATTTACTGTCAGGCCATTGACCTCGCGCGCCGCGCCGCGCCGGAATCAAGCGCCTTTCGCTGCGTCACGGTTCGTTTCGGAAATGTGCTCGGATCAACAGGTTCCGTGGTGCCGCTCTTCACGCGGCAATTACGTCAGGGCGGCCCTCTGACCGTCACCCATCCTGACGTGACGCGCTTCTTCATGACAATTTCCGAGGCTGTCTCCCTTGTTCTGCAGGCCAGTGTTCGCGGGACGGAGGCCCGGAAGCGGCGCGATGAGACGGATCGACGTCTCAATAAAGGCGGGATTTTCGTGCTCGATATGGGTGAGCCCGTTAAAATCCAGGAATTGGCGCGACAGATGATCAAACTGGCCGGCCTGAAGCCGGATCGGGACATCGCCATCCAATATACCGGCCTGCGCCCGGGGGAAAAACTCTACGAAGAATTATTCCATGTCGGCGAAACATCTCACATCACCGATATGCCCGGATTGCTGATCGCGACGCCGCGTGTTGCTGACCTGGGCGATGTCTGCGCCGTTCTCGACAGGCTTGAACAGCTCTGTCACGACAATGCGCAACAAGAGGCGATGACATTTCTACAGAAGCTTGTTCCGGAATTTGTGCATAATCCGAGTGGAGACGCCTGGGTCGCAAGATGATATCAGCATCATCATTGCGACACCCCCTCCCACAAGGACCCGACAATGACACCACGCAAAGAGATTGCTTTCCTTGACCTTCCCCGTCAAAGAGCGCGACTTGGTGAGGCGCTGACGCGACGCGTTGACGCGGTGATGGAACACTGCAAATTTGTCCTCGGCCCTGAAGTGAATGAGCTGGAGGAACGCCTCGCTGCTTATGCCGGCGCCCGCCATGCCATTGGCGTCTCCTCGGGGACAGATGCGCTTCTGGCTGTGCTGATGGGTGAAGGCGTCGGGCCGGGCGACGCCGTTTTCCTCCCGGCTTTTACTTATACCGCAACGGCGGAGATTGTTCTCCTCCTCGGCGCAATTCCCGTTTTTGTGGATGTCGATGCGCGGACATTCCAGATTGACCCCTCACATCTTGAAGCGCGGATCGCCGCCATTTTGCGGGAAGGGCAATGGCGGCCCCGGGCCATAATCGGCGTTGACTTATTTGGCCAGCCAGCCCCGTGGGATGAGCTGAAAATCATCGCCGACAGACATGAGCTGACACTCGTCGATGATTGTGCGCAGGCTTTTGGCGGCAGCTATAAGGGTCGGAAACTCGGGCGTGAGGCGCGCGCCACGACACTCTCATTTTTCCCGTCAAAGCCGTTAGGCGGTTATGGTGATGGCGGCGCCATTCTGACGGATGATGACGGGTTGGCGGCGCTTTACCGCTCCCTGCGCTCCCATGGTGAGGGGCAGAATCGTTACGACGTCCAGCGCATCGGCCTTAATGCCCGGCTGGATACGCTTCAGGCGGCTGTGCTGCTCGCCAAGCTCGATGCTTTCGATGCGGAACTGGCGCGGCGGGAGACGATCGCGCGGGCTTATGATGCGGGTCTGCCTGAAATCATTCAGACACCGCAACGCGTTGCCGGTGCGCTCAGCGCGTGGGCGATTTACAGCGTTCTTCTGCCGACGAAGTCATTGCGGGATTCCCTTCAGGAGTGGCTGAAATCGCACGGCATCCCGAGTGTCGTCTATTACCCCAAGCCGCTTCACCGGCAACCTGCTTATGCGGGTTACCACAGTAACGACATCACCCTGCCCGTATCCGAGAAGTTGGGCGAAATCATCCTCTCTTTGCCTCTCCATCCTGAACTAACCGATGATGAAGTGCGCTATATCATCGACACGACATTGGAGTGGTCAAAAGAGAGGAAGACTTGATGCGTAAGGAAACGATACTTGTCATTTGTTTCCTCGTGCTTGTCCTGACGACGACGGCAATTATCTGGTCATTTGCCGTCCCGGTTCTTAAACCCGTTCACATACCGATCATTGCAACGGCGATGATCGAGGAGGGGCCGGACCAGAAGCAACAGGACTTGACGCAGGATCAGATTACCGGCCTGAATAACTGGCTGAGGCAGAATCGCCGGGGTTGGGTGCCAATGACCAGCCCCCCATCTTCTGCCAGTGACCTCGTCATGCAGGCTGTGCCGGTCAGAGGCGAGCCTTTCCTGATCAAGATCTGGGGTGAAAATGCAGGGCCTGAATGGGCCCGGACGATCGCGGTGCGCCTCTCCACGAAAGTATCTTTTCGCGTCCGCTATTGTGACGATCAACAATGGACGTCATTGCGTGAAGTCCTCGCGCGGTTCGATAATCGCCAGATGAACGCCCATTGATCTGAGACGCCGCGCGGAAGCCGACGCACTTTGCCCCGGCGATAAATTATTCCCGACGCCAATAATCACCCTCACTGCGCATCCGACAGAGAGCGGACTTCCCGCCCTTATCCGCGACACGATAAGTCTGTCAGCGTCCGCGTCGCTGACGTGACTTTCTTACCGCGGTTTTGCTAACGCGTGACTGGGTGGCGGGTGGCTTTACGCCGCCTGGCTTCATGCGCATGTCGTCAGGCAGGGGGGCGGTGGCCCGGTCACCCACCGCCAGAAGCGCCGCGGTTGCCGGTGAGGCGAGGATCAGTCCGGGCACGCCAAGGATGGAGCCGAATACTGTCTGCGACAATATGGCGATGGCAGGCGGCATATGCACGGCGTGACGCTGGATAAGCGGTGCCAGAACATTGCCTTCGAGAAACTGAATAACGCAGTAAAGCCCGACCACCTCAAGCCCGGATTGGGTGCCAACGGAAAGCGCGATCAGCACAGCCGGGATTGCACCAAGAATAGCCCCGATATAGGGGATGAAATTGCACAGTCCCGCCACCACGCCGAGCGCCGTGGCCAGCGGGATACCGAGCAGATAAAGCCCCACACCGGAGGCAATCCCCACCACCAGCATGTCCAGCGCCTGCCCGATCGTCCATGACCAGAGTGTGTGCCCGGCCGTCACCATCAAACCCCTGATGGCGGGACGTTGCGCAGGCGGCACAAGGCGCAGCAGACCATCCACATAGACATGCGGCGTCAGGGCGAAATAAAGTCCGGAGATCAGAATAACCGCCATCGTGCCCAACACGCCGAAAGCACTGGTCAAAATACCGGTAACGGAATTCGCCAGCCCCGCGCCGAAAGAAGGGCCGCCCCCCGCGTCGCTCCCTCCGAGACTTTGCGGAAGGTGCGCGAGCGCGAACTGGCCCCAGCTGGATGATTTGACCTGACCGCGAAACGCCCCATATTGCGTGATCAAAGCCTGCTTGAGCTTGACAAACTGGTCGCTGATCTGCGGCCCGCTGGAATAAAAGAGAAACGCGATGGCCGCGATAATAAAAAGGGCCACAAGGGCGACTGCCAGTTTATAAGGAAGGCCAATCCGCCTTTTGAGGTAGGCGGCGAGGCCGTGCAGGATCACAGCCATGAGGGTCGCGGCAAAGACGACGACAAGGACATCGCCCAGAAGCCAGATCATGACGATGGAAATCGTGAGGATCAGCGATATGCGCAGAAGCCTGAAAATAAAGGAAAGCTCGGTCGAGGAATTCGGAGCATTAAGCTGGGGCATGATGGGCGAAAGTCCAATCTTAACGTAAGTCGTTAATCCAATGCGCTTCCCGCCGGGAAGGTTCCGTATATGATGTGAAGGTGATCCAATACAGGATGCGATATCTGCCCCGCTTCGGGCGCCCTCACCGCAAGCTGCCCCTTCGACTCATCTTCCTAGAGAATGTTCTGCTCGATTTTTTCGCTCAGGGAAAGCCATTCCTCCTCAAGTCTCGCAATCGCAGCCTCATTTTCCGCCGCGGACTTGTTCACGCGTGTGATCTCCGCCGACGTGCTTTTTTCATAAAAAACCGGGTCGGACATTGTCTGGCGATAGGCGTCCGCTTTTTTGCTGCATTGGGAAAGGGATTTTTCAATCTCCTGCAGGCGTTTTCTGAGAGGAGCCTGCTGCTGACGCGTGGCCGCGCGATCTTTGCGACCCTCTTTCCTGTCCTGATGGCCCAAGATCTGCGCGGCGTTGCCGCCTTGCCCCGCGCCGGAAGCAGTCTGGCGGCGGGCGCGGTAATCATCCAGAGTCCCATCGAAATAAGTGACATGCCCCGATTCAACCAGCCAGTAAAGATCCGTCACCGCCTCAACCAGCCATGTATCGTGAGAAATGAGGATCACCGCGCCCTCAAAACCATTCAGCGCGCGCACAAGCGCCTCACGTGCATCAATATCCAGATGGTTCGTCGGCTCATCCAGCAGGAGGACATGCGGGGCGTCATGCGTGGTAAGGGAAAGGAGAAGCCGCGCCCGCTCACCACCGGACAGGTTCCGCACTTCGGTTTCTGCACGATGGGCGTCCAGCCCGAACCGGGCCAGTTGGGCGCGCGCCTGCTCCTGCGTCATTTTTGGGGCCGTGCGTAAAAGGTGCTGCACGGCGGTTTCTTCCGCTATGAGGTCATCGCTTTGATGCTGCGCGTAATAGCCGACGCGCAATTTGGGCGCACGAAAAAACGTGCCGTCAAACGGGGCCAGAACGCCCGCAATCAGCTTGATGAAGGTTGATTTGCCCTGGCCATTCTGCCCGAGAAGCGCGATGCGGTCGGTTGCATCCAGCCGAAAGGAAAGGTCACGTAGCACGGTGCGCCCCTCATAACCGGTGCTGGCCCCTGTCATGGTCAAAAGTGGCGGCGGAAGAACGCCCGGGTCGGGGAAAGTGAAGGAAGTCGCGCCGGGTTCAATAATGGCTTCCATGGCCGGAAGGCGCTCCAGCGCTTTGAGGCGCGACTGGGCCTGGCGCGCCTTGGTCGCCTTGGCGCGGAAACGGTCAACGAAAGCCTGCATTTGGGCTTTTTGCGCCTCGACCCGCGCCACCTCTCGATTATGCTGGAGGGTCTGCTCCATCCGAATGCGGACGAATTGCGCGTAACCACCGGGCGTGAGGCTGAGTTTTCTTTGTTCCAGATGGGCGATCCCGTCCACGACGTGATCCAGCAATTCCCGATCATGACTGACGATAATCGCCGCGCCCCGGAAGGATTTGAGCCAGCCTTCCAACCACATTGTCGCTTCAATATCGAGATGATTGCTGGGTTCATCAAGAAGGAGCAGATCGGGATCAAGGAAGAGGGCGCAGGCCAGCGCCACACGCATCTGCCACCCACCGGAAAAAGCGTCGATCGGGCGTTGCTGCGCCGCGGCATCGAAGCCCAGTCCGGCCAGGATCGTCGCGGCGCGCGCCGGCGCTGCATGGGCCTGTATGGCGAGAAGACGCTCATGCGCATCGGCCAGTCGGATCGGGTCATCCTCCACCGCCACCTGCGCCATCAACGTCTCCCGCTCCGTATCCGAGGCGAGGACGATGTCGATCAGCGCGCCTTTCCCCTCCGGCAAATGCTGCCGAACGCGCCCGAGCCGCGTGCGCGCCGCCAGGGTGATGTCCCCGCCATCCGGGCTGATATCGCCAGCGATAGCGGCCAGGAGGGTGGATTTACCGGCGCCATTCCGGCCGATCAACCCGATTTTCCGCCCGGGATCCAGCTGAAGACTGGCGTGATCCAGAAGTGTCCGGCCAGCAATGCGCAAAGTGAGTTGGTTGATGGAAAGGATACTCAAGGGGTTTCACTTCAGGGTCGGAGATATTTTCAGGGCGCACAGGCTATCGGTCTGCTCAGAATTGGTCTAGGGGGAAACCATTCTTTGCCTTTAACAATTGATTTGGAGATTTTCATGGCCAAACAGCGGACATTGTCCATCATCAAGCCGGATGCCACGCGCCGCAACCTGACCGGCAAAATCAATGCTGTCTTCGAGGCGGCAGGTCTGCGCATCGTGGCGCAGAAGCGCATTCAGCTGACACAGGCTCAGGCTCAGGCTTTCTACGCCGTCCATGCGGCGCGGCCTTTCTTTAGCAGTCTGGTTGATTCCATGCTTCAGGCCCCGGTCGTTGTGCAGGTGCTTGAGGGTGATAATGCCGTCGCGCATCATCGCGATGTCATGGGCGCCACCAATCCGGCGCAGGCTGCGGAAGGCACGGTGCGGAAACTTTATGCGGAAAGCATTGAGGCGAATTCCGTCCATGGGTCCGACAGTGTCGAGAATGCCGCCAAGGAAATTGCTTTCTTTTTCGCTGAAACAGAAATCCTTCCCTGAAATGCGATCTGTCATGCCGATCGACCCCGTCGGCATGACGGCTCCATGTCAGGTGCGTTTATAATACTGAGGCCTGGTCTGTGATAAACTGGCGCAGCGCGTCCTGATATAAAGCGTGCTCTTTCGGCAAAAGGCGCTCTGACAATGTCTCAGCCGTGTCATCGGGGCGGATATTGATACGGGCCTGCGCGATGACAGGCCCTTCATCGACGCCGGAAGTGACGAGATGTACAGTCGCGCCGTGCGTCGTATCTCCGCTATCAAGAGCACGTTGGTGGGTATGCAGGCCGGGATATTTCGGCAGAAGGCTGGGATGGATGTTGAGCATCCGCCCGGACCATGCCTTAACGAAAAATGGCGTCAGCACCCGCATATAGCCTGCGAGGCAGATAATCCGGGCGCCGGCCTCGCGCAACGCTCTGTCCATGGCGCGCTCATGGCTTTCACGGTCCTGGCGGAAAGGGCGATGATCAATGGCATGTGCGGGGATGCCCTTCGCCCGCGCGATATCGAGTCCCGCCGCATCCGGGTTGTTGCTGAGCACAGCGACGACTTCAGCCGGGTAATCGGGGGCGTCACACGCATTCAGCAACGCCTCCATATTACTGCCGCGCCCACTGATCAGAATGGCGATCGGAAGTTTAGCCCTCATCCGAAAACCAGCTCTCCCTTGAGATTGAAGCCTTCCTGTCCCTCGATGATGCGGCCAATTTCAAAAGCTTCTGTCCCGGCTTCCTGCAGGGCGCTGAGCACATCGCCCGGTCGGGATGTCACCAGCACCATGCCGATCCCACAATTGAAGACTTTCAACATCTCCTCCGGCGCGACAGGCCCGACTTCGGCCAACCAGTTGAAAACGGGCGGAACGGGCCAGCGTCCGGCGGTGACTTCCGCGGTCAGACCTTTCGGCAGAATGCGTGGCAGATTGCCGGGCAGGCCGCCACCCGTAATATGGGCGCAAGCATTGAGCAGGCCTTTTTCATGCAGTGACATGACGTCCCGCACATAGAGCGTTGTCGGTGTCAGAAGCGCCTCGGCAAGGCTGAGCGACGGCGCGAAGGGGGCAGGATCATGCCAGCCCAGCCCTGACCGCGCGACAACCTGCCGCACAAGGGAAAAACCATTGGAATGTACACCGCTTGAGGGCAGCGCGATGAGGGTGTCGCCGGGTTTCACCTCACGCGGCAATAACATGTCGCGTTCCGCCGCGCCGACGCTGAACCCGGCAAGGTCATAATGTCCGGCTGCATACATGCCAGGCATTTCCGCCGTTTCACCCCCAACGAGCGCGCATCCCGACTGACGGCAGGCCGCGGCAATACCTTTCACGACATGTGCCGCGTCAGCGACAGCAAGCTTGCCGGTCGCGAAATAATCCAGGAAGAATAAAGGTTGCGCCCCCTGCACGATAAGGTCATTGACGCACATGGCCACAAGGTCAATGCCAATCGTGTCGTGTCGTCCCGTCTCGATGGCCAGCATGAGCTTCGTGCCGACGCCATCGGTGCAGCTCACAAGCACCGGGTCACGATATCCAGCGGCTTTGAGGTCGAACAACGCGCCGAACCCACCCAGTCCCCCCAGCACGCCGGCGCGATGCGTCTGCCCGGCGGCGGGCTTGATGGCATCGACAAGGGCATCACCTGCCTCTATGCTAACGCCTGCAGCATCATAACTGATCCCGCCTTTCGATGCGGCGGTACCGTCATGCGGCGCGGGGGCATGTTTGTCGGGTTTGGGGGGGTGGTCATGCGTTCAGGCTCACTCGATATGCCGCGGAAAGTCGGATATAACCCGTCCTTTTAACGAAGCCGTCGCGGCTCGGGAAGCGTTGGACTTGAAATTGCATGGAAAACGCAAAAAAAATTCGTCAGCGCCCCGCTGACCCGGCGGCTCAGATGGCTTTTTCGTGGGAAGCACATCGCGGCGCACCATGGCCGAATTTCATCAGCGCGCCGTCAAACGCCGCTGCGCGTAAATGGCTTGCCCAGACGGGCTGGCCGGAGCGTCGCCTCCTGCTCTGGGGCCCGGAGGCGACCGGCAAAACACATTTATTGCATGATTGGGCGCGGCGGCGTCATGGCAAAATCATCACTGCCCGCATGATTGACCCGTCACGGATTGATGACTCCCAACTCTGGGCGATTGACCAGCTTGAACAGGGTTTTGACCCTGTCGCCCTGCTTCACTTTATCAATGCCGCGCGGGAAGGGGGGCGCATCCTCCTTCTGGCTTCCCGCGTCCCGCCTTCCACCTTACTCACCGGTCTTGCTGATCTGAGCAGCCGCCTTCGGGCGATGACAGCGATTGAGGTGCGGCCTGCCGAGGATGATCTGCGCGTCAAACTGGTGATTCAATGGCTCGCCATGCGTCAGATCTGCATCGCACAGGATGTCGCTTCGTGGCTCGTGCATCGCCTGCCGCGCACGAATGCGGCCCTGATGGCCTGCGTTGCGCGATTGGATACGGCGAGTCTGGAAAGTAAACGCGCATTGACGCGGGCCTTTATCACGGAAACCCTGCCTGAGCTTTCCCAGGCTGATGGGGAGGAACTCCCGGTTTTGTGACGGCCGTCCAGGGGGAAGGCGAAGGTTTGGGAAAGGCTTAAGTAAGATGAGAGGCTTCTAACGCAACTTTGGGTCGTGTAACATGTCAGACTTAAAGGGCGTCATGCAGGCTCGACAGGCAGAGTGGCGCTGAGTAAAGGAGCCAATCTGGTGGGAGCGTCAAAAATCCAGGGGGAACAAACGACCACTTTGTCACGCGCAAAGCCGGGTGACGCGGGCTGCGCGTCTGATTTTATCGGGTTATGTATGCAGGGTTCTTCCGACGGGCAACATGATATTTCTTCGCACCCGTCCCGCTTCATTAATCGTGAAATGTCATGGCTGGATTTCAATCAGCGCGTGATCGAGGAAGCGGAGAATCGTCGTCACCCACTTCTGGAACGTTTGCGCTTTCTGTCGATCAGCGCCAGTAATCTGGACGAATTTTTCTCCGTCCGTGTTGCCGGGCTGGTCGGGCAGGTGCGGGAGGGGCTCACGACGCCTTCCGTCGACGGTAAAACGCCTGCGCAGCAACTCGCGGAGGTGCGACGTAAATCCTCCCGACTTTTTGAGACCCAGCAGGATGTCTGGCGGAAGTTGCGACACGAGCTGGCGCAGAGTGGCATTCATCTTCACCGACCGGAAAACCTGTCCGAAGCTGACATTGCTTATTTGGACGCGGTTTTTGAAAAAGAAATTTTCCCTATTCTGACGCCGCTGGCGGTGGACCCGTCTCACCCTGTGCCGTTTATCCCCAATCTCGGCATGGCGCTTGTGCTGCGCCTGAAGGATGAGGCGCGCCCGGATGAGCCGATGGATGCGTTGATTTTACTGCCACAGCAGGTCAACCGCTTTATGCGCCTGCCGGGGGACATGTCGGGCAAAGCCTCCTGCACCGCGGACATCCGGTTCGTGCTGCTGGAGGACGTCATCCGCACCCATATTGACCGTCTCTTTCCCGGGATGCGTGTCCTGGCGAGCGGGGTGCTCCGTGTCATTCGGGATTCCGATGTGGAATTTGAGGATGAGGCGGAGGATCTCGTCCTGTCATATGAGACCGCTTTAAAGCAGCGTCGACGTGGTGTCGGGGTGCACTTGGCTTTCGATGCCTCCCTCCCTTCCTGTCTGCGTGAGGAATTCGCTGAAAAGCTTGGCTCGCCCCCCGATGAGGTGCTGGTGGAGCAGGCGATGATCGGGGTCGTCGATGTCAAACAGATGATCGTCAGTGATCGGCCGGAATTGCAGTTTCCCGCTTTCAAACCGCGCTTCCCGCAGCGCATCCGTGATTATGACGGAGACTGCTTTGCCGCCATCCTCGGCAAAGATATCGTCGTGCATCATCCTTTTGAGAGCTTCGATGTCGTCGTGCAATTCCTCAACCAGGCCGCTGCGGACCCGAATGTTGTGGCGATCAAGCAGACGCTTTACCGCACCTCTCGCGACAGCCCCATCGTCCGGGCGCTGATCGCCGCCGCCGAATCGGGGAAATCCGTCACGGCCATGGTGGAGTTGCGGGCGCGCTTTGATGAGGAGGCGAATATCCGCCTTTCACGGGAGTTGGAGGCGGCGGGCGTGCAAGTCGTGTTCGGGTTCTCGAACCTGAAGACGCATGCCAAAATGAGTCTCGTTGTGCGCTGGGAGGGCAATCAGATGCGCTCTTACGCGCATTTCGGCACGGGGAATTATCATCCCATCACGGCACGCATTTACACGGACCTCTCATTTTTTACCTGTGATCCACGCCTGGCGGGTGATGCGGCGCAGCTTTTCAATTTCATGACAGGTTACGCCAAGCCCAAAGATGTGCATGACATTGCTTTTGCGCCGCTGACACTGCGCAAGACGCTGCTGAAGCTGATTGCAGATGAGATCGACCACGCGAAAGCCGGGCGCCCCGCCCGCATCTGGCTGAAAATGAACAGCCTCGTTGACCCGGAACTGATTGATGCGCTCTACGCAGCCTCCCATGCGGGGGTCAAAATCATCGGGGTGATCCGCGGCATGTGCTGCCTTCGGCCGGGTGTCCCCGGATTGTCGGACCATATCGAGATCCGCTCCATGGTCGGGCGCTTTCTCGAACATTCCCGCATTTTTGCTTTCGGAAACGGACACCGTATGCCTTGCCAGAAAAACAAGGTCTATATTTCCTCCGCTGACTGGATGCCACGTAATATGGACCGCCGGGTGGAGGCGATGGTGCCGATCTATGACCCGACCGTCCATGCGCAGGTGCTGGGACAGGTCGCCGCTTTGGGGATGAAAGACACGTTGCAGAGCTGGACATTACAGCCAGGCGGTAGCTGGCGCCGCGTTCCACCGGGGAAAAAGCCGTTCTCCGCGCATCATTATTTTATGCATAATCCCTCTCTTTCCGGTCGAGGTTCCATGCGGCATGAGGGGACGGACAAGGAAGCGCCGCGCCGACGCAAAAAGCCAGGCGCCCCTTTATGAAGAAACTCCGGGTCGCGCAGAAGGCGGTGAAGGCCAGCGCACCCCCTCACCAACGTCGCGCCGCCGTGATTGACCTGGGGTCAAATTCCGTGCGTCTCGTTATTTTCGAGGGGGTGACACGCAACCCCATCGCGATCTTCAATGAGAAGGCGACATTGAAACTCGGACGTGGCCTGCATGAAACGGGACGCCTGAATGAGGAGGGTTTGAAGCGCGCGCACACTGTCTTGAAGCGGTTCAACGTCATTGCCCGGTCAATGAAGGCGGAACCTTTCGAGATTCTCGCGACGGCGGCCGTGCGGGATGCCGATAACGGGGCGGAATTTATCGAGATCCTGAAAAAACACATGCCGAACGTGGCGATCCGCATTCTGTCCGGCGAGGAGGAAGCCCGATACTCCGCCACCGGCGTGCTTTGCGGCCAGCCCGATGCGGATGGCATTGTGGCGGATATTGGCGGCGGATCTCTCGAATTGATTCACGTCGCACAGCGGAAAATGAAAAAAGCGAGCACGATGCCGCTCGGCGTGATCCGTTTGTCAGACAGGGCGGAGGGGGAGCGTAAAAAAGCCGCTGAGCTTGCCGCGAAGGATATTGGGGGGCAAACCTGGCTGAAGGCCCATCGCGATAAAACACTTTATCTCGTCGGTGGGGCCTTCCGCGCCTTGGCACGCCTTCAGATTGCACGCACGCAATATCCTCTCAATATGGTCCATCTTTACACGCTCCGTCCTGCCGAAGCGGAGGCGCTTTGCGACTGGATCTTATCGACGCCCAGAAAAGCGCTGGAGAAAACGCCCAATCTCTCAAAAAAACGCTTCGACGATGTGCCCTACGCCGCCATTGTCCTTCTGACACTCATGAAGCGGCTGGACCCGGATAAGATTGTTTTTTCGGTCGATGGGTTGCGAGAGGGCTGGTATATGGCGCGCGTCGGGGCGGATGTGGCGGATATTGACCCATGCGACGCCATGGTGAAAGCGCTTGCCTCCCGTCTGGGGCGCGGTTGCCAGTTGCCAGACGCCTTGATTAACTGGACGCAGCCCCTTTTTGAGAAAGATGACCCGACTCAGAAAAATCTCCGCAAAATGGCCTGCCGCCTCTCCGATATCGGCGCTTACGACCATCCCGAATATCGCGCGGAGCAGACCTTCCTCCGTATTTTACATGTAAACGGAGGCGGGTTTGACCACCAGGCACGCGGCTTCATCGCAACGGCGCTTGCGATCCGTTACGAGGCTGACGTTGAGGGACGGTTGCTGTCTGCGGCGCGCGATATCCTTCCCGATGAAGCGTTTGAACGCGCGACACGGCTGGGCAAGGCGCTTCGCCTCGCTTACACAATTTGCGGCGGCACAGAGAGCCTCCTTAAAGGCGCGCGCATTGCAAGAGGGGGCGGGGAGATCGTTCTGGAACTTGACAAGATGGCCTCCTTCGCTCTTGGCTCCAACGTCAAGAATCGCTTGAGCCATCTGGGCGCGGCTTTTGGCGAAGAGACGCGGATCGTGACGGATGCGTGAAATAAACGGTGCATCCCGCGGTCCTGCGTGACCGACGCTGACCCGCCTGGCCGGGTCAGCTCAACGTAACGCTTCATCGTTTCACGAAGTCGTAATCAGGATCCGGCGGATCGTCTCGAAAATCCGGTCAATCTCGTTTTTCTCGATAATCAGGGGTGGCGCGATGCTGAGCGTATTGCCGCTACACCGCAACAGAACCCCTTGCCGGAACGCTGTATCGAACACCTTGTAAATGCGTGACACCTCCCCGTCACCCGGTGCGATTTCGATCCCGGCGACGAGCCCCTCATTGCGGATATCGATGACATGCGGCGCGTCTTTGAGACTATGCGCCGCATCCTCAAAATAAGGTGCGAGGGCGGCGGCACGCTCAAACAAACGTTCATCACGATAGACATTCAACGTCGCGATGGCGGCTGCGCAGGCCACAGGGTGCGCGGAATAAGTATATCCGTGGGGAAGCTCAATGCCGGCCTCCGGTCCCTGCATGAAGCCCGTGAAAATCGTATCTTTAACGGCCACCGCGCCCATCGGGATCGCACCATTGGTGAGGCCCTTCGCCATCGTCATGATATCGGGTCGCACCTGATATTTTTCCGCCGCGAAACTGGCGCCCAATCGTCCGAAACCCGTAATCACTTCATCAAAAATCAGCAAGATGCCATGCTTGTCGCAGATCTCACGCAAACGCTTCAGATAACCGACGGGCGGCAAAAGCACACCGGCAGAACCTGACATCGGCTCCACCATGACGGCGGCGATCGTCGACGGGTCATGCGTAATGAATAACTTCTCCAACGCGTCGGCATATTCAGCACCAAATTTCGGCAGGCCGCGGCTGAAGGCGTTTCGCGATGGGTCATAAGTGTGGGGGAGATGTGCTGCATCCGCCAGAAGCGGGCCGAACTGCTTGCGATTGGAGGAGATACCCCCGACGGAGAGCCCGCCCAGCCCGACACCGTGATAGCCGCGCTCCCGCCCGACGATTTTGGACCGTTCCGCACGGCCATTGGCACGATGATAGGCGATGGCGATTTTAAGTGCCGTATCAGCAGCTTCCGAGCCGGAATTGCAGAAAAATATGTGATCAAGCCCCGGCGGGGTCAAGGCGGATATGCGCCCCGCCGCTTCGAAAGCGAGGGGGTGCGCCATCTGGAAAGTCGGGGCGAAATCAAGTTTGGCCGCCTCACGCTGGATCGCCTCAACAATCGGGGTGCGTGTATGCCCTGCATTGACGCACCAGAGGCCGGCACAGCCATCCAGGACATCCTGACCTTGCGCATCCTTGTAATACATGCCCTTCGCGGAAATGAGCACACGCGGCGCCTGGCGAAATTGTCGATGTGCCGTGAAAGGAAGCCATAATGCATCCCGGTTGGCTCCGTGAATGGCGGTATTTTGCATGGGACATTATTTCCTGACATGACGATATTGGTTTTGTGAGTCGTAAGACGATAGGTCGTTTTTTTGTCATGTCGAACCTGAAAACAACTTCCGTCAATAGAGGAATATGAAAAACGCAATTAAAAGGTTGAAAAGCGCTTGTGCGCGACATCGTGATTTGTGTCAGTGAAGGTTTTCGCGTTTTCAGGTCGCCTTCATCGTTCGGGTAGCACATGCCGCGTTAAATCGCGCCGCTACCGGGAATAGAGGAAAATCAGGAGGATCGACGCGGCTTTTCTGACAATGGCTGCGTCTGCCGCGTTGATGGTCGTGAGAGATGAGCCGATCAGAACGGTTAAGTAACGATATCGTGCGCTGCGAAGGTGCCTTAGACGACTCGATAATCCGAGACATGGCGCGATCCACCCTGTCCCCCTCTCCGAAAATCGCATGCGCTTCCCTGTAAAACGGTCGATGGATGGAAAATGGCCCTGCGCTCAGCGGCTTGTCAGCCGCCGCCTCGCCATGCTTTCAGGAGATCTTCCAGATAATGGCGCTCTCGCGTCGGACGCGCACGGTCAGCGGCGCGGCGTCGGAGTTCTCTCTCCACCTCCAGACGATGCGTGTCACGTTGTTGCAGCGTATGTCCCTGCTCGGACTCGGTTGCGCCTTCCCCATCATTGACTTTGCGGCCCAGAGGGTCCCGCTTTTCCGAAGCGCGATGATTGGCTGAGCCCCCATCGGACTCCTCTTCCGATTGCTCACCACGTCCATCGCCATTTTTCTGCGATCCCGACTCGTCGCCACCAGACTGCATGGTGGGCAGAAGGATAATTGGCCCTTCGCCATGGTGCCTGTCTTTTTGCGCCGCACGTAGGTCATGCCCAAGCTGGGTGAGATCGGCGAGGACGTCTCTCAGGGATTGTGACGCGCCGATATCATCCCGTTGCGCAAGATTGCGGCGAACATTGCCCATATGGTTCTCAGCTTTTTTTAACGTTTCGGGAATTTGCTGCCCGTCGTCGGATATTTCGGCGATGAAAGCACGGAGGACGTCACGCAACGCACCCTGCGTGACAAATTGGGTGCGGCGCTGCTCCTGCCTTTCGGCCTCTTCTTCGTCCGAAAATGATAAAACATCATGAGTGGGAGGGGCGATCGAGACATCCGCGGCACCGAGAGCAAAATTGCGAAGATCGACCGAGTTATCGAAGCGCAATCCCGGCTCTTGCTGCATCTCCCTAAGACGGCGAAACGCCTCGCCGCGGGCTTGCGTCGCATCCAACATGACGGTTTCACGCTGGATAAGATCCTGCACAACGCGGATATGCAGCCGGGCTTTCTGCTGGGTCGCCTCCTGCTTCGCTGCGGCGGCCAGCTCTTCCGGCGTCGCATCGCGGACGCGGCGGGTCATGTCCTCAAGGTCTCGGAGATTTCGGAGGGCCGCGCGCCGGTCTCCCGCAGAAGCGTGATCCTGCAGTCGTTCAAGCAACCGTGTAACAGCGTCATTCCGGCCCGGAACGACATTTCCCATATCGGGAACCATGCCACTTTGTTCCATCGCATGATACATCAGGATCTGCATCCGGCGAGCAATTGCTTTTTTGACGGCGTCAATCCGGTTCTGCCGTGCAATGCCCGCATTCCGGGAAGAGGGGGACGCATCGTCTTCCAGCGCGCGGATCAGGCCATTCTGCGCGCCGCGCAGCGCCAGATTTGCTTCGGCGATAGCGCGGCCCTGCCGTGAGAGGTCATCGAGATACATCGCCATCGACCACAGCCCGTCACCAAAAAGGCCGACATCCACCCCGTCACCGCGCAGGAGACGCAAAGCCAGAAGCGTCACCCCTTTCTCACGCTGATGTGTCAACGTGATGAGGGAAGCCAGCTCCTCCCGTGCCGTCGGGAGCGCCTCCTCACCACGCAAAACCCGATAGCGCAGGGCGATCAGGGCGCGACTGATGGGGTCGTGAAATTTGTAGGCGGGCAGGATGATGTGGCGCGCTTCACTTTCCGCAACATTTCCGCTCACACTCGTCGCTTTCAGGCGCAAGGTTACAGGCTCACCAGCATAAGCGAGGCGACCCGTATCCTCCCGGATAGTTCCCGTAAATGCGTGTTTCCCCGCCGGGGCCGGGTCCGTGAAGATAACGGGTTCCCGGTTTGCCGACCCGCTTTCCGGCGTGATGGAAAGCCCGACCGATGCGACGCCGAAAGGCTGAGACGTTTTATATCGCACTGTGAAAGTGGTAATGTCGGCCTCAATCCTGGGTTTTCCTTCCCAAATAATGGCGGGCGGCGGGTCCGGCAGGAGATGCACGCGCCATACTGCAATGGCGCGCCCGCGCGTGCGCAGCGTCACGTCGCCATCACGCAGAAGCTTCTCCTTCAGACGCCAGGATTGAGGGCCGAGGCGCTCGGTTGAGATCTCGGAATCAACAGCACCGACGAGCCACGGAATGCTGCGCGCCCCGATAATCTGGACTTCCAGAGACGCGCCGGGCGGCACGGTCACGGAGGCGGCGCCGCCTTCATAATAAACGGGTGGACCTGGCGCGTAAGCAGGCGGCGTGATCCAGGCGTGGAGTTCAGGGAGGGGCGTGTCAGCATCGTCCATCCCCGGAATAAATCCGGCTTCCAGTCTCGAAACAGCATGAGGCCCGGCTCGGTAAAGCCCCACTCCAAAAGCCAG
This sequence comes from Sorlinia euscelidii, assembly GCF_036452135.1. Lineage (NCBI taxonomy): Bacteria > Pseudomonadati > Pseudomonadota > Alphaproteobacteria > Acetobacterales > Acetobacteraceae > Sorlinia > Sorlinia euscelidii. Next base: position 159,029 of record NZ_JAWJZZ010000001.1, on the reverse strand, counting down.
AATGCCAATGAGAAGCAGGCAAAACCCCGTGCGTGATATTTGTGGGAGATGGATCGAGGGGCGCAGAATCGCGATGCGTGCCAGGCTGCGCGCGACATGGATTTTCCAGATCGCTCTGGTCGTCGGGTCAACCGGACGATCCTCCATCGTGGCCAGAGGACGCTCATCAAGAGCGCTGCCCTGCTCCAGACGGCGGTCGACATATGTCCCCGCCGGACGCCGCACGCGATTGAGACCGTGTAGCAACAGCCCGGCGAGAAGCGCCACAATCGCGAGCGCCACGGCGGAATGAAGCAGGTCCGGGAGAGATTGCGGCACGCGGAAGAAGCTGATGGCCCCGTAGAAAAGGAAGATGATGGCCGGCCAAACCAGCTTCTCGGCAATGCGCTCGCCAAGAATGACCCCTCGCTGCAGGCGCCGCGCGCGCATGATGCGTGTGAGCGTGTGAGGTGCACGCTGCTGCGCGGGACGAGCAGGGCGCTGACCTGTCATTCAGCCTTGAGCCAGTCAGGCAGACGCTCCGCTTCCCATAGGGCTTCGAGGGTCTGGCGTGGGCGTATTTCAGCGATTTTCCCGTCCTCGATCATGATCTGCGCGGCGAGAGGGCGGGCATTATAGGTGGAACTCATGACCGCCCCGTAGGCGCCTGTGTCCAATATCGCCAGCATATCGCCGCGCGACAGGGGTGGCAGGATGCGATCCGTCGCGAGAATGTCGCCTGTCTCACAAACGGGCCCCGCGAGGGTCTGGGCTTTTTCCGGCCTTTGCGTGGCGCGCGCATGAAGGGGGAGGACATCGTGCCATGCTGCGTATAAAGCCGGGCGGGCGAGGTCGTTCATTGCGGCGTCGATAAACACGAAGTCGCTCCTCGGGGCGGGTTGGGCTTTCACGTCGATCACGCGGGTGAGGAGAATGCCTGTCGGGCCGCTGAGCCACCGCCCGGGTTCGATCGAAATCGCCACATTCAACGGTCCAAGATGCCGCACGATCGCCTGCGCGTAATCAGCGATGTCAGGTGGGCTTTCCTGATGGTAACGTATGCCCAGCCCACCGCCGCAATCGACATGGCTGACCGGCACCCCATCCGCCCGGAGATCCGTGACCATCCCGGCCAATCTCTGACAAGCCGCTTCAAAAGGGGCGATAGATGTGATCTGGCTGCCGATATGCGCGGCAAGACCGATGAAATCGAGGTGCGGGTCCTTGGCGGCCATCCGGCTCAAAGCAGGGGCTTCGCGCCAATCGACCCCGAATTTATCGCCCTCACGCCCGGTGCTGATTTTATCATGCGTCCCGGCATCAATATGCGGGTTGACGCGCAAAGCCACTTTCGGGCGTTTGCCGAGATGCGTCGCCAATGTGATAAGGCGATGAAGCTCCTCACGGCTCTCCACATTGATGACGCCGATTTCTGTTTGGATGGCGAGGGTGAGTTCCGCATCCGTCTTACCCACGCCGGAAAACACAATGTCAGAAGGGGCCATACCTGCCGCAATGGCTTTGCGTAATTCGCCCCCACTGACGACATCGGCACCGAACCCCTCACGTCGAAGGATGGTGAGAGTCGCACGGTGGTCATTCGCCTTGACGGCGTAATGGATGGAGATAGGCTGGCCCCGATCGCTGAAAGCCGCCTTGAGCGCCCGCGCCCGCGCCCGAAGCATGGAGGCGCTGAAGACCCAGCAGGGCGTGTCATATTGCGCGGCAACGTCATGCAGGCGGACGCCATCAAAGAGAAGTGCCGCGTCGGAATCATAACGGAGCCACGGGCGTGATTGGAGTATCTCCGAGAGGGACGGCGATAAATTTGGCATCGGGTGCTTTTGCCCCATCCTCAGGCGCGGTAATTTTGACATTCTTGCGGGAGGCTGTGAAGAGTTAACGCGGTGTTGCTGTGACTTACGCATATACCAGCTTTGACGGATTTTGGGAAAACGCGAATGAGGATGAAGCGCCGGACCCGATGGCATAACATGGTGGCAACGTTGGTGGGTGGGCTGGCGGTCGCCTCCCTGCCCGGGCGCGCCGTGGCCGAACCCGACGGGCTGCGCCCCGTCCATTTTGATAAGCGGCATCGTGTGGATGTCACGCAGCCGCCCTGGCGCGTTATGGGACGCCTTCAGACTGAACTCGGAACGCGTTGCACGGGCTTCCTCATCGCACCCAATGTGGTGATGACCGCGGCACATTGCTTATGGCTGGCGGAAAGCGGGCACTTTACCCGGCCGCATTCCGTGCATTTTCTGCGGGCTTACCATCGCGGCCATTACGCGGCGGAAGCACGCGCCATCCACATCATCATCGCACCCGGCTTTGACCCGACCCGCGCCATCGCCACCGCCCAGGCCGATCGGGCGACGATCGTGTTGGAACGCCCAATGGTTACGAGCGCCGACATCCCACCCATCCTGACGCCGCGCGCGGGGGATGATGCGGCGATTGTGGGTTATGAACAGGACTTCCCCGAAATTGCACGCGGCGACCAGAGTTGCCACGTCACGGCCGTGTCGGGCCGGCTGATCCGCCATAACTGCACCACAACCCACGGCGCAAGCGGCGCCCCGATCATGATCCGGCGGGAAGGGAAGTGGGGGATCGGGGGGATCACAACGCTGTCGGATGGGCGAGGCGGTGGCGCGGGGGTGGGGTTGTGGTAAGGGGGGCTATTACCTACCGAGACGTTGCCGAAAGGTGAAATAAGAGATTTGTAGTCAAAAGTGTTCGGTATCATCTGACGGACCGGCAACGCTCTTTTCAAAGCAAAACGATGCGAGCGTTGGAGACAATAGGCAAGGTTATACACGAATTTTCGGAAAAAACCGCAAGTTTAGTTGCCTGTCGTCACTTTGCGGAACACTACGCTAACTTTGAAATTGCGATCCTCCGTTAAAAACCGGTGGCTCCTCATAAACTCATATTGAGACATGAACGGCAAATCGTTGATCGATAGAGACGGCTTTTCATGAAGTATGCAGAATACGACGCAATATTCTTTTTCATTGATCTCTGCTTTATTCTTAGGAAGAATTTTTAAAAAGTTTGATTTATTTTTCGAAGCATTAATCGGTTCCTCGTCTGATTCGACAAATTTCGCCATTTGAACTCGGCAATCAGCCTCTGTCACAAAAGCGTGAGCGTAAAATCTTCCTTGCGTAAAAATGTGGTTGATTGATGCCGATCCAGAAGTAAAGCGCTTGACGTGAATGATGGATCGATCAGAGTGGAGCAAATCGCACATTTCATACAGCTTTTTCCCTGCAATTTCTAAGCGCGCCCTGTCAAAAAGGTAAAGTTCGGGGCACTTCTGCGCAGCAAAATTATTGAAAATGCACTCGTGATTTTTTCCATCATGACGATCGAAGATGTTGACGTCGGATGGAAGATAGTCCAAGTCAAAAGCGTTATTGAGCCGTTTTAGATACCGATTGACAGTCGCTTTCAATTCCGAAGAGACCTCTCGCCACTGACCTGAAGAGAGGATGTAACTTCGTCCGTCGCGCTCAATTTCGGCAACTACGCATTGATAAGCATTCCATAAACTGCGAGTTTCATCTAATTCCGAACAATAGTTGAAAATGATCCATTTTTTTAGCTTGGGAGCATCTAAATCATCGAGATTTCGACCTCTTATTTTCAATAAGTCTTTGATATTAAGGTCTTCAAAGGTTTCGAGTGAATTTTTCCCCTTTCCACGCTCTCTATAACAAAATGAATAATCATCATCTTTAAGAAAGTGCGGTGGGGCAAGATGTATAGCGTCGAAATTTCCTTCAATAATAGCTTTGCAAAGCAGTCTATCTAACTCTTTGATTATCACAGGATCATTTTCTGCTGGGAAAAGATCGTATACCTTCAGTTCTGTTTCGGTGTAGTCCTTTGAATTAAATCTTTCTTCCAGTTTTCTGCAAACATCAATTAAAAAAGTCCAATCAACATTTTTATCGTTAGGGAAAGCTAGAGAAATACTTTCTTTTCCTTGGAAAGTCTTGATCAAACTCTTGAAATCTTCTTTTACGTGCCCAGAAATCTTGCGAAGTAGTTCTGTTTCACTATCGATATTGAAAACGCCTAAACGGGTCCCTATGCTCGCCTGGCGCTCGGTCTGCCGGCTGATTGCCTCATGCTCTGTGGTTTGAATACGTTTCAACTTTTCTACATCACAAATATTCATGGCGACTTTAATTCCGAAGTCGTAAACAATATGATCTTTGTTAAGAAATATATCGCCATGCTGCCCAAAAACAGCGGCATAGCAGACATCGTTTTCTTCGTTCCCACCGTTTATTTTCAAGGCCATTATCGCACGCGGGTATAAGTTGCTTGCTTGAAACTTGAATTTTTTTTCGAGGCCCGAATTGAGAAACCTCAACCACGGGATTTGATCCTGATTTGCTTTTTTTGCAGGCACCTTCACAAATTTGATATATCCCTCGAAGTCGCCGTTCGGTTCAATGTGTGAAAATTCCGAGAGATCACCCTTCAGAAAAACTTCGAAGTTCGTGTTGTTTTTAATCCTGAAAAGTGTGATTTGCTTCAGACCCGACATACTTTCTTTCTCACCTCGGTCGACCGGTTCGGCGGCTTCCTTCCATTACTTCGCAGCTTTGTTTCTGTCCAAAGTATTAACTGGAAGGGTGTAGTTTCCGCGGAGTTGAGTTTTTAACTCTATACGAAAAACACTTACCTCATTTCGATTTTACAGAACGATTTATTTATATCTTGTTGTATAATTATTTGATATCTGTTCACAATTTCGATTTATTTTGCAGTTATTTCTGATTTTTTAGCCGAAAAATGTTGTAAGATTTCAATAAGTAAGAGTCAAATGGTTACAAGCACATTCGTAATTCTGAAATCCTCGGAATTCGTCGTAATTTAGGACTTAAAACAAGAACGACGCGCAAAAATATTTGTAGCAAGTGATTTTTTCGAGAAAGCTTTTTTACTGCCGCACTTAAGCGTTGGTGGTTTCCATCGAAATCATCTTCATCCAGTAGGATAGTAAACTCAAATGAATACCTTTGAAACTTAGTTCGAAAGATTAAGGTGCAACCCTAAATGATAAAATATTAAATTATAGTTTATGGAAATCGACAGCATAATATTTTAATCTCAAGTTATCGTTACGATTAAATGAGGTGAGACCTGAAATGAACGGCTAGGCGCAATTCCATTTTGAGGGCGAAGCCAGATATAGGGTAAACCCTAACTCCCAATCGCCAGCATATCGCTCAACTACATTTTGGATTTGATTATTAAAATGGCGCACCCGAAAGGACTCGAACCTCTAACCCCCAGATTCGTAGTCTGGTGCTCTATCCAATTGAGCTACGGGTGCCGTGCCTGCATGCAGGACTTATGTCGTTTCTGGCGCACCCGAAAGGACTCGAACCTCTAACCCCCAGATTCGTAGTCTGGTGCTCTATCCAATTGAGCTACGGGTGCGTCGAGGCGGGGTTTTAGAGGCATATCTGGCAAACGGCAAGTGGGAAAAAGCTTTTTCTGCCCTGACGCGCGTTTTTTTCGGCAGGTGGCGGTCAAGGCAGGGCTTTCTGGTGCGGTTTTCAGGCGTGGGTGCGCGTCATGACGATATGGGCGCGGCAGGTTGGGGTGGCGTAGATGCCGCCGATGGCGTTCCCCACCGGGTGTCCTCGGAATACCATGCGGTAGGGCTTATGGTTCGTATCCGGGTGGGTGAAGCTGGCGTTCAGCACGTCATTGGACTTGCCGCGCTCACCGCGCAGCAGAACGGACCCGCCTGCAGGTGCAAACACAATCGTCTTATCCTCGATCTGTAGCAGCGAGTTATCGCCGTCAGGGCATTGTCCCTGTTCGGTCACGAGCGCGCCGGACCATCTGCCGCGCGGGTCTTTGGAAGGTGAGGGCCCCTGCCCGCCGGAACAGGCCGTCAGGGCGATGAAGCTGGCGAAGGCGAGGCGGCACTTGATGGCGTGAGACATGTGACATCCTGATGAAAATATCAAACCTCCCGCCAGCCTATCAGGAAACGCGCCGCAGATCTCAATATCCCTGCGTGAAGTGGCGTGATTCGGATGACGGGTTTATAAGAAAGCTGTATATCGACCCTCTCGACCGCCCTTGCCAAGACGCGAAAGTGAAGAATGAGCCTGCCTGAACCCCGTGCGATGCACGATCTCGACGCCCGACTCCATGAAGACCGCATCCTGATCCTGGATTTCGGCAGTCAGGTGACACAGCTCATCGCCCGGCGCGTGCGGGAGAGCGGGGTTTATTGCGAGATCTGGCCTTTCACGACCGACATCTCCCGGCTTTCCGATTTTGCACCACGCGGGATCATCCTATCCGGCGGGCCTGCAAGTGTGCATGACTCCGATGCGCCCCGCATCCCGGAAGAAATTTTTGCGCTCAACGTGCCGATTTTAGGCATCTGCTACGGCCAGCAGGCGCTGTGCGCGCAGCTTGGCGGGGCCGTCGAATCGCATGAACATCGCGAGTTCGGTCGCGCTTTCATTGAAATCGTCGATGATTGCGCGCTCTTTCGCGGGGCCTGGGCGCGGGGCCATCGGGAGCAGGTCTGGATGAGCCATGGTGACCGCGTCACGAAAATCCCGCCCGGTTTTACGGCGGTTGCGGTTTCTGAAGGGGCGCCCTTCGCGATTATTGCCGATGAGAGCCGCCGGATTTACGGCGTGCAGTTCCACCCCGAAGTCGTGCACACCCCCCATGGGGCGGCCTTGCTGCGCAATTTTACGCATGGCGTGGCGGGGTGCAACGGCACGTGGACGATGGCTGGTTTCCGCGATCTCGAAATTGCGCGTATTCGGCAGCAAGTGGGGGAAGGGCGCGTTATTTGCGGCCTTTCCGGTGGGGTTGATTCGTCGGTTGCGGCCAAGCTGATCCATGAGGCGGTGGGTGATCAACTGACATGCATCTTCGTTGACCCCGGTCTGCTGCGCGCCGGTGAGGCGGAAGAAGTTGTCAAAACTTTCCGCGGGCGGTTCAACATCCAGCTCGTGCATCGTGATGCGTCGGAATTATTCCTCAACGCGCTGGCAGGGGTGACGGACCCGGAGACGAAGCGCAAAACCATCGGGCGCCTGTTTGTCGAAGTTTTTGAGGAGGAGGCCGCAAAACTCGGGGGTGCGCAATTCCTCGCGCAGGGAACTCTTTACCCGGATGTGATTGAATCTGTCAGTTTCACGGGTGGGCCTTCCGTCACCATCAAATCCCACCATAATGTGGGCGGCCTGCCCGAACGCATGAAAATGAGCCTCGTCGAGCCCCTGCGTGAATTATTCAAGGATGAAGTGCGCGCGCTGGGGCGGGAATTGGGCCTGCCGGACATCGTGATCAACCGCCATCCCTTCCCCGGGCCGGGCCTCGCCATCCGCGTGCCGGGCGATATCACGCGTGAGAAGCTGGACCTGCTGCGGAAGGTCGATACGATCTACCTTGAGGAAATCCGCAATGCCGGGCTGTATGATGCGATCTGGCAGGCTTTTGCGGTGCTTCTGCCGGTGCGCACGGTGGGTGTCATGGGCGATGGCCGCACCTACGACCAAGCCTGCGCCCTCCGCGCCGTCACCAGCAGCGACGGCATGACCGCCGAAGTCTACCCCTTCGACTTCGCCTTCCTCAACCGCGTCGCGGGGCGCATTGTCAATGAAGTGCGGGGGATTAACCGGGTGACTTACGACATCACATCGAAGCCGCCGGGGACGATTGAGTGGGAGTAGGGGGGGGTATAAGGTTTCCTCAGTGCATTAGGGCCTGATGCGTAAACTTAAATAGTTGATTGTGCGATCTAAAAGATCGTTCCGAGCGTAAGAGAAAAGGTGCGAACTCTGCCCGCAGGGGCAATTAGATGGTTGAAGTTCAGCGATTCTGAGTGATTGCTAGATCCACCTCTCAATTCACCCGCTCGTCGATTTTTCTACAATCCATGTTTGAAGTTGGACAATATAAATCACGTATAAGCTTTTCTTAAGACACTTCAGCTAGCGTCTGGCGGGGTAAGGCCCGAACGGGCAAGCCTATTTTGGAGAAGATCTTGAGTTACAACCTTAATGATAGTCCGATTGAGGACAAAGTCGACGACCGTTACGGTGTAGCACCCTTCGCAGAAGCGATCGCGATCGACATTTTGAAAGTCAAAGACCCTGCCGGAACTACAATTGCACTCAACGGGACGTGGGGATCGGGAAAAAGTAGCGCGATCAATTTGATCAGAAGCGCCCTGGAAGGAATGGATGGCGCCGATGTAAATGTTACGGAATTCAAGGTTTGGTGGTATAGAGGTGAGGAGGCACTAGCCCTCGCCTTCTTCGAACAATTGGACGACGCGCTTGCGATTGCCTATGGGTTCAAATCTCGAAAGCTCATACGCAAGCTAGGACGAAGCGTTTTGTCAGTTGGACCGATGATAGAAGGAGGTCTTAATTTAACTGGTCGAGTATCACTAGCCAAATTGACTCGCCTCTTCCGCAGACCGATAGAAAGTTATATCGCTGCAAGGAACTCCTTAGAAAAAGTATTTTGTAGGCTAGAAAAATTGCTTCGAAAGAAAAATAGCCGTTTTCTCATCATCTTAGATGATTTGGATCGACTCGCTCCAGAGGAACTTTTAGCAGTTTTTCGATTGATCAAGTCTGTTGGACGATTACCGAACGTGCTTTACCTTCTCGCGATGGACCGGCAACTGGCCGATCGCGTGGTGGCGGAAAAATATCCGTCCGAGGGGCCGCATTTTCTGGAAAAGATCGTCCAAGTCAGTTTTGACATGCCGCCACCAGCGCCGATCGATTTGCGTAACGCTCTGTTCTCCTCAATCGCTTACGACGACCGACTTCAATTAAAAGACAGCCAAAAACCTCGCTTCGGCTTGGTTTTTCGTCAAATTGTTGCTCCGCTGATCACAACGCCGCGCCACGTTGTTCGTTTGCAAAACGCTTTAGCTATGAGTCTGGCCGCTTTAACTGGGAAGATCGACTCAACTGATCTCATCGCGATGGAAGCGATCAGGCTGTATAATCCGGCACTTTACAGGGTAATAAGAGAAAATAAACGTGAGTTGTGCGGAAGCTCGGATATAGGCGGCAATGGAAGCGACGAACGCTATGTAGCAATGCTCGAAAAAGCTAGAGTAGGCGATCTCGAACTCGCAAAAGTTGCTCTTCAACTTCTCTTCCCAAAATCGACGGGCATACGCTATGGACATGATCGCTTGAACCAATGGAACTCTGAAAGACGCGTGTGTATAGAGTCGCACTTCGATACTTATTTGATTATGAGCTTGAGTGAAGATGTTCTCCCGAAAGAAAAGATCGATGAACTGGTCGAGCGAGCGGGTGAGTATGAATTTATCAAAACTGAATTCAGGAGCGCTAGCTTAAGGAGACGGCGTTCAGGTGGATCCTTTGTTCCAATCTACTTGGAGGCATTGAGCTCAAACGCTGAGCAAATTAGAAAAAATGATGTGGCGTCATTGGTCAAGACCTTGTTCGTGATTTTTGATGACATCGATTTCGCTGACGATGCTCAAGCTGATATCCTGAGTATATTCGACAATTTTTCACAATTCTGTCGGCTTATTAGCTCGATGACGCGGAAAAGGTTTGCAACGGAGGAACGGACAATCGTTATTCTCGAAGCAAGCAAAAAAGCGTCTCTAGGTTGTCTCGTAAAATTTGTGAAATGGGCTCATGATGATTACGAGCATGACACCGGTCAACTGGTCGAAGAGTCGGAAGAAAATCTTGTGGCGAAAGACGCGCTGCCAGAACTGAGGGATTTGGCCTTGAGCGCTATTCGTTCGGCAAGAGATAGCGGTGAGCTTGTCGAAAATAAGAACCTAGCATTCATATTACATCGATGGGTGGAGTTCGCGGGTGATGACCCAAGTGAAACTCGCGAGTGGACGAACCTTCTTTTTGATGATCGATCCGCAGTATCAACGCTAATGAGAGCCTTTACGGGGAGTGGTCTAAGCTCAACGAACAAGCTTAACGGTTTACCCGAAGACCAGGTTACGAGATCTTTCAAACACGTTTTCGTTGAAAATATGGCTAAAGTACTCGATCTTAAGCGTTTTCGTAAAGCCGTGACAGATATAGCGAACGACCAAAGCACTGATTTGAAAGAAAGTGACGAGGCGAGAGAGTTCCTCGAACTATGGGATCGCGAGAAAAAGTTTGCTTTCAATTAGAGCTCACATTTTGACGTGCATCGGCTGATTGCGTGGCGTGTCCAGCTTCCCTACAGGTTTGAAGCCTCGAAATTCAACACCATCCTCTTCCAGTCCCTTCGGAAGCGTTGATACAGCGATTTTCATCGTTCGGGTGGCATACGAGCGGGCAACTTCCTGGTAAGATCGTTGGGGCCAATTCAATTCAACCTCAATAGTGTCGGCCGAACTCTCTCGACAAAGGCTCTCCCATGCCCCTCAACGCCACCCCCACCCTTTACGGCATCCCGAACTGCGGCAGCGTCAAAAAAGCGCGGGCGTGGCTGGAGGCGCGCGGGGTCGTTTATCGGTTCGTCGACTTCAAGAAAACGCCCCCACCGACTCCCAACTCACGGATTGGGCGGCAAAACGCGGGTGGGAGGTGCTGTTGAATCGTCGGGGGACGACGTTTCGGGGGTTAGCGGAGGGGGAGAAGGCGGAGCTTGACGCCGCGCGTGCCAAGGCGCTGATGCTGAAATACCCGTCCCTCATTAAACGCCCGGTGCTGGAGCACGGCACGGGCGACGTCACGGTCGGGTTTGACGCCGCCACTTATGAGGCGCTCTTCCCAGCTCAAAGCACGTGAAGAGAACTCAGCTTTCCAGCACGGAATCCCAGTAAAGATAGTCGCGCCAGCTTTCATGCAGGTAATTGGGCGGAAAATGTCGGCCATTCGCCTGCAAACGTCGCGTTGTCGGGCGCATCGGGCGGGAGAGGGGGGTCATGGCGATGTCTTCCGGCATTTTGCCCCCTTTTGCGAGGTTACAAGGGCTACAGGCTGTCACGACATTTTCCCAGCTTGTGCGCCCCCCGCGGCAACGCGGGATAACATGGTCGAAAGTCAGTTCCTGCGCCGGGAGGCGGGCATGGCAATATTGGCAGCGGAAATTATCGCGCAGAAACACATTAAACCGCGTAAAAGCGGGTTGCCGCGCGGTCTCGACAAATTCCTTGAGGGCGATCACACTCGGGACGGTGAGGGTGCAGCTTGGGGAATGCACCTCGACCCCTTCATATTCACTCAACACTGTGACACGATCCAGAAAGACGGCACGTATGGCATCCTGCCATGACCAGAGTGACAGGGGAAAATAGGAGAGTGGGCGGAAATCGGCGTTCAACACCAAAGCGGGATAGTGTCGATAACTGCCTGTAGGCATGCACGTCCTCCCAGCGACCGGCGGGGGAAACGACGCGCACCATTTTTGCATGGCTTTTCGACATCGTCTTGACCGCCACTCCTCACACTATTTCAGTTTTCGCCCGAAAGGGCAAGGAGGGCGCATTTCCGGCCATTTTGTAACGCGTTTTGCGCCCAGCCCGACAGGTTACCTCCATATCGGACATGTGGCGTCCGCGCTTTTCGCCCGGCAGATGGCCGGGCCAGCGGGCCGCTATTTCGTGCGGGTCGAGGATATTGACACCACCCGGTGCCGAGCTGAATTCACGGCTTCCCTATTTGAGGATCTCACCTGGCTCGGCCTGTCATCCGATGCGCCACCTCTTTACCAATCCCGCAACATGCCGCGTTACCAGGCGGCTCTGCGCAATCTGAAGTCACGCCACCTCATTTATCCCTGCACCTGCACGCGGCAGGAGGTCGCGCAAAGGGCGTGCAGGCGGGACCCGGATGGAAGCCCCATATATGACGGACATTGCAGATTACGCGGCGGCAACCCTAACCGTCCGCCCCTCTGGCGGCTTGACATGGCGCGGGCATTGGATGTGATCGGCCACATCCCGGGCTGGCAGGAAGTTGAAGAAGGGTATGTTCCCGGCGCAGCGACATCCTATGGCGATGTGGTCCTCGCGCGGCGGGATCATGGCGTGTCCTACCATCTTTGCGTCACATGTGACGATGCGGACCAAAATGTCACCTGCGTGACGCGCGGGGCCGATCTGCGCGCCGCGACTTCGGTGCATCGGGTGCTGCAACAATTATTGTCTTTCCCGGAACCCGTTTATGCGCATCACCCGCTCGCCTTCGACGAGATGGGACGCAAACTCTCCAAAAGCACCCATGCACCCGCCATCCGGGATATGCGGCGCAACGGGGTTCGGGCGGCTGACATCATCAAAATGGGTGAGGCCGTGCTTCACTCAACCGGGTAATCGCGCGGGAAGATCTGTTCACCCGGCCCGCCCGGACTGTGCGGGGCGCCTTTTTTGCCGCATCCCGATAATGTCACGGCCGTGACGGTGATGATTAGCGAGATGATCAAACCATGTCTCATCATTCTTCTCCCAGAATATCGCACCATCTCTGCGCCTCACGTGCGACATTGTCAGGCGCTGTGCCGCCGAAGCTGCGTCGCGAGGCAAGCGATGACTCAACCGTCAGCACGCCGTAAACTCCCTCATGGATCTCCGGCGCGACTTCCTGCATTTCGGCCAGGGAAAGTTCAGCGAGATCGACCTTCTTTCGCTCCGCGAGGCTGACAAGCTGCCCGGTAATATGATGCGCGGTGCGGAAGGGGAGTTTTAACGCCCGCACCAGCCAGTCCGCCAGGTCCGTCGCGGTTGAGAAGCCGGCCGCGGCGAAGCGACGCATGGTTTCAGGCGCGGCCTTGAGGTCGCGAATCATGCCTTCCATCGCGGCGAGAGACAGGGTCGCGGCTTCCGTCGCGTCAAAAACCGGCTCTTTATCCTCCTGCGAGTCCTTCGCGTAGGCTAGGGGCAGGCCCTTCATGACCATCAGGAGTGAGAGATAATCCCCACTGATGCGGCCGATTTTGGCACGGATCAACTCCGCCGCATCCGGGTTGCGCTTCTGCGGCATAATGGACGAGCCCGTCGTGAACGCATCCGACAAAGTCACGAATTGAAACGGCGCCGAACACCAGATAACGATTTCCTCAGCCAGACGCGATAAATGCATGGCGAGAAGGTTGAGGGCCGAGAGATACTCTAAAGCAAAGTCCCGGTCCGAGACAGCATCAAGTGAGTTGCGTGTCGGCCGGTCAAAACCCAGCGCCCGCGCGGTCATCTCACGGTCAATGGGGAAGGACGTGCCCGCCAGCGCGGCTGAGCCCAGCGGGCATTCATTCAGGCGCGCGCGCGCATCTTCCAGCCGCCCTTTATCCCGCGCCAGCATCTCCACATAAGTCAGCAGATGGTGCCCGAATGTGATGGGTTGCGCGACCTGCAAGTGGGTGAAGCCCGGCATCGGGGTGGCAGCATGTTCATTTGCGCGCTGGGCGAGGGCGCGCATCAGGGACGTGACCTGCGCTGACAGGCCGTCAATCGCATCCCGCGTCCACAGGCGGAAATCCGTCGCAACCTGGTCATTGCGTGATCGCGCCGTGTGCAGACGCTTCCCGGCTTCACCGATTTTTTCTGACAGGCGCGCTTCGATATTCATGTGGATATCTTCAAGCGCCGCTGAAAATTCGAAGCGCCCTTCCGCGATCTCCGCGGCGATCGCGTTCAGCCCGTCCTCGATGGCTTCAGCATCGTCTGAGGAGATAATCCCCACATGCGCAAGCATCTTTGCATGGGCGAGGGACCCACGGATATCCTGCCGCCAGAGGCGCTGGTCAAAACCGATCGATGCATTGATATCGCGCATGATGTCGGCAGGGCCACCGGCAAAACGGCCGCCCCATTGTGGATTGGCAAGGCAGGATTTATAATCAGGCACGTTCAATTCCAAAACTTGCGAGGAGTGTTCGGCAGCAACGTAATGTTTTCACGCCGATCACGCAATTCATGACTTCAGCACCCCTTTTGCCGGATGACGCGCCCGCGCCTTTCATCCTTCACCCCGCGACGACTGACGTGCCGTTCATTCTCGTCTGTGACCATGCGGGGAAGCGCATCCCGCAAGGATTGGGTGATCTCGGCGTGTCGGCGGCGGATCGTACGCGGCACATTGCCTGGGATATCGGCATTGCCGGGGTCGCGCGGCGCCTGCACGCGGCATTGGGCGCAACCTTGATTGAGCAGGTTTACTCCCGCCTCGTCATCGACTGTAACCGGGCGCCGGGTCACGCAACCTCCATCCCGCGTGAGTCGGATCAAACGGTTATCAACGGAAACCACCATCTGAGTGACGATGAGCGGCGTCAGCGCGAGCGGGAGATTTTCCGTCCCTATCATGATTGCATCGCGCAGCAGCTCGCCACCATTGATCCGCAGAAATGCGCCATGATCTCCCTGCATAGCTTCACGCCCGTCTGGCAGGGGCAGAGCCGGGCCTGGGATGCGGGGGTGCTTTTCCATAAAGATGCCGCTTCCGCTGACATCATGCACCAGCTTCTTGTCGAGAGGGGCGGATGGGTCGTCGGAAAAAACGAACCCTATCGGATGACGGCGACTTCAGATTATACGATACCTTATCACGCGGAGACGCGCGGGATGCCTTATCTTGAAATCGAGATCAGGCAGGATCTCATCGCAGACGAGGCAGGACAGGAAAATTGGGCAGCGATCCTGACGCAGTTATTGCCGATATATTGGCGCAGATGGACCGCGAGCGCCCCGACTCAGCGCGCTTACGTCTGACGGAATCTTTCGGCGGCACCCTTCCACGGCTTGCGGGTGTCGTGGGTTGGCCGCTTGACCATTCATTATCACCCGCGCTGCATAATGGCTGGCTCCGGCGTTATCATATTTCCGGACGTTACCTGAAACTTCCTCTCTCGCCGGAAAATTTCAAAGCCGGAATTAAGTTGCTCCAGCACCTCGGTTTTCGGGGCGTCAATGTCACCATTCCGCATAAGGAAGACGCGTTTCAGATCGCAACCCGGCTAACGGAGATCGCGCGGCGATGCGGGTCCGCCAATACGTTGGTTTTTGGCGACGATGGTGAGATCTTCGGGGACAGCACGGATGGAACCGGGTTCTGTGAGAACCTTCGCGCGCATGGCGTCGCGCTTCATGGGCGCGCGCTCATCCTCGGCGCGGGGGGCGCAGCGCGCGCGATCTGCGCGGCTTTGATGGAGAAAGGCAGTGACGTCAGCATCGCCAACCGCTCCGTCACGCGCGCTAAAGCTTTGAGCGCGCAGCTGCATGGTCTCCGCCATGTCAGTTGGGATGACTGGCCGTCTCACCTTGGTGCGGTCGATTTACTGGTCAATACGACCTCTCTGGGCATGCAGGGCGCCGCGGATTATGACTGGGAAAGTGCCTTATCGAAGGCGCGGGATGATCTCAGCGTCGCCGACATCGTTTATGTCCCGCTGGAGACGTCACTTCTTCGCCAGGCGCGACGGCGCGGATTGCGGACGGTTGACGGGCTGGGGATGCTGATTGAGCAGGCGCGGGTCGGGTTTCGCACCTGGTTCGGGAAGGACCCCCAGGCGGATGATGCCACGCGTCGCGCCCTCCTCGGAGCGCTCGGGTGATCGTTATCGGCCTGACCGGTGCGACGGGGGCGGGTAAGTCCACGATCGCCGCGCGCCTGCGTCGCAAGGGCTGGCCGGTTTTCGATGCGGATAAAGTGGTGCACCGTATGCAGGGTCGCGGTGGCGTTGCTGTCGGGATGATCGGGCAGCTCTGGCCCGATGTCATCATCCACGGCGCCGTGGATCGCGCGCGGCTGCGTCGACATGTTACCCAGGATCGCCACGCGCTGAAAAAGCTTGAGCGAATCATGCACCCTCTTGTGAAAGAGTCGCGCAAGAAATTCCTTTGCTCCATGCGGGCGGCGCATCAGAGAGTTTGCGTCCTCGATATTCCTCTCCTGATCGAGACCAACGCGCATAAAGATTGCGATCTTGTGATCGTCGCAGAGGCGCCTTTGGCCGCGCGTGTGGCGCGCATCCATCGTCGCGGTAAAATGACGGGTGCGGAGGCGCGCGTTTTACTGGCGCGTCAGGCCACGGATGAAGCGCGTCGACGCGTGGCGGACATTGTCATTCACACGGGCTTATCGCAGGGTGACGCGGTCAGGATGCTGAAAAAGGCCCTTTTCAGACTGGGATTATAAAATGAAGCGATCAGTACTTTTCGATACGGAGACAACAGGGCTTGACCCCGCGACGGGGGACCGCGTCATTGAGATCGCCGCCATTGAACTGATCGATGATCTACCGACGGGTGAGGTCTATCACACGCTCGTGGACCCGGAGCGGGATGTCCCGCCTGAATCAACCCGCGTCCACGGTTTCACGCGGGATGACCTTGTCGGAAAGCCAAAATTCGGGGAGATTGCGCAGGGTTTTCTCGATTTCATCGGGGGGATAAACTCATCGCGCATAATGCGCCGTTTGATTTCGGCTTCGTCAATGCGGAGTTGGCTTTATGCAAAAAACCGCCGCTTGATCGTCAGCGCATGGTCGATACGCTGGTCATTGCCAAAAAGCGTTTCCCCGGATTGCCAAATAATCTTGATGCCTTGTGCCGCCGCTATAATATCGATCTTTCCGAGCGCACAACCCACAACGCCTTACTGGATTGCCGCCTCCTCGCCGAAGTCTATGTCGAGCTTATGGGGGTCGTCAACGCGGGTTGGGCCTGACCGTGACGACGGGCGGCGGACGGGTGGTGAAATATGAACGGAACCGTCACCGTCAGGCCCGACTTATACCTCAACCGGACGCCGCGACGGAGGAAGCACATCGTGCTTTTATCGCCCGTATGAAAAATCCTTTATGGGAAAGGTGAGGCCAGGCGTCTAAAAATTGGTTTTTATTTGATTTACATAATGCCAGCCGCAAGCTCATTTCCGGCGTGAAATCCGGTTTCCTGATTTGCGCTTCTCGCCGAGATTGAGGAATTTGTTTTGAAACGACTTTTGTTTATCACGGGTAACCGTCTTGGGGATGTCGTGATCTCCACCGGATTGTTACGCGCGTTTCAAAACCGCTATGGTGATGCGCATGTCACGATCGTCTGTGGGCCGGTTGCCGCCAGCCTGTTTGATTGCTGGCCGGGTGTTGACCGCGTTATTCGACTTGAGAAGAAACGTTTCGACCTCCACTGGCTGAAATTATGGTGGGACTGCTTCCCGACGCGATGGGACCATATTGTTGACCTTCGCGGCTCCGCCATGAGCTATCTTCTTAACGCCAGAGCGCGTTCCATTTCCCGGGGTGGGCGTAAGGCCGGGTTACGACTTCATCATCATGGCGCCCTCCTGCAATGCTGCCCGACACCCCAGCCGGAAGTCCACACGACAGATAAATATCGGGAAAAGGCGGCGTCGCGCCTGCCGAAAGGTCCGGCCTGGATCGCCATTGCGCCAACCGCCAATTGGTGCGGCAAGATCTGGCCCGCATCATCTTTCAGGGCGCTCTGTGAACGTTTCATCCGGGATGGCTACCGGATCGCGGTTTTTTACGGCCCCGGATCACAGGAAAAGGCTCGGGCCGCCCCGTTTCTTGCTGAACCTGCCTGCCATCACGTCGATGTGGGTGGGGACCGCGCCCTGCCTGAAGTGATCGCCATGCTGCAAAGGTGCAGCGCCTTTATCGGTAATGATTCCGGCCTTATGCATCTGGCTGCGGCAGCGGGTACGCCAACCATCGGGCTGTTCGGCCCCTCTCGTGCTTCCGAATATGCGCCTTCCGGCCCCTGTGCGACCTACATTCAGGCGGAAGGCCCGGAGGGTGAGGCACCGATTGACGGGATTTCCGTTGACAAAGTCTTCGACGTCGCTTGCGATTTGCTCCGGCGCGGTCAATAACATTGTGATGACATCGCCGCCCCTACCGCGTATCGCGCACATTATGGCCGGCGCCGCGAGAGGTGGCGCCGAGTTGTTTTTTGAGCGCCTTTCCGTGGCTCAGCACCGTCAGGGTTACCCGGTCAGGGCCTTCATCCGCCCGGATGCCGCGCGCGCGGCACGGCTTGAGGCGGAACATGTCGCTCTCTCGCAATTGCGCTTCCACCGGCACCTGACTTATCTGACGCGGCAGCATCTCAAAAAAAAGCTGACGACATACCGGCCTGACATCGCGGTCGCCTGGATGAACCGTGCGGCAAGGGCAACGCCCCGTGGTCCCTGGGCGCTTGTCGGGCGGCTGGGCGGCTATTATGACCTCAAAAACTACCGCCATTGCGACGCGCTTATCGGCAATACGCGCGGGCTTGTAACATGGATGACGCAGAAAGGCTGGCCGCGGGACAAGGTCTTTTACCTACCCAATTTCGCGAAGGATTTCAGCGATGTCCCCCGCAGCGGCCCAATTTCATCCCCGCCAACGTGCCTTTCCTGCTTGCGATGGGTCGCCTTCATCCGAATAAGGGCTTCGATGTTCTGATCCGCGCGCTGCAGGATGTCCCGCGCGCCCATCTCGTCATCGCCGGTGAGGGCCCGGCGCGCGATGCGCTTCAGGACGTGGCGCGGCAATGCGGTGTGACGTCCCGCGTGCATCTGCCGGGCTGGCTTTCAGACACAGGTCCTTTCCTGCGTGCGTGCGATATTTTTATCTGTTCCTCGCGAATTGAACCTTTGGGCAATATTGTGATTGAGGCCCTGTCCGCCGGTCGGCCTGTCATTGCGGGGGATATTCAGGGTCCGGCGGAAATCCTGCGCGGGACGGAAGACGGACTGATGGCGGAAAGTGAAAACCCGCATGATTTTTCGTTGAAGATAAACGACTTACTGGATGATTCGGATAAAGCACATGCAATTGCCTTCAAGGGTCGGCAGCGTTATGAGCGGGAATTTTCAGCACTGACCGTCCTTGCGCAATGGGACCGATTTTTCCAGCAAATGAGGCCTCGTTAAATGTGCGGCATTGCTGGTTTCCTCGCCAGGCCTGGGACCCAAATCGACATCGATGCCCTTGACCGGATGGAGCGCGCAATCCTGCATCGCGGCCCGGACGGGCGCGGCGCATTTGAGGCACGCGGGGTCGGGCTGCGACATACGCGGCTTTCCATTATTGATCTTGAAGGCGGTGCGCAGCCTCTTATCCATGATCGCCTGGCGCTGGTCGCGAATGGCGAGATCTATAATGATCCCTTATTACGGCAGGATCTGTCTTACATCGCCTTCAAGACGGGAAGCGACTGTGAAGCCCCTCTTTATCTGTGGCCGTGGCTGGGTGCCCATCACGTCGATGCGCTGCGTGGCATGTACGCCATCGCCTTTGTGGATCAAGGGGATGAGGTGGATCGTGCCGCTTTATCGCGCGACCCTTTCGGGATCAGACCCCTCTATTATGTCGAGACACGTCAGGGCATCGCTTTTGCGTCTGAGCCGCAGGCCCTGATTGCTGGCGGGTACGCGGCCGCGTCGTGCCGGCCGGAAGCTGTCACGCAGCTTTTGCAAACCCAGTTTGTCGCTGGATCTGAAACGATTTTCCTCGGGATCAGACGGGCGCGGCCGGGTGAGACGTTAGTCGTCGAAAATGGCGCGATCACGTCACGGCAGTTCAAGCCTGCCATAGAGGGCGATATTGATCGCGGTATGACGGAGGAAGCGGCGCTTAAGGCGCTTGATAAAATTTTATTGGATTCGGTTGCCGTGCATCAGCGCGCGGATGTGCCCAGCGGGCTCTTCCTCTCCGGGGGTGTTGACAGTGCCGCCATTCTCGCGGCGATGGTGCGGCTTGATTCGCGCCGGCCCGTCGCGTGGACAGCGCGCTTCGATACGGGCCCGGTGGATGAAGCCGCGGCCGCGCGCCGTATGGCGGCCGCTTGCGGCGCGGCGCATGAGGTCATCACGATAACGGAGCGGATGTTCTGGGAGGACCTGCCTAAAATCGTGGCGTGCATGGATGACCCCGTGGCGGATTACGCCATCATCCCGACCTGGTTCCTCGCCCGCGCGGCGCGGCGTGACCTGACGGTGGTCCTTAGCGGGGAGGGTGGGGATGAGCTTTTCGGCGGATATGGGCGCTATCGGCGCGCCTGTCGCCCCTGGTGGCGCGGGGGCGGGCGCCACGCTGTAACGGGATCATGAGCGCTGTGCTACCGAAATGGAAGGACACGTCCTGGAAGACGGACCTCTCCGCCGCGCCGGGTGATACGCGCTTTCGTGCCGCGCAGCGGCTCGATATCGCGACCTGGTTGCCGGATGATCTGCTCATCAAACTTGATCGCTGCCTGATGGCGCATGGGATGGAAGGCAGGACGCCTTTACTGGATGTTGAACTGGCGCGGCTGGCCTGGCGTTTGCCCGACCGCCTCAAGACGCGTCACGGGCAGGGCAAATATCTGTTGCGTAAATGGCTTGACCAGCAATGCAGTCAGGCCGATGCTTTTGCGCCGAAACAGGGTTTCACCGTGCCCGTCGGGGCCTGGATGGCAGCGCAAGCCGCGCGATTAGGGCCGCTCCTCCATCAGCAGGCGGCCCTCAAAGCCGCCATGCCGGGTGTCGATATCGGCGCAATCGTGCAGAAGACGGGCGACCGCAAGGCCCGCAAGGCCGCATGGGTTTTGCTGTTTTACGCGCTATGGCATAGAATACATATAGAGGGCGTCCCTTGTGACGGGGATGTTGACGAGGTTCTTGCCAGTTAGGGCTGCCGGGGTTTTTATGCATTATGATCTCATCATCCGACATGGAATATGCGTTTTTGCGTGGGGGGAGGCGTCGGCAGATCTCGGGATAAAAAATGGCAGGATCGAGAGCTTGTCCGTTGCGGCGGGGGACACGGCGGATCACGTCATTGACGCAAAAGGGCTGCATGTTCTGCCGGGGATGATTGACGCCCATGTGCATCTTCGAGACCCGGGTGACCCTGAGGTTGAATCCGTTGCGACGGGCACGAAGGCCGCTGCTTTAGGGGGTATCACGACGGTGCTGGACATGCCCAACACGGCGCCCCCCATCACCTCTTCCGCAGCTTTGGCCGCCAAGCGCAGGACAATCGCGGAGAAAAGCTTCGTCGATATGGGCCAATATGTCGGCGCCACGCGTGAAAATACCCCCGAACTCGCCAGATTGGAGCTTGAATCGGGCGTCTGCGCCATTAAAGTTTTTGCAGGGTCCTCCACGGGCGATCTGATGATTGAAGATGATGCGGGGATCGAGGCGGTTTTGCGCAGCGGGCACCGCCGCGTGGCGTTTCATTCTGAAGATGAATATCGGTTGCAGGAGAGACGACCCCAATTTGAGGTCGGGCAGGATTACGTCAATCACATGCATTGGCGCGACGCAGAGACCGCCTTTCGCGGGACGCGCCGCATCGTTGCGCTTTCCCGCAAGACCGGGCGTCCGGTCCATATCCTGCATACATCGACTTCTGAGGAACTCGCTTACCTCAAAGAGCATCGGGATGTGGCGACGGTTGAAGTGCTCGTCAATCATCTGACGCAATATGCGCCTGAATGTTATGAGCGTCTGGGTGGCCTCGCCGTCATGAATCCGCCGATCCGTGACAAGCAGCATCATGATGCGTCGTGGGAAGCCGTGCGGGATGGGCGGGTTGATGTCGTCTCATCCGACCATGCACCACATTCGCTTGAGGCAAAATGCCGCCCCTGGCTGCAATGTGCCAGCGGGCTGACCGGTGTGCAGACCATCCTCCCGCTCATGCTTGACCACGTCAATGCCGGGCGGCTGTCACTATCGCGTTTGACGGATGTCATGTCATCCGGCCCTGCGCGCGTCTATGGCGTTCCGGATAAAGGCCGTATCGCTGTTGGTTATGACGCGGATTTCTCACTGGTTGATATGCGCAGGAAGCGCACGATCACAAATGACTGGATTGCCACGCCGGTCGGCTGGTCGCCCTTTGACGGTGTTACGGTGACAGGCTGGCCCACAGCGACGATTGTGCGCGGCCATGTCGTCATGCAGGATGATGAGATCCGCGAAGGTCCGAAAGGGCGACTCGTGCATTTTCTGCCGTGACAGATTTGCGGTTAGCGTTTGTATCAGGGGGAATTATGCGTTCAAAATGGCAGTGGGCCGTCATCATCATGACCTTCGCGGCGGGGATGAGCGCTTCACCGCTCCAAGCGGCCGCGGGCCCTTTCGATAAATGCGGGACAGCGCCAGTTGAACCCGATCTGAAACTCGACACGGTCGCGCATTTTAATGAGGCGGTGGATAAGTTTCAAAGTTATCAGAAAGACGCCCGGAAATATGATGATTGCGTCATCAAACAGGCGCGTATTGCTGAGGAAGCCATCAGCACGGATGCCCGCAAGCAGATTGCCGCCATCCATGATCAGGGCATGGCAATCCACAACCGCATTTCCAAGGATTTCGCGGATATGGCGGCGTCCTTCAACAAAGCTTCCGCCAAATTGAAGAAAAGTGGGTGAGTGAGTCGTACGTTAAGGCTTGCTGACGCGTCGCAATTTGACGCACAAGGCGGCAGGTCGGCATATAAGGCGTTTATCGTCACCTTGTTGGATTGATGGGTGATTTCTCCACCCATCTCAAGCGCGCGCAGGAAAGGGACAACGTGTCAGAAGAACTCCTTAAACAGGTCCGATCCGAGATGCGTGCCGAGACGGCCCTCGCCATGGCGCGGCGTCACGCGGCATTATGTATTTCCGTCCTGCTTCTCGCCCTCGTCGGGTTGGGTGTGTGGCAGTGGCACCGTCATGCGCTGAAGCGCGATGCTGCGCAGGCCTCCGCGATTTTTTACGCCGCTTCCCTGACATTGCTGGAATCCGACTCGGATCAGGATGTCAAAAAGGCGATCGCTGATCTCGCCGCGCTGACGAAGAAGGCGCCGGGCCAGATCCGCTACGATGCGGCCATCCAGATGGCGAAAGCGCAGATTCAACAGGGCGACTTCAAAGCCGGGTCCGCAACGCTTCAGCAACTGGCGGATAATACGTCGGCGCCCGCCATCATTCGCGCCTACGCGCGCTATGTCCGCCTCAATGCCGCATCCGCCATGCATGCCCTGCCGGAGACTGAGATTCGCGCCGGTTATGAAGCGCTCGCCCGCGATGGCGGCCCCTGGAAGCCCTATGCGGAAGAGGGGCTTCTATCGACAGATATGGCGTCCCATCTGGATGAAAAGCGTCGGCTTGAGGCCCGCCACCTCGCCAGGGCGCTTGCCGGCAACCCTGAAGTGCCAAACAGCATCCGGCAGCGTGCCGCCACCATGTCAACCATCCTGAAAGCGGGCTTCAATGACTGATCTCCCCCATCATTCTGCGTTGAAATCCTCAAGGCGTGCGTTTTTTGGCGGGTTGACGGCATCGACCGCCTTGTTGACAGGGTGCGGGCTTTTCCGTGACAAACCGAAGCCGCCTATACCGGGCCATCGTGTTGATGTGCTGTCGGGTGGTGCCGGGCTGGTGGTTGACAAGTCGGATCACACGCCCATCAATCTGCCCCCTTCCGAAAATATTTCCTCATGGGCGCAGGCCCATCGCATCCCCTCCCATGAGGCGGTTAACGCACAATGGGCCAGCGACCATCTTGCCTGGTCCCGTTCCATCGGGGCGGGTATCTCAGAACCGGCATTTCTGCATTTTGCCGCCCTCGGCCCGAACGGGCGCGGGGCCATACAGTCACCGCCCATGATTGCCGGGGGGATGATCTACACGCGTGACGCGATCGGCACCGTCCGCGCTTGGGCATGGCCTGGCATGATGTTTAAATGGCGCTTTGTTCCGAAGGGCCGCAAATCCCGCTCGACCGATATTGGCGGTGGCCTCGGCATCGCTGATGGCGTGCTCTATATTGTAGATGGGGTCGGGCAGGTCATTGCCCTCGACGCGGCGTCAGGCACTGAGAAATGGCGCAGCGATCTCGGCGTGCCCGGGCGCTCCAGCCCGACTATCATGGATGGCCGCGTGTTCTTCGGCACGATTGATGAGCGTCTTTTCGCGCTTGATGCGCAGACGGGTCGGCAGCTCTGGAGCTATCAGGCCACGCCGGCTGAAACCGTGATGTTCGGCCAACCCGCCCCGGCGATTGTCAATGGGATTATCGTCGCGGGTTTCGGCAGTGGTGACCTCGTCGCCCTGCGGGCGGAATCCGGCGAGCTGGTCTGGAGTGACAGTCTTGGCGGCTCCAACGGGCAAGGCGCGATCCTTGACCTTGCCTGTGTCCGCGGTGCGCCCGTGATCACCCATCAGACAGTCTATGCTGTCAGCCTTTCAAAAGTGCTCGTGGCCATTGACATGCGCTCCGGGCGTCGATTGTGGGAGAGGGAGGTCAGCGGACAGAATACACCGCTCATTGTTGATGACTGGCTTTATATCATCTCCTCAGACCAACAGATTGCCTGTCTTGACCGACAATCCGGGCATGTGCGTTGGTCACAGAATTTGCGGCGCTTCCAAAATGAGGTGAAAGACAAAGACGCGATCACCTGGTTCGGGCCGATTATGGCGGACGGAAAGCTCGTCTGTGTCTCATCCTTTAAAGATGCAGGCATGGCCGTCGTTGATGCGGGCACGGGCAAGATCCTCTCTGTCACGAAAACATCCAGCCCAACTCTTATTGAACCCATTATCTGCGACGGAAAGCTTCTCGTACTCTCCGTAGACGGAAATTTGAACGCTTACGGATAAAGATCATGCAATCTGGGCAGACTCCCTGCGTCGTTATTGCGGGGCGACCCAATGTCGGCAAATCAACACTCTTCAATCGCCTTGTCGGTCGTCGACAAGCCATCGTCTCGGACATGCCGGGTGTGACGCGCGACTATAAGGAGGGGGAAGCCCGTTTAGGCGGGCGTCTCATCCGCATCGTGGACACGGCAGGGTTGGAGGAAGCCGCGCCGGACACGGTTTTCGGGCGTATGCGCGCTTCATCTGAAACGGCGATCGGCCAGGCGGATCTCATTCTCTTTTGTATCGATGCGCGGGCGGGCGTCACACCGGCGGACCGTCATTTCGCGCAATTTCTACGCCGTCAGAACCGGCCTGTCCTCCTCATCGCCAATAAGGCGGAAGGAAGCGCAGCGCAGACGGAAGTCTATGAATCCTTTGCCTTGGGTCTGGGGACGCCTCTTGCTGTGTCAGCCGAGCATGGCGAGGGGCTCTCCCATTTGATGCGGGAAATTGCGGACCGGCTGAAGGGCGACGAAAAAGATGCGCTGGATGAAGCTGGTGCGCCAGTACGAGATACGGACGCTTCAGACGCCTCGGACGATGAGGTTGAGGCGCCCATCAATACCGGCCCCTTACATCTGGCGATTGTCGGTCGGCCCAATGCCGGCAAGTCGACTCTGGTCAATGCCCTTCTCGGTGCTGAGAGGATGATTACCGGGCCGGAGCCTGGCCTGACGCGCGATTCGATTTCGGTGCAATTTCGGGATCAGAAAGGCGAAGTTCAGCTCGTCGATACGGCGGGGATGCGTAAAAAGGCCCGTGTCGAGGAAAAGCTGGAACGCATTTCCGTCTCCGCCAGTCTTGAAGCCCTCAAGATGGCTGAAGTGGTCGTGCTCGTCATTGATGCCCTGCTTGGCGTGCATGAGCAGGATCTGCAAATTGCCCGACTGATTGAGCGTGAGGGGCGCGCCTGCGTCATCGCCCTCAATAAATGGGATGCGGTCGCCGATCGTGCCGCCACCATGAAAGCCGTCTCGGACCGGTTGGAAATCTCTTTGGCGCAGATGAAGGGCATCCCCGTTATCACCTTTTCAGCCCTGACAGGTGCGGGGATCAACAAGCTCATGCCTGCCGTGCGACAGGTCCATGACATATGGAATTGCCGCGTTTCAACCGGTGAACTGAATCGCTGGTTTGAAGGCGCGCTTGAGCGTCACGCGCCCCCTCTGGTCGATGGGCGCAGGCTTAAGCTTCGTTACATGACGCAGGCTAAAGCGCGGCCGCCGACTTTCATCCTCTTCGGCACGCGGGCTGAGCAAGTGCCGGAAGCTTATCGACGCTACCTCGTCAATGGTTTACGGGAGGCGTTTTACCTGCCCGGTGTGCCAATTCGACTTCAGACACGTGGTACAAAAAATCCTTATGCTCGAGATGGACAATAATCCTCAATAACTTTGGGGCACAGCTCGTATTTTAAGGGTCGTGAAGACGTTATGCATTGTTGCGTCTGCAACAACATTGTAACTTAACTGTCGATCACTTTATCGATAGCTTGCGTAAGTGACATCTAAATGGATGTATGATCTCCTGAGGGCCAGTCAAACACTGTGACAGGAGAATCCACATGCTGATCAAACCAACTGAAGCGGTGGATATCGACACGCCATCCGGGAAAATGCGCACGCATTTATTTCGCCCCGCGCGTGAGGGAAGTTATCCCGCCATCATTCTTTATTCCGAAATCTATCAGATGACAGCGCCGATTGAGCGCCTGGCCGCGATGATCGCCGGACATGGCATGATTGTCGCTGTTCCCGAAGTTTACCACGAATATGAAGCCCCGGGCACCGTCCTGTCATACGACCAGGCAGGGACGGATCGTGGTAATGAGCTGAAATATGAAAAGCCGGTCGCGCAACATGACAGTGATCTGGCAGCACTGATCTCGGTGCTTCGTGAGGATGCGCAGTGTAATGGGCGTTTCGGCGCGTTCGGCGTGTGTCTTGGGGGGCACTTATCTTTCCGCGCGGCGCTGAACCCTGCGATTGAAGCTTCTGTCTGCTTTTACGCAACAGATCTGCACACGGCGACTCTGGGGGCCGGGCGTTCGGATGATTCGCTCCGACGTGCTGCGGAGATCAAAGGTGAAGTCATGATGGTCTGGGGATTGCATGACCCTCATGTCCCTTATGATGGGCGACGACTCATCCGGGATCAGCTTGAAAAAGCCAGGCTGCGCCTCTCCTGGCATGAAGTTGACGGGCAACATGCGTTCCTGCGGGACGGCGCGCCGCGCTTCGATGCCACCCTCTTCCTGTGGGGAATGAGTCAAAGCGTCGCCCTCTACCAACGACATTTCAGTTTGGAGCGGCCGCTTCATGTCGGTTGAGGGCGCGGCGGCGCGATACGGCCTGCCGCGAGGCGTCCGTTATCGTGCGATGTTCGCTGTCGTCCTCGCAGTTTTCATATCGGTTCTGGATTACGCGGTCACAAACGTGGCCCTCCCGACAATTGCCAGAGAGCTTCACGTCACCTCGTCCCAATCCATCTGGGCGATCAACGTCTATCAGCTTGCGGCATTGGCCTTGTTGTTCCCTGTCTCAGCGCTCGGGTCTCGTGTCGGATATGCACGTATGTGCTGTATCGGGATCACGCTGTTTCTGGTGGCGTCCACCCTGGCTGCGTTTACCAGTTCTCTCCTGACATTGACGTTGGCGCGGGCCCTGCAGGGGGCGGGTAGCGCGTGCATTATGGGTGTCAATCTCGCGCTCATACGCTTTATCTATCCTCAGCATACAATTGGTAAAGGCATCGCCCTCAACAGCTTCGCGCTTGGGCTGGGTGTGGCGTGCGGGCCGTCCATCGGGTCGGCTGTTCTTGCGCTTGCTTCCTGGCGATGGATCTATCTGATCAACCTACCACTCGACCTGATCGCGCTGACACTCGCGCTGACTTCCCTCCCGAAGACACCTCTTTCCGAACAGAGGCTCGATTTGAAGGCGATCGCGCTGAGCGCATTGGCCCTGACATTGACGGTTATCGGGTTGGATGCGCTCGTGCATGGTGGCGGGATTTCCGCCATGGGCCTCACCGCGCTCGGATTGATATGTGGGGTCATGCTGGTCCGACGGGAGAAGTTCTCGCAATTTCGAATCGTGCCGACGGATATTTTGCCTATACCGAGGATTTTCGTCGCTTTTATCTGCGGTAATCTGGTCTATATCGCTTCCAATCTTTTCATCATCGCGCTGCCATTCACGTTGGAAGCTGTATTTAATCGATCGCCATCAGAGGTGGGGTTGTTGATCACGCCCTGGGCGCTTTCCATCAGCATAATGTCTTTTGTGATTGGCAAATGGACGGACCGTCTACCCGCGGCTCAGATATGTGCCTTTGGCCTCTTCCTGATGGGGTCAGCATTTCTCCTGCTATGGCTCCTGCCAGAATCAGCCTCGAATTTCTCGATCGCCTGGCGTGTTGCCATCGGCGGATGCGGGTTCGGGCTGTTTCATCCACCGAATAACCGTGTCCTCATGGTCGCCACGCCGCAAGGGCGGGAGGGCGGCGCCTCGGGGCTCGTATCCGTTGAGCGGCTGGGAGGGCAGACAATGGGGGCGTTATGCGTTGCGGCCATCTTCCGCCTCAGCGGACATGAAACGACGATATGTCTGTTGGCAGCCTCCGTTATCGCCTTCGCGGGATCGATCCTCAGTCTCGGCCGGGAATATCTGATCTCATTGGGGGAGCGGACGCGGAGCGCCTGAGGCAGCGCTCCCACGCGGGTCGTTAAATGATGCGACCGAGCAAAAGAGAAGTTGCAAGAACCAAACCATATAAGACATTGCTTTTAAATAATTTAAGGCAATGTGGCGGATCGTTCGGGCGTAGGGTCACAACCTGATATATAAGGATCAACGTCGACATTGCGCCGCAAAGCCAGAAAAGCCCCCCAAGCGACGCCTTGAAGGCGCTAACTGCAAAGAATAATGTCGCGAGAGCATAACAGACTGCGACGAAAATTTTCGCCCTTCCACGCCATAAAAGTGAGGTCGATTTAACGCCGATCCGGGCATCATCCTCAATATCTTGAAAGCCGTAAATCGTATCAAAGCCGAGCTGCCACAGAATCGTGCCAGCATAGAGGCAGAAGGCGGTCATATCGAGCCGCCCGGCCGCGGCGGCATATCCCATCGGGGCGCCAAAGCCGAACGTAAATCCCATGACCAGTTGGGGCCACCATGTGACGCGCTTCGCCGCAGGGTAAAAAGCCACGAGCAGGAGCGCGATCGGCGCAAGATACCAGCAGAGCACGGGCAATTGCGCCAGCACAGCACAGCCCAAAGCCAATAACACAGCCAGAAATAGAAGCGCGTGTCTGACCCGCATATGCCCACTGGCGAGGGGTCTCACCGCTGTGCG
This sequence comes from Sorlinia euscelidii, assembly GCF_036452135.1. Taxonomy (NCBI): domain Bacteria; kingdom Pseudomonadati; phylum Pseudomonadota; class Alphaproteobacteria; order Acetobacterales; family Acetobacteraceae; genus Sorlinia; species Sorlinia euscelidii. The sequence goes on along the minus strand of NZ_JAWJZZ010000001.1, from coordinate 130,042 downwards.
TGCGACCTGGGCATCAATTTTCCGATCCCACAAATCATTCACGACACACCCTGCCGAACGCATGACCAACGCGCCAAATGCGAAAAGCAGGATCAGGCGGAGACTGGTCCCATCCATGATAGGGCGCGCCACTAGGATGCCCCAGAAGCCCGGCAGAAACAGCAGCCATGTGCCCACCGGGCGATCAAGCCGCGCCAGAAGAAGGTAGGGGCGGACAGGACGGGGGAAATACCGCACCCAACCCTGGGTCACGACATCTGTATGAAATTGAGGGGCTGAATTCACCTTTTGCTCCACCTATATCATCCCTGCCTCTATACGCTGCTGAGGCCACGTCACAGGGAAGATTGCATGAAGGATAGTCCAAGAGTTTTCGTCCCCCAATCGGAAAAGAGTTTCTCGCCAGGGCTTGAGGAGCGCCTTGACCCCGCGCAGGCGCATTATCTTGGCACAGTGATGCGGCTGACTTCCGGAGATGAGGTGCGGATTTTCAATGCAGGTGACGGTGAATGGTCAGCAGAGATCAATGTGATACGCCGTGGGGAGTGCCGCATCGTGCTTTCATCCTGTCTGCGCCCCGGCCTGATGGCGGGCGAGACACATGGCGCGACGCTCGCTTTCGCGCTTTTGAAACGTGATGCGACGGATCTGGTGATCCGCATGGGCACGGAACTGGGTGTCCGGCATTTCATCCCCCTCGTGACGGAGCGCACAAACACCCATCGTGCGAATCTGTCCCGGCTAAGCGCCATCGCAATCGAGGCCGTGGAGCAATGTGAGCGCCTCGACATCCCTGAGATCGCGCCCATCACGCCGCTTACGTCCTTCCTGCAATCCCGACCGGCGGGCATGCCGGTTGTCGTCGGGTTGGAACGCAGCAACGCGCCTTTCCCGACCCGGATTCTCCCTTCCTACGTTTTTCTCGTCGGCCCGGAGGGTGGATTTTCCGATAGAGAGGTGTCAGAATTGAAAAATCTTAATGATGTTTGCGCCATTTCGCTGGGTGAGACGGTGTTACGCGCAGATACGGCGGCAATAGCGGGGCTTTCCGCATTGTCCATTGTGGCGCAAAATGCCTGAGGGCTTCCTTTTATATGACAACTGAACATTCCATGACCGACCTTGCGGAGTTTTACTGTTAACGATGTCGAACCCTGGTGATCATGACGCAACGCCCATTACGTCCTCCAAGCAGCTTTATGACGTTCTGGCGCGCGGTATAAAGCCGCGATCATCCTGGCGTATCGGCACGGAGCATGAAAAATTCGGTTTCGTCCTCCCCGACGCGCAGGATGGCCGCGCGCCCTACGCCCAGCCAGCTTATCGCCCGAAAGGCATTGAGGCGCTTTTCTCTGCCATCGACGCGGATGGCGCGGAGTGGACACCGATTGAGGATCGTGGCGCCGTGATCGGCATGAAAGGTCAGGGCGCCTCCGACGGGGCCTCCCTGTCGATCGAACCTGCCGGGCAATTTGAACTTTCCGGTGCACCGCTGGAAACGCTTCATGACACCCGGGCCGAAATGCAACGTCATTTCGAGATGATCCGCGCCCCCGCTGAAGCGCTGGGTCTCGGGTTTGCGCCTCTCGGATTTCATCCCACCTTGAAGCGGGATGAGATGATGTTCATGCCAAAGAGCCGTTACGCCATCATGCGGCAATATATGCCGAAAGTCGGCACGCGCGGCTTGGATATGATGACGCGCACCTGCACCGTCCAGGTCAATCTTGATTTCGGCTCTGAGGAGGATATGGCGCGGAAGATGCGGGTCTCACTGGCCTTGCAGCCTCTCGCGACTGCACTTTTCGCCAATTCGCCCTTCGTGGAAGGGCGGCCCAATGACTATCTCAGCAACCGCGCCCTCGTCTGGACGGACACGGATAATGTGCGCAGCGGCATGCCCATGGCATTTTTTGATGATCAGTTCGGCTTTGAGAAATATGTCGATTGGATATTGGATATCCCGATGTATTTCATCATGCGTGACGGGGATATTATTGACGTTACCGGCGCCTCCTTTCGGGAATGGCTGGCTGGGCGCCCTGACCCGCGCCTTGCAAATTATGCGCCATCCATCGGGGATTTTGAGGATCACATCACCACGGCGTTTCCGGATGTGCGCCTGAAGCAGTTTCTGGAGATGCGCGGCGCCGATGCCGGCACGCCGGAAATGATGCTGGCCCAATCCGCCTTATGGGCCGGGCTGCTTTATCATCCCGATATTTTACGGGAGGCGGAGAAATTGGTTCGCCAACATGATTGGCGCACCTATGCGGAATTACGGGCGGCCGTGCCGAAAAGCGCGATGAATGCGTCTTTTCCCGGTGGTTTGCGCAATCTCGCCCGCAACGTGCTCTCTATGGCGGAAGCCGGTTTGAAGGCCCGTCACTTCGGGGAGGAAATCTATCTCCAGCCTCTGATGGAGATCGCTGATGGCGGCCCAACTCAGGCTGAGAAATGGCTGGCGCGCTATCACGGCGCATGGGCGGGCGATGTGCGACGGATTTTCGATGAGGCACGCGTCTAAAGGACAGGGTTGAGCGGCGTGAGGGAGAAAGTGACGATGGTGAAAGCAAAACTCTTCGCATGGGCCGCGTTATGCAGCGCCTTCCTGATTCCTCATGCCTGGGCTGATGAAGGAATGACGCTTCTGCCCACGCAGAAAGGTTGGGTGGCGCGTATCGCGGAGACCGTCCAATCCATCCAATCATCCCGGTCTCATTTTGAACAACTCGCTCCGGATGGCACCGTCTCTCAGGGTACAGTGTGGCTTGATCGTCCCGGCAAAATGCGCTTCGCGTTCGAACGTCCGGAGACGCTCCTCATCGTCGCGAACCATGGCAAGCTCGTCTATCAGGATAAGGAGCTGGAGCAGGTCACCTCTCTGCCTCTCGAGAGCACGCCGCTCAATCTGCTCCTGCAAAGCAAGGTCGCATTCTCAGGTTCGGTTTCCGTAACCGGTTTTCAGGAGGATGGGCGCAATATCCACCTGACGATTGTCCAAAAAGGGAAGGCGGCAGAGGGTAGCCTGACTTTGGACGTTCAGAAATCACCGCTCATCCTGCGTGGATGGCGGGTCGTTGATGCGCAGGGTCAAACGACGCAGGTGACACTCTCTGACACGCAGTTCAATGTCCTGATGCCCGCAAAATTATTTAATCTCCCTCAATCATCGGACTGATCGGACGCTTTTCCGAGCGTCAGGGCGAGGCGGTAGACATCGCGTTTGGGAAGGTCCAACTGCGCTGCAATTGCCGCGGCGGCATCTTTGACAGAATGAGTCTCCAAAGCCGTTTTGAGAAGCGTTTCAAGCTGTTCCGTCGCAGGTGCGGATTTTTCCGCAGGCGCTAATACGATGGTAATCTCGCCGCGCGGTGGGTGGGCTTCAAAATGCGCGATCAGCGCCGATAAGGTCCCGCGTCGCGTTTCCTCAAATTTCTTCGTCATCTCACGGGAGACGGCCCCCATCTCTCGCCCCCGAAGACGTCCCGCATACACATTAAGGTGTCGCAAAGGCGATGCGGGGCTTCATACCAGATCAACGTCGCCTGATAGCCCTGTTGCTCCAACGCGTTGATCTGCGCCAGGGCGCGGCGACGCGGGCCGTCTTTCGGCGGGAGAAAGCCGTAAACGCTGTAAGGCAGGGGCGGGAAGCCGGAGAGGGTCAGCGCCATGCTGGCGGCGTGCGGACCGGGTATGGCCTCAATGCGGATATTTTCAGCAATGGCCTGCCGCGTCAGTCGAAAGCCCGGATCAGAGAGAAGCGGCGTGCCCGCATCGGAAACCAACGCGATATGCGCGCCGCCTTTGAGCTTTTCAATCAGTGATGGGATGCGACGCGATTCGTTGAAATCGTTAAAACTTTGCGTTTTCTGTGCAACGCCGTGCGCTCTGAGGAGTTTTGCGGTGACGCGCGTGTCTTCACACAGGATCAGCTCCGCTATCCTTAATGTTTCCACGGCGCGAAGCGTCATGTCGGCGAGATTGCCGATTGGCGTCGCGACAAGCGATAAACACCCATTGGGATGTTGCGCGCTTGTTGATACAGTGCCGCCATCGGAAGGCGTCATAACGCTGCGCGATATACCGGGGGATTTCTTTGAAGACGATGACAATGCGGACTCCAGATCACACTCAACCTGCGATCAGTCTCTCTTCGCGTGTTTTGCTGCGCTTATGCAAGAGCGCTGCCAGCATGACGGGCCTCGCCCTCATTCTTACAGCGTGCGGCGGTCGTGGCGGTGAAGGGCCCTACATGCAGGGTGGTGCGGGCTTTATGGCGCAGAAGAAGCCGCCGGCAGATATCGTCATGTTCGCGCCTTTAAGTGGGCGGGACCAGCGTATCGGCACCCAGATGGCCAATGCGGCCCGGCTTGCTCTCCCCGGCGCGACAAGCCAGGGTTTGGCGATTGAGGACGAATCGGTCCTCTCCGAATCCGATGATGTCGCGCATGCAGCGCTTGATCGGGGTCAGAAGCTTCAACTCGGCCCCTTACGCGCCTCGCACGTTGAACGCGTGGAGTCGTTGCGTGAGGGGGCGATGACGCCGACCCTGGCCTTTACAAGCAATGACAATGTCTCCCGACCTACGATGTGGGTGATGGGCGTGACGCCGGCGCAGCAGGTGGCGCAATTGGTGGACGCGGCTCAGAAACGCGAGAAACGCTCAAAGTTCGCGGCTTTTCTGCCTGATTCAGCGCTTGGACATGCGCTTGGAGATGCCTTGACACGGGCCTGTGCCACGGGCGGCCTTGCGGCCCCGACCCTCATTTTCCATGACGGCACGGAGGCGGATATCAAGACCAGGCTGGGTGATCTGCTCAAAATGGCGCCTCATAAGGCGGACGCGCCGAAAGCCATGGAGGTGGCCGCGAAGTCTACCGATTCGGAACCTGACGCGATCGACCCGACAGGCGTTAGCACCGCGGATGATGCCGGGAAGCTGGCAGATGCGTCCGGGAAGGTGCCGGATGAGGAAGGATTTGATGCCCTCCTCCTCGGTGATACAGGGTTGACCCTTCAAACGGATATCAATGTCCTCGCCTCCAGCGATGCGGATCTGAAGAAGCTGCGCCTGATGGGGCCAGCCTTATGGCGGAGTTTTTCCGCCAAGCTGGGGAAATTGGGTGGGGCATGGTTTGCAGCGCCTGATCCGAGTTTCCGTCGCGGCTTCGTTGCAAAATATCGGGCGCGCTACGGCGTCGAGCCCTCAATTCTTGCCGATGTCGCCTATGACAGCGCAGCCCTCGCAGGTGCGATGATGCGGGAGGGGGGCGTGATGGGTGCGGCTTCCCTGACGCGCGCAACAGGCTTTGCAGGGGTAGACGGCATTTTTGCCCTCAAGCCGGATGGTACGGTTCGGCGCGGCCTGGCCGTGTTTGAGATTTTGCCGATGGGCGGTTTCAAAATGGCTTTCCCCGCGCCACGTCGTTTTGACGAAGCACCGGCAACGCCAGCAAAGCCGGATATTGCAACCTCCACCTGAATGGGGCCATCATCCCGGCAGGTGGGATGCGCGACTGGTCAATCGTGCGTGACGGTTTTCAGCCCTGAAGGAGAAACGGCTCGGCGCGTCTGACGGGTTTTTCCTTCAGCGCGATGACGGGCCTGATCGCGGCCAGAGCGTGCTCAAAACTCCGATACTCACCGATGACATTGTCGCGGATCGCGTCTGACACCACCCATTTCAGCCCGGCAGGTCCAATGAGATATGCGGGGTCAGCGCTCTCACGCACCCAGACAACAACCTGTCTTTGCACACCCTTTCCGGAAGCGCTGTCGATCGAGACGATGTCTGCGTCGCAGAGCCCCATGCGCTGCCCGGCTTTCAACCATCTTGCGAGATAGGCCAGGTGTCGGTCGGTCACGCGGGCATGAAGCGTGATGACGTTGTTCTCGGGGGGAGGTCGTTTTTATCAGGGCTGGAGGCGTGACGCGGCATTGTTCAGCATTCCTTTTTGACCGAGGATACTGCCAGCTAAGCCTCTAAAACGCGGTTTAACAACCGAAAAACCCATTAACAGGCGATTTTGTGTCATCACACTTTCATGATGTTGCGAAATTACAATGTTCATTTATGCATGGCAGCCATGCATAAACCCGCTCAGGCACGCGGTTTTTCAGATCGCGCGTAAAAATGGCGGGGCCAGCGCCGATGAAGCAACAACCACTGGTCAGGCGCTTCACGAATCCAGGTTTCGAGCTGGTCATTCAGTTGCTGCGTCAGCTTTTCAATGTCCTTTTGCCGCTCACCTGTCGCGACGGGCATAAAAGGTTTCTCCACACGCAGGTGAAGCCGCGCCGGGCCGACTCGCCTCATGACGCCCGGCACGATGATGCATTGATATTTAAGCGCAAAGCTTGCCGTTGCGGAGGCCGTCATAGCTTCCTCACCGAATAAGGTCGCGGCGATGCCATCATTCATTTTCTGATCACCCAGCACGCCGAGTCGTCCGCGGTTTTTAAGATGTGCCATCGCGGCGCGCGCCCCTCTCGCCCCTTTCGGGAACATGGGCACGGCTTGTCCCACCGCTTTCTGCCGGAGGGCGGCAATCAATCTGTTGATGAGGGGGTTGGACGCTTCACGATAAAAAGGTGCAAAAGCGAGGCCATATGAGGCCACAATGGGGGGCAGCATCTCCCAATTACCAATATGGCCGGAGAAGAAGATGATCGGGCCATCGTGATCACGGAGGGCGAGGAGATGTTCCTCTCCCGCGATCGTCCAGCCCGGGCCGGATGCCTCATTTCTTATGAGGCGCGGTAAATGCGGAAGTTCCGCAAGGGTCGCGCCGATATGTCCCCAACTCTTTCCGACCTCATAGGCGCGTTCGGCGTCAGAAAGATGGGGCTGGATCAGGCGCAGATTAATGTCGGCGATCCGCGATACGGGGGCCCACTTCCCGATCATTCTCGCTGTTCCCGCGCCGAGGCGGGATGCTGTCTGCGGCGCCATGCGGGAAAACCCATAAAGCAACGCGCGCGCCAGCGCATATTCCACGCGATGCCCGATCTGTTTCCAACGGCTCGCCACGGTCAATGCTTCCAGGCTTGCCTGAGAAGACGCTCAACCACGTCAGGCCGGTCCCATTTAAGCGCGACATGGATCACTTGCACATGTTCACGAAACCAGGGTGGCAGCTTGACGGCATCTTTTGCGGTGGTGACAAGCTGCATTTCAGCGGATTGGGAGAGGCCGATCAGGCGCTGACAATCGCGATCCGCGTAATCATGATGATCGGGGAAGGAAATCTCCCGCGATGCGGTGATCCCTGACTCCGTCAACATGTTGAAGAATTTTGAGGGGCGCCCGATGCCGGCAAAGGCGATGACGCGCTGTCCCTGTAATCGCCGAAGATCCGTGTCTGGGATGAGCTGGGCGCGCAGGGTGATTTTGCCGGGCGGGATTTCCGCGGCAAGTGATGTTTTGTCATCTCCGATAAGAATGACGGCATCTGCGCTCATCAATCCCCTCTCTGCGTCTTCACGTAAGGGGCCTGCGGGCATGACATGTCGGTTGCCAAGCCCCACCGCGCCATCAATGATGACGAAACGCAGCGTCTTGGCAAGCCCGGGATTTTGCAGTCCGTCATCCATGATGAGGCAATCCGCCCCGGCCCCGATGGCTGCCCAAGCCGTCTGCCGCCGGTCACGGCCGATCCATACGGGCGCATCTCGGGCCAGCATGATCGGCTCATCCCCCGCGTCGCGCGAGGTCATGATGTCTGCATCAATGCGCATGGGGCCTTTCAACCGTGCTTTATAGCCGCGCGATAATATATGCGGCTCATGGCCCTGCGCCTGTAAACGCCGTGTGAGGTCACGCACCACAATGGTTTTGCCCGTCCCCCCGACAGAGAGGTTACCGCAACATATGACGGGCACGGAAACGGTGAGCGGCCGTGTCCGGCTTTGCCGCAATCTGTGCACTGCCTTGAAGAGAAGGGAGAAAGGTGTCAGCAAACGTTGGCGAAACGAGGCGTGCGGCACATACCAGAAACGTGGCGCCGTGAACTTCATAAGCCCGTCATCGCACTGATACGCGAAATCAATGTATTAGCGAGGGACGTGAAACGATCTGATCGGTTTTTATCGCCGATCTTGCCCGGGCCGGATTGATGTGAACGGTCGGTTTCCAAAGTCACCCATGCTGCGAGGCTTTGCGCATCATCGACCGTGGCAAAGCGTGTGCCGAGCTGCTGGTAAGCCTCCGTAAAATTGGCGTGGTAAGGCCCGGTGGCGCAAGGCGCGCCGACATGCAGGGCCTCATAGGGGTTGTGGCCGCCACCTTGTGGAAGCAGCGAGTGACCGATGAAAATAAAATCCGCCAATTGGTAGAAAAGCGCCAGTTCGCCCAACGTATCCGCCACCCAGATGGCATCTTTCTCTCCCGGAATTGCGCCTTGGGCGCGTCGGGGAAAGGGAGGATCGCTGAGTTCAGCGACTTCCGCGCCGCGTTCCGGGTGTCGCGGGATGATAATGCAAAGGAGGTCTTTCACCTTATGCCTCGCCATCGCGACGGCGTCGATGATAATTGGCTCCTCACCGTGATGCGTTGAAGAAACGACAAGCACTGTGCGGCTTCTCAATGCATGGCGCAATGCACTGAGCTCGGCCTCATCGACAGAGGATGGAGGGGCGAGCTCTTTCAGGTCGCCGACACAAAAAACATTTTTCGCGCCAAGGCGGTCAAATTGCGCGGCGTCATCCGCGCCGCGCGACGCGACGAAAGCAAGGCGTTGAAAGACGGGCCACGTCAAAAAGGCGGTCTGTCGCCAGCGCCTGAAGGATTTTTGAGAGAGTCGCGCGTTGAGCAGTCCGACGGGCACCCCAAGCCGGCTGCATTGCCGCAGCCAACCCGGCCATAATTCACTATCTGTCAGGAGGAGCCCGACCGGCTTCCAGTGACGCAGAAATCGCCGCGTCCCTTTCGTTACATCATAGGGCGCGAATTGATGGATCAGCCGCCTGCGATAGCCGTCAGATGTGCGCTCTGCGTATTGCGCCACGGTTTCACATCCGGTCACGGTCGCGGTTGTGATCAGAATCGAGACACGCGGCCAGGCATCAAGAAAGCGTTGCAGCAAGGGTAGGATGGAGCGCACCTCACCGACACTTGCGGCATGGATCCATAAAATATCTCCGTCAGGGCGCGGGACACTGGCCCGGCCGTATCTTTCTTCCAGCCGCCCCGCAATCTCCTTACCGGACTGGACGCGCCTGGTGGCGAGGCGCCGCAGATAGGCGGAAGCGGCGCGGCCGACCCAGGGCCAGATCAGGTCAAGCAAATGGCGACCGCTTGCGCGATAGGCATGGGCGGCCCGTTGATCCGCCGCCGCGATCTGCTGCGCGAGACGATCGGTGGAGGCCCCAGTGGGGAGCGGCATGCCGTGGCAAAGATAACCACGTCCGAAGGGGAGGGGAACACGCATCCGATCCCAAGTTTTGAGCCGCACTGAACGGCAGGCGCCGCCGATCGGCACGCTGACACGGCGTGACAGGCGACCCAGCGCCGCCGCCCCTGCCTGCACGTTTTCCGCCGGGCCACGCGGGCCATCCGGTGTGATGGCCAGCAAAGCGCCGCCCTCCAGCGCCTTCACGCCCGCACGCAGGGCGCGGGCACCCCCTTTATTCTGCCCGCGCTTATTGCTCGAACCCTCAATGCCGATAATATCCCATGGCGCGACCGTGCGGCGGATGAGACGTCCATCACGGTTGCGACTGATCAACACGTTGAGGCGGAGCGCGCCATTCCGGGTGCGCGCCCATTTCCATAAGGCGGGGAGAAGAAGGAGATTCCGGTGCCAGAAAGCGACAATCGCCCCCGGATGGCGAGAGGCCGGGATCTGAATGAGGACGTTACGGCTCGCATGGGGACCGACGATGCGCCAGCGCGTCGTTCTGAGGGCCAAACCGAGATAGGCACGCGCGATGGAAGGCAGGATTTTTCGAGACAGCAGGCGGCGTTTGGACATTTCTGGTTTCAGACAACGGAAAATGTGTAAAATGTGACAAAGTCAGCCTCGTCTTAAGTTAAAAACGCCTGAATGTCACCGCGACATCAATACCGTTAAATGCCCCTCCTCAAGTATATGCCGGGTGACACCACCCAGAATCATCTGCCGCAGGCGTGAGTGGGAATAGGCCCCCATCGTCAGCATATCGGCATTGACCTCCCGACAGGCCCGCAACATGCCTTCCCCCACATTGCGGTCAATGGCCGCGAACTGATGGATCGGGGCGGTGATGCCATGTAATTTCAGATAGGACTGAACGTCGGCACTGGTCGGGCCGCGCCGTTGATATTCATCACTCGTCAGGATGGTCACTTCCTCAGCGTGGCGCAGCCATTTCATGCTGGCTTCGAGGGCCCGGGCACATTCCGGCGTGCCATTCCACCCGATGCAGATGCGGGACCCGGCGCTTTTTGGCGGGGTGGGCGGGGCAATCACCAAAGCGTGTCCACTTTCAAACAGCACACCATGGATGACCTCGGACGCCTTGGGATTTTCCTGCTTTCCGAGGAAAGGAACAATCGTGACATCGCTCAGGCGCGCCCGCCAGATAATGGCTTCATTCGCCGGGGGCTCCGAGAATTCCAGACTCGCCGTGCGCGTTTCCGAGTTTTCCTCACCCATGTGATTTCTCGAGATCTGCGCGATGTGGTGCCGCTCAAGAAACATATTGAAATTCAGGCGGGTTTTAAGCGTCTGACGTTGGCCCTCATGCTCCGCCGCATCCACCATATCCTGTATCAGCGCGCCGGAGAGCCCTTCCCCCGCGAAGGCGGCCGCCTCATTCGGGTCATCGCTGACAAAGACAGCGGAAATATGGGCGTGGAAACGTTGGGCCTGGATGAAAGCAGTCGCGAGGACAGAATCCAGATGGTCTGAGTCATAAAGGGGGACCAGGATGTCTTTAACGCTGTCCATGATGATCAAACTCCATTTTCCCTGCTGAGGTCCGATGCACGACGTGCCGATATCATGCCGTTCAAGGGGCCGCGGGGCAGCTTATCAGCCTGAAAAAATACTTTCCATCGCGTCAGAATGGGTAGGTCCTTCCTATGACCGGGTCAGGGCGTCACTTTGCACCGTGAGGCATCGCCGCGCCGCGTGGCGGCCGTTAAGGGTAAAGTCGCGTCACGCTCCAGGTTTCGTCCTGCGGGGATGATCGTGTCCAGACGGCGCGATCATGCATTCGGAAATCCCGGTCCTGCCAGAATTCCATGAGGGCCGGGTTAACGCGAAAGCCGGACCAGTTATCAGGGCGCGGCGGCTCCGTGGCGGCGTAAAGCGCTTCAGCATCCTTTATGCGTTTTTCATAGATCGCGCGGTCAGCCAGAGGGCGGGATTGATCGGATGCGATGGCGCCGATACGGGATTCGCGGCGTCGACTCGCAAAATATCGATCCGCTTCCGCCGCGCTCACGGCGCTGACATGGCCTTCGATACGGATCTGACGTCGAAGGGACTTCCAGTGGAAAAGCAAGGCCGCATAAGGGTTTTCAGCGAGTTCCCGGCCTTTCCGGCTTTCCAGATTCGTATAGAACACGAAGCCATGCCGGTCATGTCCTTTTAACAGGATGGCGCGGAGGGAAGGGCGGCCCTGAGGGGTCGATGTTGCAAGGTACATCGCGTTTGGGTCATTCGGTTCCGATTTTTCCGCAGCGTGAAGCCATGCATCGAAAATGGAGAAAGGATCAGAAGACAAATCGATCAATGGCGCAGAATCGTGATCAGACATTGTCAACCTCCCCGTTTCCCGATCACCGTAGCATCTGCACACTTGTTTGCCACGCGGTGTTGTGCGACGAAGGCAAAGAAATCCTCAATTTCGTTATATTGTCGAGACAGCAGGCTTACGCAGGGAGTGATATCCATGTCCAATGATGTGTCCGAGACGCCGAAAGGCAACTTGATGGCGGGCAAACGCGGACTCGTTATGGGGGTCGCCAATGATCGGTCAATCGCCTGGGCGATCGCTTCTGCCTGCGCGGCGCAGGGGGCGGAGCTTGCTTTTACCTTTCAGGGTGAGGCGCTGGGCAAGAGGGTGCGGCCTCTCGCTGAGTCCATCGGCGCGTCCCTCGTCGTGCCCTGTGATGTCAGCAGTGATGACGATATCGACGCTGCTTTTGCAGAAATCGAGAAGAAATGGGGCAAAATCGACTTTCTCGTCCATGCGATCGGCTGGGCGGACAAGCAATATCTGCGTGGACGTTATGTCGATACGCCGCGTGATGCTTTCCTGAAAGCCATGGATATTTCCGTCTATTCCTTCACGGCGGTGGCGCAACGCGCGGCGGCCCTCATGAAAGATGGCGGTTCCATCCTGACCATGACCTATTATGGCGCTGAACGCGTCATGCCGCATTATAATGTGATGGGCGTCGCCAAAGCGGCGCTTGAAGCCTCGGTGCGCTATATGTCCACGGATCTTGGCAAGGATAATATCCGGGTCAATGCCATCTCCGCCGGGCCGATCATGACACTCGCCGCGAACGGGATCGGCGATTTCCGCTATATATTGCGTTGGAACCAGCTTAATGCACCGCTTGAGCGCAATGTCACGCTGCAGGATATCGGGGGTTCCGGGCTTTATTTCCTCTCCAGTCTCAGCAGCGGTGTGACGGGGGAGGTGCATCATGTTGATTGCGGCTATCACGTGATCGGGATGAAAAACCCTGATGCGCCGGATATTGCTGTCGTCTCCCCCGAAGGCTGAGCGCGGCCATGTCCTACAACACGTTTGGGCGTCTTTTCCGCGTCACGAGCTGGGGTGAAAGCCACGGCCCCATGATCGGCTGCGTCATTGACGGCTGCCCGCCACGCGTCAAATTGTCGGAGGCGGACATTCAGGCCTATCTGGATGAGCGTAAACCGGGCCGCAGTCGTTTCGTCACCCAAAGGCGTGAGGCGGATCAGGTGCGCATCGTGTCTGGCGTGTTTGACGGGATGACGACGGGGACACCGATCTCCCTCATCATCGAAAATACGGATCAACGCTCCCGAGATTATGGTGACATTTCCACCCGCTATCGGCCCGGCCATGCTGATTACACTTATGACCGGAAATATGGCATCCGGGATTATCGTGGCGGTGGCCGTGCTTCCGCACGGGAGACAGCCTGCCGCGTGGCTGCCGGTGCGGTCGCCCGTAAAGTCATGGCGCATCTTGGCGCGTCGCCTCCGATCATAAGAGGGGCGCTGGCGCAGATCGGTGACATTGCCGCGGATCGCGCCCGTTGGGATTGGGCGGTGACGCGGGATAACGCATTTTTCGCTCCGGACCCGGAAATTGTGCCTTTATGGGAAAAACAGGTCGATGATGTGAGGAAAGCGGGCTCATCCATCGGCGCGGTCATTGAGATCGTCGCTGATTCAGTGCCGGTGGGACTGGGCGCACCCGTAAGCGCTAAGCTTGATGCGGATCTGGCCCATGCGATGATGGGCATTAACGGCGTCAAAGCCGTGGAGATCGGTGACGGTTTTGCTGTGGCCGCTTTACGCGGTGAGGAAAATGCCGATCCGATGCGGCAGGAGAACGGGAAAACCGTCTTTGAGAGCAATCACGCCGGGGGCATCCTGGGTGGTATCTCCTCCGGTCAACCGATCATCGTACGTTTCGCGATCAAGCCGACAAGTTCCATTCTGATCCCTGTCCCGTCCATTACGCGGGATGGTGAGCACATCGAGGTTGCGACGAAAGGCCGGCATGACCCTTGCATCGGCATCCGCGCCGTGCCGGTGGGCGAGGCCATGATGGCATGCGTTCTGCTGGATCATATGTTGATGGACCATGCTCAGCATCATGGGGGCCGGGGGCGGGACCTGCCCCCGGACCAGCCCTGACATCATGACGCCATTATGATGGGTCCAGCCGTGCGCTCAGGGTGATATCCGCGCGGAAAAGCTTGGAGATCGGGCAATTCTCCTTCGTTGTGTTCGCCAATTGCATGAATTTTTCCTGATCGAGATCGGGGGCGGAAACGTGAACCTCAAGAGCGATATGTTTGACCTCAAATCCCTCTCCCGCCTTATCGAGTGAGACAATGGCCTTGGCATCAATCTGTTTTGCCACATGTCCGGCATTTTCAAGCGCCAGGGAGAGGGCCATGGCGTAACACCCTGCCAGGGCGGCGCCAGCAAGCTCTTCCGGATTTGTGCCGGGTTTGCCTTCAAACCGTGTATTGAAACCGTAAGGTTGATCTTTCAGGCTGAGGCTTTCCGTCGAGATCGTCCCATGTCCCGATTTGATGCCGCCTGTCCAATGGGCCTGCGCAGATTTCCGGATGGCCATGTCATTCATCCTTTCTTTTTCAATTTAAAATCCTTGTGACGAGAGAGCCACAACATGCCCGATCTTCAACGCCATATTCAATGTCAGGCCTCATTTTCTGACTCCTAAAAACGACGCAAACGTTTTTTTTAAGAAACTAGAAGCATCTGGAATCTATTCAATAGGGCACTACATATTGTATAGCCATCGGGGCAGACATCACTAGATGTTGCGTCGACCCTCCCACGGTCCGCGATTGCAGTCTTTGCCTGGTTGGCATCAACATAGAGAGTTTAGGAGATGTCAGGTGAGCCTGCAGTCTGAATTGTTTGTCACGGGCGACGCGACTAAAGCAGGAGTCGACGGCGCCATTATGCCGCCACCCCGTATTGAAGTGGCGCCTGAGCCCGATATGTTCGATGACATCATCCACCTGGAAGGCCACCACCCCATCCGTGTTGACCGAAGCCGCGATGCGCTGCTGACGGATTTCGGGCGGGCGACGCTGGATAATCGCTACCTCCTGCCCGGAGAGCGTTACCAGGACCTCTTTGCGCGCGTTGCTTCCTATTACGGCGCGGATGCTGATCATGCCCAACGCATTTATGATTACATCTCGCAACATTGGTTTATGCCCGCGACGCCCATCCTTTCCAATGGCGGCACCACGCGGGGCCTGCCGATTTCCTGCTTCCTCAATGAGGCGGATGACAGTCTGCGCGGCATTGTGGATCTCTGGAATGAAAATGTCTGGCTGGCCTCGAAAGGCGGCGGAATTGGCTCCTACTGGGGTAATCTGCGCTCTATCGGGGAAAATGTCGGCAAAAACGGCAAAACCTCGGGCGTCATTCCTTTCATCCGCGTCATGGATAGTCTGACCCTGGCGATTTCCCAGGGGTCACTCCGTCGCGGCTCTGCGGCGGTTTACCTGCCCGTCTGGCACCCGGAAATTGAAGAATTTGTCGAGATGCGCCGCCCGACAGGGGGTGACCCTAATCGCAAGGCCCTCAACCTGCATCATGGTGTGCTGGTGAGTGACGACTTCATGCGGGCTGTCGAAAATGATGAAGAATGGCCGCTTCGTTCCCCGAAAGATATGGCGGTGATCCGCAATATCTCCGCCCGGCAGCTCTGGATCCGAATCCTCACCGCCCGGATGGAACAGGGTGAACCTTACATTGTCTTTAATGACCATGTGAATCGCGCACGGCCTGAGCATCACAAACTGGCCGGGCTTGAGGTTAAAACATCTAATCTCTGCGCCGAAATCACCCTCCCCACCGGTATCGATCATCTCGGTCAGAAGCGGACGGCGGTATGCTGCCTCTCCTCCCTGAACCTGGAAACATGGGATCAATGGCACGATAATCCCCAATTTATCGAGGATGTCATGCTGTTCCTGGATCGTGTGTTACAGGACTTCATCGACCGCGCGCCTGAGGATATGGATCGCGCACGTTACGCTGCGATGCGCGAGCGTTCCGTCGGGTTGGGCGTCATGGGGTTTCATTCCTTCCTGCAGGCGCGCAACATCCCGTTTGAGAGCGTGATGGCGAAAGTCTGGAATAAACGCATCTTCGCCCATATTCGCGCCGAGGCGGATAAAGCATCCCGCCATCTGGCTGAAACGCTCGGCCCTTGCCCGGATGCAGCGGAATATAATGTGCAGGAGCGCTTCTCTCATAAAATGGCGATCGCGCCCACAGCGTCGATCTCGATCATTGCCGGCAATGCCAGCCCCGGGATTGAGCCAATCGCCGCCAATGTCTTTCTCCAGAAAACCCTTTCCGGCTCCTTCACCGTGCGCAACCGCCATTTACTGCGCCTGCTGGAGGAGAAGGGGCAGAATAACGAGGCGGTCTGGTCAAACATCACTCTCAATAAGGGATCGGTGCAGCATCTTAATTTTCTGACTCAGGATGAGAAAGATATCTTCAAAACGGCGTTCGAGTTGGATCAACGCTGGGTGATCGAGCACGCGGCGGACCGCGCCGGGTTTATCTGCCAGGCCCAGTCCCTCAATATCTTCCTCCCGGCGGATGTGCATAAGCGTGACCTCCACCAGATCCACCACATGGCGTGGAAGCTGGGCGTCAAATCGCTCTATTATTGCCGCTCACTCTCGATCCAGCGAGCGGATACGGTCAGCCATGTTGCGGTCAAGAGTGATATTTTCAACGCGGATGAAGATACGCAGCCAGCCGCCGCGGATGCCCGCGCGCCCGGAAGTGGCGGGAAGAATTACGATGAGTGTCTCGCCTGCCAATAACGGCAGGGAAGAACTTGTCCCGCGCGGATTATCGATTTAACGACGCCCCCTGATTTGAGGGGGTGCTGACTTGCGGCGCCGCCTCTCAAGGTTTTGCCGCGCCCAATTCTAAAGGCAGGCTTACGATGTCAAAGACTTCAAAACAAGTTGGTCACAGCTTCGATGGTGAGCATTTTGACCTGATGACGGCGAATCCGGTTTATAAGCCTTTCCGTTATCCGTGGGCCTATGATGCGTGGCTGACGCAGCAACGCGTCCATTGGCTGCCGGAGGAAGTGCCCCTCGCTGATGACGTCAAGGATTGGCATCGCGTCCTCAATGAGGCGGAACGCCACTTGGTGACGCAGATTTTCCGCTTTTTCACCCAGGCGGATGTCGAGGTGAATTCCGCTTATATGAAATATTACAGTCAGGTTTTTAAACCGACTGAAGTCCTGATGATGCTCTCATCCTTCTCGAATATCGAGACGATTCATATCGCGGCTTATTCACATCTCCTTGATACAATTGGCATGCCGGAAACTGAATATTCCGCATTCCTTAAATATAAGGAGATGAAAGATAAATATGATTTCATGCAATCTTTCAATATCAAGAATAAGCGTGAAATTGCCAAGACGATGGCGGCTTTCGGCGCCTTCATGGAAGGGCTCCAGCTTTTTGCTTCTTTCGCCATTCTGTTAAATTTTCCGCGTTTCAATAAGCTGAAAGGTATGGGCCAGATCATCTCATGGTCCGTCCGTGATGAGACGCTTCATTGCCTGTCCATGATTCGCCTGTTCCGGACTTTCATCCGGGAAAATCCCGAAATCTGGACCGAGGACTTCCGTAAGGATCTGGCGGGAGTCTGTCAGACCACCGTCTCGCATGAAGATGCCTTTATCGACCTCGCTTTTGAAATGGGCGCGGTGGAAGGGCTCGATGCAGACCAGGTGAAGCGCTATATCCGTTATATCGCGGACCGCCGTCTGACCCAGCTCGGCCTGGACGTCATCTATAATATCGAGGAAAACCCTCTACCCTGGCTTGATGACATGCTGAATGCGGTGGAGCACGCTAATTTCTTTGAAAATCGTGCGACGGAATATTCCCGCGCTTCCACCACGGGCTCATGGGAAGAGGCTTTTGAAACGCATGTCTTTGAGTGACATGTCGCCGCCCATCAGGGGATAAGCGCCGCGCCATCACAGAGCACATGCCGGGTCGCTGCCGTATATTGCCCGTTTTCCTCATGAATAATGAGCCCGGGCGATATTGCCGTCCCCGCACGGCCGCCCAGAACCGCCTGTAAAAGCACGATTTTGGCGCGGCGCCCGGCTTTCGGCCAGAGCGGGAACAAGGTGATACTTCCAAACTCCGCCTCATGCAGGCACCGCATCGCCTCACACACCGCCGCAGCGGGCAGGGCGAGGCTGAGCGTCCCGCCCGGCATGACCCAGGCCGCCAGCGCGGTGATCCAGCAGGACCAGCCATTACGATCACAGAACAGCGCGCGACGGCGGCGCGGATGGCTTGTCGGTGTCGCGCCGGAGGGGTGCCAGGGTGGATTGGCGAAAGCGTGATGGAAGCGCCCATTCGCATTACGGCATGTCTGACGCAGGGAGCGCGGCATATCCGGGATTTCCGCCTGAAAAAGCGTGTATCCGCTGACGTGATTTCGGTCGAGGTTAAAGCGTGCCAGAGCGACCGTGTCCGCATCGGCCTCTATACCTGTCAGATGCAGGTCGGAGACACGTGCGTTGAGGCATAATAGCCCGGCACCCGCCCCGCAACCCGCCTCCAGGATGGACTCGCCGGGTCGCGCGGGGACCAATGCCGCGAGCAGCACGGGCTCCAGCCCTGTTCGATATCCGTTGATAAACTGCGTGTAGGTGACGCGGCCGTTATGCAGCGTGTCGTGGGTGACGTCACCCGTCATCTCTGACGATAGCTCTGGCTTGACCAATTTTAACGACCCGCTCATATGGTTGTCGCGATCGCCCGACTTACCATGCCAGGCACCCTGAAGTCAGCATGATCACGGAGCCTTGTGAAGTTGAGTTGATCGCCTTATCTTCGACCCTCTCGGGTTTGACAGGGCTCAAAAGGGTCGTGACTGCGTTTTGGAGGGCAGAAATGCCACGATGCATCCCACCTCCAAAGTTGAAGAGGATCTTATGAGCAAGGACGACGTCGCGCTGCAAGCTTTATTCAATTATCTCAGGGAGGATATGGAAGCCTGCAACCGTGAAATCGTGGCGCGCATGCAAAGCCCGGTGCCGCTCATCCCCCAATTGGGGGCGCATCTGGTGGCGGCGGGCGGGAAGAGGTTGCGCCCCCTTCTGACGTTGGCCTCCGCCTATTTATGCGGCTATCACCCATCGCCGCAGCGCAGGCGCCATGTCGGCCTCGCCGCCTGTGTGGAATTTATCCATACGGCCACATTGCTGCATGATGATGTTGTTGATGAAAGTGTCTTACGGCGCGGTGCAGCTTCAGCGAACGCCGTGTTCGGTAACAAGGCTTCCGTCCTTGTCGGCGATTTTCTGTTTGCACGATCCTTCCAGCTCATGACGGAGGATGGGTCTTTGCCCGTCATGGCCGTACTTTCCCAGGCGGCGGCGACGATCGCGGAAGGGGAAGTGCTGCAAATGTCGATGCAGAATGATCTGGCGACTTCCGAAGACACTTATCTCAAAGTTATCCATGGCAAGACGGCGGCATTATTTGCAGCTGCGTGCCGGGTGGGTGCGATCATCGCGGACAGCCCGCCCAAAGATGAAAAAGCTGTCGAGGATTTCGGCACCCATCTCGGGATCGCGTTTCAACTCGTCGATGATGCGCTGGATTACGTGGCGGATGAGAAAGTGCTCGGTAAAACCGTTGGTGATGATCTTCGGGAAGGCAAGATCACGCTGCCACTCCTCGTCGCTTTCCGCCAGGCGGAGGGAAAAGACCGCCAATTTTGGGAACGCGTGGTGAATGAGGGGAAATGGCAGGAGACAGATCTGGCCGAAGCGCTGCGCCTGATCCAGAAAACCCATGCCGTTGAGGAGACAATGCGCCGCGCCCAGTTTTTTGCGGAGAAAGCCGTCGCGGCACTTGATGTCTTCCCTGAGAGTGACATTAAATCCCTGCTTTCGGACACCGCCTTATATGCGGCCAGGCGGGCGCATTAATCGGGCAGCGACGCTTTGTCACTGTCCCAGAGACTGAAATCCTCGTAGCCGAAACGTTTGATGGCCTTGCGCAGGCTGCCAGGGTCACAAGGTGCTGCCGTCATCATAAAGCGCCCCTTGCCCGCTATGTTGGTTACCGACGCGTCGTCCTTCATGTGCGTGGGCTGTTCAGCGAGGATTTTGAGGGCCTGACGAGCAACCGCCTCTGCAGGGTCCAGAAGGGTGACGTGAGGGGGGCTCGCACTTTGTAACGCTTCACGCAGAAATGTATAATGTGTGCATCCAAGCCCAATCACATCAACTTGCTCCCCATGTAGCTGGGTAAAGACGGCATCAAGCTCCGCCCGCACCGCATCCTGCGATATGGCCTCCCCCACAAAAGCGCGCTCCGCCAGATCGGCCAGTTGGCGCCCACCATGGATGATCATGATCTCTTTCGGGGCAAAATCCTCTTTGAGGGCGGCCAGATAGGGGCGGCGTGCCGTCGCCGCCGTCGCAAGTATAGCAAAAATACCGGTTTTCGTTTCACGCGCAGCCCAGCGCACCGGTGGCACGCAGCCGATAAAAGGCACGGTCAATGCGTCGCGCAGCGCGCCCAAAGCCAAAGTGCTGGCGGTATTACAGGCGATAATAACGGCGTCTGGCTGGCCCGCACGGACAGCCGCATGAATAAGGGAGATGATGCGCGCCGATAACATCTCGTCTGGCTGCTCGCCATAGGGAAACACCGCATTATCCGCCAGATAATCAATGCGGAGCGCGATGTCTCCCATCTGGCGCAGCGCATTCACGACACCCAAACCCCCGATACCGGAATCGAAAACCAGAACATGTCGGGGGGATGGGGATGGCGTCATCTTCAGCTTTCGGTACGATTCTTAAAGGCAAGTGCTTCCTCAACGCTGCTGACCCCGCCATGGCTGCCGGACCATTTGCAGGGATCTTCAAGGAAGCGCCGGACTTCAGAAATATCGCGCTCTGAAAAATAATTTTTGCTGGCGCAGGCTTCAATCACGTCCCACCAGGTGCAAAGCGCGTGGAGGTTGATGCCAAGCTCATTCAAGGTTTTTTGAGCGCCGGGGAAAACACCGTAGAAAAACACCACGAAAGTATGATCAACAACCGCGCCTGCCTTGCGCAGCGCTTCGGCGAAACGCACTTTGGAGGCCCCGTCTGTTGTCAGATCCTCGACAAGCAGGGTGCGCATGTTCTCGGGTACATCGCCTTCAATCTGCGCATTTCGGCCGAAACCCTTGGGTTTTTTACGCACATAGGCCATGGGGGTCATCAGTCGGTCCGCAATCCAGGCCGCGAACGGGATGCCAGCTGTTTCACCGCCGACAACACAGTCAAGACTTTCATAACCGATATGCCGACCGATTTTTTCTACCGCGAGCTCAATAATTTTGGCGCGGGCGCGGGGGAAGAAGATGATTTTACGGCAATCAATATAAACCGGCGACTTCCAACCCGACGTCAAAGTGTAAGGATCTTTCGGTCGGAAGTTGATCGCTTTGATCTCAAGGAGAATTTTGGCAGTGGTCAATGCCGCATCGCGGTCCCATTGTGTCGGGCTGACAGTCATATGTCCTTGAGGTGTGCCGGTAAGGGCCATCACAAAATCTCCATCAAATTTGCCCGAAAATAACGGGTTTTCGCCGCCGCGCAAAGTGTTAAGCTGTTGCATCATCGCCAGTCATCAAGGATCTCTTGCAAAGAGGGCGGTAAAACCCGCGTGCACCACTTGCCAGCGATCTCAAAAGAGTTTTAATCTGCAACCTTGTTGAATTCGCCGCGCATAAGGACACCGCTCCGTGAACGTCAATATAGATCATATCACGCGCAATTGTGAGCGCGCTGTCATTACCGCCTATGCCGAGCTCACTGAGCATGGTCAGGCCGACCGTCAGGCCTTCGATGCCTGCACAACCCTTTATCGGATCTACCACCCCGAGGCGTCAATCAGTGAAGCGCGGCTTCTCGTCTCGGAATGGATTGATCATCACATTGTGCGGCAGGATCGCGGCGCGACGCGCGGATGTGAGTGCTGAGCCCTCAGGGCTTCTCCACCGGCAGCGCAACCCCCGCCGCCTTATGGGCGATCAGATAAAGGTCGTAAATCGCGTTTCCTTGCCCCTGTGTAGATCTGACGCGGCCGCCCGATACGCTGGCCCGGGGCCTCAATCATCTCTTTCCACTGGCTGACCCAACCTGAAGTCCGCGCCACCGCGAATAAAACGGTGAACATTGAAACAGGTATGCCCAGGGCTTTGAGAATCAATCCGGAATAGAAATCGACATTCGGGTAAAGCTGGCGGGAGACGAAATAATCGTCACTCCGCGCAATGCGTTCCAGCTCTGTCGCAAGGTCGAAAAGCGGGTCATGGTCAAGGTTCAGCTCCTCAATCACCTCGCGATAAGTCTGTGCCAAAATCTGCGCGCGTGGGTCAAAGCTTTTATAGACGCGATGACCAAATCCCATCAGGCGAATGCCGGAATCCTTGTTTTTCACCTGCTCAATAAATTGCGGAATGTTTTTCTTATCACCGATGGCGGTCAGCATGGACAGGACGGCTTCATTTGCGCCCCCATGTGCAGGGCCCCATAAAGCGGCGATACCTGCCGCGATGCACGCAAAAGGGTTCGCGCCGGTGGAGCCGACCAATCGTACGGTAGAGGTTGAGGCATTCTGCTCATGGTCCGCATGAAGAATAAATATTCGGTCCAGCGCACGGGCCAGCACGGGTTTGACGACATATTTCCGGTCCGGACGCGCGAACATCATGGAGAGGAAATTTTCAGCGAACCCGAAATTGCTTTTCGGATAGATAAATGTCTCGCCCTGCGTGTATCGATAGGCCCAGGCCGCAATCGTCGGGATTTTGGCGATCAGCCGCCGGCATGAAAGATCACGTGAGGCGGGATGAGAAATGTCGATCCCATCCGCATAGAATCCCGAGAGCGCCGCGACCGTCCCGCAAAGGATCGCCATCGGATGGGTGTCGCGCCTGAAGCCGTTGAAGAAATTGCGGATCTGCTCATGCAAGAGGGCCTGCTCGCTGAGATGCGCATCAAAATCGGAGAGCTGCTGCCTGCTGGGGAGCTCCCCATATAAAAGAAGATAGGCTGTCTCGGTGTAGGAGGCGTGTTCAGCGAGCTGTTCGATCGGGTAACCCCGGTGCAGGAGTACGCCCTGATCCCCATCAATGAAAGTGATGGCGCTGGTGCAGGAAGCTGTTTCCCCATAGCCAGGGTCAAAACTGAAAACGCCGGTCGCCGCCGTCAATTTACGAAAATCGACGCCATCCGGGCCCAGTGTCCCGGAGATGACGGGGAATTCGGATGCCTGGGGGCCCATGGTGAGGGTCACAACGCGGTCATCATTATTTGTCTTCGGCACGGCAATCTCCCTTCATGGCAGCATGATAGGCATTTCAAACGCTTTGTCGATCACCCTTAACGGGCGTCCTCCGCGGCCGAATCACGGAAAGCGTGGATCGTCAGATCCTGGGGGCGCAGGGCGGACCAGTCGGTTCGGGTCACCATGACGCAACATGATGATGGCGCAAAAGCTGATAACTCCAGATCAGACTCGCCATTGTTTGAAGCTGCCGGCTGCGCAACCCCGCGCACAAAGCGACCCAAGGCCGGATTATGCCCGATAATCACCAGATGCGAAGGCGCGTCCCCCGCCTCATTAACCAGGCGCCAGATCCCATTCTCATCTGTCTGGTAGAGGGTGGGGTCATAGACGCAATTTTCCCTACATCCATAACGTTGAAACAGCGCCTGCGCCGTTTGCCGGGTGCGCAGGGCCGGGCTAATGATAAATTGAATATGGCGGCGATCCGCGTCCAGAAATGGCGTGACCCATTTCGCGACGGATTGGGCCTGGGCCTCACCGTTTGTTGAAAGCGCGCGATCCAAATCCGGGGTGCCGAAATTCTGAGACGCCTCGGCGTGACGGATCAAAATCAGGTAACGCTGCATATCGTGCCATCCAAGCCGAAAATTGAAAAAAATCAGGTCTCTTCCTGATGAATCTGCGCGATGTGCGCGTGATGCTGGATCACTTCACGGATGATGAAAGACAGGAATTTTTCAGCAAAATCCGGGTTAAGGGCGGCTGAGCCCGCTAGGTCTCGCAAACGGGCGATCTGCCGGGCTTCTCGGGCCGGGTCAGCCGGTTCCAGCCCCGCTTTGGCTTTCAACCGGCCGACTTCCTGCGTCTGCTTGAAGCGTTCCGCCAGCATGTAAATCAGGGCGGCGTCGATATTGTCGATGCTGCGACGATGTTCTTCCAGAATTTTGAGGGCGTCTTCTTCGTTCATGAGTCTCTGCGTCAGTTCGGGAAATAACGGGTCATAGCATTAAAGGGGGTATGATGCACGATGCCGCCTGTCCTCGCGCTTTTCACGGCGATGGCGGGCGCTCGTCTTTCCGTGTCACAAAAATGCATTCATCGCGTGACGCCCGGGCAGGATGGCTTCCGGCGCGAGGTCCATCCAGGCGAGATGTCCGCCTTTGCCGGCCCCCAGGTCCAGAAACGTTGCCATCCCCCCTTTGGCGCCGGTCTTGACATAAGGCAGGCCATTGAGGGAGCGGTTATCATGCCCGCAATAAACATGATATCCCGCCTCAATAAAATCGACCCACCGCAAAGTCCGCTCCGGATAGCCGTCAGGCTGGATGTGACGTGTCGTCTCACCAAATAAAGCGCGTGAGAATATCGGCGTCATGCGCTGGGTCGCGCCATAGGGTGATGATCTCAACATGGCGGGATGGAAAGCGCCATGCACGAAAATCGTGCGATGCACCACAATCCAGGCCGGTGCATTATTCAATGCGGCGGCGAGCTCATCCTGTTTGAGAAGGTGCGGACCGGCAGCAATCTGCTGCAATGTCTTCTCTAACTGGCTGTCAATGTGGGGGCGACGCCCGCTGAGCACGCGGGCGAGTTTACGGTCGTGATTGCCGAGGATGAAAATCCCACGCCCCTCCCGCACAATACGAAGCATGAGATATAATGTGGCCTCACTATCGGGGCCGTAATCGACGAGATCTCCGAGCTGAATAATAAAGCGATCGGTCGATGTCGCGTGTATAAAGCTTTGGATATCACCATGTACATCGCCGATAACACGGATGCCGCGCTCGGTGATCGCGTCAATAAAACTGAACCCGTCTGGCAGAAATGGATGGATGGTGGGGAGATCCTTGCCGTGAGATTGCAATATGCATCCCGAATATTTCGCGACACGTCCTTCCTTACTAATCCGATTTGACAGTTTCCGCCATCTCAATTGCATGAGACAGATCGACGGAGAGAATGCGACTGACGCCGCGCTCCTGCATGGTGACGCCGTAAAGCCGATCCATATGGGCCATCGTGACCTGCTGATGCGTCACGATCATAAATTGAACGCCATATTGCGATGTCATATCCCGAACAAGCGCGCAGAGCCGCACGGTATTGGCTTCATCCAGTGGGGCATCGACCTCATCAAGGATGCAGATCGGGGCAGGTTCGCAAGCAAATGTCGCAAATAGAAGGGAAAGCGCCGTCAAAGCCTGCTCACCGCCTGACAAGAGGGAGAGTGTCGAAAGTTTTTTACCCGGCGGTTGGGCATAGATTTCAAGACCTGCCTCTAACGGGTCATCCCCGCCGACAAGGGCCAGATTAGCTTTTCCACCGCCGAAAATTCGGGTAAAAAGACGTTGGAATTGCGCATCCACGTCCTTGAAAGTCGCGCGCAGCCTTTTGCGGCCCTCATTATTCAAATGGGCGATTTTGGTCTGGAGGCGGTCAATCGCGGCTTTGATCTCGTCGATATTGGCCTGGGTGGCGGTGATCTGCGCCTCGATCTCTCTGAATTCCTTCTCCGCAAGGAGATTGACGGCGCCGAGGGAATCCCGTTTCTGCACGGCTTGTGTCAGAACCCGGCGCAAATTCTGCTCGGCCCGCTCCGAAATATCCTCCGGCGCGGTTTTACACGGTGCGGGTGGGGGTGAGTCGAGAAGGCGATCCCGCATCGTGCTGGCCTGAAGATGTTTTTCTGCCGCGCGCTCAATCTCTGCCTGCGCCTCATTCAGCGCTGTTTCCGTTTCCCGGATAGCGTGTCCCAGCGACATAGAGGCGTCGCGACTTCTCTCCAACTGTGCCCGCAATGTCTCATAATGCTGGCATGTCTCCGTGAGGCGCGCCTCAAGGGGGGAGAATGCTTGCTCCGCTTTCTGTCGTGCAACGGCAATGAGATTTTGCTCCTCCGACAGGCGCGCATCATGCGCGGCGAGGCGGGCAAGGTCGGACTGATAAGTCGCGATTTGCGCCTCATGCAATGCAAGGCGGGATGACTCCGTCTCCTGCCGTAATTTTGCGTCCTGCAAAGCGGCGGCAAGAGTGGTTTTTTTCTCCCGAAGCCCATCGCGCCTGACCCGAAGCGTTTGCTCCGTCTCACGCGCCGCATCAAGGGCGGCGATATCCTCCGCGTGGTCCATTGGCGGGGGAAGGGCGTGCAAAGCCTCTTCCGCCAGGGTGCGACGCTTTCCCAGCGCGTCTGACCTCTCATCAAGCGCTGCCAGCGTGCCCTGACGGGAAAGTCGGTGATCCTGCAATGTGCGAAGCGTCGTCAGGAGATCTGTCTTCGTCCGCTCAAGCTGGGCTTTTCGGGCTTCAGACGCATCAAAATCCGCTTGAATGGCGTCCCGCTTCCGCAATTGCTGCGCTTGCGCTTCCTCAACCTCCTGCAATTCGGCGCGCAGGGATGTCGTGTCGGTTTGCTGGAGGCGCGTCTCAAGATCGACGCGCTCCGCACGCAGCGTTGCGATTTGCTGGGCGAGATCTTCCAGCTGCGCCGATGCGGCCCTATGATGAGCAAGCGACTGCTCGCAGGTTTGTTGCGCCTGATTTTCGGCTTTGACTGCCGCCCTTAGAGCGCTCCAACATGTTTCATGACGTTGGACCGCTTCATCGTAAATTTGCTGCGCTGCCAGTAAGCGGGCTGCGATCCCCTCTTCGTCGGCCAATTGCCCCAGATCCTCGGCGGCCTGGTCAAACTGTGCCTGCGCCGCTTGTTCCTGTCGCGCCAACGCGGCGCATTGGCTTTCCAGCAGGGCGTGGAGCGCCTCATACTGGGACTGGCGGTTTTCGAGCTCCGTGAGGGCGTCCGCGCATTGTTTGCATTGCGTCTCCGCGTCCAGATAATCGGTTTCGGCGGCGTCAAGGCGTCGGACGCTTTCGGTCAGGTTTTTACCAAGATTGTCGCGTTGCTGCGTGGCCGCCTCAAATTGTGCTGACACCGCACTGATGAGGGCGGTCAATGCGGCATGTCGGGCCTTGTTCTGCAAGCGCAAGGCGGCCTCGGATGGCAGGTCGCTCGTCTGTCGGTAGCCGTCCCAACGCCAGATGGCGCCCTCCCGGCTGACCAGAGCCTGACCCGGCTTGAGCGTCGCATGAAGCGCCGCACCGCGCGCCGCGGACGGCACCAGCCCGGTGGCGGAAAGAAAAGTTTGCAACGCGGCGGGGGCATTGATGCAGCGATTAAGCGGCGTCACATCCTCGGGAAATCCGCCGCAATCCCGTGCCGGGAGTTCCTCCCAGCTTCGCTGTGCTTGTGGGGCGGCAAGCTGCGCATCCAGACCCGACTGAAACGCCACCCCCAAAGCGGCTGTAAGCGCCGGGGGTATTTCAAGCAGGTCAAGCAATCGCCCCGTCCCGGGCGCCTCAACCGCCGTGCCTTCGAGACCGCTTTGCTCCGCCTGATGACGAATCCTTGTCGATTCCAACTGTAAAACAGCGTCCTCCGCCGCGCGCAGCTCTTTCTGATAAGCCGCGCACAACTGACGCAGCTTCAAGACGTTTTTTTGAGACGTATCGCGACGTTTCCGGGCCGCGCGGGCTTGAGACGAGGCGTCCCGTAACCTGTCTTCATCGATGCGCGCTGCCTGATGGGTGGCGCGCTTTTGGACGGCATCGCGCAGCTGGCGGGTGAGGGAGTGCAGGGCGCGCTCCGCGCTTTCCCTCTGCCGTTGCAGAAACGACCTTTGCTGGAGCGCCGTATCATGCGAGAGGCGTTGCGCCGCGAGCGCGTCGCCCGCGTCACGCCATGCCTGTCCAAGTGTGGCTTCCTCTAGGCGCAAGGCCGCGACGCGTTTCCGGGCTTCTTCCTGATGCGTCTCGAGAGCCTGCCGTTGCGCCTCGCTCACAACGGCGGCGGTGGCCTCTTTCTGTCGCTCCTCTGCTTTGAGCAACTGCGCGTTTAAAGCATCGCGCCGAGCTGTCAGCCGCTTATGTTCGGCCGCGCGCAGCGCGATATCCTGTTTCAGCGCGTAAAGGCGGCGCGCGGTGGATTCACCCTGTATCTGCATCTGCCGAAGGGCTGCTTTCTGCACTTCAAGCGCATCCTGAACAGAGGCGGCGGCTTCATCATTCTCAGTGATCCGCGTTTCCAGAGTTTCAATATCCTCGACACGCGGGATGGCGGCGCGCTCTTCCTCCCTCTGACGATGGCAATCCGCCAATTCCGCGTCAATGGAGGCGCATAATCTCTCAGCTTCAAGACGCTGGCGGTTCAGCGCATCGGCTTTGATCCGCACCTGCATGAAGCTCTGCTCCTGCGCTTCCCGCGTGCGCATGGCCTTGTCACGCAACATCTCCGCCTCTTTGAGGTCAGCGTCACAATCAGCAATGTCTTTCGGGAGTTGGGAGAGCTGGGCGGCGAGGGTTCGGATTGTCTCGTGGCAGGCTTGCACCTCGGCCGACATGGCGTCAATGCGTTGCTGGAGGCGGTTCCTCTCCTCCTGCGCTGCTGAGATCGCGGCATGAATTCGCTTCTGATCCGACTCATTCTGCGCCATGATCTGGCGCTCTTTCTCAATCGCCAGACGAAGCGTCTCGATGGCGTTGCGCGTGGTCTCGCTTTCAATCTCCCATTTGACAGTTTGTTCGGCTTCGGTCTGTCGACGGTCCGATAGATGCTGGAGGGTTTTTTCAGATGATGCGATTTTGGCCAGGGCGGCTTGCGTCGCCGCCGCGCACCCAGTGATCTGCGCGTCGGCGCGGGCCAGTTGCACGGCGTGGAGATGCGCCTCGACCGCCCTGATGGTTTCAACGGCCTCACGATAAGCGAGGGCGGAGGCGGATTGCGCCTCAAGCGTGTCGCGTCGTTCCGCCAGCTGAAAAGTCGCATCCTCCGCGCGTTGGAGATTGGCCTCAGCCTGGCGGAGTTTGAGCTGGGCATCCCGCCGACGGAAATGGAGGCCGGATATGCCAGCGGCGTTCTCCAGCAGGCTTCGGCGATCAATAGGTTTGGCGTCAATCAGGGCGCCAATGCGATTTTGACTGACAATGGCGAGGCTGCGCCCCCCGAGGGACAGATCGGCGAAAATCTGCGTGACGTCATGTGCCCGCGCGGGTCGGCCATTGATACGGAAATCACTCCCCGCGCCGCGCTTGGCCGTGCGGATGATTTCCAGCGTGTCTTCCTCGTGATGGGGTGCGGCGGCCAGCCCGCGAGCATTTTCGATCACGAGGCTGACCTCGACAAGGTTGCGAGCCGGTCGCGCGACGGTCCCTGCAAAAATCAGGTCATCACTCTCCCCACCACGCAGGGCCCGGGCGGAACTCTCTCCCATAATCCAGCGAAAAGCTTCAACGATGTTGGATTTGCCGCAACCATTCGGCCCGACAATCGCAGTCAGGCCGGGTCGAAGATCAACCGTGACAGGGTCAGCAAAACTTTTAAACCCGGCAATCCGTAACGCGGTAAAGCTTGCCTTCATGCCGGGTGCTGCCGTTTAACTCAGGCTTCGGCTTTTTTGACTTCTTTGAGGAAGTCGTCATAGCTCCGCAATTCCGCCTTATACTCAATTGTGTTGAAGCGGAAATAAGGCGTTCCCTCGATATGGTAACGCTTCTGATCACGATCCTGCGTGTCGATGATCATTTGCCGCAATTTATTGTCTGCATTGATGCGGTCAAATTCCGTGCCGGAAATCCCAGCAAGGGCCGCCATTTGGCGCAGTTGCTTTACAGGGTCAACATCACGCGCGAAGGCCCAGCGATCCAGGCTTGAAAGCAGCGCTTCACAAAAAGGGATGTAGCGATCATTCGGCAGGGAAAGCGCCAGCATCGAGCCCAGCAGCGCGACCTGATCCAGCGGGAACTCGTGGAAATAATAGGCGATGCGGCCTGTATCGATCAGTTCAGCTTTGACACGGGGGAAGGTCTCTTTTTGAAATCTTGCACAATGATAGCAGGTGAGGGAAAACCATTCATGGACCTTCACCTTGGCATCAGGGTTGCCCATCAGGCGCGGGGCGAGCATACCGCCGGCAGCGAAAGCTTTCGGCAGAAAGAGTGTTGTCGGGGCGGCGGCGAGGAGGAAGCGGCGCGTCAGCTTCATTATTATAAACTCCGGGTATCAGTTGGCATGACAGCTTATTCGAATGCCGTATTATGACACGAAGCGTGATCATTTTCCAAGGAAGCGCCGTTGGAAAGTTGCGCCTCATCCGGGGCGGATTCACGCCATCCTTGAGGCATTGACGCGCGCAGCGCCCGAATGTTGCGTGCATCGGCGTCCATAACGCGAAAAACCACCCCGCTTTCATGGGTGAAGACTTCACCACGAATGGGCACATGCCCGGCGAGGCGGAAGACAAGCCCGCCAATCGTCTCAATATCGGCCTCACGCTCCGCCTCATTCAGGATCGGGCCGAATCGCTTTTCAAATTCCTCAACCGGCAGGCGGGCATCGAGGTCGAACGTGCCATCCTGTCGCCGCACGATGGATTGGGCGACGGGCTCATCATGCTCATCCGAAATCTCGCCAACAATGGTTTCGACGAGGTCTTCAATTGTCACGAGCCCGTCGATACTGCCATATTCATCAATGACCAGCGCGAGATGCGTACGCCTCTTGCGCATCTGGAGCAGCAGGTCCAGAACCGGAATTTTGGGCGCGACGAAAAGTGGCTGCCGCAGCAGATCCCGGAGGGAAAAGGCCTTCCCGGTATTTTGATAGGCGATCAGGTCCTTGACGTGGATCATGCCGATAATATGGTCAAGCTCCCCGTCGAAAACGGGCACGCGGGAGTGATTTTCCCGGCGCATGAAATCAAGCGCCGCGTCATGATCCACACTTGCCGAGAGCGCGACAATATCGGCGCGCGGGATCATCACGTCATCTGCCGTCTTCCCGCGCAGATGAAGCACGTTATAAAGAAGCGCGCGCTCCTGCCGATCCAGTTCTGGCGCGGCGCCGAGATTGCCGGGATGGTCGGCTTTTTCAATCAGCGCGGCGATGGAGCCGCGCACGCCCCTTTCCCGATGACTGCCGCCGCGCCAGTTTTCAAAAAGGCGATGCCAGAATGACGCCCGGGCTTTTCCTGTCCTGCTTTTCATCGCCAGCCCCTCTCACTTACGCGCCAGGGATTGGCGACACCCAGTCGGGCCAGAATGCGGGCTTCAGCCTGCTCCATCCGTCGGGCTTCACCGGCATATAAATGATCATGTCCCGCAAGATGCAGGATGCCGTGCACCAGCAGGTGCAGCATATGCGCTGTAAAGCTTTTATCACTGGACGATGCTTCACGTCGGATCGTCTCGAAGGCCAGCGCAATATCGCCATCGCCGAAGGGCCCGGAAGCCTCAAAGGTGAGGACATTTGTCGGCTTGTTCCGCCCGCGATAAAGCGCGTTGAGCGTTTTGACGGCACGATCATTTGTCAGGAGGACGGTCGGGTGATAAGGCCGGTGCGTCATCCATGCGGACAGGGTGATGGCGCGCCTGACCTGCATTTCAAGACGCGGCACGGCGGCGTGCCATCGGCGATCCTGAACGATGATATCGCTGTCGCAAGGGACATTTTTATGATGTTGCCCCGGCGGAGGGGCGTGATGATTATCCTGCCCGGAAGGTGGAGGTTCCATCTTGTTCCTAAGAGGGTGGTTGATGGCGCTGCGCATATTTTTGCGCAGGATGGGCTTTATCATAAGCATCGACGATGCGCCCAACCAGAGGGTGCCGCACAACATCGCGCGATTCAAGCCGGATGACATGGACGCCGTCGACCTCGTCAAGGGTCTCAATCGCGTCTCGCAGGCCTGATTTGACGCCGGCGGGAAGGTCAACCTGGCTGAGATCACCCGTCACCACCATCCGTGTCCCATGGCCAAGGCGGGTGAGAAACATCTTCATCTGGGCGCAGGTCGTATTCTGGGCTTCGTCCAATATCACAAAAGCATGAGACAAGGTGCGGCCCCGCATGAAGGCCAGAGGCGCCACCTCGATTTCCCCGCTCGAAAGACGTCGCACGACTTGATCCGCGGGCAGCATATCATGCAGGGCATCATAAAGCGGGCGCAGATACGGGTCGATTTTTTCCCGCATGTCACCGGGAAGGAAGCCAAGGCGTTCACCCGCCTCCACAGCGGGGCGCGACAGAATGATGCGCTCGACCTTGCCCGCCATGAGCATGGCGACGCCTTGGGCGACGGCCAGATAGGTTTTGCCCGTGCCTGCCGGGCCAACGCTGAAAACGAGTTCCCCGGACTGAAGCCGCCGCATATAATCCGTCTGACCGGGTGAGCGGGGCGCAACCTCACCGCGTCGCGTGCGAATCTGCGGAAGATTATCAAGGTAAGCGTCAGGCTGGGGCAGATCTGTCTGAGACCCGTCTTCTGCCGGCGGCGCCGCGCCAACCATACGCACGATGGCGGCCACCATCGCACTGTCAGGCTGGGCGCCCAGTTCCGACTTGTTATAGAGGTTGAGAAGGGCGGATTGCGCGCGGGCGACATCCTGCTGCCTGCCGGAGATCGCCACTTTATTGCCGCGACAGGCTAATTTGACCTGAAAGCCGTCTTCGATGATCGGCAGGTGCTGATCATACTGGCCGAGGACGCGTTGCAGAGAGCTATTATTATCAAACCTGATCGAAGCTTTGTGCTTCGTGTCGGTTTTCTCGGCCGTTCTCGGCCAATTTTCAGTCTGGGGGTTGGAATGCTCGTGAGGAAGCGGGTTGCGGAGTGAAGAAAATTCGCTCAAGCGCAGATAGTCTCCCGGATAAGTTCCCCCGCCAGGGAGTTGGTGAGGGTGTGCAGAATCCGAACCGTTACGATACGCCCGATCATA
The DNA here is from genome assembly GCF_036452135.1 of Sorlinia euscelidii. NCBI lineage: Bacteria > Pseudomonadati > Pseudomonadota > Alphaproteobacteria > Acetobacterales > Acetobacteraceae > Sorlinia > Sorlinia euscelidii. Next base: position 97,203 of record NZ_JAWJZZ010000001.1, on the reverse strand, counting down.
TGTTCCGGCGCGTCGATAATGACGGGCTGCTGGTAAGGTGAACGTCCTACAACCTGTCCTGGTTTACGACCTTTATGCGTCAGCAGCACGGCGACGTCCCGCCCGACCAGCGCCCCGTTGAAGGCATCCTGCTGCGCGCGGATCAATTTCTGCACGATTTGCAGGCGCGCATCCTTGACCGCTTCATCCACCTGAAAATCCGCCGCGGACGCGGGTGTACCGGGGCGCGGAGAATATTTGAACGTATAGGCCTGCGCGAAACCAATATCGCGGATCAGCGCCAGGGTCGCCTCAAAATCATCATCTGTCTCACCCGGGTGGCCGACGATGAAATCGGATGAGATGGCGATGTCCGGCCTTGCCGCGCGGAAGCGTCGGATGATGTCGCGATACTCATCCGCTGTATGGCCGCGATTCATCGCTTTCAGAACACGGTCAGACCCTGATTGAACCGGTAAATGCAGGAACGGCATCAGTGCTGCCTCATCCCGATGGGCATCGATCAGGCTTTGTGTCACATCCCGTGGGTGAGAGGTGGTGTAACGGATACGGGCGATCCCCTCAATCCGGGATAAGGCCCGGACGAGTTGAGGCAGGTCCGCCGACGCACCCTGCGCATCAAGCCCATGATAGGCATTGACGTTCTGGCCCAGAAGGGTCAGCTCCCGCACGCCATGGCGCGCCATCTGCCGGGCTTCCGACAGAATGGATGCTACAGAGCGGCTGGACTCGGCGCCACGCGTGTAAGGCACGACGCAGAAGGAGCAGAATTTGTCGCATCCCTCCTGTATCGTCAGGAAGGCAGAAAGATTTTCCGGCGTTTGCGGCGCGGCTTCTGTTGGCAGGAAGTCAAACTTCATATCAACCGGAAAATCCGTCTCAATGACATGGCCCCCGGCGCGGGCTGCGCGCGCAACCATTTCAGGCAGGCGGTGGTAAGTCTGGGGGCCGAGGACGATATCAACATAAGGGGCGCGCTGGATGATTTCAGCCCCTTCCGCCTGGGCGACGCATCCCGCCACGGCAATCACCATGCGCTCATGCCCCTGGGCGAGGCGGTCCTCCCGGATTTTTTTCAGCAGGCCAAGCTCTGAAAACACCTTTTCCGTCGCGCGCTCACGAATGTGACAGGTATTGAGGATGACCATGTCGGCATGCTCAACCTGTGACACAGGGCGGTAACCGAGCGGGCGGAGAACGTCTTCCATGCGCGCACTGTCATAGACGTTCATCTGACATCCCCACGTGATGACATGGAGGTTCTTCAGCTTTGTCGTCGTGGCGGTATTATCGGTCATGTGTCTCAGGGCAGTCGCCACTTAATTATGTCCCGGATGGCTGCATCCCACAGGCAGATCGATCAGTGAAATGATGCAGCAGACGTGATCAGAGCGCGTTATAGCGCCTTCGTGCCCGGAATCCAATATTTTGTCGCTTCACATCTTGCGCGTGCACGATGAGGAACATGGAATTATCGGGTTTTATACCTGATTATCTGCAAATTCCTGAGACTTTTCACGCGGCTTGACCCGCTTTTGCGCGGCGGGCATTGCGGGTTCTGGGGGTTCAGGCAGGTTGTCATGACCCTCATGCAGGTGGTGCACGCCCCGGGCCACAACATCATAAACAGCAGCGGAGAGACTTTTCCGATCCGGGTAACTTGCCGGGTCAATGGGGGGTGCAGCAGAATGCTGGCCCGCATTCGACGCCATCGCGTGACCTGCCAGATATGGGGCGCCAGATCCATATCGCCATACCACGCAAAGACTTCACAATCCTCACGCCCCACATCGCGGCCATTCAACCCGTCATAGACGATGGAAACAGGCTGTATCAGGACGGGGGGTGGAAGGGAGGCCTCATCCGTCTTGCCTGACGGCTTCGCGACGGCGAAGAAAGAGGACATGAAAGGCAGGACATCGCGCCCGTCAGAAGACGTGCCTTCCGGAAATAATATCAGATTATCGCCCGCCCGCAGACGCGACGACATATCAAAAAGCTCTCGCCCCGTATTATTTCGCTGTCGACTGACGAAGATCGTGCGTCCAAGCCGGGCGAGCGTGCCAATGACGGGCCATTCCGCAATTTGCTGCTTGGCCACGAAAACCGTCGGCAGCGCGCCGCCCGCGACCGGGATATCAAGCCAGGAACAATGATTGGCGACAAAAATGACCGGCTTCTCACCACGCTCCACGGCTTTGCGATCCCGCTTTTTACCAGCGAGCGCGCCGATGATGCGGACTTCAAGGCCCAGAATGCGGCAGATTGTCGCCCAATAAACCCGTGCCACCCAGATTTTCCCCCAACCATCAAATCGGATGAGAACGGATTGGGGGATCGCCATCAGCCCGGTGAGGAGGAGTGCACCTGAAATGCGGTAGACGGACCGGAGCCGGGCTGAAAACGTATCACGCACGCCATATTTCGTGACCGGAGACGTGCCCGATGGCGGTGCGCTGGCGATAGGCGGGGGCGGTCCTTCTCGGTGAGGCATCAGACGGGACACACAACTGATAAACAGGCCGAGCAGAGAAAATCTTGCATGGGTCTCAAAACGATTCTTTCGTTTTCGGTTACCGCCTAAACGCGTCCCCGTTCCGGCGGTGTCTTGGGATCACCCACGACTTTATGCACAATCCGGGCGGGTGACAACTCTCGAGATTCAACCTTATAAGCTGGAGAAGGTTCATTGCCTTCCCGCCCATTGGCGTCACGGCAGGATGGGGGATTGATCTTTGCAGAAGATCCGACAAAAGCGTTAACCTCCGCACGCGTGACGAAAATTCGCCATTTTTCTCTGACAGGAACGCAACGGTTAAAATCTGGTCACGCACATCGCATATTCGGGAAGACGCTTTGAAAGCCTATTTGCGACATTTTCTGAAAGTTCTGTTGATTTCGGGCTTGATGATCGGCCTTGCTGAGGGGCGGGATGTGTCCGGCTATGATGTTGATGTTAAACCGTCAGGTGATGATGCTCTTGACCCGCTTGTGACCGCTTCGTCCCTGCTCATCTCGTTACAGAAGGCGAAATATCCGGGTGATTTCGCGTTCATCGCCCGGTTGCGGTCAGATTATCGTAATATCGGTGAGGCGCTGCAAAGTCGCGGCTATTATGACGGTCAGGTAATCATCACGGTGACATTGGCGGGGAAGGCGCCGATCGACGCGAAAGACCCTCATTTGCTGGATTATCTCCGGGCCGCGGGTCAGGATAGTCAGCGCCATATCAACATCTCAGTCGTCAAAGGTGATGTTTTTGAAATCGGGACAATCGCGTTTTTTCTCCCCCTTCCACCTGTCAAGGGTGACGCGGAAAAGGCGAAGGGACCGGAAGCGGATGGCGTCGCCTGGGGCCGCCCCATCACCCTGCCGCAGGCTGCGCAGGCGCGTTTCGGGCTGAAGCCCGGTCAGCCCGCGATTGCGGAGGACGTGCTGGCGGCGCGGGGGCGCCTGCTGCATGATCTGCTTGAGACCGGACATGCGGAAGCGCGGGTGGATGCGCCCATCGCCATGGTGGATAAGACTGCCAAAACGCTTAACCTTAAATTGACGGTTTATGAGGGGCCGGTCGTGGCGATTGGTCCTGTCACTTTTTCCGGCATGAAGCGCACGCGGCTTTCCTTTCTGAAGAATCGGCTACAACTCCATGAGGGTGAATTATATCGACCCTCGAAAATCGAGGATGCGCGTCAGGATATCGTCGATACCGGTATCTTCTCTTATGTCGGGGCGAAAAATGAACCCCCTTTAGTGTCACTTGCGCGGCCGCAACATGGGCTTCAGCAGGCAATGCCGGTTGTCATCAAGCTTCAGGAATCCAAGATGCGGAATATCGCGGGCCAGGCGGGATATTCGACCGATCTGGGTGGGCGCGCCGGTGTGGACTGGACGCATCGCAACCTTTTCGGCGGGGCCGAGCGGCTGAAAGTGACAGCCCTGATGACCGGCCTCGGTGGCTCCGCCCAGCAAGGGCTGGGCTATGATTTTTACACGGATCTGCTCAAGCCGGATTTTCTGCGTCGGCAGCAAAATCTCAGCCTGCGTGTCGAAGGTGTAAAGCAATTTCTTTACTCCTACCATCAGACAGCCTTGATCATCCGGGGTGGCATCTCCCGCAATGTGAGTCGCTACTGGAATATCGGCGCCAGCCTCTCCGTCGAGCAGGAAAAAATCCGTCAGTTCGGCGCGGAGAATGATTATTTCATCGCGTCCATCCCGCTCAGTGCCACCTATGACAGCACGGAGGTGAGCAACCCGATTGAACCCGCGACCCACGGCATTCGCGCCAATATCACCGTCACGCCTTCGGAATCGTTTGAACACGGCAATTCCTTCTTCACCGTCCTGAGCGCGAGTGTATCGCATTATTTTGACCTCAACCGTTTAGGGCTGACGAAACCGGGGCGCTCCATCATCGCGATACGCGGCATTGTTGGCAGCGTTCAGGGGGCCTCGGTTTTTCAGATCCCGCCGGATCAGCGCCTGTACGCAGGTGGTCCCGCAACCGTGCGAGGCTTTCGTTATCAGGGCATCGGACCGCAACAGGGGAAATACGCCGTCGGCGGCACATCGCTCGATGCCGGGACAGTGGAATTCAGACAGCGCGTGATGGAGAAATTCGGCGTCGCAGCCTTTGTCGATGCCGGGCAGGTTGGTGAGGGGAGCCGCCCTTTTCAGGGGACCGTGCGCGTCGGATATGGCGCTGGCGTGCGCTACTACACCCCGATCGGCCCCGTGCGACTGGATTTTGCCCTACCCATGAACCGTCCGCGCAATGGGGATAAGTGGGAGTTCTATGTTGGTCTTGGGGAGACTTTCTGATGTCTGATGATATCTTCAGCCGGCCTCCCGAACCGTCAGGATCCGATAAAGCGCCTCTGTCGAGATCCCGGCGACTCTGGCGATTTCTGTTTCTCGCCATTCTGGCCTTACTCTCATGCGTGATTGTGGGATCAGTGGCGGTAATCTGCTTCATCAACACATCTTATGGTCGCCATTTCGTGGAAAAGCAGGTGCCGTCTTTGACGGGCGGTATGGTGGATATCGCAGGTCTCTCGGGTCGCTTCCCGACGAAGATTTCATTGGCGCATCTCAGTCTAAGAGACAAGCAGGGTGTCTGGTTTGCGGCGGACCATGTAACGTTGCGCTGGCATCCGCTGGCCCTGCTGCATATGCGGGTCAAAATTGATGATGTCCTGGCGCAAACCGTCTCACTTTCCCGGATGCCCGTCCCCGAAGAAGCCAACGCGACGACATCGGACAGTTCTGCATTTTCACCAGGATATTTGCATCTCGCCATCCAATTGCGTCGGCTTGACGTGGAGAGGCTTGAAATCGGCGCACCATTGGCCGGGGTGGCGGCGCGCTTTTCCGTCAAGGGCCGTGCGCACATCGTGAATCTCGCGCGGCTGCTCGACGGGGTGGACCTCAAGCGCCTGCCCAGACTGCAAATCGGGCTGAATGTCACGCGCCTTGACCAGGCAGGCCATCTGAAGCTTGACGTCAGGAATTCATCGCGTCGCCTCAACCTTCATCTTGATGCGGCCGACCCCTCCAACGCGTTTCTGGCGCGGCTTATCACTCAACCGCGGGCCGTCCCTCTTACCCTCAACCTCGAAGCAGCGGGGCCGCATAAGCATCTCGCCGCAATGCTGGACGCGAAGATCGGGGACGGGCGCATTGCGGGTCAGGCCCTTTTGAATCTCCCGGCGCAGAAAGCGAAGCTCGATCTGGACGCGCAGATCGGCGCCATGCAGTTCGCATCCATGGCAGGCTGGCAATCTCTGTCAGGGTCAATCCATCTCCAGGGACCATTCCTCGCGCCGCTTGGACGGGGAAACGTGACCATCAACCACCTGACAAGCGCAGCGGCGCAGATAGGGCGGGTCAATCTGCAATTTGACGGGCACGCCGATGCCGGGAAAGCGGAAATATTGTCACTTCGCACCCAAATCGACCATCTCAAATCAGATGCATTGCCTTCGCATCCATTTGATGCGGATCCGATTATCATGACCGCGACTTACCTACCCGAAGCACGTGGGGGGCCGGTGCAACTCAAAATCGCACATCGAATCCTTAAAATTAAAGGCGATGCAGAGACGAAAGCTGGATTGACAGGCCGCGTCGCTTACAACTTGCCGGACCTCGCCCCTTTTGCGGCTTTGGGCGCGGTCAAAATGGCAGGGCATCTTGAGGGTAAGGCGCAGTTTGCGTGGTCCGGCACGTCATCTGACGCGGCGAGTCTCACAAATGACACGCAAATTTCCGTTTCCGAGGCGCCGCGGGCCTGGCAGGGCCTGGTGCAGGGACTGACAAAACTTCATCTGTCCTTCAAACAGAAAGTGAGTAGCGGGAAGCCCGTTTATCATCTGAAAGATCTTTCCATCACCAACCCGCATCTCGGGGTTGAGGCATCCGGTTCCGCCGGTTTGCAGCCGGAGCAGAAACTGCAACTCGGGCTGAAAGTGAAGCTGCCTCAGTTGGAAAATGCCGCGCCTAATCTCAGAGGCCATGCCGATCTTGTCGCGACCCTTGACGGAAAAATCGATGATTTCTCCCTCTCATCTGAACTGAAAAGCGCGATCGGCCTCAATAAAGCCGCGGATGGACAAATCACCCTGTCAACGGCGTTTAAACATTTGCCAAACCGGCCCGAGGGGTTCGTTAAAGCGTCGGGCACGCTCGATTCAGCACCGTTGGATCTCGTCTCCCACCTTTCAAGTGATGAAAATGGTGGCCATCACTTCACGCTGGAGCGACTTGCATGGCGCGGCGTGAAGGGACACGCAGATATGCGCCTTGGACCGCACAAAATCTTTCCGGTCGGAAATGCGCAGATTGATGTCGCGGACCTCAACCATTTCAGCGCCCTCGCGGGCCAGGCTTTAGCGGGACATATCTCCCTCAAAGCGGCGACGCAGGAGGCCATGGCGGGGCATCGTCAACGTGTGGATGCTATGCTGAATGGACGTATCACAAGCCCGGATTTTCAGCTCGGCGGGCTGAATTTGACGGCCTATGTGACTGATCCTGAAACAAATCCCAAAATTTCAGCGCGCCTTAAACTTGATCAGATCAAAACCGGGACGATTACAGGTGCGGCATCGGCACAGTTAAATGGGCCGCCGGATGACCTGCACCTCAATCTACGCTCTCACTTTGACCCGTTCTTCGGCACTGACCTCACTTTGTCATCGGACGTCACGGCCGATGTGATGAAGCAGACGGCACATGTCACAAAATTAAATGCGCAACTGAAAGATGACGTGCTTCGTCTGACCAAACCGCTGCTTGTGACATGGGGGGCGCGCACCGGGGTGGATAATATTTCTTTGAGCCTTTCAAAACCCGGCATTGCGCCAGCCTCCCTGACGGGACACGCATTCCTCTCACCAGCATTCTCCGTTCAGATGACGCTGAAAAACCTTCGGCCCGCCTTTGCATCGCCTTTTGCGCCCTCCCTCGATATTGATGGCGTCCTGTCCGCAACGGCGCAACTCGCGGGTTCGACAGCCTCGCCGCAAGGCCGAGTCACCTTATTAGCAGATCATCTTCACGCTCTATCCGGCGATGCGGCGGCTCTGCCCTCCGCGACGATCAAGGCCATTGGGGACATAAAAGGGGAGAATCTTCAGCTTCAGGCGACGGCCCACGCCGGAAGTGACCTTAATATGAACGTGGCGGGCACGGCCCCCCTCGCAGGGACAGGTGCCTTAAATCTGGCGACGCGTGGCCAGATTAACCTTCGTATTGCTGACGCCGTCACGGGGGCGGGCGGGATAGCCGTGCAGGGGCGGGTCATGACGGATCTCCAGGCCAAAGGCACTGTTCAAAAGCCGCAGATCAGCGGCGCTGTGACATTGAAGGACGTGGCTTTCTCAAATTATGCGCAGGGCCTGTCCGTGCATGGGATCAATGGCCGTATCGTCAGCGTCAATAATCAGCTTATTCTGCAGGATATCGTCGGTCGCGCCGGAGAGGGAGAGATCGGTGTTTCCGGGTCAGTCGGTGTCCTTGAGCCGGGAATACCCTTGGACATCTCCGTGAACGCGCACAAAGCCCGGCCGATTTCGAGTGAGCTGATCACCGCCGTGATTGATGCCTCATTGCGCGCCAGAGGCAAGCTCAGTGAGGCGATGGATCTGTCCGGAAAGGTGAAGCTCGATACAGTCACCGTTAATATCCCGGATTCCGTCCCGGCCTCCATACCCAAGCTTAACGTCATATGGCCTGATCAGAAAGTTTCACGCGATGCGGCGCAAGGCGATGGCGGGATGAAAGTCAACCTGGATCTTGAAGTGGCCTCACCTGGGAGTTTCTACGTCAGGGGCCATGGGCTGGATGCGGAAATGATGGGCACGCTGCACATAAACGGCACGGCCAACTCACCGAATATTGAGGGAAGTTTCCATATGCGGCGGGGATATTTCAATCTCGCAGGTGTCAACCTCAATTTCTCCCACGGTGTCGTCGGGTTTAATGGCTCGGGCGTGGAGCACCAGCTTGACCCGTCTCTGGATTTCCGCGCGGACCGCAACGTGCAGGGCACGACGGCCAGCCTCGTTGTTTCCGGCTATGCCAGCGCTCCGAAGATCGACTTCACCTCCTCACCGTCCTTCCCCCGGGACCAGGTGTTAGCAATGTTGTTATTTGGCAGCATGACGCCCCAGCTCACGACATCGCAAATGGCGTCTCTCGCCACAGCATTGGCCCAGATCGCCGGGGGCAGTGGTGGTTTTGACCCTCTCACCAAGATACGTGGCCTATTGGGGCTGGACCGCCTCGCTGTTGGCGGGGGCTCCGGCGTGGCAGATGGCGGGGCCAGCGTCGAAGCCGGGAAATATATTACGAAGGGCGTCTATGTCGGGGCGAAGCAGGCGACGCAGGGCTCCGGCACGCAGGCGCAGGTTCAGGTTGATTTAACAAAACGCCTCAAACTGAACACGACGGTCGGAACAGGGGGGCAGATCACCGGTTTCACCACGCCGGAGAATGATCCTGGCTCCAGCGTTGGGCTGAGTTACGGGTTGGATTACTGATAAAGCGCTTCCATGATGCCGCGCGGAATGACCCAGTCCGCGCGGGATTTAAAGGACTCGATGAAACGCGCATTGGGCGCGTCTGTCTGGGTGATCCAGGCTTCCGCCTCAGACTGCGTGCGCCCGAAACTGACGTGGCGCGCCGCCAGCCACATGTTACGCGCGGCATCATCGACATCGACATACCAGACTTGATGCATGTGCCGGCGCGCGACCTGCCAATGGCCGTCACAAAGCAGGTAATTCCCTTCAATGATTACGAGGCGGCATGATGGCGCGATGGCGATGGCGCCCGCAATCGCGGCATCCACCTCACGTTTAAAATCCGGCGCATAAATAATTTGGTCTTCACCCGGCTGTGCGACGCGTTGCACGAGGGCGGCGAAGCCGGCACTGTCAAATGTGTCCTCCGCGCCCTTGCGTTGGCGGCGGCCCAAGGTGTCAAGCACTTCATTGGCGAGGTGAAAGCCATCCATGGGCAGGATCGCGGCTTCCGGCCCTAAATAAGTTTTGATCTGTGCTGAAAGGGATGATTTACCGCAACCGGGCGGCCCGGCAATGCCGAGGAGAACGCGCTCGTGCGATGCCATGAAGGACTTAATGCGCGATAAAATGGCGTCGGGGAGCTGAACCATGTTGAGGAGGTAACACTGCCTGGCGCATCCGGACAAGAGTGTAGCGGCGGGACTTATCCGGGCGCGGGGCGAATTCCCCTCCGCGCGTCAGGGGGTTACTTCAGCAGGCTCTCAAGTTGGGCGACGAGATCCTCATAAACATAGGGTTTGGCGGCAAATTTTTCCCGTGGGGAGAGGGTGCTGGCATCCATCATGTTCCCGGTAGTATAGATGATGGCGAGGCCCGGTTTTTCCTGCGATAAAACGCGCCCTAACGCAAAACCGTCTCCATCGGGCAGGGTAAGGTCGATAATTGCCGCCGCAATATCGCCCTCTTGCCGGAAAACGGTTTGCGCCTCCTGACAGCTTGTGGTGATCAGCGCCTCATAGCCGCTGGAAATCAGAAATTCCTCAAGGCAGGCGCCGATGAGGAAATCATCTTCGATAATCAGGATTTTGTCGTGTTGCGGCACAACCAGCTCCGATTATGTAGGTGTCAGGACGACCAATTATCTTCAAAATCGCGGTAGAGCGTTAAATCGCCATCGACGTAAAGGGTTTGGCCGGTAATGTAGCTCGCCGCATCTGAAGCGAGGAAAAGCACACCGGCGGAAATCTCTGAAGCCTCACCGGGTCGACGCATTGGAATGTGACTTGAGACGGCTTTCCGCTTCTTCGGGTCTTTCGTCCAATCCTCGTTCATCGGTGTGACGATCGCCCCCGGAGCGATCCCATTAACGCGGATACCATATTGCGCGAATTCAAGCGCCAGGGTGCGCACGACATTCCCGAGGGCACCCTTACTGGCGGAATAACCGAGATAGCCGGGCTTAGGGATTTTTTGGTGGACAGAGCTTGTGACGACAATCGTGCCTGACTTTTTATGGTCCCGCCAATAACGAATGGCCTGCTGGGCATTAATGACAATGGCTGTGAGATTGAGCTTCAGCACTGCCTCAAAATCATCAAGTTTCATGTCTTCGGACGGCGCGGCGATCTGCATACCGGCATTGCAGATCAAAATGTCCAGACCACCAAAATGGGAGACCGTATCTTCAAAAACTTTGCGAACGCTCTTTTCATCCGCGAGGTCGGCCTCTAGCTTGATGTGCCTGCCGGGCGTGGCGTTTTTCATGTCGCGCAGCACAAGGTCAAGCTCGTCATCATGGCGGGCGGTTATGGCGAGTTGCGCGCCCTGCGCCGCGAAGTCGAGGGCGATCTGGCGACCAATACCTTTCGACGCGCCTGTGACGAGAACGGTTTTACCTTTAAAAGGCGGCTGCGTTTTCTGTGTCATCAAGGTCTCTCCCCTGGCATGTCAGAAGCAAACAGATGAAGCCGCTGCCGGAAGGACAAGTGAGATAACAGCGGGCAAGTTGACGTCCCTGAAGCAGGATCTCAGGAAAGCGCCTTCATTTTTTCTGTCAGTTCCTGCAACACAACCGCGGAATCGCGATTTTCGAGGATCGCGACTTCACTGACAAAACGCTCCTGCGCGGCTTCAAAAAGTTTGCGCTCACTGAAGCTGCCATCGAGACTATCGACATTCCGGCGTAAATCGCGCAGCACCTCGGCAATCTGAACAAGATCCCCGGAATTGATCTTTTCCTGATAAGCGACGGCACGACGCGCCCACATGCCGCGGCTGACATGGGGTTTGCCTTTAATGACCGACATCGCTTTATCAACAATGTCCTGCGTGACGATTTTACGAAGGCCGGATTTCTGAGCTTTGGCAAGCGGGATGCGCAACGTCATCTGGTTGCCGGGGAATGAAATCTGGATGAACTCCAGCTTCGTCCCGGCAATTTCATCAACACCGATGCGGTCAACGCGGCCCACGCCATGCGCGGCATAAACAATCGAATCGCCCTCCTGGAACGGCGCCTCCTTCATGGTGGCGGGCTCCGTCGGATGGGGAGATGATGTTGCGGCGCTACGGGGCGTCGTGTCTTCAATCGCTTCGCTCAGAGTGGTTCTCGATTTGCTCATCTGAGGCGTGTAACATAAATAATGGGATTTGTCTGCAATCCTTTGCAAAAGAGACGTGGCTCAGGGCTGCACGTCATTGACAGGCTCAATAGGCGGCCCGACTTTCTCCCCGATTGCCTGTAAAAGGTCGATTTCAATCGTGCGTGACATGGTCAGCATCGGCAGGGCGTGCACGCTGGGGCGGAAGGGCTCCTGAAGATCGCGCCCGCTTTTATCCAGCGCCTGAAACAGAAAACCGACAAGGCTGGAGCCGAGCGGGGTGATCCATCCCAGGGTCTGTACAGCTGAAAGCGGCAACACGATGCAGAAAACATGAGTGACAAAAAGCGGGATCGTCGAATATTGGATGGGAAGCGGGGTGTTTTTGATCCGCTCCAACCCGCCCTGGGAATTGGCCAGATCACTCAATATGCGGTCAACCGTGCCATGTACCGCGCCGTCGATTTTCTTCTCAGCAACTTCCCGCGCGACTTCAAGCCCGATTTCATAGAGAAGCGCATTCGGTTTGTTACGGCGCGCCATGACGCGTTCAAACATGTGCGGCGTCAGGAGGCGTTGGGGGTCCGGGCCTTCATTCAGGCCGGAGAGGGCGCTGCGTAGCAGATAGGGATAGGCCGCCATGGCGCGCGCGAGGTCCGGGCGACCTTCGAGGAGGGAGGCGGCCTGACGGGCGAAGGAGCGGCAATTATTTGTCACAGATCCCCAGAGACTGCGCCCCTCCCACCATCTCGCATAGGCCGCGTTATTACGCATCCCAAGAAACAGGGCCAGGGCAGAGCCCATTAAGGAGACGGGAAGGGCGGGTTGCTCCATCCATTCCTGATGGTAAATCTGATAGAGGATGACGACGATAAAGTCCCAGGCCGCAAAAATAATAAGCGGCGTCGAGGTCTCTCGCACGATGATCCACAGGCCTCGACCTCTATTGACAATCATGTCCTGCACCCTTTGTTTGAAATGGCATGACGTGCGACAAACCCTTTTAACAACGCTTTACGAAAATTCATATCTTTCTAACGTGGCGCAACGAGACGAGGCACCAACAGGGCGCATTTGGAGGTCGCCTTGGGCCGGGTTTTCAATTTACAGAAGTCGATCAGTCGCCCTAAGTTCACCACCGTTAAAGGAGCCTTAACCCTGGCGGACAGGCGCGGGATGAGGTCGGAAATTTCATGAGAGAATTTATTTATGAGAGGCATGGAATGAAAATTTCCCGTTTTCCGCATTCACCATGTCGTTTCATGGGCGTCCTGGCGGTGCTTTGGAGCCTATGTGCCCCCCAGGCCCACGCGGCATTACCAAATACGAAGTTTGATCATTACACGATTGCCCTCAGTTGGTTGCCCGGTTTCTGCCTTGTTTCGCAGCAATGTACGCCAAAAACGGCCCATGAAAATCTCATCGGGCTACACGGCATCTGGCCCTCTGAACCCAGATCGCTGGAGAATGCCGGCCTGCCCGAAAAAATCTGGGAGCAGAGGGGATGTCAGGCCGTTCCGATCGGGGCTCATAGCCGGGCGACCCCGATAAGTGCGGAGACGCAGGCGGCTTTCAGGCGCGTCACGGCGGATACGGGCCGGGATCTCGTGGCGCATGAAGCCGAAAAGCACCTCGCCTGTCTTGAGCTTGACCCGGATAAAACGATCCGATCGGCGCTAAAGGTGCGTGAGGATTTCCTGCAAACCGATATGGCGGCTTTTCTGCGCGCCGGGGTCGGTAAGAAAATATCGCGTGCGGCGTTTTTTGCCGCTGCCCGTCGGGATTGGCCGCGTTTTCCAAATGGCGGGATCGTGCTGCGCTGTCGACGCGACGTGAAGAAGCGCGCCATTCTCGTTGAAGTTCAGCTTGCGCTCAACCCCGCATCGATAGAGGATTTCCCCCACATGCGTGCTTTTGCTTCCGTAACAGGAAGGCGCAGTAGCTGCCCGGCGAAGTTCTTTCTGCCAGACTGGTCAGACGTCCCTTGAAAGCTTCATCAAGGGGCGCTCAGTCACCCATCAAATGGAGCACGATCTGACGCTGATGGGGGCGGCGACGATGTTCAAACAGATACAGCCCCTGCCAGGTGCCGAGGACAGTGCGCCCGTCCCTGACAGGGAGGCTGAGCTGCGTGTTTGTCAATAAGCTACGGAGATGGGCCGGCATATCGTCGGCCCCCTCATAATCATGCTGGTAATGCCGCGTTTCCGGGACAAGGTCATCAAAATAGGCCTCAATGTCACGCAGGACGGTCGGGTCGGCATTTTCCTGCACAGTGAGGGAGGCGGAGGTGTGACGGCACCATAATGTCAGCAGGCCCGTTTCAATGCCGGTCTCAGCGACCCAGTCTTCCACAGAGGCCGTGATATTGATCAGGCCCTTCTGGCGGGTGGTGATGTTAAGAGTGTGAAATGCCTGTCGCATGTTACCCGTAACGCCCTTCCTTAGAGCTGGTGGGCTTAACGGATAAAGCCGACGATTTTTTCCGCCTCATCAACAATCGGCTCGGCAATCGCCCGCGCCTTTTCAGCGCCTTGACGCAGAATAGTGACGAGATAGGCTTCATCATGCATGAGGCGTCGCGCTTCGTCCCCGATCGGGACGATTTTCTCGATCAGCGCATCCGACAAGGCCGATTTGACATGCCCGAAACCTTGACCGGAGAAGTGCGCGACGACGTTCTCGAGCTTTTCCTCCACGATGGCGGCGTGGATGGAGAGGAGATTAAGCGCTTCAGGGCGCTCCGCCAATTCAGTGATCGTGGCCGGTATCGGGTCCGAATCCGTTTTGGCGCGCCGGATTTTCAGTCGGATCTCATCGGCGGAATCGGTAAGTTCAATACGTGACTGCGCAGAAATGTCGGATTTGGACATTTTCTTGGTGCCGTCCCGCAGGCTCATGACACGCGCGGCCTCAGCCGGGATCAATCCCTCAATATGCGGGAAAAAGGCGACGCCGTAATCATGATTGAATTTCTCGCCAATATCATTCGCGAGTTCCAGATGCTGACGCTGATCATCACCAACAGGGACAAGCGTGGCTTTAAAGGCGTGAATATCCGCCGCCATCAGGCTCGGATAAATATACAGCCCTGCTGAGTGATTTTCACGGTCCTTACCGGCTTTCTCTTTAAACTGCGTCATCCGGTTGAGCCAGCCCAGGCGGGTGACGCAGTTGAAGATCCAGGCGAGGCGCGTATGGGCGGAGACGGCGGACTGATTATAGAGAATATGTTTCTCAGGATCGATGCCGGATGCGAGCAGACAGGCGGCCTGGGTCAGTGTGTCTCCACGCAATTGCGCCGGTGTCCGGGAAACGGTGATAGCGTGGAGATCCACCAGGCAGAAAACGCAGTCATAACGCTGCTGCAACGCGACCCAATTGCGGATCGCACCGAGATAATTGCCGAGTTGGGGGGTGCCTGTCGGCTGAATGCCTGAAAAAACGCGCTGCATGATGTATTTTCCGGTTTTTGGGCCTGTCCGTCAATCTTCTCTTCAATTTTTGCCGGATGGCGATGCGTGGGTCGTGCGCTTGGTTTTGTTACGGGATGAGGCCCTTTTTCTGCAGGTCAAGGCGCAGCTTGCGGGTCTTCTCCGGGCCGATTTTCGCCTGACGCGCCTCGCTGAAGATGCGTGGTGACATGACGGGCGGCGGCGTTGTCTCTCCGCGGGCGATCAGCCAGTTGAGGATGAGGGCGAGGTCATCATCACGCAGCCGGGCGAAAGGCGGCATGGCGAAATTATAACGTGCGCCATTTGCCATGATCGGGCCGTTAAGCCCGTTTATCATGACGGAAGCCAGAAATTTCTGCCCCTCCGGCGTGCGCGCAATGACATCCAATCGGCCGACCAGCGGGGGGAATTCTCCCGTCTGGCCGGTGCCATTATGGTGGCATATCCCGCAATTCGGGCCGTAACGCTTCTGGCCGGGCGGCTTTTCCTTGCACCCGGTCAGTATCAGGACCAAAGCCAGAAGCGGCGCGAACGCGAGAGGGACGCGCATATTTTATTCCCGTTGACCAACCCCGAGCAGGCGAATTTTGAAGACGAGCGGACTGTTTGCCGGGATGATACCCATTGAACGCTTACCATAAGCAAGTTTAGGCGGCAGATAGAGCATCCACTCATCCCCGACATGCATCATAGGCAGGGCTTCCATCCAGCCAGGCACAAGCCCGTCAAGCCCCATCTGCATGTAAGCCCCCGTGCCATGTTGGTCGGAGCTGTCAAAAATGGCCCCGTCCGGCAGCCGCCCCTCATAAATCACCATCATGGTCTGGCCTTTAATGGGGGAAAGACCGTCCTTCGGGCCTGATTTGAGGACTTTATAGGCAAGCCCATCCGGCAGCGTCTTGACGCCGGGTTGCGCACGCATTTTCGCCATGAATTGCTCAGGTGTCAGTTCCGGCTCATCCTTCGGGCCGGACCCGCAGGAGAGCAGGGTGAGGCAAAAAGCCATGGCAAGAGATGTTTTGAGGGCAGGGTAAAGCCGGGTCATATCTCGCTCCGCTTATTTATAATTACAAGCGCCCGCCTTTACGACCGACCTGGCCCCCAAGGCGCAGGCGCAAAGCGTTCAAACGGATGAAGCCTTGCGCGTCAACCTGGTTATAAGCACCCGCATCATCCTCAAAAGTGACGACGCGCGTGTCATACAGGCTTGTCGGGCTTTCACGTCCAACGCAGATGACGTTACCTTTATAGAGCTTCAAACGCACACGCCCCTCGACAGATTGCTGGCTTGCATCGATCAATGCCTGAAGCATCCGGCGCTCCGGCGAGAACCAGAAGCCATTATAAATAATCTCCGCATAACGCGGCATTAAACTGTCTTTAAGGTGCATCGCCTCACGGTCAAGCGTGATGGATTCGATACTGCGATGCGCGGCCAGCAGGATGGTCCCGCCCGGTGTTTCGTAGATGCCGCGAGACTTCATGCCAACAAAGCGGTTCTCAACCAGGTCAAGCCGCCCGATGCCGTTATCGCGCCCGAGCGCATTGAGACGCGTCAGCAAAGTCGCCGGCGAAAGCGTTTCGCCATTCAGCGCGACCGGGTCCCCGTTTTTAAAATCGATTGTGATTTCAGTCGCGCGGTCAGGCGCGTTTTCAGGCGACACTGTGCGCTGAAAAACAATCTCATCCGGCGCCAGGGCGGGATCTTCCAGTATTTTCCCTTCCGAGGATGAATGCAGTAAATTCGCATCGACCGAGAAAGGCGCCTCGCCGCGCTTGTCTTTCGTGACGGGGATCTGATTTTCCTCCGCGAAAGCCAGAAGCTTCGTGCGGGAGGTCAGATCCCACTCCCGCCATGGGGCAATGACTTTGATATCGGGCTTGAGCGCATAATAAGCGAGCTCGAACCGGACCTGATCATTACCTTTGCCGGTCGCACCATGCGCAACCGCATCAGCACCGACCTGCTGGGCGATTTCAATCTGACGCTGCGCGATCAGCGGGCGGGCGATGGATGTCCCGAGGAGATACTGGCCCTCATAAAGCGTATTGGCGCGGAACATCGGAAAGACAAAGTCTTTGACGAAAGTTTCGCGAAGGTCTTCCACGAAGATTTCCTTGACGCCGAACATCTCGGCTTTTTTCCGGGCGGGCTCCAGCTCTTCACCCTGGCCGAGATCCGCCGTGAAGGTGACGACTTCACAATGATAAGCTTTCTGCAGCCAGCGAAGAATGACCGACGTGTCCAACCCACCTGAATAAGCGAGGACGACTTTCTTGACGTGGGGAGCGGTCATCGGGGCGTTCTTTCTCTAAAGTGCATCTTGTCGGAAAATCTAACAGTTTGTTACCGGACGTCAACGCGTCAAACGGCGTCCTGCGGGCTGTCGTCGCCGGCGGGGTCAAAGGATGCGCGACGGACACGCTGGCTTTCCGTCTTTAATTGCCCACATGCCGCCAGAATCTCGCGCCCTCGCGGCATGCGGATGGGTGAGGCGAAACCGGCATCCATGATAATGGCAGCGAATTTCTCCACCGCTTCCCGCGTGGAGGTTTGGTAGTCGGAACCGGGCCACGGGTTGAAAGGAATAAGGTTAACTTTCGCAGGCATGTCGCGGATCAGCCGAACCAGCGCCCGCGCGTCGGCGACACTGTCATTGACGCCGCGTAACATGACATATTCAAACGTGATGCGCCGGGAATTGGAGGCGGCGGGGTAGCGTCGGCACGCGGCCATAAGTTCTGCAATCGGGTATTTGCGATTAAGCGGGACCAGAATATCGCGCAGATCATCCCGCACTGCATGGAGGGAAATGGCCAGATTGACTCCAAGCTCGCTGCCACAACGATCCATCATCGGCACGACGCCAGAGGTCGAGAGGGTGATGCGGCGGCGGGATAATGCGATGCCTTCACCATCGGTGATGATGTTGATCGCTTTTGCGACTTCGTCGTAATTATAAAGGGGTTCACCCATGCCCATCATGACGATTGTTGAGAGTAGGCGCGGCGTGTCGCCCGTCGGGCTGGGCCACTCCCCGTAACTGTCACGCGCCGCCATGAATTGGCTGACGATTTCCGCCGCGCCCAGATTGCGCACAAGTTTCTGCGTGCCTGTATGGCAGAAACTGCATGAGAGGGTGCAGCCCACCTGGGAGGAAATGCATACCGCGCCGCGGTCCTTCCGCCGATCAGGGATATAGACGGTCTCGGCTTCCTGCCCATCGCGGAAACGGAACAGGAATTTGCGCGTGTCGTCACGGGCCGTCTGCTGGGTCGTGATATCCGGCCGTCCGACAACATATGAGCTGGCAAGTTTCTCCCGCAACGGGCGGGAAATGGAACTCATTTCATCAAATTGCGTGACGCCCTGATGATAGATCCAGTGCCAGAGCTGCTTGGCGCGGAAAGGCTTTTCACCCAGAAGGGCAAGTTCAGCGATCAGCTCTTCGCGCGACAACCCGACCAGATCTTTCCGTCCATCCGCAAGGACGGGCGAAGGTGGCGGAAAAAGCGCGGCTTTGGCCTGAATGCGCGCTTGTTCGTCAGCAGTGAGGTCGGGTAGCGAGACGCTGTCTGTCATAATGGGGGATGGCTTATCATAAAGTCGGGCTGATTTTTAAACCAAAACGTCATGAAGCCCGAAATTTTAGTCCAGACGTCGTGCCGCGATGAGGAATTCCCGGTTGCCTTCCGGGCCGGTGATCGGGCTGGGCTCCACGCCGAGCACCTCCCAGCGGGGCAGATTTTGCCACCAATCGGCCATTTCATCGCAGACGCGCTGATGCACCTGGGGGTCGCGCACCACGCCCCTGGCGCCGATCTCAGCCCGTCCCGCCTCAAATTGGGGTTTGATCAGCGCGACCGCCCAGCTTCCGGGCGCACAAAGGGCCAGCGGCGCGGGGAGGATCGTTCGTAACCCGATGAAGCTCGCATCACAGACAAGGATATTGATAGGCTCAGGCACGTCTTCGTGCGACAGGTTGCGCGCATTGCATTTCTCCCGCACCTCAACACGTGGGTCCGAGCGTAGGCGCCAGGCAAGCTGGCCATGCCCCACATCGACCGCGTAAACCTTGCGCGCGCCATGGGTGAGAAGCACATCCGTGAAGCCGCCTGTTGACGCCCCGATATCCAGCGCGACGCGATCCGTGACATTCAGCTTGAAATGCTGAATGGCATGGTCAAGCTTCAACCCACCGCGCGACACCCAGGGATGATCCTGCCCGCGCACGGAAAGCGCCGCATCTTCGCCAAGACTGTCCCCCGGTTTAGCGACGCGCTTCTCACCCGAAAAAACCAGTCCGGCCATAATCAAGGCCTGGGCGCGGGCCCGCGTTTCCACCAATCCGCGTGAGACGAGGAGGAGGTCGGCCCGAACTTTCTTCGCCATTAAGCCGACTGGGCTTCAATATCCACGCCGAGGGCCGTCGCCGCAGTCGCGACAATATGGCGTGCGGTCAGGCCCGCTTCATCATATTGCGCATCCGGCTTATTATGATCGATATAGGCGTCGGGCAGGGCCATCGGGCGGAACTTCACGTGGTCAAGCTGCCCTGTCTCCGCAAGATGCCGGACAACCAGGCTGCTGAAACCACCCGCAGCGCCTTCCTCAAGCGTGATGAAGACATCGTGACGTTTCGCCAGCCTGTCGATCAGCGCCGTATCGACCGGCTTGGCAAAGCGTGCATCAGCGACGGTGACGGGAATGCCCTGCGCGGCGAGCCTGTCAGCCGCTTTGCGCGATTCTTCAAGACGTGTCCCGAGGGACAGGATGGCGACGCCGCGTTTCTGATCCGGGCGCGTATTGGCCTCCTGCACGATGCGCCCGACGCCGATCGGCAGCACCTCACCCTTTTCGGGGAGGTCAAGCCCGATGCCGCTGCCGCGCGGATAACGCAGCGCGATCGGCCCGGAATCATAGGCGCAGGCGGTTGCGGTCATATGCGTAAGTTCGATCTCGTCACTTGGGGCCATGACGACCATATTGGGCAGGCAGCACAGATAATTGAGATCGAACGACCCCGCATGGGTCGCGCCATCCGCGCCCACCAGCCCGGCGCGGTCAATCATGAACCGGACAGGGAGGTTTTGCAGGTCGACATCATGAACAACCTGGTCGTAGGCGCGCTGCAAAAAGGTCGAGTAAATGGCGCAGACGGGACGGAGCCCCTCTGTTGCCATACCGGCCGCGAAGGTCACGGCATGTTGCTCCGCAATGCCGACATCGAAGAAGCGCTCAGGGTGGGATTTCGCGAAGGCATCCAGCCCGGTGCCGGAGGGCATGGCTGCGGTAATGGCGACGAGGCGATCATCCTCACCCGCACAGCGCAGGAGCTCACGCGACATGACGGACGTGTAGCTTGGCGGGCCGGAAGGCGCCTTTTTCTGCTCTCCCGTCACCACATTGAAGAGATTCACGGCGTGATATTTGTCGCCCGCGGATTCGGCAGGCTGGTAGCCGCGTCCCTTCTCGGTGATGGCATGGAGGAGGATGGGGCCTTCATTATTGTCACGCAGATTGCGCAATATCGGGACGAGCTGAGTCAGATCATGTCCATCCACTGGGCCGACATAATAGAAACCCAGCTCCTCAAATAACGTGCCCCCGATGATCAGCCCGCGCGTCAGCTCTTCGGCGCGCTTGGCAGCGTGTTCCAAGCGGGAAGGGAGGTGCTTGGCGAAGCGCCCGGCCAGGTCACGCAGGCCCAGAAACTGCCGCGACGTCATCAGGCGGGAAAGGTATTTGGACATAGAGCCCACAGGCGGGGCAATCGACATTTCATTATCATTCAGGATCACGATGAGACGTTTCGCGCCAGGCCCGGCGACAGCGGCATTATTCATCGCTTCATAGGCCATGCCGGCAGAGATGGAGCCGTCACCGATCACTGCGAGAACGGAACGCTCTCGGTAAGACGCATCTTTTTCCGCCTGGAAGTGATGCGCCACCGCCATGCCGAGCCCCGCGGAAATCGAGGTGGAGGAGTGCGCGGCGCCGAACGGGTCGTAAACGCTTTCAGCGCGGCGGGTGAAGCCGGAAAGCCCCCCGGCTGACGCAGGCTGCGAATGCGGTCCCGACGCCCTGTCAAGATTTTATGCGGATAGGCCTGATGGCCGACATCCCAGATGATCTTATCATCCGGCGTGTCGAAAACAGCATGCATGGCGATGGTCAGTTCCACAACGCCAAGCGACGCTCCCAGATGGCCCCCGGTTGTCGAGACTGTGTCAATCGTCTCTGAGCGCAACTCACTGGCAAGCTGCCGGAGTTGATCAATTGACAGGTTTTTCAGATCATCGGGCGTGGTGACGCGGTCAAGCAACGGGTATTTGCCGAGGGTCGGTATCGTCGAGACGGAACGTCCATTATCCAGCTTTGACATCGTGTTCAATTTCTCCGTTCGACGACATAACGAGCCAGGGCTCTGAGCGCGTCGGCGCGCTCTCCAAAAATTGAAAGTGACGCGACGGCGCTCTCCGCAAGGCGCGCCGCTTCCGCCTTTGCGCCCTCAATACCGAGTAATGCGACATAAGTCGATTTCCCGCTTGCGGCGTCCTTCCCCGCGGTTTTGCCGAGCTCCTCTTCCGTCGCCGTGGAGTCAAGCACATCATCCGCCACCTGAAACGCCGTGCCGAGGTCACGCCCGTAAGCGTCGATCATGGCCCGCTCCCTCGCGTCCGCACCGCCGAGAATCGCGCCGGAGACGGCAGCATAACGAATGAGCGCGCCTGTTTTCATGGCATGGAGGCGACGCACCTGTTCAATCGGCAGGTTGCGGCCTTCTCCCCTGATGTCGACGACTTGGCCCCCCACCATCCCCGCCGCGCCGGAAGCCGCAGCCAAAGCGGCGACGAGACGCACCTGAATGGCCGGGTCGGGATGGGTGTCCGCACTTGCGAGGATTTCAAAAGCTTTCGTCTGTAAGGCATCACCGGCGAGAATGGCGATGGCTTCATCAAATTTGCGATGGGTTGCGGGCTGGCCTCGGCGGAGGTCATCATCATCCATGGAGGGGAGATCATCATGGACGAGACTATAGGCGTGCAACATTTCAACGGAGGCGGCAACGCGCCATGCACCGCGTGACTCGTTGCGGAAAAGCGACGCGACTTCCGTGGCGAGGTAGCCGCGCAGGCGTTTGCCGCCATTGAGCGAAGCGTAACGCATGGCATCGATCAGGATCTGCTCTTCCCCTGCCACGTCCGGCAGGAGGGAGGCGATGGTCGCTTCGATCTCGGCGGCTGCCCGCTTGAGAGAGGCTGTGAGGTCTTGAGACGTTTTCATAGGTGACGTTGTAACAGGGGACTGAAGGTTCATGAGGTGACATCTTGCGCGCCGGGGGCCGTGCCATCATGCTGCGTGACTGTGTCGTTCGTGGCACGGTCGCGGTCGAGAATATTCTGGACGCGCATCTCCGCTTCATTGAGTTTCAGGTCACAGTGACGCCGCAGCGCCGCGCCGCGCTCATAGGCGGTGATGGCCTCTTCAAGCTTCATCTGGCCATTTTCCAGGCCGCGGACAATATTCTCAAGTTCGCTGAGAGCGTCCTCAAAAGACATTTTCAAGAGGTCTTTGCTCATTTTAAATTTACCAGTTCCTCAGTAAGTCTGACAGGCCCCATCGCTGAGGGGAGGGATAGCGCGCAGGGGGCATTTCGCCAATGTCTAACGTGGCGCAGGTTCGGTTTCTCTCGAAAAACGGTGATTTTTTGCCACATGTACTGTAACGTTAAACGTTATCGCGACGCAAAATCGTCAATGTAAAGGCGTCACCACGATCCTTGAAGCCGATCAAATGATGGTGACGATCCCGGCATAAAGCCTGGAAACCGGCAAGGCTTGCCCGGTCATCCGAGATCACCTCGACCGCCGCACCTGCGGCAACGCGACTGAGAAATTTCTTGGCCGCAAGCACGGAAATCGGACATTTGAGGTGCCTTGCGTCAAAAATCATCGTCGATGCGCGGTCGGGTTTCATCCTGTTCATGATGAGTGTCTCTGCGGTAAGGGTCAAGTTCCAACTGGCGGAGGTATAGTCTTTACGTCACGCGGATAACTGCGCATCATGCGCCGTCGTCTTTCTTGTGACGTATATTTATTAAGGTCTTCTTTATGGCTGATTATCGTCTAGGTATCGATTTTGGCGGTACCAAAATCGAGATCGCGGTTCTTGATCGTTCCGGCGCGCTTGTGCTGCGGGAGCGTGTGCCCAATCCGGGTATCTATCAGGACGCCGTGATCGCTGTCCGGGATTTTGTGTTTGATGTCGAGGCGCGACTCAATGCTGCGCCATTCCAGAATAAATCGAGCGGCAAATCCAC
Source organism: Sorlinia euscelidii (assembly GCF_036452135.1). Classification (NCBI taxonomy): domain Bacteria; kingdom Pseudomonadati; phylum Pseudomonadota; class Alphaproteobacteria; order Acetobacterales; family Acetobacteraceae; genus Sorlinia; species Sorlinia euscelidii. The sequence goes on along the minus strand of NZ_JAWJZZ010000001.1, from coordinate 73,795 downwards.
AACATCGCTGGGTATTGGCATCCCGGGTGCCATCTCACCTGAAACGGGACTCGTCAAAAACGCCAATGCCACCTGGCTGAATCACCAGCCTTTCGGCAGGGACCTCGATACCGCCCTGCAACGCCAGGTGCGCGTCGAGAATGACGCAAACTGCTTTGCCCTGTCTGAAGCTTCAGACGGTGCCGGCGCCGGGCAGCGCGTCGTATTTGGCGTTATCCTCGGCACGGGTATGGGCGGCGGCATTGTCTGTGAAGGCAAAGTCATCGGCGGCCGACATTCCATCGCGGGTGAATGGGGGCACATGCCCTTACCCTGGCTCCGTAAGGAGGAGTTTCCGCTGCCACGCTGTTTCTGCGGTAATGAGGGCTGTCTGGAGCGATATCTTTGCGGGGCGTCACTCGCGCAGGACTGGAAAGGCGTTGGCCATCGTAACACAGCGGGGATTGAGCAGGCCGCTGCGGAGGGAGATATCGACGCCGCGAGGGCGCTTGACCGGTATGTTGATAAATTATCCCGCGCCTGCGCCATGATCATCAATTTCCTTGATCCGGACATGATCGTTCTGGGGGGCGGCGTTTCCAATCTCTCTTCCCTGTATGAACGCGTCCCACCGCTTCTACAACGACATGTCATCACACCGACCTGCACCACGCCCATTGTGCAGAACATGCATGGCGACAGTTCCGGCGTGCGGGGTGCGGCGTGGCTCTGGCCTGTGGATGCGGGTGTGACATCCTGACCCTTGGCCGACCTCAGTGCGTTATCGGGGCGGGTCGGAAGCCCTGCGCCACGACGTAAAGCTCACTCGACTCCTTGCGGGAGGAGGGGGGCTTGACGTGACGCACCGACGCGAAATGCTGTTTAAGGCGCTGCAACATCGTGCGCTCCGACCCCCCTTGAAAGACTTTGGCGACGAAGCTTCCCCCCTCCGCCAACACGGAGGTGGCGAAATCCAGTGCGGCTTCGGCCAGTCCCATGATGCGCAGATGGTCCGTCGCGGCATGGCCCGTTGTATTGGGCGCCATGTCGGAGAGGACAATATCCGCTTTTCCACCCAGAAGGGCGAGAAGCTGCGTGTCCATCGACGGATCGGTAAAATCGCCCTCAATGAAGTTTGCGCCGCTGACAGGGTCGATCGGAAGGAGGTCGATACCAACGACGCACGCCGCATGGCGCTTGACGGCAACCTGACTCCAGCCCCCTGGCGCCGCGCCGAGATCCACAATTTTCGCGCCTGGTTTGATCAATGAAAACCGGTCATCCATATCGATCAGCTTGAAGGCAGCGCGTGAGCGCCATCCCTGCGCCCGCGCAGCGGCGACGTAGGGGTCATTCAATTGTCGCTGCAGCCAGCGCTGCTGAGATGTTGTCTTGCCCCGCGCCTTACGCAACGTCACCGTCTTGGCGCGCATCGTGCCGACGCTTTTCCCGTCATGACCTGAATCTTCGACACCGGGCTGGGCGGCGCTTTTTAATGCGCGGCCCGGGATGCGCGCCGTGGCCTGCGATGATGGACCCGGCTTCCGCCCTGTGCCTCTGCGTTGATCTGATGGCTTCATGGGGACAAAGATAACCATTTATCCATGTTAACCGCCAAGTAAAATCTCTGACGATTGTCGTAACGCGCGGTAACGCAACGCAATTTTCCGTGCTTGATGCGGCTTATCCAGGGCAAGTTTGGGGCTTGTGTCATGCGGGGCGTAATGCTAAGTCGGTGCCACCGCATGCGTGTTGCCAGACATGCGCATTGCTGGGGGATAGTTTAGCGGTAGAACTACCGGCTCTGACCCGGTCAGCCCTGGTTCGAATCCAGGTCCCCCAGCCAGTTTCCCTTTTCGATATTGCGCGTCACGGCTGTGCCAGATCGCCGCTCATCATATGCACCTCATTCCCGATCACCCATATCGTCCCCCCGACCATGAGGAAAACGATCAGTCCGGTGAATAGAACGAGTTGCAGATCATCGCGGTGGGCGCGTTTGAAATCGACATGCAGAAAATAACGGAAATGCACGCAGACCTGAATGACCCCGCAAATCGCGATCGCAATCAGCAGGTCTCGCCCTCTCAGCAAATTGCGCCATAAAAGGCTGAAGGGAATAACCGTCAATATTGTGGCAGCGAGAAAGCCAATAAGGTAGTCGCGTCCCGCGGTCCTTTCTTCCGGCGTCATTTGGCAAGCCCTATCAGATAGACGATCGAGAAAATCCCGATCCAGATAATGTCGAGAAAATGCCAGAAAAGCCCGAGGCGCATGATCCGGCTGATAACGGGGGGCGTCAGGCCGAACCGCCCCAATTGCAGCAGCATGACGAGGATCCACAGACAACCCACCGTGACATGCAGCCCGTGCGTGCCAACGAGGGCATAGAAGGATGAGAGGAAGCCACTGCCGGAAATACCGGCTTCCTGCTGCACCATGTCGATGAAGTCAGAAATTTCGAACCCGAGAAACCCGGCCCCCAGGGCCAAGGTGATGACGAGCCAGATCATGGTGCGGGCGACGCTGAGCTGACGCTGCGCATTGAGGGTGACGAAACCGAAAGTGAAGCTGCTGAGGAGGAGGCAGCCCGTCTGGATAGCGGCGCTTTTGAGCTGAAAAAGATCTTCCGGCCCAGGCCCATCGGCGCGATTACCCCACATGATGGCGTAAGTCGCGAAGAGGAGCGAGAAAATCACCAGATCGCTCATCAGGAAAATCCAGAACCCGAAACGCGCCTCCTCAGCCCGTGCGCGCATGGCGTCAAGCGGGGTCGGGCGTCGTGAAGCCGCGACGGGGGGTGACGATAGTGTGGACATCAGCCTTGCTCCCCATCCGCCAGAGGCATGGTCGCGGCATCGGAATGATGCGCCATGAGGGCCTGACGCCAACGTTTCTCATGCGCCCGGATTTTTTTGGTGGAAAACACGTCTTCCTTGTCGGGTCGAAAAGTGCTGACGATAATCGTGATCCCGAACCCGATGAGCGCCAGAGCGGCGAGCCAGAAAATATGCCATGTCAGCGCAAATCCGAGGATAATAAGCGCAGCGAGGCAGATGGGCGCAACGGACCTGCTGGAGGGCATGGAGATGGACCGGTAGCTTTCAGGCGCGGGGTAGGGGTCGCCCGCCTGTTTGGCGACATAAAACGCGTCGAGACGCGCGACATGCGGGATTTGCGCAAAATTATATTCGGGCGCGGGCGCGGAGACCGCCCATTCCAACGTGCGACCATCCCACGGATCGCCATCAAAAACCGCATATTCCTGTCGTTTCCGAATGCTGACGACGAGCTGTAAGATCAGGAAGATGAAAGCGAGGCTGATCAGGACCGCGCCGAACATGGCGATCAGGGCGTAATCATGCCATGCGGCAATTGTGTAGGACTGCGTGCGGCGCGGCATACCCATGAGTCCGGAGATATAAAGCGGCATGAAGGCGAGAATGAATCCCCAGACCCAGCACCAGAAGCTGTAACGACCCAGTTTCTCATCCAGGCGAAAGCCGAAAGCTTTGGGGAACCAGTAGTGATAGCCACTCAGCATCCCGAAGAGCAGGCCGGGGATCAGCACATTATGGAAGTGCGCCACCAGAAACACGGTATTATGGACCTGATAATCGAGCCCGGGATTGGCGAGGATAATGCCGGTGCACCCACCCACCGTGAAGAGCAGGATGAACGCACAGGCATAGAGCATCGGAACGGTGAGGCGGATACGGCCGCGAAACATCGTCAGAATCCAGTTATAGATTTTGACGCCGGTCGGGATGGCGATCAGGATCGTGGCGATCCCGAAAGCGGCATTGACCTGCCCATCCTGCCCCATGGTGAAAAAATGGTGCAGCCAGACGGTAAAAGACAGCACGGCAATTACGATCGTGGCCCAAACGAGGGAGTGATATCCGTAAAGTGTTTTGGAGGAAAAAACCGCGATCGTCTCTGAATAAACCCCGAAGGCGGGCAGGACGAGGATGTAGACTTCCGGATGGCCGAACAGCCAGAACATATTGACGTAATTCATGACATTGCCGCCCATGTCATTTGTAAAGAAATGGGCATCCAGGTAACGGTCCATGGCGAGCATCAAAGTCGCAACCGTCAAGGGCGGCATGGCGAAAATCATCAATATGGAGACGCAGAGGCATGTCCAGGTAAAAAGCGGCATCAGAAACAGGCGCATCCCCGGCGCGCGTTTTTTATAAATTGTGACGGCGAAATTGATGCCGGTCATGGTATTGCCGATGGAGCTGAGCGTCAGCGCCCAGATCCAGTAATCAACGCCGACATCCGGGCTGAAGCCGGTCTCTGTGTAAGGTGGGTAGCCGCTCCATCCACCGGTTGAGAATTTGCCCACGCAAAGAGAAATCATCAGAAGTGCCGCGCCCGCCGTCGTGAAAGCGAGGCTGATCGCGTTCATGACAGGGAATGACACATCCCGCGCACCGATCTGCAAGGGCATGACAAGGTTGTAAAGACCAATCATGAACGGCATGCCCATGAAAAAAATCATGATCGTGCCATGCGTCGTGAAAAGCTGTGCAAAGTGATCGGGCGGGACAATCCCCGCACTGTTAAAGCCCACAACCTGCTGCACCCGCATCAGGACCGCTTCCGCAAGGGCGCGCGCCAGCATCACGAAGGAGAGGACGATATACATGATGCCGATGCGTTTATGATCAACGCTTGTCAACCATTCCCGCCAGAGGCGGCCCCAAAGGCGGTGGCGGCTGAGGAGATAAAGCGTCACAAGGCCGCCAATCACGACCAGACTGGCCGCCATCATGGCGATCACGCTGTAAAAGGGCAAAGCGGTGACGTCGAGACGCCCGAGGAGGAAGTCCCGGGAGGTGATGCGGCGCAGCAATTCAGCCATCATTTTACGTTGTTCCCTCTTTGGGTGTCACGGAGGACTTCTTTAAAAATGAGGCCCGACATGTAGCGGAAGACGAGGCCACCTGCCTCTTCACACATGGGGGACGAGGTCATCTGCTGAAGCTGCTCATGCGCGTCCCGGCAGGTGCCCTGTTGATGCAGCACACGGTAAAAACCGCGCGTCAGCTCCGGCCCGGTATTGAAAGCGTGTTCAACCCATTGGGAGAAGGCCTCACGGGAGACGACATGCACGATGAATTTCTGATCCTGAAAGCCTTCACCATTAAATTGCGTGTTCTCTCCCAGTAGATCCGTGGACGCGCCTGTACGGAGGTTGAGATGCGTTACCATCCCGCCCATGGCGTAAATCTGCCCCCCGAGGGCGGGGATGAAAAATGATTGCATCGTGCCATCACTTGTCAGGGCGAAGCGGATATTCGTGTTCTCGGGCAAAGTGATGGTGTTGACACTGGCAACGTGATGGTCGGGATAGAGGAAAAGCCACTTCCAGTTCATCCCGATGACCTGGATCTCCAATGTTTCCCCGGCGGTGGGGGCGCGCTCCGGGCTGTAACGCGTCTGGGGTCCGGCGATCATGATGGCCAGAAACGCGACAATCACCATCGGCCCACCCAGATGAAAATCTCAAGCGGTCGGTAAAATTCCCAGTCCGGCGCATAGCGCGCCTTACGGTTGCTGATGCGATACCGCCAGATAATGGCCGGAAGGGCGATGAAGATCGGCACGAGAACGGCGATGAGGACCACGCCGATCTCGATCATCCATTGACGTTGCAAAGACGCTATCAGTCCTGCGGGCGCCAGAAAGCTGCTTTCCTTCGGGAGACATGCGGAAAGAAGCAGAAGGCTCATCCCGCCGAGACGGCGCCTGAGAACGGCGAAGAAACGTCGTTTCTTTAGGTGCGTCAGTTGATTTCTCATTGCGAGTAAAGACGGATGTCGATGGGTGGGGTTTTACGGGGCCCGCTTTTTTTTTAAAAACGTGTCGTTTGCGTCGCGCCAGGGGCAGGCACATCGGCTTTCGGCTTCAGGCTGGGGCGGCATCAGTAATTTCCCCGTGACGCAGCGGCTTATGTTAACCTCACCTGGCGCGGCAGAGGCAGGAGAGGGCGCTACATGCATCAGGTCACACCTTTGATCGGTATTCTGGTTGCCGGATTGGGCCTCGCCTTTCTGTTGGGGACGGTGGCGCTGCGATGCAAAATTTCGCCGCTCGTGGGTTACCTTCTGGCCGGTATCCTCATCGGGCCCTTCACTCCCGGCTTTGTAGCGGATGGAAGTCTGGCGCTTGAGCTGGCCGAGGTTGGTGTCATCCTGCTGATGTTCGGGGTCGGGCTTCATTTCTCCATCAAGGATCTCCTCATCGTCAGACATGTCGCGGTGCCGGGCGCGCTTGTTCAGGTGGCGGCCTCCGTCGCCATGGGGTTCGGCGTCGGAAAGATGCTGGGGATGCCGGCAGGTGCGTCTATCGTCTTCGGCATTGCCCTGAGCGTCGCGAGCACGGTTGTGCTTCTGCGCACGCTTCAGGAGGAAAACCTGATGAATACGGAGCGCGGGCGCCTGGCTGTGGGTTGGCTGGTGATCCAGGATGTCATCACCGTGCTGGCGCTGGTTCTGCTCCCTGCCTTCCAACCGCTCATGAAGGGCGATGTCGGGCAGGGATTTTCCGTGCTGGGGTTGATCGTACCTGCTTCCTGGACGATCATTAAAGTCGTGACCTTCATCGCGCTCATGCTGGTGCTGGGCAAAAGGCTGATCCCGCGATTGATGCATTATGTGGCCCAGACAGGCTCGAAGGAGTTATTCCGCCTGTCTCTGCTGACTTTATCTCTTGGCGTGGCTTTCGTGGCGGCGCGGTGGTTTGATGTGTCCTTCGCGCTCGGCGCGTTTCTTGCCGGGATGGTGCTGAGCGAGACGGATCTCAGCCAACGCGCCATGGAGGAAATGCTGCCGTTCCGCGACGCGTTCGCGGTGCTGTTTTTCGTTTCCGTCGGAATGTTGTTCAATCCCGCCGTGCTCATCACGGACCCGTGGACGTTGTTCCCCACCGTTCTTGTCATCCTGGTGGGCACGCCGCTTGTCGTCATTCTTATTTTGCGACGCATGGGGCAGAAATGGAATAATGTGCTGTTTATCGCCAGTGGTCTGGCGCAGATCGGGGAATTCTCCTTTATCCTTGCCGCGCTGGGAATTCAGCTCGGTTTGATGCAGGAATCGACGCGGGATATCATCCTCGGCGCCTCCATTATCTCCATTTTCCTCAATCCCGCTGTTCTGCACCTGTCTCAACTGATTGACGCGCGCATTCGGGAGCGCTCAACTTCACCGTTGCCCGAAGAAGGGGATGAAGCTTGCGTCCTCCACGCCCCCTACGCACCGACGCGATTTACGCGGCATGTCGTCATTGTCGGGTGCGGGCGGGTCGGTTCCATTGTGGCGACGCAGCTCGCTGCGGCAGGGTGGCAGATCGCCGTCTCAGAAATCAGCATTATCCCGGTGGCATTGACGGATCGTGAAAATGTGCACGGCGTGATTGGCAATGCGGTGGATCCCAAAGTGCGGGAGGCGCTGAATCTTCGTCATGCCCGGCTCCTGATCGTCGCTATCCCCGAGACATTTGAGGCCGGGCAGATTATAGAAAAATCTGTGGCGGCCAATCGAAACCTGACAGTTATCGCCCGCGCGCATTTTGATGAAGCCGTGGCTTATCTGAAAAAATGCGGGGCCTCACGCGTGATCATGGGGGAACGTGAAATTGCCGCCGCGATGGTCCATTTCACGGAGGCAGGTTCAAAGCCGCCAGCATTGCTTTCCGGGGCCGCGGGGCCTATCAATCTGGGACAGCAGGGCAGTTGAGGTGAGGTGAACCCGATGATCTTTGAACGCATTCTACTCACCAATGATGATGGGATTGATGCGCCGGGTCTGGCTTTACTTCAGAAGATCGCCCATGCCCTGTCAGATGATATCTGGGTTGTTGCGCCTGAGACTGACCGAAGTGGCACAGCCAGCGCCGTCACCCTCCATGACCCGTTACGCGTGACGGAGAGAGGGGCGCGGAAATTCGCGGTATCCGGCTCCCCAGCCGATTGCGTCGTGCTCGCCATGCGTCATTTGATGAAGGATGCCCGCCCGAGCCTTGTCCTGTCAGGCATTAATCGCGGGGCAAATATCGGCCATGAGACATTGTTATCCGGGACCGTTGGGGCAGCAATGGTGGCGCACATGTTCGGCAGCCGCTCCATCGCGCTGAGTCAGCTTTTCCTTGAGGGGGAGATCAGTTGGGCGGCGGCGGAAACTGTGGCTTCTGACGTCGTAAAACATCTGGCCGCGGAGATTTTACCGGTCTCGCCGTGCCTCAATGTCAATTTCCCGGCCTGCGCGGCGGCGGATGTGCGTGAGATGATTTTCACCAATCAGGGTTTTGGGGGGCTGAGTGATGTCGATGTCGTCGTGCGTCAGGACATGCAGGCGCGGGAATATCATTGGATCTCCATGCAATATCGCCATCGCGAATTCGCATCCGGGAGTGAGGGCGCGGCCCTCCTGCAGAATCACGTCACTGTAACGCCCCTGCAAATGGACCGCACCCATGTTTCGGCGCTTAAAACGCTCCATGACCGCATGGGCCTGTCCCCTCAGCTTAAGGTATGAAGACACGCTTACCGCCTTTTTCACAAAATGATGACGGCGGGGAAGGTCCGCAGGGTTATGCCATATTATGACGGGGTCCTCCATGAAGGACCGACGAGGATCGGGCTTCGTGATATCGTGATGATGAAGGTGAGTTAGTTTGGTCAAGGCAATATCCGCGCTCCCGATTTCCGAGGCGGAAAAATCGGTCGATGCGCTCTATCTGGACGCATTAAGAAAAGCGGGCTTTCGCGGAGAAATCGCGCAGGGCGAGGATTCACGCATCGTTTTTTCGACCGATAACTCAATCTACCGCCAACCACCGTGCGCCATCATCTTTCCCATCGATGAAAATGACGTGGCTCTCGCGTTGCAGATAGCCGGGCAGGCCGCTTTCAGGACGGTTAAATTCGCACCCAGAGGCGGGGGAACAGGGACAAATGGCCAGTCTTTGACGGATGGCATCGTCCTTGATCTCTCACGCCATATGAATGCGATCCTTGAAATCAACGTTGCGGAGAGATGGGCGCGCGTTCAACCGGGCGTCGTGAAGGATCAGCTTAATGCCGCGTTGAAGCCTCACGGCCTCTTCTTCGCGCCGGAACTCTCAACCTCTAATCGTGCGACTATCGGCGGGATGGTCAATACCGATGCGAGCGGACAGGGAAGCTGCACTTACGGCAAAACGCGCGACCACGTCCTTGCGCTGAAAACCGCTCTGCTCGGTGGCGATGTATTAATCACCCATCCTGTGGCCGCATCTGCTTTGGAAGCGACCTTTCCAAAATCCGGGCGTGCGGGAGAAGTCGCGCATGCACTGCATCGCCTGGCGACCGAAAACCAGGATTTAATCGAGGAGATCTTCCCTCCGCTCAATCGTTGCCTGACCGGATATGATCTGAAGCACCTTATGCCGGGTGACGGCGTCTTTGACCCGAACAGCGTTCTCTGTGGTTCAGAGGGGACGCTTGGAGTGGTGGTGGAGGTCAAGCTCAATCTCCTGCCCGTGCCGAAACATGTGACGCTGATCAATGTGCGTTATGAGAGTTTCATGGACGCGCTGCGGGATGCCCGTCACCTGATGGCGAAAAAACCGATCTCAATTGAAACAGTCGATTCCCGCGTGCTCGATCTCGCGATGCAGGATGTCAGCTGGTATGACGTTGCGGATTACTTCCCTTCTGATCCCGAAAAGCCGACGCGGGGCATCAATATCATCGAGTTCTCCGACGATGATGCTGAAGCCCTTGCACGTCGCGTCGCGGACTTCACAGATGATTTGACAAGCGGCGAAGCGGGGCGACTGGGATATACATGCGCGCAGGGCGATGCAGCCGTTAAAAGCGTCTACGCCATGCGCAAGCGCGCTGTCGGGCTTCTGGGAAATGTCAGTGGTGAAGCGCGGCCACAGCCTTTCGTCGAGGATACCGCCGTCCCGCCGGAGAATCTGGCGGCATATATCGCCGCATTTCGCGCCTTGCTGGATAGGCATGGGCTGGAATATGGCATGTTCGGCCATGTCGATGCCGGGGTGTTGCATGTGCGCCCCCTCCTAAACATGCGAAATGCCGAGGATCGCGCCCGAATCAAGCCGATCTCAGATGAGGTCGCGGCATTAACGCAAAAATATCACGGCCTGATTTGGGGTGAGCATGGGAAGGGCCTGCGATCGGAATATGTGCCACGCTTTTTCGGTGCGCTTTACCCTGTGTTGCAGCAGGTCAAAGCGCTTTTTGACCCCTATAATCAGCTCAATCCCGGCAAAATCGCGACCCCCGCCACCCTGCCGGACGCGTCTCTCACCGGTATTGAGGATGTGCCGATGCGGGGCGCGCATGACCAGCGCATCACTCCGCCTGTCTGGAAGTCATTTGGCGCGGCCATGCATTGCAATGGCAATGGGGCCTGTTTCAATCACAACGTCAATGACCCGATGTGCCCCTCCTGGAAGGGCACGCGCGACCGTCGTTACTCACCCAAAGGCCGGGCGCAACTGGTCAAGGCCTGGCTGGACAAGCAGATCGCCGCGGGCACTGACATCGCAGCGCTGGAGCGGGAGAATGGCCTTGCCGTCGTGAAACGGTTCTTCACGCGGCGGCGCCGGACGGGGACGGATTTTTCACACGAGGTTTATGACGCGATGGCGACCTGCCTCGCCTGTAAATCCTGCACACGCCAATGCCCTGTGCATGTCGATGTGCCGGATCTTCGGGCGCGGTTTCTCTCGCTTTATCACACACGATTTTCGCGACCTGTTAAGGATTATCTGATTGCCTGCCTTGAGCCTTTACTCATCGTCGCAGGTCACGCGCCGCGCCTTTATAATGCGCTCGTGAGCAATAAATGGGCGGCGCGCTTTGCGCGGCTCAAATTGGGGCTTGTGGACCTGCCAGCCTTGTCAACGCAACGTTTCCACCGCGCCTGTCAACGCCTTGGCGTTCGCACGGCGACTCTGCATGAGATGCAGAAATTATCGGATGAAGGGCGCGCGCGCAGCGTCATTTTCGTCCCGGATGTTTTCACCAGTCAGATCGATACAAACGTCGTGCTCGATGCGATGGAGGCGGCGCGGCGTCTTGGCTTCAGAGTTTACGTGATACCGCCCGTCATGACGGGGAAGCCGTTACAGGTTTACGGCTTTACCAGGCTATTCAAATTTGTCGCCCGGCGCAGCCTGCGCAGATTACAGCGATTGGCGGATGGCGGTATGACGCTGGTCGGGGTGGACCCAGCCATGACACTTGTCTTCCGGCAGGAATATCGTCATCTCAGCGATATCGGCGCGCTCCCGGAAATTCAGTTGATTCATGAATGGCTCCATCACGTCACATCTGACCGGCAGCTAGTGAGTCTGGCCGCGGCGAGGCCGTCATCACACCACACGCTGATGCTGCATTGCACCGAAAAGACGAGTCTCGCCGACTCTCCGCAAAAATGGCGTGAAATCTACCAGCGTTTCGGTTTAACCCTTGATATCGCAGAAACGGGTTGCTGCGGCATGTCGGGTGCATTCGGGCATGAGGCGACCAATAAGGACCTGTCGCGCGAGATCTTCAATCTCTCCTGGGCGCCCCGTCTCGATCAGGAGCCGAAGGGGCAGGTTCTCGCGACCGGATTTTCCTGCCGAAGTCAGGTCAAGCGCTTCCGTCATGAGAGGCTGATGCACCCTGTATCCGTCATCGCCGCCCATCTGCGGGGGCGGCGGAGATAACTTAAGAGCGGTCCCCGCTGACCAATTGAGCATCGGCAGCTTACTTTAAAGCCCGTATCAGATGATCGTGTAGCCGCCATCAATCAGCAGGTCGGCACCATTGATCATGTCCGCCCCGCGGGAGGAGAGGAAAAGCACGGCCGCGGCGATTTCAGAAGGCTCAGCGAAACGCCCGACGGGGATTTGCTGTTTCGCCGCTTCGCCCTTCTCACCCGCCCAGGCTTTTTTACCCAATTCGGTCATCACAATGGTCGGGGAAATCGTGTTAACGGTGATGCCGTGACGCCCCCATTCCGCGGCGAATGTCTTGGACATGCCGATGACGCCAAATTTCGAAGCGCAATAAGCCACGTGCTCCGCAATCGCGACGCTGCCAGCCTGCGACGCCATATTGATGATCTTCCCGCCCGTGCGCTGCGCGATCATGACGCGACCGACCTCCCGCGTGACGAGGAAGGTGCCTTTGAGGTTGATGTTGATGGTCTTGTCCCATTGCTCAACCGTCAAATCTTCAGCGGGTGCCAGATGGACGACGCCGGCACAATTGATGAGGATATCAATGTGCCCGAACATTGTCTTGACGTCATCGACCATCGTCTCAACGGACTCCGGCGATGACACATCGCAGGTGAAAGCATGGGCGTCCGTGCCGACGAGCCGCACGGTCGCTTCAGCGCGATCCCGCTGGACATCCACGGCCGCGATCTGCGCGCCTTTCTCAGCAAGGGCCTCCGCGATAGCGGCCCCAATGCCGGAGCCTGCGCCAGTGACAAGGGCGGTCTTGCCGATCAGGGGGAAATTGAGATCGACTTTTGTCGAGGAAGAAATCATCTCGGATCACCGTCATCAATATTTACTATCCGACCTCATACGTCAGTTTTGAGACGTCGGAAATGGGGCCTCAGATTATTTTTACGTACTTGATGAACAAAATTGGCGATAGATCTCAGTTTTCAATCAATACTTCCTTAAGCTGGTCAAATTGCGTGACGCCAAGAATGGCCATGCACCGCGCAATATCCTCCTTGACGAGCGTGATCGCCTTGGCAACGCCGGATTCTCCAGCCACGGCGCAAGCCTGAAGAAAAGGCCGCCCCATCAAGACGAGATTTGCCCCGAGCGCCATGGCTTTCAGGACATCATTGCCTGACCGGAAACCGCCATCAATAATCAGGGGGTAATCGGGCAAGCGCGCGCGTGTTTCCATCAGGGCCTCCATCGGGCTGATCGTTGTGTCGATCTGACGTGCGCCATGGTTGGAGAGCACGACGGCGTCAACGCCGATATCCCGCGCCTTTTCCGTATCGTCTGCGCGCAACAGGCCTTTCAAGATGAGCGTATGTTTCCAGCGGTCTCGAATATGTCGGACATGCGCCCAATCAAATCTGGGTGAGCCACCAACCGCCTTGATTTCTTTGGAGAAAATCCCCGGCCCGCCCTGCGCTCTTATGTTTTCAATACGCGGCTTCCTTTCCGCGACAATGTTGCGCAGCAACGTGTCGAAAAGCCAGCCCGGATGCGCCAATGCCCCGCATGCAGCGGGCAGGTTAGGGCGGATGGGCATCGCGTAACCGGCGCGTTGCTCCGCAATGCGTTTGGCGGCAACCGGCACATCCACTGTCACGACCATGACGCGACAGTTCACGCGCTCGAGTCGCGCTATCATGCCGTCAATCACGTCATAATCATCCGGGAAATAAGGCGCGAACCACGTGCGCGGATTGATGGCGAACACATCTTCAAGCGGCGTCAAGGAGTTGGCGCTGAGGATGTAGGGCGTATCATGATGATGCGCGGCGCGGGCCTCCAGCCGGTCAGCATCATAACGGACCATGGCCGCGCCACCTGTGGGGGCGAGGCCAAATGGTGCGCTGTAGGTCTCACCGAAAATCGTGATGCCCGTCCTTATTTGATCGACCTGGCGCAGGCGGTAAGGCTGCCACAGAAGCGCGTGGAAGGCCGCTTCATTATAATGAAGCGAAAATTCCGTGCCCGCCCCGTTCCGAACATATTCATAAACGGCGCGAGGGAGGCATGACTTACTGAGTTTCTCAAAATCCTCAAGAGAATAGACACGGTTGAGGCGGTGTCGTGCGATAAATCCTGCCAATTTGCCCTCCCCATCCTGTGATTTTCAGATTGTGACCTGTCCCTGGCGGTGCAATGTGCGGATGCGGTCTGCCGTGCGTAAAGCCAGCGCCGTAATCGTCAGAGACGGATTGACGCCGCCCGTCGTTGGAAAGACCGACCCGTCACAGACCCAGAGGTTACGGATGTCCCAGCTCCGGCAATCCGCATCCACAACGCTGTCCTGCTGACTGAACCCCATCCGCGCTGTGCCGGCAAGGTGGTTCGTGTCATTTTCCTGCCGCCAGCAATCGGAAATCCCCACGCTTTCGAGACTTTGTTGCATTTTATCCAGCGCATGGGCGATCATGCGCTTGTCATTTTCAAGCCAGGAATAGGAAATGAGCGGCACGGGCAGGCCATATTGGTCGCGTTCTGGCGAGAGGGTAACGCGATTATCGAGGCTCGGCAGCATTTCTCCCACCATTTTCAACCCGACCTGATGGTTGTAGCGACTCATTTCATCGCGCAGCGCCTGTCCCCACAAATTCCGCCCGCTTGACAGCATAGCTGACCATTCGACGGGCAGAGGTCCTTGCGACATCCAGCAATAACCGCCGAAGAAATCTTTCTTATCGTCGTAATTCCAATGTTCCGTGATCGTCATGGAGGGGGGTCCCTTATTCCATCGGATCATCTCATCAGAAACGCCGAAAACCGCCTGATTGGATTGCACCATCAGATATCGGCCCAACAGCCCTGAACTGTTCGACAGCCCGTCAGGAAAACGCGGCGTTGCGGAATTCAGGAGGAGGCGCGGCGTTTCAATGGCATAGCCCGCGACAATGACGTTTTTGGCGCGCTGGAAATGCCAGCTTCCATGACGGAAATAATGCACCCCCGTTGCACGGTCCCGCGCATCGACCTCGACGCGCCCGACCATGGCGAGATCGCGTATTTCCGCCCCCGCTTTGACTGCTCGGGGTATATAGGTCACGAGTTGGCTTTGCTTGGCGTTGGTGGAACATCCCACCCGGCAGAACCCGCGATAAACGCAGGACGGCGCATGATGGCGCGGGGCGGAGAGGGTTGCGAGCGGCGTTTCTACCCACTCATAACCCATGGCTTCGGCTCCGCGCGCCAAAACTTCACCCGCTGCATTGATTTCATGCGCGCGGTAAGGATATCGCGGGCGGCGTGGCCCCCAAGGGTAGGTAAGGGGGCCTGAAATGGCGAGGTCGCGCTCAGCCATATCGTAATAGCGCCACATCTCCCGCCAATCGACCGGCCAATCCGCGCCATATCCCAGTTTCGTCCGCGACAGAAACCAATCCGGCCGGAAACGAAGCGACACCATGGCGTAATGCACAGTTGAACCGCCGACGGCCTTGCCACTATTATTCTTGCCCATCGCAATGGGGTTGTCCCCGGTGACGAGGCGGTTATCCGTCCAGAAAAGCTGGCTTTGGCTCGTCTCGTCCGACGCGAAATCCTCCAACGGGCGAAACCACGCCCCTGCATCAAAACCCACGACGGAATAGCCCATCTCCGCCAATCGTGCGATCAGCGGCCCGCCACCGGCACCGGTCCCGACCACGACAAAATCCACGTTATCCGTGTCCCGATGGCACTGCATGGGGGTCCAACGGCCACGATGAAACACGTCGGGTGCCCGCCCGTTTACGCCGCGCGGCGACGCCATGGGGTCAGCGGACATTCTGATTGATCTTTCGCGCTTTGCCGATGTGACCCTCTTCTGCGGAGGCCGCCTCCCACGGGTCACGCTCATTGGCATGCATCCGCACATAGCCGCGCGGACTTGCCGGGCCGCCATAGCCGATTTCGCTCCACGCCACGGGGTGGGCATAGTAGGCGGCGATGATTTCAGACATGAGATGCGCGCTGAAGAAGAGTTTGGCCGGGATTTCCGCCCAGCGCGGTGCTTTAACGTCGCCATTTTCAACGGCTTTCAGCAGGGCGTCCTGCTGATCCGTGAGTAAAAGCGGAAATTTGCGGTGATGGAGGCAGTCAGCTTCGTCCTCAATCGCCTGAAGCCCCATCGGCCAGGCGACCTCGCGCGGGGGGAGGTCGATATTGCGAAAGCCGGGCCGCGTACCTCTGACAAGATCCCTGTCAATATAAGCCGCAAGCGGGATGCGTGGCCGGGTCGGCGGTTGCGGGATGATCCGCTCGCATATCGCGTTAAGCGTGTCCCATGCTTCCGGCGAGAAAAATTCTGGTCGGTCTCGAATGGCCAGCCGCGCGTCAATGACGGCGCGCGTGGCGTCATTCCAGGAATGGCCATCACGTTTCCGCATGACATCATAACCGGGGTAAGGCGTGTGCTCAGTCATCCGGATGGTCCTCCATCAGTCCGAGGGCGGCGAGGCCGGCGAGGGCCAGGCCGGTAAAAGCAGGTGGTGCCGGAAGGGGCGGGCCATTGAGGATGTTCTGTTGCCAGTTGCGCCAGCCATCCATGTCGCGCCCCACCCCGATCGCGTGAAAGATCGTGCCCGCAAAACCCATCGCCGCTGTGGCGCGCAGCCACCAGCGCGTTTTAGGCGCCTGCGTTACGCCCGGACCTGACGCCGCTCTGAGAAGAAGCCCCGCCGCGACGGGGGGCATTGTTACCGGCAGATACATCGCCGGATTATGGTAACTCCCGCGGAAATGCAGAAGCCACGCCTCTGCTGTCGTGCCCATCAGGCCGCCACTTGTCAGGACGCTGACAACGCGCCCGGCGGGGATGCCGTGCACGGTGGGCGGGTGGCCAAGCGGCGTGGCGCGGACACGTTCAGAAAGATATCCCAACAAGCCGGATAGGCTGATCGCGAAAGGTGCGCCCAGAGGTGCACCGTAAAACAGGTTCTGCCAGCTGAAACGCCCCGTTCTTTTGCAGACGTTGCGCAAGTGGAACAACGTGCCGACCAGACCCACCGCGCCGGTAACAATGAAGACGGTATCCCGCACGACATGCGCTGCGCGTCGATGGTCCGTCGTGCCGTGCAGGCTGACGGCGAGGGCGGCGGCGGATGTCAGAAGCGGCGTATACATGGCCGGGTTTTTGAAGCCGCCCCGATAATGCTCTACCGCGCTATCCATTAGGACGGAGGCCGCCAGAGTGGCGGAGGCGACATTAAGGCGATGGGCGGCTTTTTCTGCCGCGCGCGGGTCGGGGACGGGCTTACCAGTGCGGATGAGGGTCGAGATCAGCGCGCTAAGGGCAGGCGCGAGACGTTGCAGAACACGTGACTGGCTGAGATCCCCCACGCGATGACGCGACAAGCCCATTGTTTTCATGGAGCGCATGGGCGCGTCAGTTGCGGCGGCGTGGCAGAAAAGAGGCAAGAACCTGACGCGCGGAATTCACCATCGTCCCCGTGCGCTCAGGCTCATCAATCAGAGAGGTCATGAAGGCTTTCGCCTGGGTGAGAGTGATATGCGGCGGGAGCGGCGGGACATTCGGGTCGGTTTTGGCTTCAAGAATGACGGGCCGATCCGCATTCAGCGCCTCATCCCATGCGGCGCCCAGCTGATCCGGGGCATTGACGAAGATGCCGCGCAGCCCCAGAAGCTCCGCATATTTGGCGAAGGGGAAATCCGGGATGGATTGGGTGGCTTCCGTTTTTCCGGCGCCGGATTGGGCGCGCTCTTCCCACGTCACCTGGTTAAGGTCCTCATTATTCAGAACCAGGACGATCAAGCGGGGGTTGGACCAGTTTTTCCAATATTTGGAGATGGTAATCATCTCATTGATGCCATTCATCTGCATCGCGCCATCCCCCATACAGGCGATGACCGTGCGTTCTGGATAGGCCATTTTAGCGGAGATCGCATAAGGTGTCCCCGCGCCAAGCGAGGCTAACCCGCCTGAAAGGGAGCCTTTCATCCCGGCGCGAAATTTGAGGTCACGCGCATACCAATTGGCGACAGAGCCTGAGTCGGCCGTGATGATGGCATTATCCGGCAAACGGGGTGATAATTCCCAGAAGACCCTCTGCGGGTTCAACGGGGTGGCCTCCTGCATCGCGCGGCTTTCCAAGAGCTTCCACCAGCTGGCGACATTATTCTCGATTTTCTTGCGCCATTTCCGGTTGGATTTCGGTTTCAGCAGGGGAAGAAGCGCTTTAAGAACCGACGCGCTATCCCCCTGGAGGCACACATCCATCGGGTAACGGAGGGACATATTGGCGGGCTCGATATCGATCTGCACCCCCTTTGCCTTCCCCGGGTCGGGGAGGAATTCGCTATAAGGGAAGGCGGAGCCGACCATGAGAAGTGTGTCACATTCCTTCATCATGTCCCAGGAGGGTTTTGTCCCCAGCAAGCCCATGGAGCCTGTGACGAAAGGAAAATGATCGGGCACGGCGGCCTTGCCTAAAAGCGCCTTGGCAATCCCGGCGCCCAAAGTTTCCGCGACGGTCAGCAAGGCTTCCGTGGCGTTCAGTGCACCGGCCCCGGCGAGGATGGCGACGCGTTCCCCCTCATTGAGAATGCGCGCCGCCTCATGCAGGCCGGTAACATCCGTAACATGCGCAAACATCGTCTCACCAATGCCCGTATGGGTGAAACCATGGGCATTGGGCGCTTCCTTGAAAGGTTTGATCTGCACATCATTGGGGATGATGACGACGGTCGGCACGTGCTTGTCGCGCGCAATGCGCACGGCGCGGTCAATTGCATGGCGGATCTGGTAGGGGTTGGAGACGGTGACGACATAGTCATTGGCGAGGTCTTTGCAAAGAGATTGGAGATCAACCTCCTGCTGGTAGTTCGCGCCAATGCTGGTGCTGGCCTGCTGGCCCATAAGGGCCACCACCCCGACATGGTCCATCTTAGCGTCATAAAGTCCGTTCAGTAAATGGATGGCGCCCGGGCCGGAGGTCGCGACGCACAGCCCTGGCTGGCCGGTAAATTTGGCATGCGCCGACGCCATGAAAGCGGCCATTTCCTCATGGCGGACCTGCACATATTCAAGGTCACCCCGATCAACCGCTTTCTGCAAAGCAAGGTCAATGCCGCCAATCCCGTCACCCGGATATCCGTAAACACGGTGGAGGCCCCATTCCTTCAGGCGTTTGAGGAGATATTCGCTCACATTCATCGGGAAGACCCTCTTCACTTCGGATTTTGAACGCGGTCATCATCCGCTTTTGAAAATGGCGGAGGTGACGGCTATTTCCCACCCGACGGCTGAAGGTGCGACAGACAGGAACCCTAAGATTTTCGAACGAAAATGGATTTGGTTTGGTTTCCAAAATTTCGCCCATCATGAGGACGGTCACGGGTCGATCTACGCCGCAGGTGAAGCGCGGTTCGCCGCGCTGAAAGGGTCGTTTCAGCAAGGGAGACAGATGGATCAAGAATTTGTCATACTTATCTTCACGACATATGAAAAAGGCGTCACCGAAGTGACGCCTTGATCAATCTCTGAATCTCACACGAATATTATATATGCATGTCAGATTCGATCTTACCCTCTACCGAACGCACACCTTCCCGGCTGCGCTTGATTTCGGCTTCCACCTCAGGGTCCATTCTCAGGAAATAAGTCATGATGGCGCTTGAGAAATAAATCGCGGCGTAAATCATCATGACACCTTTAACACCGACGCGGTCTATGAAAAGGAACACAATCGCCGGACCAATCCAGACACTGGCCCCGGCACCGAGATTGAGCAGGGACATGGCCGCCGCTTTATTCTCAGGTGCGAGGTAAGGCATCAGCGCCGTCAAGGGCACATAAGCTGCCAATGTTGCACCGTAAAGTGCACCCGCCGCCATGACGATATAGAGATGTTCCGGGCCGAGGAGTGTCGGCGCGTAGAAAAACACCATGGTCGTGATGGTTGAGCCCAGCCCGCCCATCACCATCACCGTGCCACGCCAGCTGATACGGTCACTGCAGATGCCGAAAATCAGGTTGAAGAACACGTTACTCATAAAGATGGCCTGAAGCACGGCAAGCCATTGCGACGTCGTGAAGTTCAGCTCACGGAAGTAGAGCGGCATAAAGACCAGGAGTCCGAATTCTGCGGATGTGTCGATGGCGCGAACAATGCAGCCAATCCCGACTTTCGGCCGTTCCCACGCGATGGAAAGCGCCGAGAAAAGCGTGCGCAATGCATTGGGGTCGTTTGTGTTGCGGTTGGCCTTGGCGCCACGAATGCCGTATAGCGCGAGTGACCCGCCAATGACGACGATGCCCAGTGCCAGCCACAATGTGTAGTAGGAGCCCATGATGGGCAGGAAGATACTGGCCAGGGTGGAGCCCAGCGTCGGCAGGCCCGCCGTGAAGCAGAACCAGAACCACCCTGCGGCAGAGCCCAGCTTGCTGGCCGGTGCCGTATGCACGACCCATACGAGGAAGCCAAAGGCGAAAAGCGGATAGCCGAAACCCCGGATGCCGTAAAACAGGGCGATCAGAGAGAAGGATTTCGACGGCAGACCGTAGGAGAGGAACCCGACCTGAAAGATCGTCCAGATCAGCAGGCCGACAATCATGACGGTGCGTGAGCCCCATAGCTCAGACAATGCGCCTGAAAGCCATGAGGAGAGGGCGGCTGTTACGCCGTAAATCGTGAATAACAGGGCGACGTCTGTTTCCTTGAAGCCCTGGCCGACGAGATAGGGCGACAGATAGCCACTCTCAACGCCGTCACCGATCATGAAAAGAAGTACGCCGACATAACCCCAAAGCATGACGGGAGGGATGCCGATCCAGGATAGGAAACGTCCGAA
This sequence comes from Sorlinia euscelidii, assembly GCF_036452135.1. Taxonomy (NCBI): domain Bacteria; kingdom Pseudomonadati; phylum Pseudomonadota; class Alphaproteobacteria; order Acetobacterales; family Acetobacteraceae; genus Sorlinia; species Sorlinia euscelidii. The sequence continues at coordinate 53,272 of NZ_JAWJZZ010000001.1, read as the reverse complement.
GGCCGTGTCGGGGACTGTCTCCTTTACGACCTCAAGTTTCGCTGAATCCGGTATGAAGGTTCCGCCCGCCATATAGGGTGCTCCTGTTTAAAATGGTCACGCAAGTGCGCTGTAAAGCAATTGTTAACGGCCTTGCTTAACAAAAATTAAATTGGAATGGAAATAGTAACGATTAAAAATAACGCGAAATATGTTACCTTGATATGATTTTATGGTAAAATTTGCCAGTTTTCATTCTCGATCATGCCGGGAGGCGCGGGCGATTTGTCCGGGAAATCAAATGCTTTCATAGATGGATTGCGCCTTCAGATTGCGGCGTGTCGCTTCCGGGAGCGCAAGCTTGAGGCTCCGGCCTTCACGCGATGCGCGGGCTGCGGTTTCGATAATGTGCATCACAGCCAACATCTGATCCTCAGTGATGAAAAGCGGGCCTTTCCGGTTCAGCGTTTGGACGAGAAGGGCGTAAAACTGGCGATGGCAGCCGCGCGGGGCGGGCATTTCCCGCATCGTGCCATCTTCATGACGCAGCCGGATCAGGTCCGGGTCCACCCCGAATGCGTCGTCAGATGGGGAAATATGCCGCACAAGTTGGGCTTCCTGAACGTCCAACCCGTTTTTGATGGCGCCGCCGCGCGTGCCATGAATGACAAAACGCGGGGCCGGAAAGCGCGCGAGCATGGAGCCGCGCAGCACGACATTCAGCTGACGGTAATGCAATGTCACCATAAACCAGTCATCTGCACCCGCCTCCGCCCGCAAACACTGGATGTCCGCCGTCACGCGCTCAGGCGCGCCGAAGAGCAGAAGGGCCTGATCCACCAGATGGGGTGCCAGGTCAAACCACCTCCCCGTGCCCTCTCCCTCGCAAAACGCCAATTATCCGAGATGGCCGGTTCAAACACGTCAAAGGCGGATTCAACATGTCGGATGGGGCCAAGCACGCCGGAGCGGACCACATCGGATATGGCGAGGAAATCACTGTCCCATCGGCGGTTCTGAAAGACAATGACATGTTTGCCTGCCTCCCGCGCCGTTTGGAGAACGGCCTCGGCATCCGGGAGATTTGTTGTGAAAGGTTTATCAATGACAACATGTTTGCCAGCGCGCAGCGCCATCTCGGCAAAAGGGCGGTGTGTCTCGTTGGGTGAGGCGATCACGATGACTTTCAGCGCGTCATCGGCACATAGGGCTTCGGCAGTATTGAAGATTTTGACGTCAGGATAGGCGTTCCGGACATCATCCTCACGAGAGGAGCAAATGGCATGAAGCGCGAGGCCCTCAGTCGCCTCAATATAAGGCAGATGAAAAACCCGTCCGACATAGCCGAAACCGATGACGCCCATCTTGAGAGGTTTAAAGGAAGTTTGAGGCATGGCGGCGTCTTCCTTCTGGTTGTTGCGATGACAGGCCAAAAAATTTATGCGCTGAAATTTCGTAAAAACATCACATGATGTGCGCTCTGAAGCAGCTTTCGCTATGCCCAAGCGCGCAAAACCCTTCTCCGGCGAGCTTTGCGCCACTTCTGATCACGTTGATGGCGCGGAAATGAGGGCCGCGTCAAGCGCCACTGTCATTAAATGAAACGCTTCACCGACGTTTATCACATAAAAAAAGAAATAATAACAGATTAAAATGTTCTTTTCTGTTGCTTAGGACAGAAATTTTGTTCCAAACTTAGGTTAATGAAAGAACGAATCATTCTATTCGAACGGATTCGTTCAACCGCAGGAGAGCTCGGGTGGGTCATCTTGATCATTTGATGAAAAGCGATGTCGCGCCGCAGGGCGATGTCAGGCCGAGCGCGTTGCCGCACCGTCATGGCGAACCGGAAAATCTGTCTGTCTGGATACGCGCGCGTCAGGAAGCGGCCATGTCGGCGGGCGCGTCGCGACGTTTCATCGAAAAGAGGCGCCCCGGCCCGCGCTCATCGGATCTGCCTGTGCAAGGTTTAATCAAGCCGTAAATGCTGCGCGTATGACGCGGTCGGAGACATGAAATGAAAACTGCGATCAAAGACATCGTTTTTGTTAACGCGCCGCGACATGATGCGGCCTATGTCATCCGCATATGCGCTGTGGCGGCGCTGGGGGGCATATTATTTGGTTACGACACCTCCGTCATTGCCGGTGCCATCACGCCCCTGCAGAATTTTTTCCATCTCTCTCCGGCGCAAACCGGGTGGGCGGTGTCCAACGTCGTCATTGGCTGCATCATCGGTGCCCTCCTGTCAGGATGGCTGGCGGATCGCTGGGGGCGGCGCATGACGTTGTTTGTCTGCGCCATCCTGTTTTCGGCGCAGTCCATCGGGACGGCCATTGCACCGAGCTTCAGCTTTTTCGTCATATTCCGTATTCTGGGTGGCATTGCTGTGGGGGCGGCGTCGATGGTCTCACCGATGTACATGTCCGAGGTCTCACCGAAAGACATGCGGGGGCGGGCGCTATCGATGGAGCAGTTCGCCATTGTGTTTGGTCAGGTCATTGTCTTTATCGTCAATTACATGATCGCGGCGAATGCGACCCCCTATTGGCTCAACCATATGGGATGGCGCTGGATGTTCGCGTCGGAGATCGTTCCGTGCATCATCTTCTGCCTGACCGTTTTCACCATCCCTGAATCACCGCGCTGGCATGCGCTCAAAGGCCGGGATGATCTGGCATTAAAGACATTGTCCCGCATCTCCAACGCGCAACATGCCCGAAATCTGATGGCGGAGATCAAGGAGTCCCTTACCTCGGTCGAGGATCGGGCTTCTTTCCGTTTCAGCACCGTGTTGAAAGATCGCCGCGCGATGTGGATCATTTTCGTCGCCTCCATGATCGCCGCCTTGCAGCAGTTCACGGGCATTAATGTCATGATGTATTATGCGCCGATGGTGCTGCATGGCGTCGGGGGCTCCATGCAGTCCGCGCTTTTCCAGACAGTGTGGATCGGTGTAGCCCTTCTTCTGGGCAGCATTGTGGGTGCATGGTTGATTGACTTTAAGGGACGCCGGTTCCTCCTGAAATATGGTGCGCTTTGCATGGTGGCGAGCCTCATCCTCGTTTCGATGGCGCTTTATCATCAGACGCAAGGCTATGGCGCGCTTGCCGGCATGATGCTCTTCATGTTCACGTTCGGGTGCTCATGGGGGCCGATCACGTGGGTGCTTGTCTCCGAAGTCTTCCCCAATCGCTTCCGTTCCATCGGGATGAGCATCGCGGTCGCGTCAAACTGGATCGGCAATTTCTTTGTCAGTCAGTTCTTCCCCATGGTGAACGAGAATAAATATCTGACTGAACATTTTCATGGCGCGTTTTCCATGTGGCTTTTCGCCATTCTAGGGCTCCTCTCCACATGGTTTGTCCTGCGCTTCGTGCCTGAAACGCGGGGCGTTTCTCTGGAAAAAATCGAGGACACCATGCTTCAGGTTGCGCCAGCGTCCGTTCGATAAACCTGGCCGGCGCGCCTGGCGTCAGTGCCAGGCGCGTCGCCGATGCGTCCCACGGTCAGATGGATGCATTCTGTTCATAACTTATGGTCGACCAATCGGTCGGCGTTCTGACCGCAAACAGGGTCACGCGCATGTGTCTGTCGCTTTTGAAAAGAAAAATCTCGCGGGGCGGCCGGGCCAGAAAAGCGACGACCCCGCTGCAAGCCAGCGCCCCCACCGCCGAATATGCCGGATTTGCCGTCATCTCCGCGCAGTTGACGGGTCAGGAAAAGCTTGATCCCCATCTTGTTTCCCGTTGTTACAAGGCACTTTGCAAAGTGGATGCCGGGTTTGAAGACAGGTTTCGGCAGCTTGAGCAAGCGGCGCAGGATTTCGCCCGTCCCCTGGTGACACATTGGGGGGACTTTGCCGCCACTTACCCTGAAGCATCGGAGGTGGCCATGGCGATCATCTCAGCCTGGTACCTCGGTTATACAGGCGGGCCGCGATCAGACTGCACGGAAGATGATGCGCAATTCGTCGCTTATGAGAATGCGCTTATGTATCGATCAACAATCGATGCGACAGTGATACCGTCTTACGCGCGCGGGAAAACAAATTATTGGGCGGAACCACCCGCAACCATTGGGCAGGACTGATATTTAAAATGAGATCTCTCCGGCTCATGGGGGTTATCGCCCTCTTCCGTCTGGTCTCAGGCGCTGTCGCATGGGTGCCGCTCACCGTCGGCGCGGCGTCGGCCGATACGGGCCTCCAGGCCCTTATCGAGCGCGGTGCTTACATTGCGCGTGAGGCGGATTGTGAAGCCTGCCATATCGGGCCTGATGGTACGCCCTATGCGGGTGGCAAAGCCATTCATTCCCCTCTTGGGGCCATTATCGCGCCGAATATCACGCCTTCAAAAACGTTCGGCATTGGCGGATGGCATGAAGCCGCCTTCGCAAAAGCCATCCGTCATGGCGTATCGCCGCACGGGCATCTCTACCCTGCCATGCCCTACACATCCTATGCCGGGATGAGTGACCGGGATGTGCACGCGCTCTTTACTTATCTCCAACATAACGTCACCGCCATTGATGCGGGGCCAACGGTCGAGACGCGGCTTCCCTTTCCTTTCAATGTCCGCTCCCTCATGGCCGGGTGGAACGGGCTTTTCGCGCGCGGACGCCCGGTAGATGATGCGCGCGATCAAGCTGGCAGTGTCGCGCGCGGGCGCTATCTCGTTGATGTCATGGGGCATTGTTCCGTCTGTCACTCCCCACGCAATAGTCTCCTTGGTGAAGATAAGCGTCGCTATCTCGGCGGGGCGGTCGTCGGGGGCTGGTATGCGCCGAATATCACGTCGGATAAAATCAGCGGGATTGGCGCCTGGCGTGACGATGAACTCTTCACATTCCTCAAAACGGGGGCTGTGCACGGCAAAGCGCAGGCTTCCGGCGGCATGGCGGAAGCGATTGAGCACGGCCTGAGTCATCTTTCCAATGATGATCTTTATAGCATCGTCCGATATTTGAAGACCGTTCCACCCCTTCGGGATGCGGGCCAGATGGAACCGGCCTTTGCACGGCACCCCCAGCAGGAATTGACCTTTGAAGCCTTGCATCTTGGTGAATCGCGGGCGGCGGCGGCGCTCTCCGATGGTGCTTCCCTCAATGGTGAGCAGATTTTTATCGGGGCGTGCGCTTCATGCCACCAATTGAATGGCGCCGGTACGCGGGACCAGTTTTACCCCGCCTTATTTGCAAACACGGCGACAGGTGGGATGACGCCGCGCAATCTCGTGATGAGCATCCTGACCGGCGTGCATCGCGAGGTGGGCGGGCACATCGTGTCCATGCCCCATTTTGCGGATGAATTATCCGATGCACAGGTCGCGGCGGTCAGTAATTATGTGCTGCAACGTTTCGGCAATCCGAAGCTTTCTGTGACAGCGGCGGATGTTGATCAATTCCGCCGGGGTGATGATCGTCCGCTGCTCATGACCATGTTCATGCGTCTGGGTGAGATTTCCGGCTCTGGCGGGTTGGCGGCGGCGGGTGTCGCGGCATTGGCGTGGCTGGAGAGGCGTGCCCGCCAGCGAAAATTCGCTGAAGCTGAAATGCCATTGCCGCCAGATGCGTGATGCAGGCCGCGCCAAGACGTTGCGCGAGGCCCCATCTATGCCACGATGATGGCAGCCTGCCGCCAACCATCGCTCTTCATTGTAGTGGAGAGTCCGGAACGGGACGACTCATTTTGTCAGAGCGATGCAAGGACATCCCTTCTCCTTCACAGGAGAAGGGTATTAAACTCACAAATTACTGCATGTCGTTGAAAAATCGGTATCGCTACCGATCACGCCCAGATCTCTCACCAGATCCGGCATTCCTGTTCTGCCATTGAAGGCGGAGACGCTGATATCCTGTCCTTTCACGTCGATCAGGTAATAATCACCATTAAACAGCGCCCCGGCAGTGTAGACCGGTATATTGCCGAAAGCGGTGTCATCCGTCGCCCGGCAATAAGCCTGCGCGTGCGTGTGTCCGACAAATATCGCCTTGACCTTGTGCGACGTAATGATGGATTTGAATGTGGCGAGATCCTGCAGGTTACCTCTATTGAGGAAATGAGAGTCCCCATCATTATAAAAAGGTCTGGCGTCATGGAAATTGATGATGGTGACCTTGCCGCGCAGATCAGCGCGCTCGAGATCCCGCTTGAGCCAATCCAGAGACTTGGTGATGTTGACCCTGGTCCGCAATACGATGTTATCGGCTTCCAAATGTGTGGTATAAAGGGGATAATTCTGGAGTTGGACGTAATGGACATCCCCGACATCCCAGGAATAAGAGAAGCTTCCATTAAATTCGTCAAATATTGCAACGGGCGACGCATCTTCTGAATGGGACACGTCTGAGCTGAAGGCGGCGCCGGGAATGCGGTCAATGTTGTTTTTCAGATCCTGAATATGATCATATTCCCGCGTCACCATGTTCAAAGCGCAACCATCTGAAGATGGTCCCCAATCCAGAAATTCGTAGCAATCGTGAACGTTATTGGCGTAATCATGATTTCCCAACCCTTCCAGAAGCGGAATATTGGTTGAATGATAAATGCGGGCATAATCGTCGTATTGTGTCGTGCGACCATATTCAGTCAAATCACCATTATTGATCATGAATTTGACGTTGCTATGCTCTTTGATCGCATTAAGGGTGTTGCTGTCGATGGCTCTCCACTCTGCCCCGTTCGCGCTTTCTGAATTCGGGTCACCGCCTGAGGATAAACGCCATGGCTGCGCGTCTGCCATAATGATCGCCCTGTAGTTTGTGATCGGCTGCGGGCGAACTTTTTTGCGCACATACCAGGTGATGGACGCGTTATCTCCACTCCCTGTGCCTTCCTGCGTAAAATAATAATCGTCAGGGTCCGAATTGACCCAATAGGTGTTGCCCCCGCTATAAGGATTGTACCACGCAAAGGTGAGATCTGCGCCGTCATTCTCAACCCTATACTTGGCCCACCCGCCAGCGCCATGCAGCCAGGCATTGGATGTCGTCTCCATATGTCCGTCACTATTGAACGGAATAGTCGATGGTGGGGACGCTTTCCATTCACCTTCCCAAACACCCTGATCAACGCGCGTCATGTCTGTGACGGGCACGTTAAGCCAGTTGACGATATGCACGCTGGTTGAGCGGTCATCGAAGGACCCTTTGACCGGATTTGTATTTTTTAACTGTGGGTGGGCCTGTGTCCCCGTCGAAGAGGACGCAGCTGCACAGCCTGACAAGGTACAGACGGCCAGAACGACCGGTAGATATCTACACATTACAGATATTTCCTTTTTTATTGATCTGCAATATTGTTATATATCACATTAGCAACTTAGAACGAAGTATAAATTAGTTAATGAGATTAAAACTTATGTATTGTTTTCCTGACACCAGCAAAGTATGTCTCGATAAAATTTTTGAAATTGATAGTGCGACGTTTCATGACAACATATTTTATATATTTACCTATCACCAGGCGCGTCTCACTGATGTTTCCCGAGATTTTTTGTCCAATCATTCGGGCAAATGGCCTTTATAGGAGCGGACCCGGTTGGAATATTGCATTCCGGGTCGGGGCGTCTCCTGCCACAGATTTAGAGCGGGGACGGACGCGCCGTGTGGGGAGGGATTTTCCTGAAAAGCCCGTTAAGGAGGGAGCGCCGGCGCGCGCGCCGTCACTGCCCAGTCAAGTCACGATGGTTCACCATCCTGATAGGGCCTGGTGCCTGTCAGCCCGTCACGTTTTCAGAAGCTTACGACAGAGCGAATACGGGACACTTGCCGGGAGGCGCGCCATATCGGGTTAGTGCTGGGCGCGACCCGAGCAAGCGCCCAGTCTACTGGTATATCGTCGCGATATGAAAAAATTTAAGTCGGCGATGCGCTGTTATTTCCGCCGCTCGGCAATGGCGGCCGCAAGAGTCATAATCATGACCATCGTCGCTGCATTCGCCCGGAAACCCTGGAAATCGGTTTCAACAATTTCAAACCATAGACCAGAGGCGGGGATAATCGGGCTGATCGCATTATCCGTCAGCGAAACAACCGGCACGCGTCTTTTTTCAAGCTGGTTGAAGAGATGCACGGTCAGAGGTGCATATTCGCTGAAGCTGATGACGAGGGCCGCGTCCTCCGGCCCGGCGCCGAAAATGGACTCCTCTTCCATCCCTGCTTCGGCACCCACAACACGGTGCGGTATTTCAAGCTTGGTGAATAAATAAGCGAGGTAGCGCACGACAGCCATTGAGCGTCGCAGGCCAAGAATATAGATGACACGGCCCCGCGCGAGGCAGGCAACAGCTTTCTGGAGACGTTCAGGGTCCACAAGGTGATGGAGCGCTTCCAACGACTCAGTGGCCGCGCGGTGGAACCCCTCCAGCACATCGAGAGCCGCCACAGGCTGCCCATCCACGCGATGGAGGGCGCTGACCCTCTCCTGATACGGTGTGACGCGACTGCGAAGATGGTTCTGAAAAACGGATTGCATCTCGCTGAAACCGTTAAAGCCGAACAGACGGGCAAAGCGGATGACCGTCGAAGGCTGCACATTCGCGGCGGAAGCCACGCTTTTGACGGTCCCTAAAGCGACATCATTCGGGTGCTGCGTGATATATTCCGCAATCTGCCTCAGTCGCGGTGGCAGGGCGGCCTGCTGCGTGCGGATGTTCTGATGAAGCTGGTCATAGGCGCTGAGTGGCGTGACCCTCGCCGCAATGCTCCTGCCTGTCCCCGGCATGTCGTTACACATGGATGATTCGTACCCTGTTCTGCGTCAAATGCGAGATAGATAGCGCGTCTCATCGCGAAAGGAATATCGTTTTGGCAGGGAGGATGTTTCCCAACTCATAAAAATTTATTCCTTTAATAGACAAATAAGAGAACATATGTTCTATTCCGCATAACGAATTTTAAGTCGGAGAACACTCATGGCAGCGTCGCAATTGGATATTATCGCGATCGGGCGCGCATCCATCGATATTTACGGCCAGCAGATCGGTGGCCGACTGGAAGATATGGCGACGTTCAGCAAAGCCGTGGGCGGATGCCCGGCGAATATCGCAATCGGGACATCGCGACTGGGCCTGCGCGCCGCACTGATCACACGGGTGGGTGATGAGGCTTTCGGTCGCTTCATCCGGGAGCGCCTGGCGCGTGAAGGTGTGGAAACGCGGGGCGTGGTGACGGACACGGCCCGCCTGACCGCCCTGGCAATATTGGGTGCGCGTGATCGGGACAACTTTCCGCTGTTATTTTACCGCACGGATTGTGCTGATGCGGCGCTGAATGAAGATGATATTGATCCCGCCTTTATCCGCCGGGCCAAGGCGATCGTGGTCACCGGCACGCATTTTTCACGCCCGCACAGCGCGGCGGCGCAGCGTAAGGCGATGAAGATCATCCATGAGGCGGGTGGGAAAGTCGTTCTCGACGTTGATTACCGTCCCAATCTCTGGGGCCTTGCCGGTATCGGTGAGGGGGAGTCCCGCTATGTCCGTTCCGATAATGTCACCCGTCATCTCCGCGCGATCCTACCGGGATGTGACCTGGTCGTCGGCACGGAGGAGGAACTCCATATCGCTGGCGGAAGTGAAGACACGCTGGAGGCGATCCGACGGATCAGAAGCTTGACGCAGGCCGTAATCGTCTGCAAACGCGGCCCCATGGGGTGCGTCGTCTTTGAGGATGAAATTCCCGACAGTCTCGAAAAAGGCATTCGCGGCGCCGGCTTCCCGATTGAGGTCTATAATACGCTGGGTGCGGGTGACGCCTTCATGTCCGGCTTTCTGCGTGGATGGGCGCGGGGTGAAAAGCTTGAAACCTGTTGCACTTACGCCAATGCCTGTGGCGCCTTCGCCGTCTCACGCCTCTTATGTTCCGCTGAAATCCCGACTTGGGAGGAGCTTCGTTACTTCCTGAAAAATGGCAGCCCTCTCAAGGCGCTGCGTCACGATGGGGCGTTGAACCATCTGCATTGGGCCACGACAAGGCGGGCACAATCCATGCCGATTATGGCCCTGGCCTGTGATCATCGCATGCAGCTTGAGGATATGGCCCGTGAGGTCGGTGCCGCGCCGGAGAAGATCTCAGCCTTTAAACGGCTGACGGTCAGGGCGCTGGATAAAGTGGCGCAAGGGCGGCCCGGATTTGGCACGTTCATGGATGGGCGTTTCGGCCAGGATGCGCTGTTTGACGCATCGCATAAGGGTCTGTGGATTGCGCGCCCGATTGAAAAACCCGGCTCACGCCCGCTGGATTTCGATGATGGGGGCAGTCTCGGCGCGCATTTGGCGGAATGGCCGATTGACCACGTTGTGAAATGCCTCTGCTTCTATCATCCGGATGACCCGGAGGATCTGCGCCTTCAACAGGAGCGGGAACTGGAACGCGCGTATGATGCCTGTCGCCGGACGGGGCGGGAGCTCTTACTGGAAATCATCAGCGGTAAAAACGGCGTGATTGACCGGGATACAGTCGCCCGCGTTCTCACACGTCTTTATGATCTCGGCATCAAACCGGACTGGTGGAAGCTGGAAGGCAATGAGGACCCGGAGGCCTGGCAACGCATCGCGGATGTCGTCGAAAAACGTGACTCGCTCTGCCGCGGCATTGTCATACTCGGCCTTGATGCGCCGACCGATGACCTGCTTAAAGCCTTCAAGGCGGCCGCCATTACGCCTTGGGTCAAGGGTTTCGCGATTGGCCGCACGATTTTTGGCCAATCGGCACGCGCATGGCTGGCCGGGCAGATCGATGATGAACAGGCCATCACAGAAATGGCCGAAAAATTTACCGTTTTTGTGAAGGCATGGACGGATATTGAAGCCACGCGCCAAAGTCTTGAGGTTTCTGCGTGATCCAAATCGGTTTAGGATTGGTTTCCCACGGCCGCATTTTTCGCAGTTTTACTGACGGGAAGGCGAAGTGGGCAGTAAAGGCATGATGTCATGACAAATTTGCTTGTTCATTCTCAGGCGCCCGGGCCTGATCACGTGACGGTCAAGGTCACGCCGGAATCGGCGGGGTGGAAATATGTCGGGTTTGAAGTCCGGAAGCTGGCGGCTGGTGAGGTGACCTCCGGCACGACCGATCAAACGGAAATCTGCCTGGTGCTGCTGGGGGGCAAGGGGCGAATTGAAGCGGCCGGACGGGATTTCGGCATATTGGGTGAGCGCAGAAATCCGTTCGAGGGTCTGCCCTGGTCCGTTTATGTGCCCCCGAATGAAGCTTGGTTCATCCGCGCAGAAACGGATCTGGAGGTGGCCATATGCGCCTCCCCCGCGAAGGGAAAATATCCGGCGCGTCTGATTAAACCGGATGAAGTGGGGGAGGTGCCGCGCGGCAAGGGCAATAACCAGCGTTTTATCCGCAATATTTTGCCGGACACGGCGCAGGCGGAGACGCTTCTCGTTGTGGAGGTCATCACCCCTGGCGGACATTGGTCAAGCTACCCGCCGCACAAGCATGACACAGATGATTATCCCAACGAGACATATCTTGAGGAGACTTATTACCATCGCCTCAAACGTGGCAGCGGCTTTGCGCTGCAACGCGTCTATACCAAGGATAAAACCCTGGATGAATCCATGGCAGTAGCGGATGGAGATGTCGTCATGGTGCCGAAAGGGTATCATCCGGTCGGGGCGCCGGTGGGTTTTGACCTCTTCTACCTGAATGTCATGGCCGGGCCGCATCGCGTCTGGAAATTCTCAATGGACCCGGATCAGGCGCATCTGCCCTATTAATCATCCGTTCCGCCTGGCGGAACAGGGCTTCAACATTGTTAAAAAAGGATCAACTCATGCCTCTCCTTCATTTCCATATGCGCGAAGGTCGCAGCCCGGAGCAAATCCGTAAAATTCTTGATGTCGCGCATGAGGCTATGCTGGAAGTTTTTCAGGTGCCGCGGCGGGATCGCTATCAGCTTGTCAGTGAATATAAACCTTCGCACATGATTGTGGAGGATACCGGACTCGATATTCCACGCACGGAAAAAGTCCTCCTTATTCAGATGTTCAGCCGGCCACGCGGGGAGGAGAAAACCGCCGCGTTTTACAAGCGCCTGACCGAACGTTTGGAGGCGGAATGCCAGATCAAATCCTCCGACGTCATGATTTCGGTCGTGGAAAATGAGGATGCGCACTGGTCCTTCGGGAATGGACGCGCGCAGTTTCTCACGGGTGAACTCGGTGTTAAAGCCACGACCCACTGAAACAGCGCCTATGCCGCCCTTCGGGGCGGCATGTCACGCTCAGAATAAATAATTGGTGACATTGTGACGGACTTCGCGACGCCCTTTAAACTCGCCGCCTGCGCGGAGATGCTTTTTACCGACCTGCCCATTACTGAGCGCGTGCGCGAGATTTCCGCGCGCGGCTTCATGGTGGAGATCTGGGACTGGACCCGACATGACATCAAAGCGCTGAAGGCGACGGGCGCTGTATTTTCCTCCATGACCGGCTATGTCAGCGGCGGCTTGGTGGACGACGCCGCCATCCAAGATTTCCTCACCTCGGCGGCCCGGTCCATCCCGATCGCGCAGGAATTGGGCATTACCCGGTTGAATATTCATGGGACAGGTCTGGGCCCTACCGGGCTGCCTGTCACCCCTGTGCCGGTCGTCACGCCGGATATGTGGCTGAAGGCGCGCGACACACTCTCGCGTCTCGCCGATCTGGGCGCGCAGCATGATGTCACTTTTGTGCTGGAAAACCTCAATACCGCCATTGACCATCCCGGCGTGCCATTTGCGAAAGCGGAGGACTGCCTGGCCCTGATTAAGGCCGTCAATCATCCCCATCTGCGCCTGATGCTGGACCTGTATCACGCGCAGATCGGGGAGGGAAATTTGATTTCCCTCCTGCGTCGCTGCCTGCCTTATATCGGGGAAATTCAGGTGGCGGATGTGCCGGGCCGCTGTGAGCCGGGGACAGGCGAAATTGCATATCCCGCCATCGCCAGGGCCCTTTACGACATGCATTATACCGGTCCGATCGGGTTGGAAGCATTCGCCCAATCGGACTCAGTCCTTGCGCTGGATCGCTTCCGCGCCGCATTTTCCCTGTCGGTCTAAGGGGTTGGCAATCGGACTGACGGCGCAAAAGGTTGCAGGGAAAGCACGATCCCGGCTTTTTATCGCTTCGGAATTTTCAACCTTCGGATAGAAAGTTGAAATCGCGCGGGATCGCGGTTATTCCCCTTGCTTCCCGCGTCCGCGCAAGCTGGCGCGCGCCCGTCGATGCCTTGATCCCTGTTCCGAAGACATCTGAATGCCCAAGTGCCCCGCTTTTCCCCGCATTGCTTCCGTCGATGGCCGCCGCCCCACCTCATGGCGACGGCTGTGCCTATCCGGTGCGGTCACATGCCTGACCGTGCAGGTCGCTGCGGCGCGTGACATGGCGGAAGGCGGGGCGGTGAGCGGCAAGGCATCGTCGCATCGCAATCTGCATCGTGCGGCGCTTAAGGCGGGGCAGAAAGCGGCACCCCCGCGTGACGGCACCGCCCCGAAAGCGGTTGAGGCGAGATCATCCGACCGGCTTGTCGTATCGTCGCGCCGCAGCCTGTCACGCGGCGCTGAAAATGTCGCATCCACCCTCATCATGAAGCAGATGGTCCCCGGCACAAATGTCATGAATGCGGTCGGGCGACTGCCGGGTGTAAGCTTCAGCTCAACTGATCCACTCGGGATCGACACATTCGGCACGAGCACTTATGTACGCGGGTTTTTTATGGATCAGATCGGTTATACGCTGGATGGTATCCCGCTGAATGACCAGACTTATGAAAGCAATAATGGCGTCAGCATTATTCAGGCGGCGGTTCAGGACGATATTGCGCATGTCACCGTGTCGGAAGGGCCGGGAGGTGTTGAAGTCCCCTCAACCTCAACCCTCGGCGGCACGATCCAGTTTGAAACGTCGGACCCGACCGCGAAGCGGGGTGGGAAAGTCTCGCAGAGTTTCGGGAGTTACGGCTCCATGCGCACTTATTTCCGTGGTGATACGGGTGAAATCAACAAGACAGGCACCAAGGCCTATGTCTCCTTCACCCGCGCGGATGAGAAATTATGGATGGGTTCGGGGGACCAGCAGCAGAAGCAGGTTCAGGCCAAAATTGTGCAGCCCATCGGTCATGACAGTAAAATCAAGGCGTTCTTTAATTGGAGCTCTTTGGCGCAATGGGGATATCCGGATTATTCCCTCGCGATGATTAATGCGCTGGGCTGGCGCATCCCCCGCCTTTATCCCAATTATGCGAAAGCCTATGCCTATGCATCGGGGGATCTTGACCTGCCATCCTCACCTGCCATGAAGGCGAATGATGATCAGGCTTATCTCTATGATGGCGGTCAGGTCCAGATCGATTATACGGGCGGGCTCAATCTTGATTTCGCTTTAACCGACCGTCTTCGCTGGCGCTCGGTTGTTTATGGTCAGAGCGATACAGGCTATTACACTTATTCCGACTATGACCAGCCTTCCCTCGGGACGGGTGCGCCGCTCTCCATGTCCGTCTGGTCAACCCGGCAGGAGCGGTTCGGTCTGACATCTTCTCTGCTCTATGATCTCGATAAGCATCACATTGATGCCGGGGTCTGGTTCGAAAATAATAATCAGCAGGAAAGTCTGTCCTGGTATAATGAGCCCGTCCTCGGTCAGGGTTCTCCACTCGCGACCGTCGGGCCATGGACGACATATGGGCCGGCTTTCAAGCAGGGCTATAATTATATGTGGCACACGAATAATTTCGCGGCGCATATCCAGGATGTCTGGCGGCCCTTCAAAAATCTGCGCCTCGTTGCGGGTTTCAAGTCAATGCTGGCCCATACAGGGGGCGGCGCGGATTATAATAATGCGGCCTATACAGGCGTCGATGCCCTGCCCAATGGCGGGATGACGGCTTTTGACGCGTTTCTGCCGCATTTCGGGGCGAGCTGGCAGTTTCTTCCCGGTCATGAGCTTTATTTTGACCTCGCGGAAAATATGCGCAGCTACCTCGTTTTGCCGAATGGTGGCGGCAATTCGCTTTGGTCCGTGCAAAGTCAGGAGATTTTCCGAGACCTGCAAAAGAAGGTCAAACCGGAGCGGGACTGGGTTTACACGGTCGGATATCGCTACACGAACCGCAATATGCAGGCCAGTCTCGCCGGTTACCACGTCGATGCCTCCAACCGTCTTCAAGCGGCAACGCAAGGGACTATTCTTCAGCCGATCTCGACCGTGGCGCAGACAAGCGTGCAGATCAACGGTGTCGATGCGGGCCTGACCCTGCATCCCCTTAAGAATGTCACGCTTTATAACAGCGTGAGCTATATGCACGGCACTTATGGGGATAATATTGGCGGTGCTGGCGTGACCTATGACACGAAGGGTAAACGCCTCGTCAATTATCCGGACTTTATGTACAAGGGCAACCTCGCTTATAATTGGCGCAATCTTGAAGCCCATTTCGACGTGCAATATTTTTCCCGCCGTTATTTCAGCTACACGAATGACACATCCGTGCCGGGATACTGGCTGGCCAATGCGGGGGCGCGTTATAATTTCGGCAATGTCGGGCTGACGAAGGACCTGACGATCTCCTTCAACGTCTATAATCTCTTTAACACCCACTACATCTCCATGATGGGGGAAAACGGCAATCCGTTCGTTGGGGATTATCAATCTCTTGAGCGCGGGTCGGTACGGCAGTTTTTCGGCACGGTCAGCACACGTTTCTAACGAAATTTTCGGGGCGATGGTGTCGTTGCGGACCGGCCCCGATGAGGTTTCACAAGATCTTCACAAAACGCAAAGAGTGGCCGTTGTAATGTCTCCGAAACAGTCGGAGAAGGATCGTCATTGTTGCGTGAGTCATCGGGTTTTCAGGCCCACCCCGTATCAAGGATAACGCGACGGGCGCTGCTGATCGGCCTTGTCGCGAGCACGGTCATGCCGCGTACCGGTCATGCGGATGGGATGCAGAAGTTGGAGCAGATGGAACGGCAGATCCATGCGATGCAGCGACAGCTTGAGTCTCTTCGCGCCGCACATCAGAAAGAGCAGCGTCGTCAACAGAAGGAACTGGCGCAATTACGCCGGGAGGTTGAGGGTGATCCACAGCTTTTACGCCCGCGCCGTGACGCGCTGCGTCCCGTCGGCGGGGCGTTCCCGCCCGACAACATGGCCATGGTGGGCTTTCCCCGCATGGATGAGCGTTCCGTCCTCTTGCCGCCCATGAATGCGGCCACACCTTACGGGCAACTGACGGGCACGCCGACCGGACGCGTGCTCAGTCTTTCCAGCCCGCTTCGGCGTGGGCAGTTACAGGTTGGCGGGTTGCGCATCACTTTGGGTGGGTATGTGGAGGCGGCATCCATCTTCCGTTCAAGGAATAACGCGTCTGATATTTCCTCCAATTATGGTACGTTGCCTTTCGGCAATGATCCGAACCACGCGATCACGGAATTCAGGGAGACGGCGCGGCAGAGTCGGCTTGCCGCCCTTATAGAGGGGAATATCGCCAGCGGGCTGCGCGCTCAGGCCTATATTGAGACCGACTTCCAGGCTTCCGGCTCCTCCTCAAATTCACGTCTGTCCAACAGCTATGTGTTGCGAGAGCGCGTATTTTACGGCCAATTGGTGGATGACAAGGATGATCTGACGCTGCTGGCGGGTCAGAACTGGTCACTTCTGACTTTACAAAATCACGGTATGCGCGCGCGTGATGAGCAGACGCCGATCGTCATTGAGGCACAATATATTCCCGGCTTCACCTGGACACGTAACCCGCAGATCCGGATCGTCAAAGGGTTTGATCATGCGCGTTATAATCTCGGCCTTTCCATTGAAAGCCCGCAACAGGTGATCGCTCCGGGGCCGGGCGGCGCCTATCTACCGCCGGGCGCAACGCACAGCACCTTCCGAAATCCGGGCGTCGGGATCAATAACCCCTCCACGGATTACTCCACCGACATTGCCCCGGATGTCATCGCCAAATTCGGCGCGGACCCAGGTTGGGGGCATTATGAGATTTACGGTTTGATGCGCGTGGCGCACAGCCGCGTCACTTATGATGGCTACGGCAAATCCGCGACGCAACTCACGGGCGGCGGCGGTGGCGGCGCCATCCTGCCGTTGGAGAAAAAACATAAGATCAACCTCCAGCTTTCCGGCCTGTTTGGGAAGGGGATCGGACGTTACAGCTCGGCCAACACGCCGGATGCGACAATCGGGCCGGATGGACAGCTCGCACCCCTCCCGGCCGCGCTTGCTCTGGCAGGGATTTACGGCAATGTTTCGCCAAGCTTCCAATTATACGCCTATGCGGGCACGGAGGCCGTCCTATCCCGGCAGTCCTTTATGGCGGGCGGATTGCCTTACGGTTATGGCAACCCCCTCTATCAACTTTCCGGCTGTCAGCATGAGGGTGCCCCCGCCCGTCTGTGCCAGACGAGCATCCGACAATCCGCCCAAGGCACGGCCGGTTTCTGGTGGACGTCCCTGCATGGGGATTACGGCATGTTACGGATTGGCGCGCAATATTCCTACACCACTCTATGGTCCTTCTCTGGTATGGGCGGTGAGCCCCATACGGATGCGCATATGGCGTTCCTTTCCTTCCGTTACCTGCCATTCCAGTAAAAGAGCCTGAGGGGTGGAGCATGCTTCCTGAAGGGCAGCGCCACCTGACCTGTCTTGTACGGGCAAATCGGTCACACAAAAGTGAAATCGTTTCCATTGTGATTTTTAACCCTTCGTAAAGCTTGCGAGATCCGCGTGGGACCGGATATAGCCAGCTTCAGGAAGCTGACATCTTGAAGGAAGCAGGAGGGGGGGGCGATGCGAAGGAGCGTGCTGATCGCAACACGCCTCAAACTGCGTCATTTGTGCCTCGCTCTCCTTGTTCTTTTCGGATTCGCGGGTGAACTCGCCCTTCAGAGTCTGGCCACGCCTGATGAAGTGCCGCGCGCCGAGATCGTGCGTTTACTCGGCATCGATATCGCGCCGGGGACATCCGTTGCTGCTTCAGCAGGGATGCACCACCATCATCACAAACATAAGCCCGGCCATGTGCATCAGGGGTGCGTCCTTTGTCCGCTTCTGACGCTTGCCGCACTCATGGTCACGCAGGCCGTTATCTTTCCCCGTTCAAGTCAGCTCGTCCTGCGACTTTATCGCGTGCTTTTTACGGCGCGCGCGCCGCCGCCGATATTCTTCCCGCGCCCTTTCGGGCAGGGCCCCCCTTTTCCATCCTGAAACGTCACCTGTCGCGCACCCTCCTTGCGCGGTGAAATCCCATTTATTTTAGGATGAAGCAATGCCTGCCTCATATGATCGGCTGCGCAAATTTCGGCGCGGCGTGCCCATGGTGGTGCGTGCCCTCAGCGCCCTCTTACTGACTGATTCCGCCCTGTCCGCGACACCCCGCGCGCCCATGACGGTTGAAAATGATAGACCCATGTCCCGCACGGACTTTTTCAATGTCACGGCCCGGCGGCCTGGTGACTCCCACAGTGCCGATGCGTCAGATCTCCTTAACGGCCAGCTCGGTTATTCCAGCTATGCGGCGGGTGGCGTTGCCAATCTGCCTGTCCTGAATGGCATGGCGGATGACCGTGTCGCGACCATCGTCGATGGTATGCGCATGGGGGATGGCTGCCCCAATCACATGAATCCAATCATGTCTTACGTTGATCCTGACAGTGTTTCTGTCGCGCGGGCCATCGCGGGCATAACATCCGTGTCGGAAGGGGGCGACAGTATCGGCGGTTCAGTCCTGATCAAACGCCGCCCGCTGGAATTTTCCAAAACCCATTCCGTCCTCGTCACAGGCCGGGCGCGTGGTGATTATCGCAGTAATGGCGGCGGGTCCGGCGCGTCAGGGAGTGTGACCGTCGCAAATGATATGTGGAGCCTGCGCTATACCGGCTCTTACGCCCATGCAAGTGACTATAGGACGGGCGGGGCGGGGCATCGGGTCCGTTCAACCTCCTATCTGTCTTTCAATCACGCCGTCACGGCAGGTTTCCAGAAGGGCGCCGACGCGGCGGATCTGACATTCGGCCAACAGGATATACCGTATGAAGGCTTCCCCAACGCCTATATGGATATGACCAATAACCGCTCAAGCTTTGTAAACGGCCATTATAAGGGGGCTTTTGCCTGGGGCACGCTGGAGGCGCGTGGTTTCTGGCAACGTGTCAACCACGTCATGAATATGCTGGCCGATAAAGGCGGCCATAGCGCCACGACGGGCATGCCGATGAACACCGATAAACGCACGGTCGGATACAGTGTCGATGTGACGATTCCACTTTCGACCCGGCATCGCCTGATGATGGGAAGTCAGTTTTTCCATGACGGGTTGAATGATTGGTGGCCCCCTCTTATGGGCAGCAAAATGATGGGGCCGGGGACATTCCATAGTATCAATAACGGCCATCGCGACCGGGTAGGGCACTATCTTTCCTGGAATGCCCAGTGGACGCCCAGGCTCTCTTCCCAACTTGGCGTCCGCAATGATGTTGTGATGATGAATACGGGCAATGTCGCGCCCTATTCCTGGACCGGGATGATGTCCCGCCCCGACGCCAATGCGGCGCGGGCTTTTAATGCGCTGAAGCGCGGGCGCACGGATGTGAATTTCGATGTGACGGCGACAACCCGTTACGTGGCCAATGACCGTGTCAGCCTCGAGGGCGGTTTTGCACGCAAGACGCGTTCACCCAATATGTATGAGCGCTATGCCTGGGGCATGGGCGCCATGGCGACGAAGATGATCGGCTGGTTCGGGGATGGGAATGGGTATGTCGGTAATCCTGACCTCAAACCGGAGGTGGCCTATACCGCCAGTTACACACTCAGCCTTCATGACGCGTCACAACGGAAATGGGCTGTGAATATCCAGCCTTTCTATACATACACCCATCATTACATCAATGTGACGCGTATCGCCGCTTTGGGGAAAGGGTTTGAGAAGCTCCGTTTTGTCAACCATAATGCGCAAAGTTACGGCATTAATGCGAATGGGCGCGTGCGGCTTTATGATAGTCGGTTCTGGGGGAGTGGCGCCGTCGTCAGCTACCTGAACTGGGTCCGCGGCCAGGATGAGGTGACAGGGTCCGGTCTTTATCACCAGATGCCGGCAAGTGGTTCGGTTGGTTTTCACACCACTTACAAAAACCTCTCGGGGCGGGTTGATGTCACGCTGGTGAAGCGCAAAAGCACGGTCGACTGGCTGCGCAATGAGCCGAGAACCCCGGGTTATGCGTTGCTGGGGTTAGGGCTGCGCTATAACTGGCGGGCCTTTACACTCGACGCCGCCATCGAAAATCTTCTGGATCAAAAATATTATCTGCCGCTCGGCGGTTGGTCACTTGGTGATTACAAAGCCACGAAAATACTCTCTCCCCTGGCAGGGATGGGGCGCTCTTTCAATTTGAGTCTCGCCGCGCGCTTCTGACATCGGAAGCGTCCTCCTTAACGGGGAGGGGCCTCATGCAGGACTCGTCATCTCGCCTTCCTGATGGAAGGCGATGATGGCGACGTTCCGGTCGCCTGTTTGCCGCATGTAGCTTTCCGCGGCCCGCCAGGCTGTGACGCCCCGACGGCAAATAAAGACGCATCTTCGGCCCGGTAAAGCTGCGAGATGCGCCACCTCATCCACCTCAATCGTTTCGACATCACCCTTGAACAAGTGCGGGTCAAGTTCTGCACGACGCATCAGGAAAATCCGGTCCGTGGCGTTAAGGGACGTCGCATCGATAAATGCCGCGTAAGGCGTTTCAGGTTCCGGGGCGTCATCAAAACGGAACTGCGCCGTTTTCCAATTTTCAAAATTGATCTGAAACATCAGGCCGAGGGGGGAAGGTGTCGTGTCCATAAGGACATCCAGCACCATTTGGGCCTGTAAAGCGCCCATCACGGCAACCACAGGGCCCATCACGCCCGTGTCCCCACATGTCATGACGCGATCGGGTAATGCGGGGAATATGGCGCGGTAACTCGGCGCGTTACGGCAGAAACCGCCGACATACCCCATGCGCCCGGCAACTGAAGCGGAGATAAACGGGGTGTTGCGCCGCTTGCACAGATCTGAAAGCGCGTAAGTCACCGCGACTTCATCCGCCGCGTCAATGACGATGTCAAATTCGGGGATAAGGGTCATTGCCGCGTCTGGCGTCATGGCGCGCGGGATCGCGACAAGCTGGCTCTCAGAATTAAGCGTTAAGAGATGGCGAACAGCGCATTCCGCCTTGAGGCGACCCACGTCACTCTCCCGGAAAATCGTCTGGCGGTGCAGATTATGCGCCGCCACCACGTCATGATCCATGATCGCGATATATCCGCATCCCGCACCCACAAGGAGCGGCAGAAGGCTCGCCCCCAATCCCCCCGCGCCGATGACAAGCACGCGGGCCTGCCGCAAACGCGCCTGATCCCGCGCCCCATTAGGGAAAATCCGAAGCTGACGGTCATAACGCGACATACTGCGCCTCGCTTGCGCGTTCCAGCCAGAGCCGGCAGCGTGCGACCGGGTCTGGCGCGGTGATGACGTCCGTGACAACGCAGGCGACATCGGCACCGGCATTGAGAACGCCCGGCAGACGCGCCGGCGTCAACCCACCGATGGCGATCAGGGGGAGGGGGCTGATCCGGTCTTTCCAGACCCTGATTTTATCCAGTCCCTGTGGGGCGCATGTCATCTTTTTCAGTTTCGTCTCATAAATCGGGCCAAGCGCAATGTAATCAGGTGTCAACGCTAAAGCGCGCGTCAATTCGGCCTCATTATGCGTGGAAAGTCCGATACGCACCCCCGCGCGACGGATCTGCGTCAGATCGGCGTGGTCAAGATCCTCCTGGCCCAGATGCACCCAGCCACAGCCTATTTCACAGGCCATCTGCCAATAATCATTAATGACGAGGATTGCGCCATAAGCGTCGCAAAGATGTTTTGCACGCGCGATCTCCTCCCGAATCACAGAAAGAGGGCGGTCTTTGATGCGGAGCTGAACGAGGCGTAAGCCGACTTCCAGGCACGCTTCAAGATGGGTTGTCCCATCAAGGATAAGGTAAAATGGCGGCAATTCAGGCGTCATGTCAGGTCTGCCATGCCGAAAACAGGTGTCGATGGCTGCGCCATATCCCGTCGCGGCATCAACCCGGCTTGGAAGGCGTCCTGCCCGGCTTCCACGGCCAGACGAAAGGCGCGGGCCATGCGTTCCGGGTCACGCGCATGTGCGATGGCCGTGTTCAACAATATGCCGTCCATGCCCATTTCCATCGCCTCAAGGGCTTGGCTGGGCGCGCCAATTCCGGCATCAATGATGATCGGCGTGTCGGAAAACCAGGCCCGCATCGTCCGCAGCGCATCCTTGTGCCGCAAGCCCTGCCCGCTCCCGATCGGCGCGGCCCAGGGCATCAGCACCCGGCACCCGGCGGCCAGTAATTTTTCACCCAGAATAAGATCTTCCGTAGTGTAGGGAAACACGGCGAAACCGTCATCAGAGAGGATGCGCGCGGCCTCGACGAGCTTGAAGGGGTCTGGTTGCAGCGTATCCGCATGGCCGATCACCTCAAGTTTGATCCAGCTTGTGCCGAAAAGCTCGCGTGCCATATGGGCCGTTGTGACAGCTTCCATCACACTGTGACAGCCCGCCGTGTTCGGCAGGATGCGACACGCGCTCTGCTGAAGGATCTCGCGGAAGGCGGCGCCCTCTGCGCCTTCCCGCCGCAGGGAGACGGTGATGACGTCCGCCCCGGATGCGGTGATGGCGCGGCGTAAAACAGACGGAGAAGGATATTGCGCCGTGCCGAGGAAGAGGCGGCTTTTAAGTGTTACGCCGTAAAACATGCTACCCCCCCTGCATCGGGGAGAGAATTTCAACCCGCATGTCCGGCTGGATGATAAAGGCGGCGCGCTGATCCCGCGCGATGAAGGTGCCGTTGACGGCTGTCGCAACGGCCGTGCACGCGCCAGGATGGGCTGCCACCAGTTCGGCGAGTGACGTCGCGTCCGTCTCGATGATGTCACCATTGAGGAAAATTTTCATGTCCGCACCTCCTGAAGCATGTGGATAAGCGTCTCGGCACAATGGGGCGCCATGAGGAAACCATGTCGATACATGCCATTCACGTGCCACCGCCCATGCTCGTGAATGACGCGGGGGATGTTATCCTCGAAAGCCGGGCGCACGCCGGCCCCCATTTCCAATATTTCAGCCTCCGCGAAGGACGGGTGCACGCTGTAAGCGGCGGAGAGAAGCGCCATGACGGATTGCGCGGTTGGCCGACCTGCGAAACCTGTTTCCACCATCGTTGCGCCGATCATGTAAACGCCGTCATCACGTGGCACGATGTAACAGGGGAATCTTGGATGAAGGAGGCGGATAGGACGTGACAGCGCCAGAAGCGGATTTCTGACAATCAGCATTTCCCCACGCACGCCACGCAGCCCGCGTAGCTGATCGGCGGATTGCAGAGCTCGGCAATCAATGATTTGGCGCGCATGTGGCGCATGTGTGAAAGCGACATTTTTCGTCCGCAGGCGGCTCTCCAGACTTGCCAGCGCCTTGCGCGGGTCAAGATGCCCTTCTTCGGGAAAAAACAGGCCACGGGAAAATTGATCTGCGAGGTCCGGCTCGATCTCTTCCGGCGCAACCCAACGGTGATGCGATGTGCGCTGGCTGAAACGTTCCAGCTCACGTTGATCGCGCGGGGGGGCGACCACAAGTGTGCCATTCTGCTTCACGTCCGGCACGTGTTCTGACCACCATGACAAAGCGCGTTGACCATTTGCGACGACCGCCGCCGGGGCCGTCTCACCTTCGCAATAAGGGGCGAGCATTCCGCCCGCGAGGTGTGAGATGGGGGCGGGCGCGCCGTTAGGCACGACAACTTCCACACTGAAACCGGCCTCACGCAACATGGTCGCACAGGTTAAAGCGGCAACGCCGCGTCCCAGCACGGCAAAGTCCGTTTCAGCGCGGCGCATCGGCGCGCGTCCGCGGGTTAGGGCATGTCCCCTTGAGGGGATAAGGCCGTGTCAGCACGATTATTTATCCTTCCTACGCCAGTATCAACTGGATCAGGTTCTAAGGGTCGCTGCACCTCTGGCATCATGCGCCAGATTGACAGCCTCTCAGCCCTTTCGGCAGGGCTCCCCCGGGTCGTGACCAACATAATGCGAAGGCCGCGCGACCATGTCAACGCCTATCCCGCACGGCGCGGTTTCTGCTTCACAAGTGCGCGTGACATCTTGAAAGATGGTCGCGGAAAGTCATCTTGATGAGAGGGTTCAAATATGATTGACGCGTTTCGCGGGGGCCAAATGGCGCTCCTGGACGGCGTAAAGGGAGCGGAAAAATGGGACAGAAATTACGTTTCAAGGTTGAAGGCATGATGTGTGAGGGATGCGTCTCGACATTGCGCAAAGCCCTGTCCCGTGAAACGGATGTCAGCGATATCGTGATTTCGTTGGAACGGCATGAGCTTGAGCTGACAGTGCAAGGGACATCTGTCACGCCGACACGAATTCTCCAGATTGTCGAAGATGCCGGTTACTCTGCTGCGCAACGCCCTTAAAGCGAAACCCGGCATTGATACTGTCTTTCTAACAGGGACGCTTTATGTCTGATCAACTCACGCTCCGTGTCATTGGTATGAGCTGCGCCAGTTGCGCAGCGCGTCTTGAGCGTGTGCTGAACCGGCAGGACGGCGTGGCGGCCCGGGTCGATTACGCGTCAGAGCGGGCGGCCATCACGCTGGACGGGCCGATAAAACCGCCAGATGTCTTTGCGGCCATTCGTAAAGCGGGTTTCGACGCGGTGGATGAGCGGACGGTCGGGCGAGATGCGCAGCCAGCCCGGCGCTTCCTCGGCATTGACCGGGACATGATTTTGCTGACTTTGTGCGCGGCATTCTTCTTTTGCACGATGCTGGCCATGTGGGCGGGGCTGCATCCACCCGCGCTTGCGTGGCCCGAACTGGTCATCGCCAGTTTCGTGCAGTTTTACCTCGCGCGGCATTTTTACCACCGCGCTTTCGCCGCCTTGAAGGGCGGTGATGCGAATATGGATGTGTTGGTCGTGCTGAGCACATCATGCGCCTATATTTTCAGCGTCTGGAATATGTTTTGCGGGGATAGCGCGGCGCTTTATTTTGAGACGGGCGTTTTCATCATCTTCTTCGTCTCACTCGGCAAATGGCTGGAGGCGCGCTCCAAAGCGCAGGCCGCGGCGGATCTTGAAACGCTTCTCGCTTTCAAACCCGCCCTGATCCACGTTGAAACATCGGAAGGCGTCGTGGATCGACCCATTGAAAGCCTTCAGGTCGGGGACGTCTTCATCATCCGGCCGGGAGAAAATATCGCCGTTGACGGTGAGGTCATTGACGGGGAGTCGGAAGTCAATGAATCGATCCTGACCGGGGAGGCGCACCCCGTCTACCGTCAGGTGGGCGATAAAGTTTTCGCGGGGACGACCAACATTAATGGCGTGCTGAAACTGCGCGCGACATGCATCGGGGCGGATACAGTCGTGGCCCGCATGGTCGAGACTGTGAGGAATGCGCAACTGACAAAGGCGCCGATCTCGCGATGGGTGGATCGCGTGACGCGTATCTTCGTCCCATTGATCATGATCGTCGCGCTCGCCACTTTTCTGCTGTGGTTTCTGCACACGCATATTTTCCTGACAAGCCTGACCGCCGCCATCGCCGTCATGGTTATCGCCTGTCCCTGCGCCTTGGGCCTGGCGACACCGATTGTGCTGATGGTTGCGGGAGGGCGGGCTGCACGCAGCGGCATATTGATGCGCAATGCCGCTGCGTTTGAAACGCTATCAAAGTCCGACATGATCATTTTCGACAAGACGGGGACGTTGACGCGCGGGCAGTTTGAAGTCACGGACGTGATCGCCGTCAAAGGTGCTTCGGAGCATGATCTGCTGACGACTTTACTGGCAGTTGAAAACCACGCAGAGCATCCGCTCGCCCGCGCCATTGTCAATCATGCACGCTCCCGCGCGATTGATGAGGTGGAAGTCACGCAGTTCCGCATCATGCCGGGGCGTGGTGTCGCCGCGCAAATCGGGGAAGATGCCGTCATGGCCGGCGCACCAGCCTACTTTATGTCCGAGGGATATAATTTACCGGCGACATTGATCCAACCGTTGGAAAATCAGGGCAAGACGGTTGTTGTCGCGGCGCGTAGGGGCCGAATGCTGGGCGTTATTGCCTTGGAAGACACGCCACGCACGGACGCAAAATCCGTCATTGACACGTTGCGCCGTAAAAGCATCACGCCGGTTCTCCTGACGGGGGATCACGCTGCTTCCGCCCGGCATGTGGCGTCGCAACTGGGCATTACGGATGTCCAGGCCGGTATTTTGCCGGAAGGGAAAGCCAGGCTCGTCAAATCCCTGCGTGAAGACGGGCACTTCGTGGCGATGGTGGGAGATGGCGTCAACGATGCGCCAGCGCTTGCCAGCGCCGACACCTCAATCGCGATGGGTTCGGCCGCCGCGATATCAATGAATCACGCTGATATCATCTTGATCCGCAATGACCTCCCGGCAATTGACGACCTTATGCAGCTTTCCGGCGCGGCTTTGCGTAAAATCAAAACCAACCTGGGGCTTGCATTTCTCTACAATGTTTGCGCCATCCCCGTTGCGGTCATGGGTCTTTTAACTCCAGCTGTGGCGTCGGCGGCGATGGAGCTAAGTTCACTTTCTGTCGTGTTGAATGCGCTGGCCTTGCGGCGTTGGCAGCCGGGTAGAAACTGAGTCGCACACACGCGGCGCGGCATGGATGAGATGGTCACGGCGGCACAATCCACTTAATGACGACACGCGCGCTCATGATTGAGGGCGGCGCAGAAGCGAAATCCAGGCGGACCTTAATATGGCCACAAATGAGGGTGAGTGTGGCGTTTATGAGGACTTGGGTGAAAACTGAGCTCTTACATCACCGGAATGGATGAGGACTTTCGCGGCGTTCTCACCTTTGTCGATAAACGGCAATTTAATTGTAAGGCCATGATTTTCCGGCAAGTTTTCGCCGGACGGGGCGCATCGGGATCATCATGGATCCTAATGAGGGTTTACAACGTTAAGCTCGTAACCGTCCCCGAAAGGACGATGAGACTTCGCCAAGTTCTTCGTCACGTAAAAAGGTAAGGAGGCCTCGTCGAAAGTGCTTCAACGTTCTCAAACATCTAAAATTCGTCGAGATGAAGTTTTCGATCTCTCAGCGCTCATGGTCGGCCGTACACCCCCTGCTTTAAATGACACGCGTTGGCGTATTTTTCAGGAGGGGCAAACCCCTCAAGATGGGGAAGCTGCGTTTTTTATTTCAGATTCAATGATTTACTTCGGTATCTGGGATGATGGCCAGGACTGTTTCCTTGTTGCAAGGTCAAAAAGGATGCGGGGATCGGCCTGGATACCGCTCGCCCATTAACTTGTGAGATTCGCCCGGGCTAGCGCGCCGCCTTGCTACCTGCATGCTCGCGTTCGTTCTGTTGCTGCATGTAATGCTGGTAGGATGCGGCTTCATTCTGTTCCTGCACGGTTTCGACGGCATTGATTTTCCGACTCATTTCTTCCGGCGTGATCTGAGCGGCCTGTGGCGGTGGTTTCGGATCACCACAGCCTGTGACGCCGATCGCCAGACTTGCAAATCCGATTATGTTTGCTACCCGCCTGAAGCGCGT
Source organism: Sorlinia euscelidii (assembly GCF_036452135.1). Classification (NCBI taxonomy): domain Bacteria; kingdom Pseudomonadati; phylum Pseudomonadota; class Alphaproteobacteria; order Acetobacterales; family Acetobacteraceae; genus Sorlinia; species Sorlinia euscelidii. Next base: position 25,612 of record NZ_JAWJZZ010000001.1, on the reverse strand, counting down.
ATATCGCATGTCCATCCTCTCACAAGCCAACTTCAATATCGATCTGGCGAGACCCGTGTCCGAACCGGACCAAAAAGGTTTGGCCAACCGGAGCATTATCACGCGGAGAAGTTAAAATCCGGAGAAGCCGTGCCCACCCTCCACTTACCAGTTTGCCTGTCAATCATGGCTTCCGTCTTGCCGTCGCTTCAGCAGCGCGCTGCTGGGCCTGCATCATCTGATATTGATAGGCCAGGGCGTTATCGCGCTCATACTCATCATGCATGGCTGTGAGTTGCTGCTGTTGCGTAACAGGGTCAAACTCCGCTGTTTGGGGTGGCGGGGTCGGGTCGCCGCAGGATGGCAGGGCCAGGATGACAGCGAGCAAACCGAGGCGGCGCGAGGTGAGGAGGGTCATTTACCGGTCCGGGGGCATTGATGGTTGGGCTGTACACGCGTCTCCGTGCGAGTCATGGCGACCAGCATGGCCTGGCCCGGCGCAAACTCGCATAAGCGCCCCACTTGGGCTGAGCTATACATGGCATTGCCGTCTTTATAAGCGATCTGAACACCATTGACGAAAGTCGTGTCCGGCACGATGGAACCGGCCGCCGCACCAGCGACACCCCCGCCAAGTCCGCCCAAGGCTGCACCGGCGTTGGAATGCCCGACACCGAGCCCGAGACCGACCCCTAGCCCGGCGCCCAAAATCCCGCCAGCAATCTGCGCCGCTGTCTGGTTGCGGGAGTTATTAACCTGCACACGTGCAGGCGCTACGCCAATAATCGTGACGACCTTCAACGCCTGACGCTGATTCACCTGGGCGCTTCCATAAGTATCAGCTCGGTTTTCCGTCCCTGGTGCGGCGCAGGATGCCATCAATGTGAGCGCGGCAATGGCTGAGCTATGGCGGAGGATCTTCGAAGACATACGCTTGATTCCTAATCGGTCATTTTTAATTTTTTAACGAATAAAGCGCAGTGTTTCCCAGAGATTGATTTATAGCAAGCATTTTACGCGCCAGAAACAGTTTGACGGATGCACGGATCGGACGCCCGACCCGTCTTAAGCCCATTATTTCGTTGCGCATTGGCGGTTGGGCTGGATCCGTGTCTGAGTTGCATTCATCGCAATCAATGTTGCCGGGCCCGGTCCATATTCGCAAAGGCGACCCACCTGGGCGGAGCTGAAAGCCTGATGGCCATCCTGGTAGGCAATCTGCACACCATTGACATAGGTTGTGCTGGGGACGATAGAGCCACCTGCTGCGCCTGCGGCGATGCCGCCTAACCCACCAAGCGCGCCCGCGGCGGTTGAATGCGCAACCCCTGTGCCCAGCCCGGCGCCGAGACCCGCACCCAGAATGCCGCCAACAATCTGCGCCGTACGCCGTCGACTGGTATTATCAACCTGAATGCGCGCTGGCGAGACTGAAATGATGGTGACGACTTTGATGGCCTGACGCTGGTTGACTTCGCCCGCCATGTAAGTGTCCGATCGGTTTTCCGTCCCTGGCGCCGCGCAGGATGTCACGGCGATCAGGGCTGAGAGGGATGCCAGGGTTGTCACGCGGGCGTTCATCACAATGTCCTTCCGAAACTATCAGAGATGACACGCGATGAACGCCGAAGAGTTGCATTAAAATCCGGTAAAGGGACGCTTCAAAATCCCGCGGAAAAAAAGGCTGCGCCTAGAAATCCGACTCGATCTTAGGATTGTTGGCGTATTCATGCAGCAGCGTCATGACGTGGCTCGCATTTTCGGACAGCCCGACAACGAGGAGAACCGTCAGAATCACGATAATCACGAGCAGAAGCGTCCGGGACCGCATCGCATTCGGCAATGGGACGGGCGCGCCAAGCTGGTTAAAGAAAAACAGCCGACGCGCCTCATACTCATCCCGCCGTTCGATCAGGAGCGCGATGAAGAGCGTCAGTACCCACCCGATGAACGTCCACCCGAGAAAGAGGTTGAGCAGGAAAAGGGCGGGCAGGTGGTGTGTGTTGCGAAAGGCCGCAATGATGCTGGGCAGGAAATAAAGACATGCAAAAAACAGAAGGATGAACAACAAGAATTCCATGGGTCAACTCCTGACTGACGCCCGTGAAGCATCAACTAAAACAGATAAGGTTTCAAACGCTTTTCTCGGTGAGGGGCGTCGAGGGGGCATCTTCCTCAAATGCGAAGTACTTGAGGCGCGCCGCGGAGATAAAACCGGTCGGCATTAAGTATTCTTCACAAAAACCCGGCAATGCGGGATCGATTCGTTTGACTCGCCTGAAAATCGGCGCGTGACGCCAGTTTAAAAATGACATAGCGGGATCAAGTTTTGTTGATTGCAACTTCACATATAACATAACATTTAGATTATATAATTTGTTACATAAAACACGGCAATGTTATGAGTAAATCATTAACGGCATGTGAGATTTTTGTCGTGTTAACGCACAAAAAGGGGATACACGATGAAAAGAAAATTAGCGGCGGTAATGCTGGCGACGGCCTGCCTGACCCCCGTTCCGATCTCGGCTCACGCCCAGCAGGTCTGGAAAAACCCCGACGCGACACCATCGGAGCGGGTGGAAGCCCTCCTGAAGGCTATGACGCTTGATGAGAAGTTCGTCATGCTGACCTCGGAGTGGGGCGTACCCTATAAGAACCACAGGAAACCCCCCGAAGCTGTCGGCTCAGCCGGTTACACGGCGGGCAACAAGCGCCTCGGCATTCCGGCATTACAATCCACTGATGCGGGGCTAGGCGTTACCAACACCGTCAACATGCGCCCTGGGGATGGAGCAACAGGATTGCCAAGTGGTCAGGTTATTTCTGGCACTTTTGACCCCACCTATGGGTATCAGGGTGGTCGAATGATCGCCGTAGAGGCTGCGCACCGCGGTCTCAACGAGGTATTGGGTGGCGGCATCAACCTTGTGAGAGATCCGCGTGGGGGACGTAACTTTGAATATCAGGGTGAGGACCCCATCCTCGCAGGTATAGTTGCCGCGTCATTGATTAGTGGTGCGCAAGATCAACACGTGCTCTCAACCATAAAGCACTACGCTCTCAACTCGATCGAGACCGCGCGAACGAAGATGAACTCGGTCATTGACGAGCAATCAATGCAAGAGTCTGACTTGTTAGCTTTCAAAATCGCGATTGAGAAATCTGACCCGGCATCTGTCATGTGCGGCTACAACCGCGTCAATGGCTTGCATGATTGTCAGAACCCCTATTTGTTAGAAAACGTTTTGCGTCAGGAATGGGGCTATCATGGCTATGTCATGAGCGATTGGGGCGCTGTATATGACGGTGACGCGGCCTGGAAAGCTGGGCTCGACCAGCAATCCGGCCTACCTGCAGATAGTAAGGCGTGGTTCGGCGATTACATGAAGAGGAAAGTCATCGCCGGGAAAATTCCCGTATCAGTCGTCGATGAAAAATTACGCCACATCCTCTATCCGATGTTCAAATATGGACTTTTTGAACCGCGTGTTCGCCCGACTGAAACAGCTGCCGACATTGCCGAACATACGGCAATTACGCAAAAGATAGAGGAGGCTGGCGCCGTTCTGCTCAAAAACGACCACGAGGCTTTACCTTTAAAGCAAAACCTTCGGAGGGTCCTCGTGGTTGGTGGTCATGCGGATAAGGGCGTCATGACAGGAGGTGGAAGCAGCGCCGTCGCACCTAGGGGAGGGAGTCCAGTCCGAGGGGATGAGCCGAATGATCTCCAACATTTTCCGCGCCCAATCGGATATCTGAGCGGTGCGCCTCTTGATGCGCTTAAAGCTGAAATGCCACGTGCCCAGGTGACATTTCTATCCGGAGATGACCTCAACGCGGTGACGGAGGCAGCAAAAAATGCGGACCGCGTCATTGTGTTTGCTACAAAATGGTCGTCTGAGTTCTTTGATAATGCCGATTTATCCATGCCGCAGCATGAAGACGCGATGATTACGGCGGCGGTGAAAGCGGGGAAACCGGTCATCGTCGTGCTTCAAACGGGTAATCCGGTATTAATGCCCTGGGCGGACAAAGTTGACGCGGTTCTGGAGGCATGGTTTCCTGGTTCAGGCGGTGGGAAAGCGATTGCGCGCCTCTTGACCGGCAAGGCCAACCCATCAGGTAGATTGACGACGACTTGGCCCGTTTCTGCGTCACAATTGCCTCGGCCTCAGGTGAAGGGAATGGGCCTGGAATTCACTCTTTCCAAAAAACAAAATCCGGCGGATTACGAAACGCGGTTGGATCTCAACATTGAGGGTGCCAATGTCGGTTATCGTTGGTTCAGTCTTAAAGGTGAGAAACCCCTTTACCCCTTTGGCTACGGTTTAAGCTATACATCCTTCACCCACACCGGTCTTGAAGTTGATCCATCAGATAATGGCCTCGTCGCCCACACCAAGGTAACAAATACAGGCAAACGCGCCGGTGCCGATGTGGTGCAAATCTATGTCAATCTGCCCGATGGCTCTCCCGAGCGTCTCGCCGGATTTTTACGAGTTCAACTCTCGCCCGGTGAGTCGAAAGATGTCGCCATCCCGCTTTCCTCCTATGCGCTCGCACGTTTCGACGTCGCGACCAAACATTGGGTGCGCAAGGCTGGTGCGTATCACTTCCGCGTTGCCACAAATAGTTTTGACAATGCGGGCCCGTCTCTGACGTCTGAGCTTGCGCAGCAGTAAAGAAACAGAAAATGAAAATAGAAACCGCGCAGCGCCCGGAAGCTGCGTCGGCGAGAGTGGCGATGCTTGCATCGCTCCTCATCGCCTGTGTCCCTGTGTCCGCGCGAGCACAGCTGACGAACCTCAACGGCGTTTCGAACGCCACCATTGAAAGCCGGAAGATGTCACCGGGGCCGGAATGTCAACGTTACGATCCGATGATCACGCAAGGGTCTGAGTCTCCCATCATCACGACCTGTGACACATTGGTGCCTGGCCAGTTCGGGCTAAGGAAATTTCTGGGAGATCGTGGATTTTTATTTGAGGGATTTTACACGGCTTCCATGATTTACGATGTGTTGGGGCATCAGCAGCGGCCCCAGCTCTATAATGGTCAGCGGCCAAATTTCAGCGGTAATCTCTGGCTAAATATGACGTATGATCTTGAGAGGGTCGGCTTTAATCCTGGCTCCCAACTGACCGTATCCATGAATAACTGGCAAAGTGCCTACACAGGCGCCGGCATCCGCGCCACTTCACTCAGCCAGGCAACGGTTTTGCAGAAATTTTTCAATGGTCATGTGTCGATACTTTACGGTTACTACGGAATACTTGGCCAATTCTACGGTATGTTTATGGGCACGAGCACCGCGTCCTCGGCCTTGGGGCCGTTGAGTATCATTCCTAATCAGGTCGGACTGTCAATGTACACGCCGACCCCGGGTGCGGATGTCAGAATTTACCTGCCAGATCGTCGCTTCTATAATCATATTGGTGTGGCGCGAAGCCAGAGCGCCTTAGGCTTTCTAGCGGATTCTCGCGCCAACCCGTCCGGAGTCAATTTGCAAGTCAACGGTACGCGCGCCGTTGTCATCGATGAAATTGGTTTCCGGGTTCATCCAGAAAGCCATGTCAAAATGACATGGTTCCGTGCTGGCGGGATCTATAACGCAACGCCCTACCGGGATTTCCGCACGAACCAGTTCAGCGCCAGCAATAATGCCTGGTATGTCGTTCTTGACCGGCAATTGCTGCAGCCAGACCCGAAAAATCCTTATCGTGGGTGGTATATCGAGCTTAAGACCGACCACGCGGATCGCCGGAGGAACATTTTCACAGACGATTACGCCGCCACGATCTACACAATCGGACCGTTGAAGAGTCGCCCGCGGGATATGTTATCAATTGGCTTCACATATAATAAAATTGGTCCCGCTGCGATGCGCAGTTTGCAGGCTGGAAACGCCCGCATGTTTGACCATAGCACGACAACATCTGTGGCCTATGCGGCTCACGCCATGCGGGGGGTCTATTTTACCACAACCGCTTCCTACACGACGAAGCCCTTTGTCGCCGAGGCGAAGCCCGACGCATTGTCACTTCAAGGTAACCTGACATTGTCTTTCTGACCTTCTCCCGCGTCGAGAGACTCATTCAAAGTCGGGTCGTGTCCTCAGGGACCATCCGTCATACCGTCTGACAGGTGAGTTATTTATCGTCCTGACGGTGAAAGCCTTTGCTTCAAAGCGCGCCGTCAGGGCATCAGTGCCCCTCCGCCAGACATATCCGGCATTGTCATTTCCCCTGAAATAAACCCCCTGAAGCGTGCCGATAAGCGGTCCTCCCGCAAGTCTTCTCAAAGGCTGCGCACGGTTTATCTCAAATCCATCCTGGAAGAGTGGTTCAGGCTTCTCAGTATGTCGGCGTAAGAGAATCAGTAAAGATAAGGTTGGTTGAATGCTGCGTGTCTGACGGCTTGTCTATTTAAAAGTCGTCGTCACGCATCTTTACATCTATGCCAGTGTTACGGTCAATGTCGTAACCGTCGCCGCCGCTTCCACCTGCGGTGTCGTTAAGAGTAAATTCCGATAACTGATATAACAATTTCCAGTTTCCTCACGTCGTATTTGATCAGCTAATGGCCATTGACGCCGCAAGGCCTTCCAATCCGGTCCCGGCTTATCAGGAAGCCAATCTAGGTGGAGAATTTTATGAGAATTTCCCGTTTATGCGCCGCTCTGCTTCTTTCAGGAACCGCGCTTATTTCATCGAATAATTTTGCCCGCGCTGATGGCATTGACAGGCCCAATGAATTTTACTGGCCGACCCGCCTTGATCTTAATCCGCTTCGCTTCAATAATCCGAGTAACGTGCCTTACGGGGCGGGTTACAGCAAAGAATATGCCAAAAAATTTGCCACGCTCGACCTCAAGGAAGTGCGCGCTGACATTTTGAAGGTCATGACGACGTCACAGGATTGGTGGCCGGCTGATTTCGGTAATTACGGGCCGTTTTTCATCCGTATGGCGTGGCATAATGCCGGCACTTATCGCAGTCTCGACGGGCGCGGTGGTGAGGAGGGCAGCCAGCAACGTTTCGCCCAGCTGAATTCCTGGCCGGATAATGCCAGCCTGGACAAGGCACGCCGCCTCCTCTGGCCGGTCAAGCAGAAATATGGCGAGAAGCTGTCCTGGGGTGACCTCATCGTTTTGACGGGTGACGTTGCGCTTAATTCCATGGGTTTCAAGACGATGGGTTTTGTCGGCGGCCGCCCGGATGACTGGCAGTCTGAGCTTGTTTATTGGGGGCCAAGCGCGACATTTTTCCCGACCAAGGCGGCTAATCAGGGCAAGTTTGACGCCCACGGCAATGCCACACTTGAGAAGCCTCTGGCGGCAACGGTCAAGGGACTGATTTACGTCAACCCGGAAGGTCCCGGCGGCGTGCCGGACCCGGTCAAATCCGCCAAAATGACACGTCTGGCTTTCGGCCGGATGGGGATGGATGACGAGGAAACAGTCGCCTTGATTGCAGGCGGTCACACTTTCGGTAAGTCCCATGGCGCCGTGCCTTCCAAATGTATCGGCCCGGCACCTGATGATGCCCCTGTCGAACAGCAGGGTATTGGCTGGAAAAATAATTGCGTCAAAGGGGCCCCGACGCCGAATGACGCCATGACCAGCGGCATTGAAGGCTCCTGGACCGGCGACCCGCTGAAATTTACGAATAATTACGTCAACAACCTGCTGAAATATGATTGGGTCAAGACGAAGAGCCCGGCCGGGGCCTATCAATGGATGCCTAAATCCGGTGGCCGGGTTGTGCCGGACGCAACGGACCCGGCTGACCCCAGTAAGCGCCATCCGCTGATGATGTTCACGACCGATATCGCGATGAAGGTTGATCCGATTTATCGCCGGATCATCGAGCGTTGGTCGAAACACCCGAATGAGTTTGCCGACGCCTTCTCCCGCGCCTGGTTCAAGCTCGTTGTCCGCGATATGGGGCCGACATCACGTTACGTGGGGAGTGAAGTCCCGAAAGAGACGTTTGTCTGGCAGGATCCGCTCCCGAAGGCCGATTATAAAATGGTCGATGCGGCGGACATTGCCAGCCTTAAATCCGCCATTGCCAATACGGGACTGTCTGACCGCGAGCTGATCAAGACAGCCTGGGCCTCCGCCGCGTCACATCGCACGACGGACCATCGTGGTGGTGCGAACGGCGCGCGCATCAATCTGAAGCCGGAAAATAACTGGGCGGTGAATGACCCCGATGAACTCCAGAAAGTGCTGCCGAAGCTTGTTGAAGTGCGCGACCACTTTAATGGTAATGACAGTAGCGGGCGGAAGGTCTCGCTGGCGGATATCATCATTCTTGGCGGTAATGTCGGGCTGGAGCGCGCGGCGAAAGCGGCGGGTGTCACGATTGACGTGCCATTTACGCCGGGCCGCGTCGACGCCACACAGGCGCAGACGGACATCAAGAATATGAGCTTCCTGGAGCCGAAGGCGGATGCTTTCCGAAATTATTATCGCTTTGAGGAGGATGAAAAATCTCCGCCGGAAATGTTGGTCGACAAAGCCAGCACGCTGGATCTGACCATCCCTGAAATGACCGTCCTCCTCGGTGGGATGCGCAGCCTCGACGTTAATAGCGGTCACACGCCGGAAGGTGTGCTGACCGACCATCCGGGCGCGTTGACGAATGACTTCCTCGTCAATGTCCTCAGCATGGATACACGTTGGGAGAAAATCCCGGGCAAGCCGGGGATTTATCAGGGTTGTGACCGCAAAACCGGTAAAAAACGCTGGACGGCGACAAGTGTGGATCTTGTCTTCGGCGCAAATGCCGAGTTGCGCGCGACGGCGGAGGCTTATGCTTCAGCGGATTCGAAAGACCGCTTCTATGCTGACTTCGTCAAAGCCTGGACAAAGGTCATGAATCTTGACCGCTTCGACCTGTAAACGGTCGATCCAGACGCGCTTTCATCTGCAGGGGTGAGGGCGCGGCCGGCTTATCAGTAATTGTCAGAATGAGAGAGGGTCGGGACGATTTTGTTCCTTGACCCTCTTTTATTTTATGATGCTGGCCGCAGGGACAGGGCAGGCAGGTTATCCGCGCCTCTCCATTTTAAAAGAAAGTTTCATATCCGGCCCCTCCCGGGGAGGGTAGGTGGGCGTCATGAGACATGACGCCCATATTTTGATTCAACAGCGCCTCAAACAGGCCCTTGGCCATATTGGCGCGGTCATCGACATGACGGAGGCCGGGCGCTCCTGCAGTGATATCGCCCAGCAGCTGGAAGCGATCGAAAGCACGATACGCGGTGCGAAACGCCTGCTGGTGCAGAATCATCTTAAACAATGCATCACCGATGCCTTGTGTGAAGGCAAAATGTCGCGGGAGGACGCGATGGCGCAATTTACGGATCTGACAAAATATTTTTAAGCGGTGACGCATGTGGCCTTCAACGCGCTTTCAGTGTTTTTTCATCTTCTTCCCGATATGTGCCGCATTCAGCATGATGGGCCCTGATGCAATCGACAGGGCGCGGGCGGGCGATGAAAGGGTGATGACGTTTCGCCAGGCTCTTACCGCCGCCTGGAATAATGACCCGATCCGACAGGAACTGGCTGTTAATGCGTCTTCCGCGCGGGCGCGCGCTGCCGCTGCACGCGCCTGGTTTGCAGGGGGGCCAAGTTTTACAGCCAGTTACTATGATGACCGCGCCGCCGGCACGCATATCGGTTATGTCACTTATGAGGGCACGGTTTCCGTGCCTCTCTGGCTACCCGGCCAGGGCACGGCGACAGAGATGGTGGCGAAGGCCGACGCGGCCAAGGCCTTGGCGCAGGTCGATGTTGAACGTGTCTCAATCGCCGTGCGTGTCTTACAGCAGGCAGAAGCCGTGGCATTGGCTCAACGTCGCGTAACCGTCGCCAGGGCCATGGCAAAATCCCTGTCACGTATGGCGGACATCACGCGTAAAGCCTGTGAAGCGGGTGAGGCCACTTCCGCGGACTTGCAGGCTGTTTCCGCCCAACTGGCGGATGCACGGGCTGAAATCGCGGTGGCGGAAGCAGAAAAGACCGCATCTTCCGCCGCGATGATGACATTGCTCGGCAAAGCGGGCGTGCCGAATTTATCAGACGCTGACGACAGATGGCTGGCACGATGGCGGCCTAACCATTTGAGCGATTTGGAGATGCGGGACCCGCGCGTCCTCGCGGCGCACAAGGAAGTCGTGGCCGCGCAGGCGCAGATGCACCTCGCCCACCATAATTACATGCCCAATCCGGAAGTCGGCCTTGTCGCGCTTGATCAGGGGCAATATGCCAGTCCCTGGGCCACGCAGGTGGGTATGACCATCCGTGTCGCCCTGCCGAGTGATGTGCAGAATGTGCCCCAGATTGCGGCGGCGCAAAACCGCCTGGCGGCGGCGATGCGGGCGGAAGTGACCGCCCAACGCGCCGTGCATGATGAATTGCGGCAGGTCGTGGCTTGGGTTGATGGAGCGCGTCAGGCGCTGAAACAGTCGCGCCAAAGTGCGGCGCAGACACTCTCCCGCGCGAAAATTATGGAACATTCCTGGTCCCTCGGTGAGACGCCGCTGATGGAGGCCCTGCGCGCACAGAACGACGCCTGGCGGGCGCTGATGTCCCTGAACCGGTCGGAAATTGCTTTTCATAGCGCTGTCATACGGCTCTGTATCGCGATAGGAACCCTCCCATGATCCGCGTATCACGCCTTTCCCGATATTTCATGATCGCCCTCGCGATGGCGTCAGGGGGGCGAGCATGGTGACAACGTGTCGGGCTTCTTCTGACGCCGATGTGCCCGTCTGGCTGCGGCCGGTCACCTTTTCAAAAGCCGCGCAGGCGAGTGAGCAGTTGCGTTTCAGTGTGACCCGCACAGGCACGCTCACCGCGCGCCTTCCGGCCATGGCCTATGTCACGCATGATCCTCTTCACGCCATCAGCATCCGTCCTGCCGGGGAGGGGAAGGTCATGCATGTCGCGGTTATGCCGGGGCAGCGCGTGCGTAAAGGCGAGGTGTTGGTGACATATCATGATCACGCCCTGCACACGCTCTATTTGCAGCAGGCGGAGGCCGCCTCGGCACGCGCATCCGCGTATGCCGCACTTTCGGCGTCCGAAAGCGCTTTTCAACGCGGCCTCAAATTACGCGGCAGCAGCGTGACGCAAGCTGAAATTGAGCGGCGTCACACGGCGGTGAAGCAGCAGCGCGCCATGCTTGTCGCCGCGCAAGCGCGTGTCAAGCTGATTACCCATCGTTTGACGGAGGAATTTACATCGCCGACAGAGAGCATCGGCGCGGATGAAACATCCCATCTTCTAGCGCCGGTAGATGGGGTGATCGAATCTGTTAACGCTGCCGAGAATGATGATGTCAGGCAGGGAGAGGAGATCATCTCTCTGGTTGACGTGAGTCATGTCTGGGTGATTGCTGAAATCCGACCTGAAGAGGCCGCGTGGCTGGCGGTGGGTGGCGCCGTCACGCTGCGCCCCGCAGGTCAGGACACGTCACCGAAGCTGATTGCGCACATCGCGACCATCGACGCAGTGGCCGATCCCGCGACTGGTTTACTCAAAGTGACGTCAATCATCGCAAACCCGGATGGTGTTTTACGGCCAGGTGAAATGTTGGATGCATGGATGGATACGGCGCGCCAGGCTTCAGGCGTCATTGTGCCGCGTGCCGCCATCCAGGAAATTTTGAAACATCATGTCGTCTTCGTCCCTATCGGGATGAAAGGAAAATTTCAACCTATCGCGCTGCGCGTGCGCCTTGAGTCCGGTGACGAGACCGTTATTGAGGGCGCATTGACCGGGGGGACAAATATCGTCACGCAAGGGAGTTTCGCGCTTAAGGGCGCTGCGTTGCTTTCAGCGGCAGGCGGCGACTGACCGCGATGCTGAAACGCATTCAGGCGCATCGTGTCTTTATCCTCACGACATTTTTCCTGCTTTTTCTCGGGGGTCTGACGCTTATCCCGGGCCTGCCGGTGGAGCCCGTGCCGGATATTTCTCCGCAACAAGTGATGGTGTCCGTCACAGCGCCGGGTCTTGCAGCGGCGGAGGTGGAACGCCTCATTACCTTCCCGCTGGAAGCCAGCCTGACGGGCCTGCCGGATGTTACAGACCTGCGTTCGGTCTCACGCAGTGGGGTGTCGGTTGTTTATCTGCAATTTTCTGACTCCTCCGACATCCATCTTGATCGGGAGCGTGTGAGTCAGCGCCTTCAGGCGGCGCGGGACGCGATCCCCGTGCCTGGGGTCACGATCAAAATGGGCCCGCTCGCGACCGGCATGGGTGAGATCATGCAGATGCAGATTGCCGGTGCAGGTTATGATCTCGTCCAGCTTAACAGGATCATGAACTGGACAGTGGTGCCGCAGCTTAAATTGATCCCGGGTGTTGTGGATGTCAACGTCAATGGGGGTGCTGAAGAAACCTTTCAACTCACCTTGAATCCCGCCCGCATGGTGGCACATGGCGTCGCCCTGCATGACATCGTCCAGGCGATCGACAGCAACAACATCTCCTCCGGCGGCGGTTTCGTCTCCGCGCAGGATGAGCAGCGCGTGATTGTGGGGCGTGCGCGGGTCCATTCCCTGTCGGAGCTTGGCGCGATCCCCGTGCGGATGGCGCGTGATGGGCGCGCCATCCGTATTCGTGACCTGGGTCAGGTGGAAATGGGGACGCGCACGCGGCTTGGCGCCGTCACGCGGGATGGTAAAGGTGAAATCGTGAATGGTGTCGTGCTGATGCAGAACGGCGCCAGCTCCAACGCGACGCTTGCCGCCATCGGAAAAGCCCTGCCCGCCATCAAAAAATCACTCCCGCCAGGTGTGACGCTGGACATATTTTACACCCGCCACAAATTGACGCGTGAGACGACGGGGACCGTTAAGGAAAATCTGATCTACGGTGCCCTCCTTGTTTTCGCGGTCCTCTATCTTGTTCTCGGCGATCTCCGCGCAACATTCGTTATTATTTCCGTCATACCTGTGGCGCTTGTTTTTGCTTTGACCGGGATGCGCGTTACAGGTGTCTCCGCCAATCTCCTCAGCCTCGGCGCGATTGATTTCGGCATGATTGTCGATGGGGCGCTGGTGGTTGTTGAGCATATCATCGTGGTCCGATATCAGGTGCAGGATCGTCGCGCTTTTCATGACCTTGCCCATGACATCCTGCGCAGCGTCATTAAGCCTGTCTGTTTCGCGATCCTGATCATCATCCTCGTTTATCTACCGGTTCTGACCCTTCAGGGCGTTGAGGGGAAGATGTTTCGCCCAATGGCGCAGACGGTCATCATGGCGCTCCTCGCCGCGCTTCTCTATTGCGTGTTCTGCATTCCCGCCCTCGCGGCGATTTTCCTGCGCTTCGGTTTGAAGGATCGGGAAACGCGTCTTGTCAGGCAGATGCGGGCGGCCTATGAGCCCGCTCTTGCATGGTGTGCGGCGCGGACACGCTGGGTGCTGGTCGCCTCGATCAGCGTTTTTTGCGTGTCCCTCCTGCTCGCAACCCGTCTTGGCGGCGAGTTCGTGCCGAAACTTGATGAAGGGGCGCTTCTCGTCAATGCGCTTCGCCTGCCACGCGCCGCGCTTGATACCGTCCTGCGCGGCGTGACGGAGGAGGAGCGCATCCTCCGTACCTTCCCGGAGGTCGAGACGGTTGTCAGCAATACCGGCACGTCCGCCATCCCGACCGACCCTATGGGTACGGGGGAGACAGATACGTTTATCTTCCTGAAACCGCGTGCAACATGGCGCACGGCCAAAACCGAGGCCGGGCTTGTCGCAAAGATGAATGCGGCACTGCAGGACCATCTGCCCGATGCGGCCTATAGCTGGACGCAGCCCATTCAGATGCGCATGGATGACCTGCTTGCCGGTACCCGGACGGCGCTGGCAATATCAATTTACGGCGATGATCTGGCACGCTTATCGCGCCTCGCAGCGCACACGGTTCAGGCTTTGCGGGATGTTCCCGGCGCGGCGGATGTGTCCTCCGTGTCGGAGGGGACAATGCCCTTCATCCATGTTGACATGAACCGGGATGCAGCCGCGCGGCTGGGCATTTCCGCCAGTGACATCACCGAAACGGTCGAGGCGATCGGGGGACATATCGGTACGGCCATCATCGCTGATAATGCGATCATCCCCACTCAGATACGTTTTGCCGCTGGCACCGTGTCATCGCCCGAAGATATTGCCCGCCTGATGATAAGGCGGGCGGATGGCGGCGGCTGGGTGCAGATGGGTCAGGTGGCGCACATCCAATCGACAGAGGGGCCTTCGCGCATTGATCGGGACGGGTTTCGGCGCCGCGTCATCGTGCAGGCCAATATTCGTGGAAGGGATGTCGCAAGCTTCGTGGCCGCCGCCAGGCAGGCGGTCGCGCGCAGGGTCATCCTGCCGCCCGGATATCATATGGCGTGGCATGGCGAGTTCGAAAACCTGCAATCCGCCACCCATCGTCTCGCCATTGTGCTCCCGGTCGCATTGGTACTCATGTTGGGGTTGCTGGTCTCCGCTTTATCCTCTCTCCGGGCTGCTCTGCTCGTCTTTTGCAACCTGCCCATCGCGGCATCGGGCGGAATCCTCGCCCTGACCTTGCGCGGTATGCCGTTCAGCATTGCAGCGGGGATCGGCTTTATCGCGTTATTCGGCGTGGCGGTGCTGAACGGCGTTGTGCTCGTGTCCCAGATGCGCATTTTCCAGCAAGGCGGGATGGATGTGGCGCAATCAGCCTATGAAGCTGCGCGGGCGCGCTTTCGCCCGGTGATCGCGACGGCCGCTGTCGCCAGTTTCGGTTTCCTGCCCATGGCCTTCTCAGGAAGTGCCGGGGCGGAGGTGGATAAGCCTCTTGCCAGCGTCGTGATCGGGGGGCTGATTTCCTCGACATTTCTGACGTTATTTGTCCTGCCCGTTGCGTGTGCGCGGTGGGGCGGCCGCCTGTCGCGTCACGGGGACAACTGACGTCACGATGAGGCTTTCCCCTCCACGGGCCCTGAAGGGTGCCCTCATAATGGAGGGGGAAGGGCCGCAACATTGAGAGATACGGCCCAGCGCCTCGTGTCACCGCGTCAAGAGGTGGCGGGCAGACTTAGAGCTGTTCAGGCTCCCGAAACTAATGCTGAGGGTTCAGTTTCTGTTTAAATGCGAGGAATTCGTCGCGTTGAAATGGTTGTGGTAAAAGACCCTCGCCCGGAGATTGCAGCACGCCGGTTGCGATGAGGCCTGCCACGGAGTAACCGGTCAGGTCGTGAATCGTCAGGTGTTTCGCCGTGCCGCATCTCACATTGCGCGGTGGGATCAGTTTATATGGCTCACAATCCTGGCTGAATGAAAGCGATATCGGAAAACCCGGAGAACTCTCCTCCCCGACATATGCGCCATCAGGGGGTGTGTCGCGTGCAGGTATAATGTCGTCACTGACGAACGACGAATCGTCGATATAACGATCATTCGGGTAAAGCGTGCCGAGAAACGGTTCCTCCCTGAAAAGCAGGATGACAGGGTAAGCGCCAACAATCTGTGACGATAACACTTGTCCATATGCGGCCCAGGATCTTTGCCAGTCATAGGCCATACTGAGTGCGAGTGCCTGACGCCGGGCGTCCGGATTTTTTAAATATTGCTCAGCGCTGCGGAGTGATTTTGTGACATCATAGACACGTTCTGTTGGTCGAATCTCATATATCTAGAATGGAATTTCGCGATGTTTCAATATGGCCTGCTTTGCAATGCGCAATGCAACATCCAATGAATCCGTGGCAGAAACGAAAGACGTTGTGCCGTCGAGAACAGACTGACCCGACACATAACGCAGAAGTTCAACGTCCTCGCCTGTCATGCCGAACCCGCGATCAAAAGCCGTCGTCGGCATGACGGAGGAGATGTGGTAAATATATTGAGGCCCTGAAGCAGCATTCGCCGCTTGGGTAAATCCTAAAACGAGGATCGAAAATAAGGAGGAAAATTTCATGTTCGACTCCCATTATCTCGAAAGGCATTGCCTGAGATTTTCTTGAAAAGCGTCATGCGCTTCCTTCATGACGGCGCGTTGGATCCTTGAAGCGGGTGGCAGGGCGTGGCTGTCGTATAAAGCTGCGCCACGTCGATGATCGTCGATATGACTGCGGATGACAGACCTGATATGAAAGTCGTCAAGTCATTGCGACGACTGTGATAGAAATAGGTCTGTCATCCGGCTGGTTATTGGGAGTTGCTGACGATGTTCACGGCGCCGTAAAGACTGGGCAACGCGACGCCGTGACTCAAATCAGCTTCAGGCATCAGGGCTGAGGCCGATCTTAGTAAACCATCGATCACCTTCTACCTGAATTTTAACCTTGCCCGACAAAATGAAAGCGCGCATTGCGATATTGACAATATTACTATTGGATATGTTTTGTCTGATGCAGTAATTGAGGTGATCGCTGTCGTTGTTGAAGACGAAATTGATATAGGATTGATCCC
Source organism: Sorlinia euscelidii (assembly GCF_036452135.1). Lineage (NCBI taxonomy): Bacteria > Pseudomonadati > Pseudomonadota > Alphaproteobacteria > Acetobacterales > Acetobacteraceae > Sorlinia > Sorlinia euscelidii. Next base: position 9,178 of record NZ_JAWJZZ010000001.1, on the reverse strand, counting down.
AGTCATTTCGCACAATCACACCTGTAAGCCGTCCCTGATGTTGACCGGCAGTAATGTTTGGATGACTGGAATCACACCAGAGTGCCGATGTTGATGCGATTGCAGGCGACGAGACTGCAAGAGTAACCGCCAAGGCGGATAGAAATTTGAGACGCATTTTTTTGTCCTTATAATCGTTTTTTAAATTTGAATGTGATGTCCGTTATCCGGTTCTCTCAAAAAGTTTCGCGGCTGATCATTCCGAACTGGTGAATGACCGTCCTTTCTCGCCTGTCCTTCTGGTAAAAACCCATCTCGTTTCGCGTTATTACTGAAAAGTGACGGCCATATGGTCGGCAAATAATGGGCCGTATGACATTTATGAAAGACAGGAGAAACGCTGGCTTTCCCAATCTATCTGCAGCGCAACTTTGAAAAGAATCAACTTTAAGGAAGGTGGATCAAAACAGGATCGTGAGACATCAGAGTTTCACGGTGATCGCCCCTCCCAAGCGTCGGCGGCATGAAGCGCTTTGACGCAGGAGAGCGAAGATCAGGACCCGATTTGACCGACCAGCTTAATTGTCAATTCAAGCTAAAGCCTATGCTGAATAGAACATTAGGATTTTTGGCTATAATGGCGACTTCACTATGCAGTAAGTACGCTTTTTCGGCGACGGAAAGGACATTCGGGCTATCTGAGAATTTCTGATGGATACAATAAAGTTTCTTGTCGTCTTTATCCTCGAAGAGAAAGGTTACATCTTGATCATTACCGCCAATCTTTGAAAAAGTCTGTCGCAAATGGCCTTTATGCTCGCCCTGTGAAATCGTTAAGGAAGAGGGGCAGTCAACATCGGCGGCGCATGCGGCGCCCGAAGCGAAAAGGAAGGCCGAAAGGGAGAGTATTTTATAAAGAGGGAAACGCATCATCTTAATCCTTATTTTTATTGAAATTTCTATTTACCGTAATAGGGTGAATATTGAGGCGCTTAATAAAGTTGCTAATCAAAACTTAGGCATGGTCGCCTTCTTAAAAAGACCCATGAGGCACACTTGAGTCATCATCCTGCCGGGCACGAGGATCCGTCCCAACGATGCATTATATTCTTATTACCGTTATAATAGAATGATAGCGTTTTGACGAGATAATTACTGCGCGATTTTACCCAAAAAATCAGAATAAAAAAAGACATTTACTGGAGTAAACAAGATTTTTGAGCCATTTTCCTCCAATTTCTGCGCGGCGTGCGGCGGTGAGATCCCGAACAAGGTCGTCAGTTTAACGCCTCCTTTTCGATAGTGGAGACGGGGTCATCGAGCGAGATGCGTTCAGCTGGCTCACAATGTTTGTCGGGGGATGCTCTAAGTCGCATATTGTCGCAACCGACGCTGAAGGATAGTGACATAAATTCCCCCTGTTGAATGCCATTCTCAATATAGCCGGCGGTTGGCACAATGTCGTCCATGGGCATTGGGTCCGGATTCACTTCAGCGTCGGCCTCAAGGTAATGCGGGTTTGGCATCCAATCAGAAAGGACAAGGCCACCATTTATAAGTTGCGCACGGTAAGCGCCATGGATGAGTTCGGGCGGAACACCGCCAAGTGCTGACCACTCTCTTTGAAGATGAAAGCGATACCAGAGGGCGCGCGCTCGCCGACGTGACACGCCATCCTCGTAACATTGAATCGCATTCATGAGAGAGCGTGGCATATCGTAAAAATCTGTCGTTGGGCGGATCACATACAGGTAATGAGGTACATCAGGATGTCGTTGAAGGGAGATACGTAGCATTCGCCGCGACTCATTAAGGGAGTCTGAGGTCGAAATATAAATCGTGTCCCCCGAATAAACGGAGTTGCCGGAAGCATGTCGGAGGAAGCTCCTGTCATGGCCGGGAGCGGTAAAACCTCGGGCGAATATCGTCTCAGGTGCCAATAAGGAAAAGCGAAAAACTTTCTCCGGAGTGGCCTCCGCGATCGTCGCCATACTGACTAAAATCGCAGTTAATCCTGAAAAAAACGCTATATGTCTCATGATCATTCTCGATCCTGCTGAAAGTTCAGAATAGATTTTTTATTATGGAATGATCTGGAAAACCCACTTCTCTATTGTTCCGATTTCTTCCCTGAACTTAGGAGGAAATTTTTGTCATCCACTGTTGACTGTCCTTGTCAATCGTGACTTCCTGATGAAAAACCATCGCTTTGATGGCGGTCGCGACAACGCTTCGATTAGACGAATTCTGCTTTACGCATTCAAGATTATGACTTGAATCTTCAAGTAGGAAATGAACATAATTTTGATTATAAGCAAGGCCCGCAAATGTTGAAATAATATGGCCCGTATATTTCCCCGCCCACGCGTGCACTGAGTTGGGCGGGCATTCGATTGGTACGGGAATTTCAGCTGATGCCATTGTTGGCCCGGACAATGCCGCTGCCAAAATCAATGCGCGGAATTTAATACTCTGCATTTGCGCGCTCCTTCTTTTTTTTATTAGGCACTGGCTATTGTAAAGCATAAAAAGGGTCAAAAAAATTACAAAATTTTTTCAGTTAAGGATATCGTGCGATGATATAAATATTTACCTCCGATTAACCTCACGTTCCAAAAGAATTACGGGGTCGGATGGATTTGCGTTTAAGTCTCCGCACGCATGACGTCTCTGGCAATCGCCCGGCCAGGTAATGGAGTGGGCGAAAAACGCTGAATATTTCTCCCGTAAGATTTCAATATGAGGCGTTAAAGCTCATCATGACCTGGCTCGACGAAAAGTTGGTTTGAGGTCGAGCCCATGAGAATGCCCGTTGCGATCGACTTTGAGACTGTCTTCGTCAAAAGCTGTTGGAAGGTGAGCTTCGTCGTCGTCAAACACTGTTCCGATCGTGGCGCCGCGCTGCGCTGCTGAGATGCCTCGCAAACCATATTATCGACGCCCGCCGGGACGAAATCTGTGCTTGTCTCCTCTTCAACGGCATAAACCTCGCCGACTGGATTATCCCGGATCGGCATCAATCGACGACTCACAACGGGAGGGGCATATACGTAATCCGGATTTTGAAAGTAGTCTCCAAAATGGACGAACCGACCATCTATCGAGATTGTCTGCCCTCCCAAAATCTGGTCGGGAGAGATTCTGTCGCGTGCGACCCAATATTCCTCTCGGTGCCAGTTCGTTGTGAACCATAATGTATTGACCTGCTCTCTGGCGGGCGAGTCAGGCAAATTGTCTCGTGCATAGTTGAGGGATCTGGCAACATTGTAAAAATTGCTCGTGGGGCGGACGGTGTAAAGGTAATATCGTTCCGTGGGGTGGGTTCTAAGACGTCGTCTGAGGAGGTTGATCGCTCCGTTTAGAGAGGATGTCGTTACCAGATATCCGGAAGTATCCCTGTCAATCGACTCTCCGGAAATATAGCTGAGGAAATCATAATTTTGTCCCCTCGCGGTAAATCCACGTTCAAAGACGAGCCCAGGTGCGTAAATCGAGAGACGATAGGTGACGGGAGGCGGCTTGGCGTAACCCGGTGCCGTGAGCATCATCGTCACAATGGGGAAGATGGCAGCTTTAAATTTCATGGGTCATGTCATTCTTCAGGATTTGAGTGTTACGATTGGCGTTTTTATTGTGCGGCTGTGAGAAAAGCGTCTGCCATCAAATGTGTCCGTGATTGACTGGGCGCGTTTCGGACAATCAAGGGCGCATACGCTTTTGTCTCTACAGCATCCGACTGTCTTAGAATTCAGACAGGTGCGTGGGCTGGAAGAATGCCGGAGGCGATCATTCCCGCAATTGTCTTTGACCGAAGCGCCTCGAAGGAGAGTTTCTGAGTCGGCAGGCACGAGTCATCCCGAGCGACCTTTGAGCGTTGAGGCGCACGGTCACATCCCATATTGTTCAATGACGCGGGCAGTAAAAACATGCCGACAGCCCCGTCGGCGAGCTGCACCTCCTGGTACACCGCATCATGAAAGGGCGAAGGGTTAAGATTGGCGGAAGGCGGTAAAAATTCGTAATTCGGGTTTCTCTCCGGGGGGTCCGCCAAAACGCTGCCATTGACGACGTGAAGCCTTTGAGCGCCTCCAATCTGGTTCGGCGTGATGCTTCCGACAGCCACCCACTCATGAAATCTCTGTCTAGAGAGCAGGAGTGTCTGAGCTTCCTGTCGCGCTACAGGATCTGGCAAAATAGTCATTGCCCAATGTAGGGAAATTGAGAGACTGTGAAAATTGGTGGTCGGCCTGATCGCGTAAAGGTAAATCTCAGTATCAGGATGGTATTGGTAAAACCGTCGATAAAGGTCTAACGCAAATATCATTGATGCCGTGGTCGGGATGTAAGCTGATGTCTGATCCTCCAGTGACGCGCCCGAGGCAAAGCGAAGAAGGTCATTATCATTTCCCTCTGCAGTAAAGCCGTTGACGAAAACATCCGCCGGTGGCCGACCTGAAAATCGGAATACGGCGACGATGGGATACTGAGCGTGACTGATCTGTGGGACGAACAGGATCGTGATCAGGGCAAGGGCATATCTTAGTTTCATGGTCGTTTCTCTAAACCGACTTCTTTTGATTGGATATTTTGAGTCTTTAATGCGTGACGGAGTGATGCTGAAGCTGAATAGCTTTGATGCTTAGAGTTCATCATGTCCGGGTTCAACCAGGAGTTGGCCCGAGGTCGAACCCATGAGGATGCCGGAAGTGATCATTTTTGCCACTGTTTTTGAACGAAGTTGCGCGAAAGAAATGGGATGAACCGGGATGCAGTGGCTTGCAAAAGCCTTTCTGCATTGCCGAGGCGACTGGTCGCATCCCATATTGGCGACCGCGGCGGGCAAAAACTCGACGCTGTGAACCGCCTCCGCGACATAAGCAGCGGTGACGGTTGCATTATGCACGGGCATCGGAGAATGATTGGTGGCGGGCGGCATGAAAAGGTAGTTAGCGTTCTGTATGAGGTCACCTAGTCTTGGAGGACTGCCGTCGTCCCAGTAAAATCGCCTCACGCCAAAGATCTGCTCAGGACTGATACCGCCGCGCGCTGCCCAATGACCGTTTTCCTGACCCCGGGTCGCAAGAGCGACTGCGCTGACCTGTTCTCTCACCTCGGGATTGGGCAAGACTTCCTGCGCGTAACGCATTGACGCCGCGACGCTGTAAAAATTTTCAGTTGGACGAACCAAATATATATAGACGGGCACTGTCGGGAAGGCCCGTGCAAATATCATAGCGAAGGCGACCGCGTGACGTGATATCTGGGTCGTCGAAATATAGGCTGACGTGCCATCAACAACTGAAGCCCCGGAGACATATCGCAGAAGGTCAAGATCATTTCCCTCAGCCGGAAACCCGGACGTGAACACGTCTGCCGGCGCGCGGGAGGAGACACGATAAACCCTACCTGGCGGGTCGAGAGCGTAGCTGGCGGAGCCTGTAAATAGGGCCAGCAGGACGAAGGCTGCGCGAAAAACATTCATTTCAATATCTCTTTTTTTTTTGGAAATGATAAGAAAATATCACCTATATAGCTCTTTACTTACAGATTCTTCACTTGAAAGCGGATCAAGTTTCGATGTGCGGTAATCAGGCAGGTTTTCGAATAAATTGATGACATCGAGCAAATAAAGGTGTCGGATTTATCACCCATTGTGCCTGGGCCCGGTCTCGGCTTGCCCTGTCGTCAGACTTTACAGAACATTCAGGGCGATGAGTTTAGAAACAATTTCGGTGTGAAGCGCCGCGAAAGAGAGCTTCTCTGCAGAGGTGCATCGATCCCCGCGGGCGACTTTGAAATGGGGTCGCTGTGCACCGCAACCCATACGGTCCATTCCAAGAAGGACAAAACCAACCTGGTGCGCTTGCTCGCCCATCAGGACGGTATCATCCGATCGGTTCCTGATCGGCATGGGATGCGGGCTGACTTCCGGTCGACCGAACAGATAAAGAGGGTTGGAGATCACGGTACCGAGGGTCACCCGACCATCATTCAGATAAAGGCGTCTCGCCCGGTAAACCTGACTTCCGGAAACATAGTCGCGGGCTGCCCAGATATCATAGGGTCGCATGCCGACCAGCATGACGCTTACCCTTTGACGGGTATCGCCGTCCGGTAGAACTGACCGCGCATAAAGGAGGGACGTCATCACATTGTAAAATGAGTTGGATGGGCGGACAGCGTAAAGGTAGTAGGCGACGTCAGGCCGCTGAATCAGACGAACCCTGGCGGCGGCCAGGGTTCGTTCCAGGGAGTCATTCAATACCAGATAAGCCGATGTGCCATCCGCCACGGAGACCCCGGAGATGAAGCGAATAAAATCATGATCCGTGCCTTTCGCAATGAAGCCATTGTCGAAAATCGTTTCCGGTGGTGAGGCTGTGAATATGTAGACGACGTGGGGCGGCGTATCGGCAACAGATGTCGATGTGATCCCTGCCACCGCGACGATAGAGACGATAAGGTGTTTCAGGAAAGTTTTTATCAGAAAAGCGGTCATATCAAACTCGTGCCTGCTTTTTTTCTCTCAAGGATCACAATCGAATTACCGCGTTCAGGGACGCTTCTTTTCTTATCAAGTCGGAAGGGCCGGGTCGCGGCGTCAAACCTCCTGGGGGGCAATGACGCTTCAGATGTGGCCCGATCCCAATCTCGGAAGAACATGGGTGACGATCATTTGGGTGACTGTTCGTTCAAAAAGCTTGCTCGCCGACAGCCGTTCAAGCGGCAGGCATGTGCTTGTCGGAGATGATGCGAGGTCGAGCTGCTGGGAAGAACAAGCCATTTCGGCGATTGAAGCAGGTATGGCATTGATGTCTTTGATATTTGCCGCAACTTCGACAGCGTCGATTGACGTGTTTCGCGGCGGCATCGGGCTCTGGCTCACTTCCGACACTGCCGAAATATAATTCGGGTTCGGGATAAACGCGCCAAATTCCGGGACATCGTCGTGCCACGCGAGGGTTTTGACGCCCACAACCTGTTGATTGGAGATCGAGGCGCTCGCCGCCCATTCATCCGCCACCCAATATTTCGTCGCGAACCAGATATCGCGCAATTCTCGTTTTGCCTCTCCAGGGGTAGGACTTCCTCGGCAAATTGAAATGAATCGGTGACGTTGAAGAAATTCTTCGTCGGGCGGACATAATAGAGGTAGATCGTGCGATGAGGCTTGACCCGCGTCAGCATCTCACTGATTCTCGTCGCGTGACTCAACGATTCTGTCAGAGGGAGATAAGCGGATCTTTCCCCCGCCGCACCTTTACCTGCTAAAAAGCGATTGAGATCTCTCTCCGTGCCGATGCTTGTCATGCCTGAAGAGAAGACGCTTTCCGGCGCTTGGAAGGATACGGTGTAGACGACCAAAGGCGGGGTTTTGGCGTAACTCACTGAAGTAAACACCGTCGACACGATGAAGAGCGAGGCTTTGAGAAGTTTCATGGGATTTTTGATTCCGTGAGCTTGGGGTGAATTCGGATCTCTGCGAACATCTGGTCCTGCCCGCGTCATTGACGCGTCACTCTGAAGACACTTTTCGCGGCAGGACCGATATTTTCAGCTATCGCGGATGGGTGAAGGTTTTTCCGGGCGATAGACGTGACAAGACACGCGCGAGGTCAGGACTTAAAGCTCGTCATGACCTGGCGCACTCCAAAGCTGACCTGAGGTCGAACCCATAAGGATGCCGGCAGCAATCATTTTTGCGATCGTCCGTTGATAAACCGTTTCGATCGGAAGGTTCTCAAGAGGCGTGCACTGATGTGAAGAAGATGATGTGCCGAGGCGTTTTGATTGCGGGTCACACGGTATATTGGCGACAAAGGCCGCCATGTAGCCAGCGCCGTGCGGCTCTACGGCAACATCGAGATTATTCAATGTTTCGTTGCGTACCGGCAGGGGTTGAGGATTCACCTGCGCCGGGGCAAAATATAATCTTCATTATCAGCCAGATGGGTCAAACCCCGAGGATTATGACGGTCACCATAGATATATACCGCCGCAATCTGGTCGCTCGTGATCGAACTGGTCGCCGCCCAGGCATAGGTGAGTGAGTGTCTTTCTGCTTCCATCACGTGACGAATGTTGAGAGTTGTTTCAGGGTCTGGAATGGCTGTACTGGCAAATTGAAGAGATCGCATCACGTTATAGAAATTTGGTGTCTGTCGGACCTCGTAAACGTAAAGCGGCGTCCCAGGGTTAGCGTTGGCTATTTGCTCGGCGCGTTCCATCACGACATAAAGATGGTCGAAAAGAGGAATGAAGCGGGCGCGTCCCTCCCTTACTGACGAACCGGCGACGAAATGGAGGAAGTCACTGTCATCACCCGCAATTGGAAAGCCTTCGGCGAAAACTTTCTCCTTCGGATCGAAAGATATTTTATAGAGTTTTTTTTGCGTATCTTCAGCGTGGCCTATCGAAACGAACAACGATGAGATGACAAAAAGCGAGGCGGCTAGAACTCTCATGTTAACCTCCATTATTATATTTATAAGGTGAAGAAAAAGCCAGATTGATGGATTATTTGAAAAGATTTTCTCAGAAAATAAAGGTATGGTTCGACGCGTCTTTGGCAGTCGTTTGTACAATATCCCGACTTCATCGTCCTCTGTTCGTGATCGGCCATGTCGTCGGGATTGTGATGCGCGGTTTAAAGCTCATCATGTCCGGGTACGACGAGCAGTTGCCCTGAGGTCGAACCCATAAGGATGCCGGCCGCGATCAATTTCGCGACCGTCTTGCCGTAAAGCGCGTCGAAAGAAAGCTTATTTACCTGCAGGGGGCAGCTATCGGTCTGGGATGCGCCAGACGTTGGGGTTTCGCGTTACATACCATAGAGGCGATCGGCCCGGGTATAAAGCCGGCCCCTTCCGGGTCTTCCGCCACTGCGGCGGCTTCAACTGTCGCATTTCTTATTGGCAGCGGATTAGGGTTTACCTGTGGTTCATCGAACATGTAATTCGGGTTACGTGTGAGGTCGCCCGGTACGAACCTGCCATTCACCAGACGCAGCTCTCTCACGCCGATAATCTGCTCGACGGGAATCATTCTGGTGGATGCCACATAGAGGATGTCCACGTGCGCGATGAAAGCCATGCTGTGCGCATCTGGGTTCTCGCCTCACCTGCCGGCAGCACACTCATGGCAAATTGTAGCGATTCCTCGACGCTATAAACATTTTCTGTCGGGCGGACTTCATAGA